>JBKBQT010000007.1:0-144385 GCA_046292445.1 Gemmobacter sp.
ACGTTGCAGGCCATGTCGGCCATGGCCGCGCGGTAGCCGACCGGGATCGTGCGGATCTGCCGGTCCCGCAGCCAGCCGGCGAAATCGTCCGGCAGCGCGTCGGGGCAGATCAGCGCAAGGCCCGGCGCGGCCATCGAGAACACGACATCGAGATGCAGGAAATGGTCGTCGAAGGGCACCAGCCGCACCTCCCACCCCAGATCGCGCAGCCAGCCGGCATATTCCTCGGCCCCCTCGGCGCTTGTCCGCCCGCCCGAGGTGCCGATCGCGGCAAGGCCGGGACGGATCAGGTGGATGTCGCCGCCCTCGATGGTGCCGCGCGTCGCGGCCTTCCACATCGGCCAACCGTAAAAGTCGAGCACGCCGGCAACCTCGCCCCGCCGCTGCGGCATGGCGAGCATGGTCAGCACCGGCCCGCCGGGCGAGACCTGCGAGGAATCGCGGGTATACACCTGATAGGGCAGCCCCGGGTCGGGGGCGAGGTAATGGCAGGCAACGCCTGCGATGCGCAGCGCATCCTCCATCTCGGCATATTCGGCCGCCAGCGCGGCGCGGTCCATCGGCCGCCCGGCGGCGAGCGTGGCGCGTGCGATGGCATTGGTGGGGATCCAGCGGTAATGGTCGGGCCGGCAGAGCAGCACGTCGGTCAGCCGGCCGGTTTCCGAAGCAAGCGTCCAGGTCATGCGCGCCTCTCCCCGGCCGGTCACTGCGCCGCCGTCGGCGGCGCGAGCGCACGGGCGGCGGCCGCGCCGGCGGTCTCGATCGGCTCGTCCTCTGCAAACACGCGCACGGTGGGAAAGGCGATCTCGATCCCGTTCTCGTTGAACCGCTTTTCGATCGCGGCGAGCATGCGGCGGCGGATGGTGAACTGCTCGCCCGGCTTGGCGGTGAACTTGACGCGCAAGACAAGGCCGTTGTCGCCGAGCGCCTCGACCCCCTGAAGCTTGACCGGCTCGATGAAGGACGGCCCGAGCTCGGGGTCGGCGAGCAGGTCGGCGGCGACCTGCTTGATGACCTTCTTGGCCTTGGCAAGATCGGTGCCATAGACGACCGTGATCGACTGTTTCTCGATCACATAGTCGCGGCTGAGGTTCTGGATCGCCCCGAGCGCACCGAAGGGGATCGTATAGACCGGGCCGCGATGGTGGCGCAGCTTGATCGAGCGGATCGAAAAGCTCTCGACCGTGCCCTTGGCGCTGCCCGCCACGATGTATTCGCCGACCCGGAACGCATCGTCGAGCAGGTAGAACATGCCGGCGATAATGTCCTTGACCGCGCTTTGCGCGCCGAAGCCGACCGCGACGCCGAGCACGCCGGCCCCGGCGATCAACGGCGCGATGTCCACCCCGACCGCCGCCAGGATCATCATCAAGCCAATAATGGCAAAGGCGGCCTGCAGGACGTTGCGCAGGATCGGCAGCAGCGTGCGCATCCGGGCCCGGTGCCGGGCCTCTTCGGGGTCCGTTGCCGCGCCCTCGGCCTTCGCGATCCAGCTGTCGATGGCGGTGCGGATGATGTGCCAAAGGAAATCGAAGATCACCATCACCGCGGCAAGATACAGCACCACCCGCGCGATCACCCCGTCGCGACCCGAGGCCGACACGATCTCGTCAAGACTGATATCCCAGGCCCAGAGCAGGAAAACCGTCGAGGCAAGGATCAGGTTGAGCCGCGCGCCCCGCTCGATCGCGGCCGCGAGGACCGACGGCGGGCGCTCGCCGGCCGTGCCGTCGGGCGCCGGGGGCCCTTCGCGCAACAGGTGGTTGACCGCCCGGTTGACAACGCCCACCGAAAGCGGCAGGAGGCCCGCGACCAGCAGCGGCGCAAGCACGAACACCGCGCCCGCAATCCATGAGAGATAAAGCGCGATCACATACGCCGACCAGCCGATCGAGCCGGTCAGCGACGGCTGCGGCATGCCCAGATCGCGGTGCCGGCGCTGCCAGATCCAGATCACGGTCAGGACGGCGACGATCCCGAAGGCGACATAGCCCACCAGCAGATGCACCGGCATCGACACCCCGAGCACCAGCAGAACCTGCGCCACCGCCCAGCCGGCCGCCACGACCGCGCCGAAGGTGATGATCCGCTCCGTCCAGAAGGCTGCGACAGCATCGGTCATCGGCACCACCCGCCGCTCGGGCGCCTCGGGCGCAAGAAGGATCCGGCAGGCATAGCGCAGGATACGGAACGCGATCACCGCGAGCAGGATCCGCGCCGCGACCCCGAAGGCCAGCGGCGGCAGCGGCAGCAACAGGAGCACCCCGAGGCTGCCGCCGGCAAAGCTCGCCACCGCGCCGGCGGCGAGCGCGACGCGCAGGCCGAGCTTGGCCAGCCGTTCGGGCACCGTGTCCTCGGCAGCACCCAGCACGGATTTGCGAAACGCGCGCGTCGCCCGCTGAAAGCGCCATTCGATGGTCAGGCCCGCGCCGACCAGCGCCGCCACCATCAGCAGCGTCAGCGCCCAGCCGCGCGCCGCCGCCTCGCGCCCGAGTGCATAGACAGCCTCGGCGATCTCGGCGGGCGCGCGGGGGATCGTCGCGGCGATGTGGTCGCGTCGGCGGGCGATCCGCTCGAGGCCGCGGTCAAGGACATCATCCGATGTTGCCGGCGTCTCGGCGGGCGCAAGGTCGGGCGCGGCGGCCGGCGCGCTGCGCAGCCAGTCCTGCACGACGGGCGAGGCGAGCAGGCTGCGCAGCTCTTCGACCTCGGGCGGCAGGTCGGTGGCGGTCTGGGCCGGCGCGGCCGGTGCAAGCGCGACCGCAAGGGCGAGGGCAAGGGCGATGGCTCTCAGGGCGGCGGCGGGGCGGCGGTGCAGGGCGCCCGGCTGCACGGGACGGTCCGTCGCGGTGTCATGCCCGTTCATGGCTTCCCCGGCTCTGTGCGTTCTGTTGGGTTTAGCAGCGTGTCGGCAGCCGGTCCATCGGTGGATGACGGCCCGGCAGGCTGGCACGTCAGGGCGCGGGCTGCCGCGGCCGGGGCAGCGTTCCGAAGCCCGCAGCGGCGTCGAACGGCACTGCGACACCGTCAAGCAGCATCGCGACGAGCCGGTCGGTCGCCGCCCAGATCGCCGGGTCATGGTCGCGGTGGTGGGTCAGCAGACCGAGCGGCGCGAAATCCGCCGCCGCGCGGCGGGCCGCGAGCAGGGCGGCCAGCGGCAGGGCAAGGCGGGCCGCCGGCAGGGCCGATCGGGTGCCGTGCCAGTCGATCGGGTCGATATGGATGTCGAGCCGCGCAAGCCCCCGGGCCGCGCCCGCCGCCTTCGGCACCGCCGACAGGCCCGCAAAGCCGCAGGCCGCCAGCCCCGTCGCCACGGCTGGCGCGATCCGGTTCCAGGGCGGAACCAGCACCGGCAAGAGCCGCGGGCCAAACAGCGCCCGCATCCGGCCAAGGCCGCGCGCGGCATCGGCCAGCGCGGCGGCGGGCGGGCGGGCGGCGCCGAATTCGGCCCGCTTGGCATCCGGCGGCTCGTGATTGGCATGCGCCCAGCCATGGACCATGGGCCGCGCGGCAAGGCTTGCCGCCAGCCGCGCGGCCAGCGCCGGCGTCGCCGCGGCGGGGATCGCCGCGACCGCGACCGGCAGCCCCCAGGCCTCGGCCCGCGCGAGCAGCGCATCGAGCGCCGGCGAAGGCTCGACCGCATCATCATCGCGCCACCACAGCGGCAGCGTCAGGCTTGCCGCGCGCCAGCGGTCAAGCTCGACCCCGAGCACGGCCCAGGCGGTTTCGCCGCCGGATTCCTCTGCGGCTTCGCGCGGTTCAGCGGGCATCGACAAGGCTTTCGGCGATTGCCACGCTCTGCGCCGCACCGTTCAGCATCCGCAGGTCGGGGGTGAAGCGCCCCGCGGCGAGCACGCGGTCGAGGGCGGCGTTGAGCGTGCCGGGGCCGAGCTCCGCGGCATTGACGACGGCGAACTGCGGCCGGCGGGCCAGCGCCTCGGCCCGCATCCGCTGCTCGGTCTCGCGCCCGGCGTCGAAGGGAACGAAAACCCCCGGCGTGCCGGTAACCAGAAGGTCGAGCGCCGTGTTGTAGCCGCAAAGGCTCACCGATGCCGCAGCACCGAGCAGCAAGGCGCGGAAATCGGCGCGCGCAGGCTCGATCACCGCCCGGTGGGCAAGCCCCGGCAGGCGCGCGGCCAGCGCGCGCAGACGGTCGCATTCGGCCGCCGCCCGCCCACCCCCGACCAAAAGGTGCCACCGCCGCGCGGGCCCGTCGGCCGCGGCCTGCAGCGCCGCCTCGAACAGCGCCGCCCCGACATCGCCGCCCCCCGCGCTGACCACAACCGCGCCCTGATCCGCCCCCGTCGGCGCAGCAGGCGCGGCCGGCGCGATGTAACCGGTATAGCGCAGCCGCGGGCGGAGCCATTCGGTCACCGGCCATGAGACGTCGAGCGGTGTTTCGGCCGGATCGGCGTGGACCAGCACGGCATCGTAATGCGCGGCAAGGATCGCCTCGGTCTGCGCCGCGCGTTCGGGTTTCGACGGCGGGGCGAGGATGTCGCGCACCGAGGCGAGGATGCAGGGCCGGGGCGCTTGCGCCGAAGCCGCGGCGAGCAGGGCATCGAATTCGGCGCGCAAGCTGCGCCGGCCAAAGGGATAAAGCTCGGTGATCAGGCAGTCGGGGGCGAAGTCGCGCAGCGCCGCCAGCAGCATCGCCGTCCGGGCGCCAAGCCATGCCGCATCGACTGGCATGCCGTCCGGGCGCATCAGGCGGGCGAAATCCGCCCCTTCCGCGGCAACGGGCGGGAGTTGCAACCATTCGGCCGCCCCCGCGCCGCCCGCCGCCAGATGCGCAACCGGCATCCCGCCCGATACCAGCAGCACCCGGTGCCCCGCATCGCGGAACGCCGCCGCCAGCACACGCGCCCGGGCCAGATGCCCGGTGCCGAGCAGATGGGTGACGACGATCATCGCGCGCATGGCCTGTCCTTCGGTTCAGGGCACCGGCACGAGGCGTTCAGGCCCCGGCAGCGGCAGGATGGCGGCCGGATCGCCGGCCGGGAAGGTCACCGCGAAGAGCCGGCCGCGCTTGATGCGGAACGGGGCGGGGCCGTCGAAGTCCCAGGCATGCGCCAGGGCGAGGATCACCCGCATCACGCCGATATGGGTGACCGCGACGGTATCGCGCGAAAGGCCGGCGAGGAACGGCACGAGGCGCGCGCGCAGATCGGCGGGGCTCTCGCCTCCGGGGGGGCGGAAATCCCAGCCCCAATACTCGATGTCGCGATACCCCGATGCGCGGTCGGCGCGCAGCACGGCGCCCTGCGCCCCCTCCCAGGCGCCCCAGTGCATCTCGGTCAGCGCCGGGTCGATGCGCGGCGGGCGGCCGGCGACGAGGCGTGCGGTCTCCGCAGCGCGGGCGAGCGGGCTGGCGACAAGATCGGCCGCGGCCCAGCCCTCCGGCAGGCGCAGCGCGGCGAGCGCGGTCCGGGCCTCGGGGTCGAGCGGGATGTCGCTGCGGCCCTGGATCCGCCCCGCGCGGTTCCAGGCCGTGGCGCCGTGGCGCAGGAGGGCGAGGCGGATCACGCGCCCGCCCCCGCCAGCGGGCCGATGGCGGACCAGAGCGCCGCCGTGGCCGCCGGGCGCAGATGGTCGCGCGCGACCTCGGCCCGGCCCGCCGCGCCCAGGGCCGCCCGCCGCGCCGGATCGGCCAGCAGCGCGGCGATCGCGGCGGCCATCGCCGCCGGGTCGTCCGGCGGCACGCGCAGCCCGCCCGCGCGCACCACCGCATCGAGGCCCGGCCGATCCTCGGCCAGCACCGGCAGGCCGGTCGCCTGCGCCTCGAGATAGACCATCCCGAAGGCCTCGTTCACCCCCGGCCAGACCATCAGCGTCGCATCCGCGTAGGCCCGTGCGAGCGCCTCGGGGCCCAGCGCACCGGCAAGGGTCACGCGCGGCCCGAACGGGTCGAGCGCCGCCGCCACTGCCGCCCGCGCCGGCCCGTCGCCAGCCACCGTCAGCCGCCAGCCGGGATGGTCGAGCCGCGCCAGCGCCGCCGCGAGCGCGCGGTAGGAGGCGAGCTTGTCGCCCTCCCGCATCATCCCCACCGCGAGCAGATGCGCCGCGGGCCGCATCGCAGGCACCTCGGGCAGCCCCGACAGGTCGAGGAAGGGCGCCAGCGCCGCGATGCGCTGATGCGCCGGGCGGTGGCGGTGCAGCGCCTCGGCATCGCGGGCAGTCAGCGCGAAGATGACCGCGGCGGCATCGCAGGCGGCCTCGGCCGCGGCGGCGAAGCGGGCCCAGGGACCGGCGAGGCGCTTGGTCGCCCGCGTCGCCTCGATCTGCACATAAGGGATGCGCCGGGCGCGGGCGATGGCGGGGCCGATCAGGTCCGGCGCCTTCCAGTAGCTGTGATAGGTCACCCAGACCGCCCAGGGGCGCGGGTCGGCGGCGAGCCGCGCCGCCTCGGCCGCGGCGGCGGCGGCAAGGCGGGCCTGCGCCGCGCCATCCCCCGCGCCGTCGCGCAGGCGCAGATCGCTTGCCACATCGACCGGCCAGCCCGCCGGATTGTCGCCAAGCGCGGCGAGGATCGCCCGTGCCATGGTGCGGTCGCCCGAGGGCACCGGATGGCCAGGCGGCTTGAGCGGGGCATAGAAGGCGATGCGCGTCATCGCGGCGCGCCGCCCGCCGCCAGCATCGCCCGCAGCAGGGTATCGAGCCGGTCGATGCCCGCGTCCATCCCGAAATCGCGGACCAGCCGCGCATGGGCGGCAGCCGCCATCCGCGCCCGGCCCGCCGGATCGCGGATCAGCGCCGCGAGCGCGGCGGCAAGGGTCTGCGGATCGCCCTCGGCCAGCGTGCCCTCGAGGCCGTGCGTGACGAATTCGGGGATCGCCGCGACCGGCGTGGCGAGGATCGGCAGGTGCTGCGACGCCGCCTCCATCAGCACGTTGGGAAGGCCGTCGCGGTCGCCGTCCGCCGCGATGCGCGAGGGCAGCACGAAGATGTCGGCCGCCCGCATCGCCGCGATCACCTCGGGCTGGGTCGCCGATCCGGCCCAGGTCACGCGGCCGGCGATGCCCAGCCGCGCCGCCTGCGCCGCCAGCGCGGGGCCGAGCGTGCCGCCGCCCAGATGCGTGAAGGTCCAAGCGATGCCCCCGGGCAGGCGGGCGAGCGCGTCCAGCAGGCTGTCGATCCCCTTCTTTTCCACCAGCCGGCCGACCGAGAGGATCCGCACGGGCTCGCCCGATCCGTCGCGCGGCGGGCGGCCGGCGGGCGGTGCGGGGAACCGGCCGAGGTCGAGGCCGTGATAGACCAGCGTGACGCGGCCGCGAGGCTCGGCCAGCGCGGCAAGGTGAGCGGCGCCGGCCCGGGTGCAGGTGACGCAGAAGGCCGCGGCCCCAGCGCCCTGCCCGAGCTTTTCGCGCTTGTCCCAGTCGGGCGTCGTCCAGATGTCCTTGGCATGGGCCGACACTGCCCAGGGCAGGCCGCGCATGACGGCGGCATAGCGGGCGGCCGAGGCGGGGGTATGCAGGAAATGGGCATAGAGCGCGGGCGTGCCCGCCGGCAGTTCGGCCGCGAGCACGCAGGCCTGTCCGAACCGGCGCACACGGTTGCGCGTCAGGTCGCGGGCAAGGTCGCGCCGCCAGAGCCGCAGCGCCGCGCCGAAGCCCGGCAGGCGCGCGGCGCGGGCGGCGGCGCGCAGCACGCGCAGGGGCGCCTCGTGCAGGTATTCGGGCAGATAACGGACCGGCGCCTGCACGGTGTCGTGCAGCGGGTGGCGCCGGCTGTCGGTGGGCCGGCGCAGCGACCAGATCGCCAGCCGATGCCCGCGCGCCTCGAGCGCGGCGATTTCCTGCGCGATGAAGGTCTCGGACAGCCGCGGCCAGCCCTTGACCACCACCGCCAGCGGCGGCCGGACCGGAGCCGTCATGCCGCGGCGCGGCTGCGCAACAGCGCCCGGGTTCGATCGACGATATGCGGCAGGCCGTCGAGCAGGCCCGCGCAGCGCGCGGCCGAGGGCGGCGGCTGGGTGGCCAGCGCGCGGATCGCCGCCGCCATCACCGCCGGATCCTGCGCAGCATCGCTGCCCAGCATGCGCACAAGGCCGAGCCGCGCCGCCTCGCGCGCGCGGATGGTCTGTTCCATCCGCGGCCGCGACCGCGGCACGATCAGGGCCGGCTTGTCGAACGACAGGATCTCGCAGAACGTGTTGTAGCCGCCCATGGCGATCACGCCCTGTGCGCCCTGCATCAGCGCCTCCATCCGGCTGTCGAAGCCAACCGCGCCGACGCGCGGCGCAAGGCGCGCCACCCGCGCCTCGAATTGCGCGCGCGTATCGCCCGCGAGGAACGGGCCGTAGACGATATGCGCGGCCGGGCCGAGCGCCGGATCGGCCTCGTAGGCGCGCAGAACCTGATCGACCAGCGCGGCGCCATCGCCGCCCCCGCCCGGCGTGACAAGCACATAGGGCGCCGGCGGCGCCTCGTCCGGCCCTGCCCCGTCGCGGCGCAGATAGCCGGTCCAGTGCGTGCGCAGCCGCACGGCGGGCGGCAGGCCGATGTCGGCCGTCGGGTCGAACACCCGCGCATCGCCATAGACCCAGATCTCGTCGAAATACTGCGCCGCCGCCTCGGCCGCGCCCTTGCGCGCCCATTCGGCCGCAATCACCTCGGGCGCGTCGAGCACGTCGCGCAGGCCAAGGACGATGCGCGCCCGTCCGGTCCGGCGCAGGCGCGCGAGCGTCGCCATCATCTCGCCGCGAAAGCCGGTCGGTTCCTTGTCCACGATCACGAGGTCGGGGGCGAACCGCTCGGCCGCCGTCTCGATCAGGCCGCCGCGCAACCAGGTCGTTTCGTCGATGTCGAGACCGAGGCCGTCCGAGGAATAGCTGCCGTCCTCGAGCTTGGTCACCCCCGGCAGGCGGATGTGATCGACCCGTTCGGGGAAAGTGAATCGCCCCGCGACCGGCGATCCGGTCACGATCAGCGCCGAGGCATCGGGAAAGGCCTCGGTCAGCGCGCTGGCGATGGTGCGGGTGCGGCGCAGATGGCCGAGCCCGAACGTGTCATGGCTGTAGAGAAGGACGCGAAAACCGGCACCGGGGCCGGTGGACGCGGCATGCGTTGGGTTCCGTGCGTCCATCTACCCGGCCAAGGCTGCCTGCGATGACGCAGCCTATGCGTATTCCGCCTCGGCGCGTCAAGGTCGGACCGTGCCGGCCCCATGCGCCGCCGGCGGCGACCGGCCGGCCTGCGCGGCCCCCCGCGCCGTGAAGGGCCCGCGATGCCCGCTTTCCGATCGCGGCGCGCCCGGCTAGGGTCGCGCCCGCAGGCGGGCGGCGGCACACCGCCGCGGACAGGAGGGAGCGATGCGGCGCGTCTTGATCACCGGAACGGCCGGCTTCATCGGGTTCCACCTCGCGCGGGCCCTGCTGGCCGAGGGGTTCGCGGTCCACGGCTATGACGGGATGACCGACTATTACGATGTCGCGCTCAAGCGCCGCCGGCATGCGATGCTGCGCCAGAACCCCGGCTTTGCCGCGACCGAGGCGATGCTCGAGGATACCGCGGCACTGGCGGCGGCGGTCGATGCGGCAAGGCCGGACGTGATCGTGCATCTCGCGGCCCAGGCGGGGGTGCGCTATTCGCTCGAGGCGCCGCGGGCCTATGTGGACAGCAACGTGACCGGCAGCTTCAACGTGATGGAAGAGGCGCGGCGGGTCGGCGCGGCGCATCTGCTGCTCGCCTCGACCAGTTCGGCCTATGGCGCGAATACCGCGATGCCCTTTGCCGAGACCGACAAGGCCGACACCCCGCTGACCATCTATGCCGCGACCAAGCGGGCGATGGAGGCGATGTCGCATGCCAATGCGCATCTGTGGGGCGTGCCGACGACGTGTTTTCGCTTCTTCACCGTCTATGGGCCCTGGGGCCGGCCCGACCTTGCGCTTTACAAATTCGTCGATGCGATCCTCGATGGTCGCCCGATCGAGGTCTACAACCACGGCGAGATGTGGCGCGACTTCACCTATATCGACGATCTGGTGCGGGCGATCCGCCTGCTGATCGACTGCCCGCCCGCCCGCCCCGATCCCGGCGCGGCGATCGCCGAGGGCGATACGCTCAGCCCCGTCGCGCCCTGGCGTCTGGTGAACATCGGCGGCGGCCGGCCGGTGCGGCTGATGGAGTTCGTCGAGGCGATCGAGGACGTGTTGGGGCAGAAGGCCGAACGCATCTACCTGCCGATGCAGCCGGGCGACGTGCCGGCGACCGATGCCGATACCCGCCTTCTGCAATCGCTCACCGGGTTTCGCCCCGAGACGGGTGTGCGCGAGGGGATAGCGGCCTTCGTGCGCTGGTATCGCGACTATCATGGGCGCTGAGATGCTGCCGGCGCTGGACGCCATCCGCCCGGCGGTGATCGGGCTGGGCTATGTCGGCCTGCCGCTCGCCGTCGCCTTCGCCGCGCATCGCCCGGTCCTCGGGTTCGACATCGACCCCGGCCGGGTGGCGGAACTGCGCGCCGGCCACGACCGCACGCGCGAGGTGGATGCGGGCGCGCTGCGCGCATCGGCGCTGCGCTTCAGCAGCGACGCGGCCGATCTCGCCGCCTGCAACACCTTTGTCGTGACCGTGCCGACGCCGATCGATGCGCACAAGCGGCCCGACCTCGGGCCGCTGATCGCGGCCTCGCGCACCGTGGGCCGGGCGATGCGGCCCGGGGCGCTGGTTATCTACGAATCCACCGTCTATCCCGGCGCGACGGAAGAGGATTGCGTGCCGGTGCTCGAAGCCGCCTCGGGCCTTGCGTTCAACCGCGATTTCCATGTCGGCTACTCGCCCGAGCGGATGAACCCGGGCGATCCGGCGCGGCGCCTGGCCGATATCGTCAAGGTCACGGCCGGATCGACTCCGGCGGCGGCGGCGCTGGTCGATGCGCTTTATGCGCAGGTGGCGCATGCCGGCACCCACCTTGCGCCCTCGATCCGGGTGGCCGAGGCGGCCAAGGTGATCGAGAACATCCAGCGCGACCTCAACATCGCGCTGGTCAACGAACTCGCCATCCTCTTCAACCGGCTCGGCCTCGACACCGACGCCGTGCTCCGGGCGGCGGGGACCAAGTGGAACTTCCTTCCCTTCCGCCCCGGCCTTGTCGGCGGGCACTGCATCGGGGTCGATCCCTATTACCTGACGCACAAGGCGGCGGCGGTCGGGCTGCACCCGGAGGTGATCCTCGCCGGGCGGCGGGTGAACGACGGGATGGGCGGCTATGTCGCGGGGCAGCTTCTGCGGGCGATGCTGCGGGCGGGGATTGCTGCGCGGGGCGCGCGGGTGCTGGTCATGGGGCTGACGTTCAAGGAAAACTGCCCCGATCTGCGCAATACGCGGGTGATCGACGTGGTGCGCGATCTGGCCGATTGCGGGATGGCGGTGGACGTGTGGGATCCGCAGGCCGATCCCGCGCGCGCCGCGGCGCAATACGGCCTGCGCCTGATCGAGGCGCCCGGGGCGGGGGTCTATGACGGCATCCTTCTGGCGGTGACGCACCGCGAATTCCTTGCCCTCGGCCCCGGCGCGATCCGCGCCTTCGGCCGGGCGGGGCATGTGTTCTTCGACCTCAAGAGCGTCTTTGCCGCCGGCGAGAGCGACCTGCGCCTCTGACCGGGCCTGCGCCCGATCCCGCGGTCCGAGGTTGCCACGTTGCGCATTGGCTGACATTCTCGCCCTGCCTGCGAGAGGAAAGCCATGCCCCCTGCCCCGCCGCTGCTGTCGGTCGAGCATCTGACGGTCGGCTTCGGCCCGGGCGTGCCGCCGGTCGTGGACGATCTGTCCTTCGCGCTCGCGCGGGGCGAGACGCTGGCCATCGTCGGCGAAAGCGGGTCGGGCAAGACGCTGTCGGGCCGGGCCCTCATGGGCCTTCTGCCGCGCGGGGCGGCGGTCACGCGGGGGGCGGCGTGGTTCCGGCCCGATGACGCGCCGGCCGTCGATCTGCTCGCGCTGCCGCGCCCGGCGCTGCGGCGGCTGTGCGGCGCGCGGATCGCGATGATCTTTCAGGAACCGATGAGCGCGCTGTCGCCCTTGCACACGATCGGCGCGCAGGTCGCCGAGGCGCTGACGCTGCATGCCGCGATGACCCCCGAGGCGGCCAGGGCGCGCTGCCTCGAGACCTTTGCCGAGGTCGGCTTTCCCGACCCCGAGCGGGCCTGGGCCGCCTATCCGTTCGAGCTGTCGGGCGGGCTGCGGCAGCGGGGGGGGGGGGGGGGGGGCCGGGGGGCGCCCCCCCCCCGGCCCCCCCCCCCCCGCCCCGACCTCGTGATCGCGGACGAGCCGACGACGGCGCTCGACGTGACGACGCAGGCGCAGGTTCTCGACCTGATGAAGGGGCTTCAGGCGCGGCGGGGCATGGCGCTGATCCTCATCACCCACGACCTCGGCGTGGTCTGCGCCATGGCCGACCGGGTGGCGGTGCTGCGCCGGGGGCGGCTGATGGAGGCGGGGACCGTCGCCGCGGTAATCGGCGCGCCGGGGCACGGCTACACCCGCGCACTGGTCGCGGCCGCACCGATGGTGCCGGCCGATGCGACGGGCAAGGCGGCCTCGGGCGATCCGATCCTGTCGGTATCGGGCCTGAACAAGACCTTTGCCCCGCGGCGCAGGGGCCTGTTCGACCGCAGCCGCGGCGCACCGGTTGCGGCGGTGCGCGATGTGAGCTTCACGCTCGGGCGGGGCCAGACGCTGGCCATCGTCGGCGAGAGCGGATCGGGCAAGTCCACTGTCGCGAGGCTCGTGCTGCGCGCCGAGACCGCAGACCCCGGCGCGACGGTGACCTTCCGCGGCCGGGACGGGCAGACCGAGGACGTGCTGGCGCTGCGCGGCCCGGCGCTCAAGGCGTTCCGCGCGCGGGTGCAGATCGTGTTCCAGGATCCCTATGCCGCGCTCAGCCCTCGCATGCCGGTCGCCGACATCCTGACCGAGCCTCTCCTGATCCACGGCCGCCTCACCCCGCGCGAGCGGCGCGAACGGGCGGCGGACCTCATGCGGCAGGTCGGCCTGTCGCCCGATCACCTCGGGCGCTATCCGCATGCCTTCTCGGGCGGGCAACGCCAGCGCATCTCGATCGCCCGCGCCCTTGCGCTCGAGCCGGAGCTTCTGATCTGCGACGAGCCGACCTCGGCGCTGGACGTGAGCGTGCAGGCGCAGGTGCTCGCGCTGTTCAAGGCTTTGCGCGATGCGCTCGAGCTGTCGTATCTCTTCATCAGCCACAACCTCGCGGTGGTCGCGGACCTTGCCGACCATGTGGCGGTGATGCGGGCGGGGCGGATCGTCGAGCAGGGACCGGTGGCGGCGCTGTTCGGCAATCCGGTCCACCCCTACACAAGGGCACTGATCGCGGCATCCCCCGAGCCCATCCTGTCGCAAAGGCTTGACCTTGCAGCGGTAGCACAGGGCGCGGGAGCGCCGCAGGACTGGCCTTCCCCCTTCGGCTATCGCGGCGACGCGGCGCCCCCCCTGACCGAGGTGGCGCCGGCGCATTTTGTCAGGATTGCGGCATGAAACACTGGACGATCGGCCTGCTGGCGGCGGTGCTGGCGATGGGTCTGAACGGCGGCGGGGCGCGGGCGGAGGCGCCGATCCTCGCCGGCGAGGTCGCGGCGGGGCGGCTTCCGGCGCTGGCCGATCGCCTGCCGGCCGAGCCGCTGGTGGTCGATCTGGCCGCGCGGGGGCGCATCCTCGGGCAACAGGGCGGCACCTTGCGCACCATGTTCACCCGCGCGCGGGACATCCGGCTGATGGTGGTCTACGGCTATGCGCGCCTCGTCGGCTATGATGCCGACTATCGCCTGGCCCCCGACATCCTGCGCAGCATCGAGAACGAAGGCGACAGGGTCTTCACCCTCCACCTGCGCGCCGGGCATCGCTGGTCGGACGGCCATCCCTTCACGACCGAGGATTTCCGCTACTGGTGGGAGGATGTGGCGAACAACAGCGACCTTGCCCCATCCGGCCCGCCCGATTTCATGCTGGCCGACGGCGCGCCGCCCGAGGTCACGATCCTGTCGGAAACGGCGATCCGCTTTGCCTGGGCCGCGCCCAACCCGCGGTTCCTGCCGACGCTGGCACAGGCGCGCGATCCGTTCATCTACCGCCCCGCGCATGTGCTGCGCAACTATCACGCGCGCTACACCGACACCGCCCTGCTCGACGCCCGCGTGGCGGCCGAAAAGGTGCGCAACTGGGCGCAACTGCACAACAAGATCGACGAGATGTATAATTTCGACAACCCGGATCTGCCGACCCTGCAGCCTTGGGTGAACACCTCGCCGTCCAACAACCAGCGCTATGTCCTTGTGCGCAATCCGTATTTCCATCGCACCGACCTGAAGGGCACGCAGCTTCCCTATATCGACCGGATCGAGGTGACCATCGCGGCCGGCGGGCTCGTCGCGTCCAAGGTCACGCTGGGCGAGACCGATCTTCAGGTGCGCGGCCTGAGCTTTGCCGATGCCCCCGTGCTCAAGCGCGGCGAGGCGACGGGCGGGTATGACACGCGGATGTGGCGGTCGGGGGTGGCGTCGGAAATCGCGCTCTATCCCAACCTCAACTATGTCGATCCGGGGTTCCGCGCGCTGTTTCGCGACGTGCGGTTCCGCCGCGCGCTGAGCCTTGCGGCCGACCGGCGTGCGATCAACCGGTCGATCTTCTTCGGCCTGGCCGAGGAACGGGCCAATGCCGCCCTGCCCGCCAGCCCGTTCTATGACCGCGCCAAGGCCGAGGCCTGGGCGACGCGCGACGTCGCCGCCGCCAATGCGCTGCTCGACGCGGTGGGCCTGACGGCGCGAGCAGCCGACGGCATCCGCCTGCTGCCGGACGGCCGGCGGCTCGAAATCGTGGTCGAGAGTGCGGGCGAGCGCAAGGAAGAGGCCGATGCGATCGAGCTTCTGACCGAGGCCTGGCGCGAGGTCGGCGTGCGGCTCATCTATCGTCCGCTCGACCGCGACATCCTGCGCAATGCCGCCTACCGCGGCGAATCGATGATGCCGATCTGGTATGGCTGGGACAACGGCATCCCGACGGCCGATTCGCCGCCCGACGCGCTCGCCCCGGTCGATCAGGCGACGTTCTGCTGGCCGATGTGGGGCCAGCATTTCCAGACCCGGGGCATGGCCGGCGAGCCGCCGGACCTGCCCGAGGCGGTGGAGCTGCTGGAGCTTTACCGGGCCTGGAATCACAGCGAAACGGCACGCGAGCGCGGCGAGATCTGGCGCCGGATGCTGGCCATCCATGCCGATCAGGTCTTTGCCATCGGGCTTGTCAGCGGCGTGCCGCAGCCGGTTGCGGTGTCGCGGCGGCTGATGAACGTGCCCGTCGAGGCGATCTATGCCTGGGATCCCGGCGCGCATCTGGGCGTGCACCGGATGGACGAGTTCTTCTTTGCGCGCTGAGGCAGGGCGGGCCTGAGGGGGGCGGTTCGTGCTGTCATTCGTCATCAGGCGCGTCTGGGCCATGCTCTGGACGCTGGCGGTGGTCAGCGTCCTGATCTTCGTGATCGTCAACCTGCCGCCGGGCGATTTCCTGTCCAACCAGATCGCCCAGTTGCGCGTGTCCGGCGAGGCGGCGTCGATCGCGCGGGCCGAGTTCCTGATGCGGGAATTCGCGCTCGACCGGCCGATGTGGCAGCAATACCTGATCTGGATCGGCGTCTGGCCGGGGCCGAACGGGTTTTCCGGCCTCATCCAGGGCGATTTCGGCTGGTCGTTCGAGCTCAACCGCCCGGTCGCCGACGTGGTTGCAGAGGCGATGTGGCTCACGCTTGCGCTGAATTTCTTCACGGTCCTCTTCGTCTATCTCGTCGCCCTGCCGCTCGGCGCGATCGCGGCTGTGCGGGCGAACAGCTGGATCGACTACCTGGCGACCTTCATCGGCTACATCGGCCTTGCCACGCCGAATTTCCTTCTGGCCCTGATCCTCTACCACTATGGCGCGCACTGGTTCGGGCTGCCGGTCGGCGGGCTGATGTCGAACCGGTTCCTCGACGAGCCGATGAGCCTCGCCAAGATCGGCGATATCCTGTTGCACCTCATCGTGCCGGTGATCGTGATCGGCACGTCCGGCATGGCGGGGATGGTGCGGCGGCTCCGGGCGAACCTGCTGGACGAACTCGGCAAGCCCTATGTGACCACCGCGCTGGCCAAGGGATCGCCCCCCGGGCGGGCCGTGGTGCGCTATCCGTTGCGGGTGGCGCTCAACCCGTTCGTGGCCGATATCGGCAACCTGCTGCCGGGCCTCGTGTCGGGGTCGGTCCTCGTCAGCCTCGTGATGGGGCTTCAGACGATCGGGCCGATCCTGCTCTCGGCGCTGCGCAGCCAGGATTATTTCCTGTCGGGCTTCATCCTGATGTTCGTGTCAGTCCTCACGCTGGTCGGCATGCTGATCTCGGACATCTTGCTGGCCATCCTCGACCCGCGCATCCGCTATTCGGGGCGCGGGCAATGACCGGCACGCCCGACCCGGCCGATCGGGCCGCGCATTACGTCAGTGCCGAGCCCTATGACCCGGGCGAGAGCCTGCGCGCGCTGGAACGGCACGATCTCGACGCGCCGACCTGGGTGCTGGTCTGGCGGCGGTTCCGGCGCAACCGGCTGGCGCTGGTCTCGGGCGTCTTTCTGCTGTTGATCTACCTTGCGCTGCCCGTCGTCGGGTTCCTGTCCACCTACGACCCGGCCGAGCGCAATGCGGATGCGATCTTCAAGCCGCCGCAGGGCATCCATCTCTTCACCGCCGGCCATCTCGCGGTCACCTACCCGATGACCTCGACCATCGATTTCGAGACCTTCACGCCGGTCTTCGTCACCGACCGCGACGACCCCCGCCCCTTGCGGTTCCTCACGCAATGCGGGGGCAGCTACAGCGTGCTGGGCCTTTTCCGCACCAACCTGCGGCTGCTCTGCCCGCCCGAGGGGGCCGATCTGCATCTTCTGGGCACCGACCGGCTGGGGCGCGACATCCACAGCCGCATCCTCTTCGGCGCGCAGCTGAGTCTGACCGTCGGGCTGATCGGCGTGGCGATCGCCTTTGCCATCGGCCTCGTGCTGGGGGGGGTTGCGGGCTATTTCGGCGGCATCGTCGATGCCGCTGTCAGCCGCGCGATCGAGATCGTGCGCAGCCTGCCGGAACTGCCGATCTGGCTCGCGCTGTCGGCGGCGATCCCGCCGACCTGGGGGCCGGTGGGCGTGTTCTTCATGATCTCGGTCATCCTCGGCCTTCTGGACTGGCCGGGCCTTGCCCGCGCCGTCCGGTCCAAGTTCCTCGCCCTGCGCGAGGAGGAATACGTGCGCGCGGCCGAGCTCATGGGCGCCTCGACGGGGCGGATCATCGGGCGGCACATGATGCCCAATTTCATGAGCCATCTCGTCGCCTCGGCCACGCTGTCGATCCCCGGCATGATCCTCGGGGAAACCGCGCTGTCGCTGCTCGGCCTCGGGCTGCGGGCGCCTGCGGTGAGCTGGGGGCTGATGCTCAACGATGCGCTCGACCTGACGGCGGTCGAGATCTATCCGTGGCTTCTGCTGCCGATGCTGCCGGTGTTCATGGTCGTGCTCGCCTTCAGCTTTCTCGGCGACGGGTTGCGCGATGCGCTCGATCCCTACAACTGAAGGCCCCGGCCGCGGCCTTGCGGCGCAGGGGTTTGCACCCGGCCGCTTGCGCCGCTAGGCTTTGCGATGCGGTCTGCAGGCCGCCCAGCGCAAGGGCCGCGATGACCGACCGATTCGAGATCACCGCCTATGGCGCGCGCGGCACCCTGCCGCCGCCCTGGGCGGGCGGATCGGTGTTCGGGGTCAACACATCCTGTGTCGCGGTGCGGCACGGGACGCGGATCGTCATTCTCGATGCCGGGACCGGGATCGTCCCGCTCGGCTGGGCGCTTGCGCAGGAGGGGCCTTGCGCGATCGACATCGTGCTGAGCCATGCGCATTACGACCATGTCATGGGCCTGCCTTTCTTCACCCCGCTGCACGATGCGCGCTTTGCGGTCACGCTGCACTATGCCGGAAGCGACGGCGTGGCGGATGGGGCGGCGCTGATGGACGCGCTGATGCGGCCGCCCTTCCTGCCCTTCGGGCGGCGCGACCTCAAGGCGCAGCTCACCTTTGCCGCCCTGCCGATTTCGGGCACCGTCGATCTGGGCGACGGCACGGCGCTGACCACGGCGCCAGTGTGCCATCCCGGCGGCGCGCTCGCGCTGCGGCTGGAACGCGGCGGGCGGCGGTTCGTTCATGTTCCCGACTTCGAGGCCGATTTCGGTGCCGCCGATGCGGCGCTCATCGCCCTGCTGCGCGGCGCGGATCTGGTGTTCCTCGATGCGACCTATACCCCGGACGACTACTGCGACCACCGCGGCTATGGCCACGCCCACTGGGAACGCTGCGCCGAGATCGCGGCCGCGGCGGGCCTGCGGCGCTGCGGGCTGTTCCATCACGCCGCCTTTCGCACCGACGCCGACCTCATGGCGATCGAGGCGGCGGTGCAGGCGGTGCGGCCCGGCGTGTTCGCGGTGCGCGAAGGCGTGACCCACCGCCTCTGACGGCCCGCTTGCGGGGGCCGTGCGGGCACCGCATAGTCCGCGGACGCGCGGGGGACAGGCATGGACACGACGCTTTTCGCCTTCACCTGGCGCCATTCCAAGCGGCAGCAGCTTTTCATCCTCGCGCTGACGCTGGCGAGCTTTCCGCTTGTCTACATCTCGCTCGAAATCCCCAAGATCATCATCAACGAGGCGATCAAGGGCACCGATTTTCCCCGGCGGATCCTCGGGTTCGAGTTCGGCCAGATCCCCTATCTGCTGCTCTTGTGCGGCGTGTTCCTCGGGCTGATCGTCCTCATCAACGCGTTCAAATGGGTGATCAACGTCAGCGTCGGCATGCTGGGCGAGCGGATGCTGCGGCGGCTGCGCTACATGCTCTACGAGCGGGTGATGCGGTTCCGCATGGAACGGTTCCGCGTGACGCGCCCGGGCGAGATCATCCAGTCCGTGCTGGGCGAGATCGAGCCGCTGGGCGGCTTCATCGGCGAGATCATCGCGACCCCGGTGTTCCAGGGTGGGCTGCTGGTCGTCTACATCGTCTTCATCTTCGTGCAGAACCCCTGGCTCGGCGTGGCCGCCATCGCACTCTATCCGTTCCAGGCCTGGCTGATCCCGCGGCTGCAGGCCAAGGTGATCCGCCTGAACAAGGAACGCGCGCGCAACACCCGCGTGCTGGCGGACTGGATCGGGGAAAGCGTGTCGAACGTGGGCGAGATCCACGTCAACGACACCGCGCGCTGGCACCTTGCCCAGGTGTCCAAGCGGCTGCATTCCAACACGCTGATCCGCAAGGATCTGTTCGAGCGCAAGTTCACCATCAAGTTCATCAACAACTTCCTCAACCAGTTGCCGCCGTTCTTCTTCTATTCGGTCGGCGGGTATCTGGTGATCCAGGGCGACCTCGATTTCGGCAGCCTCGTGGCGGTGATCGCGGCCTACCGCGATGTCGCCTCGCCCTGGAAGGAGCTCTTGGATTTCTCGCAGCGCTGGACCGATTTCTCGGGGCGCTTCACCTTTGTGGTGGAAAACTTCGTCGGCCCGGATGTTTATGACGAGGCCCGGGTGCAGGGCGTCGGCGGGCCGCCGCTGGACGGCCCGATGCATCTGTCGGATGTGGCCGGCGGGCCGGGCACGGGCGGGCTTTCGGTGCGCGACCTGACGATCGCGCCGGGCGAGACGGTGGCGGTGCTCGGCGGCGAGGGCGGCGCGCGCGAGGCGATGCTGCGCCTGATGGCGGGGCTCGCGGCGCCTGCGGCGGGCCGGGTGACGATCGGCGATGTCGCGCTTTGCGATGCCACGCTGCCGCAGCTCGGCGCGGCGGTCGCCTATGTCGGGCGCGAGCCGGGGATGTTCACCGGCGATCTGCGGCTCAACCTGCTCTACGGCGTGCTGCGGCATGCGCCCAGCCTGCGCGATCCGGTCGGTGCGGCGGCCCTGTTCCTGCGCGAGGCGCAGCGCACCGGCAATGCCACGGTGGACCCGGACGGCGACTGGACCGACTATGCCGCCGCCGGCGCCAGCGATGCCGCCGCGCTCGAGGCGCGGCTGCTGGACCTGGTCGAACGCTACGGGCTGGCGCAGGACATCGTGTCGCTCGCGCTCGCCAGCCGCATCCCGCCGGACGAGGCAGAGCGCTGGACCGCCCCGATCCGCGCCGCGCGCGACCGCTTCGCCGCGCAATCGCAGGATTTCGAGGCACTGGTCGAGCCATGGGACCCGGCGCGCTACAACACCAATGGCTCGCTGCTGGCCAACCTTCTCTATGCCCTGCCGGCCGTCCCCGAGGCGGACGCGGCCGACCAGCTTGGCGCCGAACCGATGGGGCCGGTCCTTGCCCAGTCGGGCGCTATGGAGATTCTCGATGCCGTCGGCTGGGACATCGCGGCCGAGTTCAAGGCGGTGGTGGACGCGGTGGGGGCGGAATCGCCGGTGCTCGACCGGTTCGCCGGCTATACCCGTGCCGAGATCCAGGATGCCGCAGCGCTCTATGCCGACTGGCAGGGCCGCGGCCTGGCCCGGATCGACCGCAAGACGCGCGCGATCCTGCGCCGGATCGCCGCGCGGTTCGTCGAGACGCGCGACCAGCTCGACGTGCTGGGGGACGATCGCAAGACGCGCATCCTTGCTGCGCGCGCGCGCGCCCGGCCGCTGGTCGCGGCGCGCCCCGACCTGATCGCCTTCGACGATGCGCGCTTCAGCCCCGGCCTGTCGCTGATGGACAATATCCTGCACGCCCGCCGCCGTTTCGACCGGCGCGCGGCGTGGAAGCGGCTGGACGAAGCGGTCGAGCAGGTGATCGAGGCCGAGGGCCTGCGCCCGGCGCTCCTGCGCCTCGGCCTTGCCCGTCGGCTGGGCGAGGCGGGGCTTTCGGGCGCGGCGCTCAGGCGGGTGGCGCTGGTCCGGGCCATCCTCAAGCGGCCGCGCTATCTGCTGCTTGACGGACCGGCGGGCGGCGAGGGGCAGGCCGACATCGCCCTGCGCGTGGCGATCCGGGCCGATCTGCCCGAGGCCGGCATCGTCTACGCTGCGGCAAACGATGCCGCCGCGACGGATGCGGACCGCGTGCTGCAATTTGGAGCGGATGGTGTGCTAGAATGACGGCCCGAATGGCGGGAGACCGGCGATGAGCCTGCAAGAGACCCTTGGCGTCCTCAAGGAAATGCCGCTGTTCAAGCGGGTGGACCAGCCGCGGCTGCGGGTGATCGCGCTGATGGGCGAAAACGCGACACTGCGGGCCGGCGAGCGGCTGGCCGAACGGGGCGAGCCGGGCGACGCGGCCTATGTGGTGATCGAGGGCACCGTGGACGTGCGCATCCCGACGCCGGCGGGCGAGGTTTCTGTCGCCTCGATCGGGCCGGGCGAGATCGTCGGCGAGATGGCGCTGCTGACCGACCGGCCGCGGTCGGCGGCGATGGTTGCAGCGACCGACCTCGTGCTGCTGCGCCTCGACCGGCCGACGCTGCTGAGCCTCCTGCGCGAGTTTCCCGACGTGGCGCTGGAGATGATCCGGGTTCTGGCGCTGCGGCTGGAGGCCACGACGGCCCGCAGCGCCTGACGCCCGGACGGTCGCCACCCTGCGCGGCGGAACCGGGGGGGTTTCACACCCCCCGGGCCCCCCGTGGGATATTTGGGCCAGCCTGAAGGGTAATGTGCGCTCGCGCGCCGATGATGCGCGTCGGCTTCGGTTTGGTGCGCATTGGGAATCGGTTATGTGCAGAGCCACAGGCGAATGAGGAGAATGCGATGACACCGATACCCGGGCTGCATCACGTGACGGCGATCTGCGGTTCGGCGCAAGCGAATGCCGATTTCTTCACCGGCGTGCTCGGGCAGCGGCTGGTCAAGCGGACAGTGAATTTCGATGCACCGGAGACCTATCATCTCTACTACGGCGACCGGACCGGCAGCCCCGGGACGATCATGACCTTCTTTCCCTTCGCCGGCGCGGCGCGGGGGCGACCCGGTCCGGGAATGGCGAGCGCCTTTGCCTATGCGGTAACGGCGGGGCGTTTCGAGGCGGTGCGGGCGCGGCTTGCGGCGGCGGGCGTCGCGCTGTCCGAGCCGGTGGAGCGGTTCGGGCAGCGCGTTGTGACCTTGCGCGACCCGGACGGGGCGATGGTGGAGCTGGTCGAAACGGATCGCGGCGCGCTGGAGGCGGTGCCGGGCGATGCGGTCGGCGCCGGGGGGATCGCGGAAGGGGAGACAGACGGGTTTCATTCGGTCACGCTCTGGCTGCGCGATCCGGGTCCGACGGCACGGATCCTGTCGGATGTGTTCGGCTATGGCGATGGCGGCTCCGAGACGCGTGGCCGTGTCGAGCGGCAGCGCCTCGTTGCGCCGGGCGGCGCGCGGGCGGATGTGATCGACCTCATGCGCGTCGATGGCGCGGCACCGGGGCGGCAGGGTGCGGGCTCGATCCACCATGTTGCCTTTCGCGCCCCGACGGCAGAGGATCAGCTTGGCTGGATGGACCGGCTCGCCGCCATCGGCCTGCCGACGACACCGGTGATCGACCGGCAGTATTTCAAGGCGGTCTATGTGCGCGAACCGGGAGGCGTTCTGTTCGAGATCGCGACCGACGCGCCGGGCTTTGCGGTCGACGAGCCGGTGGAGGCTCTTGGCAGCACGCTCAAGCTGCCGCCGCAGCACGAGCCGATGCGGGCGCGGATCGAGCGGGTGCTGCCGCCGCTGACCGTGGCGGGCTGACAGGGAGGCTGTGCAGGCAGAACGCGAGACGCGAAGCGAGAGAATTGACGGGCGGGGGAATCGACGCGCGGGGCCGGCACGATGGTCTCGGGGCCGGTCGAGGAGCGGCCGACCTGCCGTCCGCGGCGGGTGCTAAGTTGCTTCGGACATGACCTAAGGTCGCAGACCCGCCGGCTTGACCGCCGGCCCTTGCACCGCCACGGTGGCGTGCAGTTCGGACGAGAACCGGGGGGATGCGGCCGTCATGCGCGATATCGGGTCCATCGACGGCGTGCGGGCGCTGCTGGCCGAGCATGGCTATGTCTGCGGGCGGGCGCTGGCGACGGTCACCTTCCTCGCGCTGCGCCTCGGCCGGCCGCTTTTCCTCGAGGGCGAGGCGGGGACAGGCAAGACCGAGATTGCCAAGACGCTGGCCGCGGCGCTCGGGCGCCGTCTGATCCGGCTGCAATGCTACGAGGGGCTCGACGCCGCCTCGGCGGTGGCCGAATGGAACTTCGCCGCCCAGATGATCGCGATCCGGGCCGCAGAGGCCGGCGGCTGGGCGGGCGGCGGGGCGGATCGCGGCGCGCTCAAGGCCGAGTTGTTCACCGAGGAATACCTGATCGAGCGGCCACTTCTGGCCGCGATGCGCCCGCAGCCGGGCGGGGCACCTGTGCTGCTGATCGACGAGGTGGACCGCGCGGACGAACCCTTCGAGGCCTTCCTGCTCGAGGCGCTGTCGGATTTCCAGGTCACCATCCCCGAACTGGGCACCATCCGCGCGCCCGCGCCGCCGATCGTCGTGCTGACTTCGAACCGCACGCGCGAGGTGCATGACGCGCTCAAGCGCCGGTGTCTCTACCATTGGGTCGACTACCCGGCCTTCGACCACGAGATGGCCATCCTGCGCGCACGCGCGCCCGAGGCATCGGCGGCGCTCAGCCGCGAGGTGGTTGCCTTCGTCCAGCGGCTGCGAACGGAGGATCTGTTCAAGAAACCCGGCGTTGCGGAGACGATCGACTGGGCCAAGTGCCTGCTGGCGCTCGATGTCGTAAGCCTGTCGCCGGAGGTGATCGCCGACACGCTGGGGGCGATCCTGAAATACCAGGACGATATCCGGAAGCTGCAGGGGTCCGAGGCCAAGCGGCTGCTGGACGAGGCGCGGCGCAGCCTCGAGCCGGCATGACCGAACCTGCGCGTCTTCATCGTTCCGGAAATACTCCACGGGGGGTCCGGGGGGCGTGAAGCCCCCCGGCCGCCTGCAAGAGGCACCACGCCATGGCCGAATACGCCGACCTTCCGCTGCCCGATCATCCCCGCCTCGCCGACAACATCACGCATTTCGCACGCGCCCTGCGCCGGGCCGGCCTGCCGGTGGGCAGCGGGCGGATCCTCGATGCGATCGCGGCGGTGGCGGCTGCGGGGTTCACGGCGCGGGCGGATTTCTACTGGACGCTGCATGCCTGTTTCGTCAGCCGGCCCGAGCATCGGCAGGTGTTCCACCAGATCTTCCGCCTCTACTGGCGCGACCCGCGCTATCTCGAGCACATGATGAGCTACATGCTGCCGGCTGTGCGCGGTGTGCAGGAGGAAACGCCGGCTGCCGCCGCGGCGCGGCGGGCCGCCGAGGCGCTGCTGGACGGGACGGGCGGGCCGCCGCCCGAGGCTGGGCGCGAGGCGCCGGGGGAAGAGCGGATCGAGATCGACGCCTCGGCGACATTCAGCGCCGAAGAGCGGCTGCGCAGTCTCGATTTCGAGCAGATGTCGGCGGATGAGGTCGCCGAGGCACGGCGGATGCTGGCGCGCCTTGCCCTGCCGGTGCGGCCGCTGCCGTCGCGGCGGATGGTGGCCGACGGGGCCGGGCGGCGCGCCGACTGGCGGCGCACGATGCGGGCCGGGCTGCGGCGGGGCGGCGAGGTGCTCGAGATCGCCGGGCGGCGGCCGGCGACGCGGTGGCCGAACCTCGTGGTGCTCTGCGACATCTCGGGGAGCATGGCGCAGTATTCGCGGCTGGTGCTGCATTTCGTGCATGCGGTGGCCAACCGGCAGGGGCAGGGCTGGGCGCAGGTCCATGCCTTCACCTTCGGCACGCGGCTGACCAACATCACGCGCCATTTGCGCCGGCGCGACGCGGATGCGGCGCTGGCGGCGGCGGGACGCGAGGCGCAGGACTGGCAGGGCGGCACGCGGATCGGGGATTGCCTGCATGCCTTCAACCGCGACTGGTCGCGGCGGGTGCTCGGGCAGGGCGCGGTGGTGCTGCTGATCACCGACGGGCTGGACCGCGGCGCGCCCGCGGCGCTGGCGCGCGAGGCCGAGCGGCTGCATCTGTCGGCGCGCCGGCTGATCTGGCTCAACCCGTTGCTGCGCTGGGACGGGTTTGCGCCCAAGGCGGCGGGGATCCGGGCGATGCTGCCGCATGTGGATGCGTTCCGGGCCGGGCATTCGGTGGCCTCGCTCGCGGCGCTGGCGGCGGCGATCTCGGACCCCGGGGATGCGGGGGAGAAGGCCCGGGCGATGCGCCTGATGTCGGCCCCGGGGGGCCAGCCCCCCGGCCCCCCCGGGATATTTGGGCCAGCCTGAAGACGAAAGGCGCAGCGCGACGGACGGCTTGCGCGCGGGGCGGGAACGGGCAAGATCGGCGGCGGGGGGGGAGCCGCATGATGGAACGGGCGGGGCACGACCGGATACCGGAGATCGCGCTGGACTGGCACCGGGCGGGGCGCGGGGCGGCGCTTGCCACGGTGGTGGAAACCTGGGGGTCGGCGCCGCGGCAAGCGGGCAGCCAGCTTGCTGTCTCGGCGGCGGGCGAGATCATGGGATCGGTCTCGGGCGGCTGTGTCGAGGGGGCAGTGGTGATCGCGGCGCAGGAGGCGCTGGCGGACCGGTTGCCGCGCCTTCTGACCTTCGGGGTGAGCGACGAGACGGCCTTTGCAGTGGGGCTCGCCTGCGGCGGGACGATCCGGGTGCTGGTCGAGCCGGTGGGCGAGGGGAGCGCGGCGCTGCCCGAGGCGCTGCTGGCCGATCTCGTGGCGGCGCGGGCGGCGCGGCGGGCCGTGGCGCTGGCGGTGGACACGGCCGGCTGGGCCCGGGCGCTGGTCGCGCCGGGGGCGGATGCGGCGGTGGATGCGCGGTTGCGCGCCGACCGGTCGGGGATGGAGGAGGGCGGGCGGTTCGTTGCCGTCCACAACCCGCCCTTGCGGATGGTGATCGTGGGGGCGGTGCATATCGCGCAGGCGCTGGTGCCGATGGCGCAGCTTGCTGGTTATGACGTGACGGTGGTCGATCCGCGGGCGGCCTTCGCCACCGCAGGGCGCTTTCCAGGCGTCACGATCAGCGAGGATTGGCCGGACGAGGCGCTGGCGGAGGTCGCGCCGGATGCGCGCACCGCGATCGTGACGCTGACGCATGACACCAAGCTCGACGATCCGGCGCTGACGGTCGCGCTGCGCTCGCCGGCGTTCTACATCGGCTGCCTCGGCTCCAGCCGGACCCATGCCACGCGGGTGGCGCGGCTGGCCGCGGCGGGGTTCGGCGATGCGGAGATCGGGCGGCTCGACGCGCCGGTCGGGCTCGACATCGGGGCGCGGACACCGGCCGAGATCGCGGTGTCGATCCTGGCCGCGGTGACGCAGGCGCTGCGCCGGCCGGGGCGGAACGGGGCGGCGTGATGCAGTTCGGCCCGGTTCCCGTCGGGTTGGCCGAGGGGGCGGTGCTTGCCCATTCCGAGGCGGTCGCGGGCGGTCGGCTGCGCAAGGGCCAGAGGCTCGGCCCGGACGAGATCGCCGCGCTGCGGACGGCCGGGGTGGCCGAAGTCTGGGTCGCGCGGCCGGGTCCGTCGGATGTGGGCGAGGATGCGGCGGCGGCGCGGCTGGCGGCGGCGCTCGTGCCCGATCCGGGCGCGGCCTGCCTGACCGTCGGGGCTGCCTTCACCGGGCGGGTGAACCTGCATGCGGCCTGCGCCGGGGTTGCGGCCGTCGATGCCGAGGCGATCCATGCGCTCAACCGGATCGACCCGGCGATCACGCTGGCCACGCTCGCGCCCCTTGCGCGCGTGGTTCCGGGGCAACTGGTCGGGACGGTCAAGATCATCACCTATGCCGTGCGCGACCGCGCGCTCGATGCCGCCTGCACCGCCGGGGGCGGGGCGATCCGCGTGCTACCGGTGGTGCGGCGGACGGCGGGGCTGATCCTGACGGCGGTGCCGGGCCAGCCGGCCAAGCTCAACGCCAAGGGGCGCCGCGCGGTCGAGGGGCGGCTCGCCGCGCTCGGCGTCACGTTGGCGGGGGTGGCGGAGGTTGACCATGACACGGGTGCGCTGGCGGCGGCGATGACGGCGCTGGCGGGCGAGATGGTGCTGATCCTGACGGGTAGCGCCACGTCCGACCCGCAGGACACGGCGCCGGCGGCGGTTCGGGCGGCGGGGGGGCGGGTGACGCGGTTCGGCATGCCGGTCGATCCGGGGAACCTCTTGTTCCTCGGCGATCAGGGCGGGCGGCCGGTGATCGGCCTTCCGGGCTGCGCCCGCAGCCCCGCGCTCAACGGCGCCGACTGGGTGCTGGAGCGGATCGCCTGCGGCATCGACGTGACGGATGCGATGATCGCGGCCATGGGGGTGGGCGGGCTGCTCAAGGAAATCCCGATCCGCCCGCAACCGCGCGAGGGCGGCGCGCCGGGCGCGGACGACGACTAGGCCAAAGGTGGGATAGGCGGGGCGGGCCCCGCATGCTTTAGTCCTGCACAACCAAGGGAGGGGTTCATGACCAAGGTAACGATGACCGTCAACGGCCGCACGGTTTCCGGCGAGGTCGAGGGGCGCACGCTGCTGGTGCAGTTCCTGCGCGAGGGTCTGGGACTGACCGGCACGCATGTGGGGTGCGATACGTCGCAATGCGGCGCCTGCGTGGTGCATGTGGACGGGATGGCGGTCAAGTCCTGCGCCGTGCTGGCGCTCGATGCGGCCGGGGCCGAGGTGCGCACGATCGAGGGGATGGCCAATGCCGACGGCTCGCTGGGCACGTTGCAGCAGGCGTTCCAGGACCACCACGGGCTTCAGTGCGGGTTCTGCACGCCCGGCATGGTGATGTCGGCCGCCGCGCTGCTGGCCGAGAACCCGAAGCCGACCGAGGCCGAGGTGCGCCATTACCTCGAGGGGAACCTCTGCCGCTGCACCGGCTATCACAACATCGTCAAGGCGGTGCTGGCGGCCTCGGGGCAGGATGTGTCGGGGATCGGCATCGCAGCCGAATAGGCCCGCCGGGCCGAGCGAATTTCCGGGCCGCCGCAGGGCATCGACCGTTGCGGCCCGACTGCGAGGGGCGGGGGTATTCCCCCCCGCGACACGGATCAACGGGAGGATACCATGCCGAAAGACGGCGGAATTGGCGCGAGCACCAAGCGGCGCGAGGATGTGCGGTTCCTGACGGGCCGCGGACGCTATACCGACGACATCAACCTGCGCGGGCAGGCGCATGCCTGTTTCCTGCGCAGCCAGGTCGCGCACGGCACGATCCGGCGGATCGACAGCACGCAAGCGGCCGGGATGCCGGGTGTGCTGCGGGTCTTCACGGCTGCCGATTTCGCCGGCGTGGGCGGGCTCCCCTGCGGCTGGTGCGTGACCGACCGGTTCGGCAAGCCGATGCAGGAACCCAAGCATCCGGTGCTGGCCGACGGCAAGGTGCGCCATGTCGGCGATCCTATCGCGGTGGTCGTGGCCGAGACCTATGAGCAGGCGCGCGATGCCTGCGAGGCGATCGTCGTCGATATCGACGAATTGCCCGCCGTGGTGGACATGAAGGCGGCGCTGGCGCCCGGCGCGGTCAAGGTGCATGACGATCTGACCTCGAACCTCTGCTACGACTGGGGCTTTGTCGAGGAGAACAAGGCGGCGGTGGACGAGGCCTTTGCCAAGGCGCATCACGTCACGACGCTGGAGCTTGTGAACAACCGCCTCGTCGCCAACCCGATGGAGCCGCGGGTGGCGGTGGGCGATTACGACTGGGCGACCGACCAGCACACGCTCTACACCACCAGCCAGAACCCGCATGTGATCCGCCTGCTGATGGGCGCCTTCGTGCTGGGCATTCCCGAGCACAAGCTGCGCGTGGTGGCGCCGGATGTGGGCGGGGGCTTTGGCACCAAGATCTTCCACTATGCCGAAGAGGCGTTCTGCACCTTCGCCGCCAAGCAGCTGCGCCGCCCGGTGAAATGGACCGCGAGCCGGTCCGAGGCCTTCATGACCGACGCCCACGGGCGCGACCATGTCACCCGGATGGAACTGGCGCTGGATGCCGAGGGCCATTTCCTTGCCATCCGCACCGAGACACACGCGAACATGGGCGCGTATCTTTCGACCTTCGCGCCCTCGGTCCCGACCTGGCTGCACGGCACGCTGATGGCGGGGAACTACAAGACCCCGCTGATCTATGTGAACGTCAAGGCGGTGTTCACCAACACCGTCCCGGTGGACGCCTATCGCGGCGCCGGCCGGCCCGAGGCGACGTTCCAGCTGGAACGGATCGTTGACAAGGCGGCGCGCGAACTGGGGATCGACCCGATCGAGATCCGGCGGCGGAATTTCGTGACCGAATTCCCCTACCAGACCCCGGTCGCGGTGGTCTACGACACCGGCAACTACCACGCGACGATGGACAAGCTGCTGGAGATGGCCGATCTGGCCGGCTTTGAGGCGCGGCGGGCCGAAAGCGCGGCGCGCGGCAAGCTGCGCGGCTTCGGCCTTGCGCATTACATCGAGGCCTGCGGCATCGCGCCGTCGAACCTCGTGGGCCAGCTCGGCGCGCGGGCGGGACTTTACGAAAGCGCGACCGTGCGGGTGAATGCCACCGGATCCATCACGGTGATGACCGGCAGCCACAGCCACGGACAGGGGCACGAAACCTCCTTCGCGCAGGTGGTGGCCGAGATGATCGGCATCGACGCCGCTCAGGTCGAGATCGTTCATGGCGATACCGCCAACACCCCGATGGGGATGGGCACCTACGGCTCGCGCAGCCTCGCGGTCGGCGGCTCGGCCCTCGTCAAGGCGACCAACAAGATCGTCAACAAGGCCAAGAAGATCGCGGCCCACCTTCTCGAGGCGTCCGAGGGCGACATCGAGCTGAAGGACGGCAAGTTCACCGTCGCTGGCACCGACAGGTCGGTGGACTGGTCCGGGGTGACGCTGGCGGCCTATGTGCCGCACAACTACCCGCTGGAAAACCTCGAACCGGGGCTCGAGGAAACGGCGTTCTACGACCCGTCGAACTTCACCTATCCGGCCGGCGCCTATGGCTGCGAAGTCGAAGTCGATCCCGAGACCGGCAAGGTCACCGTCCTGTCGTTCACCGCGGCCGACGATTTCGGCAACGTGGTCAACCCGATGATCGTCGAGGGACAGGTGCATGGCGGGCTGGCCCAGGGCATCGGACAGGCGCTGCTCGAGGCCTGCGCCTATGACGAGAACGGGCAGCTTCTGTCCGGGTCCTACATGGACTATGCGATGCCGCGCGCCGACGATCTGCCGTTCTACGCGGTCGATCATTCCTGCATCACGCCCTGCACGCACAACCCGCTCGGGGTGAAGGGCTGCGGCGAAGCGGGGGCGATCGGCTCGCCGCCGGCGGTGGTCAATGCGGTGATCGATGCGCTGCACCGCGCGGGCCATACCCATGTGACCCATATCGACATGCCGCTGACGCCCGCCCGGGTCTGGGCGGCGATGAACCGGCACTGAGGGAAAGCCCCCCTCCCCCCGGCCCCGCGGGGCCGGGGGCGGGGGGCACACAGGAGGACAGGATGCACAACTTCGAATTCGTGAAACCCTCGACCATCGCCGATGCCGTGGCGGCCATGGGCCATGACGGGGCGCAGGCCCTGTCGGGGGGCCAGACGCTCATCCCGACGATGAAGCAGCGCCTCGCGGCGCCGGCCACGCTGGTGAGCCTGACCGGCATTGCCGAGATGCGGGGCGTCTGCCGCGGCGAGGGGGGCCTGCACATCGGCGGGGCCACGACGCATGCAACGGTCGCGCGCGAGGCGGCGACGCATTACCCCGCCCTCGCCGCGCTGGCCGGGCAGATCGGCGATCCGGCGGTGCGCAACCGCGGCACCATCGGGGGGAGCCTGGCCAACAACGATCCCTCGGCCTGCTACCCCGCGGGCGTGCTCGGCTCGGGGGCGACGGTGGTCACGAGCACGCGCAGCATCGCGGCCGACGACTTCTTCCAAGGGATGTTCACGACGGCCCTGATGGACGGCGAGATCATCACCGAGGTGCGCTTTCCGGTGCCGGAAAAGGCGGCCTATGTGAAGTTCGCGCAGCCCGCCTCGCGCTTTGCCCTGGTCGGGGTGTTCGTCGCGAAATTCGCCGGCGGGGTGCGGGTGGCGGTCACCGGCGCGTCGGAGAGCGGCGTGTTCCGCTGGTCCGAGGCGGAGGCGGCGCTGTCGGCGTCGTTCTCGGCCGCGGCGGTCGAGGGGCTGTCGGTCGCCGCGGAGGGCATGATCGGCGATCTGCACGGCACGCCCGAATACCGCGCGCATCTCGTCGGGGTGATGACGAAGCGGGCGGTCGCGGCGGCGCATTGAGACAGCGTCGGCGCAGGCTGCGGCGTCCGGGGGCCAGCCCCCGGACCCCCGGAGTATTTCGGGAACAGTGAAGCAGACGCGGCGCCGGGTCGGGCCGCGGAAGGCTCAGCCGCGGGCGCGGCGTCCGCCGCGGCGCCCGCTCGCGGCCTGGGTGGCGGCGGCGGCGGCCTCGGGGAAGGGCGTGCCCGCCTCGACCGCCTCGACGATCCGGGCGAAGCGGATCCATTCGCCGCCGTTCGGGTCGTGGTCCATCAGGAAGTTGGCGGCGCGGATCGCCTCCATCTCGGCCATGCGGACGGGGTTCATGATGGCCGAGGTCATGCCGGCGCCGATCGCCATCGGCAGGAAGGCGGCATTGATCCCGTGCCGGTGCGGCAGGCCGAAGGAGATGTTGGAGGCGCCGCAGGTCGTGTTGACCCCCAGTTCCTCGCGCAGGCGCTTGACCAGGGTGAACACCTGCCGCCCGGCCGAGGCCATGGCGCCGACCGGCATGACGAGCGGATCGACCACGATATCCTGCGCCGGGATGCCGAAATCGGCCGCGCGGTCCACGATCTTCTTTGCCACGGCGAAGCGCACGTCGGGATCGGGCGAGATGCCGGTGTCGTCGTTCGAGATCGCGACGACGGGCACGTTGTATTTCCTGACCAGCGGCAGGACGCGTTCCAGCCGCTCCTCCTCGCCGGTCACGGAATTGAGCAGGGGCCGCCCTTCGCAGGCCATGAGCCCCGCTTCGAGCGCGCCGGGAACGGAGCTGTCGATGCACAGCGGCACATCGACGATGGCCTGCACCCGTTCGATCAGCGCCCGCATCAGGGGCGGCTCGACGAAATTGTTGTCGGCATAGCGCGGATCGGACGCCATGCGGTTGGTGAACACCGCGCCCGAGTTGACGTCGAGCACCATGGCCCCGCAGGCGACCTGTTCGAGCGCGTCGCGCTCGACGGTCGAGAAATCGTCCTGTTCGAGCTCGGCGGCGAGTTTCTTGCGCCCCGTCGGGTTGATGCGTTCGCCGATCACGCAGAAGGGTTCGTCAAACCCGATGACGACGGTCTTGGTTTTCGATTCGAGGACGGTCCGTGTCATGCGCCGTGATGCTCCTGCGTCCAGGCCGCGGTGGCACCGATGCCGCCGAGGGGAAAGAAATGGACCGCCTCGATCCCGAAGCCGGGATGGGCGGCCTTGTGGCGGGCGAGTTCGGTCAGGAACCCGGTCGGCTCGAAGGGCAGCAGGAGCTTGGTGACATCCCTGGCCCGCCGCTGCAACACGCGCAGCGAGGGGCCGACACCGCAGGCGATGGCAAAGCGCAGCAGCGTCTGGAGCTTGGCCGGCCCGGCAACGCCGATGTGGATCGGCAGGGCGATCCCCTCGGCTGCGAGGCGGTCGGCCCAGGCGATCACCGGCGCGGCCTCGAAACAGAACTGCGTCGCGATGGCCATGGTGGCATCGCTGCGCGACGCGAAGGCCTGTTTCCAGCGCAGCGCGGCCATCACGTTCGCATCCGATCCGTCGGGGTCGATGTCGCGGTTGCCCTCCGGGTGGCCGGCGACATGCAGCCGCTCGAACCCGTCGAAGGCGCCCGACTCAAGCAGATCCATCGAGGAGGCGAGCGATCCTGCCGGGCTGGCCACGCCCCCCGCCAGCAACAGCGCCTGCCGCACATCCGCCTCGCCACGGTAGCGCGCAACCCAGTCGCGCAGGGTGCCCGCATCTGGAATGATGCGGGCGGGGAAGTGCGGCATCGGCTCGAACCCCTCGCGGCGCAGGCGGGCGGCGGTGGCGACCATGTCGGCGATCGGGGTGCCGTCGATATGGGCGATGTAGACGCGCGTGCCGGCCGGCAGCAGGGGGCGGAAATCGGCGATCTTTTCCGCCGTGCGCGGCATGACCTCGATCGAGAAGCCGGCCAGAAACGCGGCGAGGGCGCCGATGTCCTCGGTTTCGGCGGCGGCCGAGCGGCGAAAGTTCAAGAGCGCCATCTTCCTCTCCCGTGCAGGCTCAAGCGCGCCCGTCGTTTTCGATCAGTCGCCGCAGGCGGGCCGCGTCGTATTCGGCGTCGAGCCGCGCGGCCTCGGCCGCGGCGATGGCGGCCGGATCGCCCTCGGCCGCATAGGGCGGCGCCTTGCGCCATTCGGCCATGTAGGCGTCGCTGTCGCGCGCGCCGATCCGCATCGCGCAGCGGTCGATTGCCTGTTCGAACCGCTCCGGCAGGGCGGCCTTGGCGCCGCCCCGACCCCGCCCGACGATGACCTGGGCCGGAATGTCGCGCCAGAACACGATTGTCACATCCGGCATGCGATCCCCCTGCCCCGGCCTTGCGTTGGTTCTAGTCGCTCCAGCCGCGCCTCCGCCGCCGTTTTCGACGTCGCGGGCGCGGTTCGCGACGCCCCCCGGATGTATCGCAGCCGCGCGGAGACGGCGAGGGGCGGGCGCATGAATAATCCGCACCGTCGCCATGAGGCGGATCGAACATCGGGGGCCTGCACCCTTGCGTGCACGGCCAAGCGCGTCTAGCTTTGTGACAACCTTATATCGGAGGGCGGCAATGGCGCCCCTGCGTCCCGAGGGTGCGGACGCGGTCCCGAATGATGTGGCGGCGCCGGAAGGTGCCGTCCCGCCGGTCGAACCGTCCGGCACCCCTGATAGCGATCCGGCGCCGCTCTATGCGGCGCTCGATCTTGGCACGAACTCCTGCCGGATGCTGATCGCCCGGCCGCGGGGGTCGCAGTTCCTTGTCGTGGACAGCTTTTCCAAGACGGTGCAGCTCGGCGTAGGGCTCGAGGCGTCCGGGCGGCTGAGCCGGGCGTCGATGGGGCGCACGGTGCAGGCGCTGCGCATCTGCCAGAAGAAGCTCGAATCGCACGGCGTGCGGCGGATGCGCCTCGTTGCGACCGAGGCCTGCCGCCGGGCGCGCAATGCGCGCGACTTCATCCGGCAGGTGCGGCGCGAGACGGGCCTTTCGCTCGAGATCATCGCGCCGCAGGAGGAGGCGCGGCTGGCGGTCGTGTCCTGCGCGCCGCTGGTGACGGGCGAGACCGAGCAGCTTCTGGTGGTCGATATCGGCGGCGGCTCGACCGAGCTCGTCTGGATCGACCTGCGGGCGGTCGCGCCGCAGGACCGCCAGCGCGCGCTGCTGCGCTTCTCGACCGGGTTCCGCGTCGAGGGCGCGGGGGCCGAACCGCGGGTGGTGGACTGGATCAGCGTGCCGCTCGGGGTGGCGACGCTGCGCGAGCAGTTCGGCGATGTCGAGGACGATGCGGCGCGCTTTGCTCTCATGTCCTGGTTCTTCGAGGAAAACCTCGGGCGCTTCGGCCCCTATGCGACCGGCGCCCCGCCGCCCGCCGGTTTCCAGATCATCGGGACGAGCGGCACGATCACCACTGTCGCGGCATCCTGGCTGGGCCTGCGGCGCTACGACCGGGCGAAGGTGGACGGGCTCACCATGACCTCGGCGCAGATCGACGCGGTGATCCGGGACTACCTGTCGCTCGGGCCCGAGGGGCGGCGGAGCGATCCGCGGATCGGGCGGGATCGGCACATGCTCATCATGTCGGGGGCGGCGATCCTGCAGACGCTGATGCGGATCTGGCCGACCGAGCGGCTGTCGGTGGCCGACCGGGGGTTGCGCGAGGGGCTGCTCTACGCGCAGATGGCCGCCGACGGGGTGCTGACCGACGGGCCCATGACATGAGGGGGCAAAGGCCGTGACAGGCACATCCGGGCGCGGCACGCGCGATCTGCGGGTCAGGGTCAAGACGGCGCGGGGGCGCACGTTGTCGTCCAAGCTGTGGCTGGAACGCCAGCTCAACGATCCCTTCGTGATCCAGGCCCGGCGCGAGGGCTATCGCGGCCGGGCGGCCTACAAGATCCTGCAGCTCGACGACAAGCACCGCTTCCTGCGCCCCGGTGCGCGGGTGGTCGATCTCGGCTGCGCGCCGGGCGGCTGGGCACAGGTGGCGGCGGCGCGAATCAACGCGCTCGGCGAGACGCGGGGCAAGCCGCAGGGCCGCATCATCGGTGTGGACCTGCAGGAGGTCGCGCCGATCCCGGGGGTAGAGCTGCATGTGCTCGACTTCCTCGAGGACGGCGCGGATGGGCAGGTCAAGGCCTGGCTCGGCGGGCCGGCCGATGTGGTGATGTCTGACATGGCGCCGGCGGCATCGGGCAACCGGCAGGTCGATCACCTGCGCATCGTCACGCTGTGCGAGGCGGCGGCACAGTTCGCCTTCGACGTGCTGGACGAAGGCGGCACGTTTGTCGCGAAAGTGCTGGCAGGCGGGGCCGAAAGCGGGCTGCAAACGCTGCTGAAGCAGAATTTCCGCAAGGTCGTGAACGAAAAGCCGCCCGCCTCGCGCGCCGACAGCGCCGAGAAATTCGTCGTCGCGACCGGGTTTCGCGGCCGCAGCGCGCCCGCCACACCGCCCGAGGCCTGACGCGCCGTTGCCGCCCGCCCGGCGATGCGCTAGGGCCGGTGCAGCGCCGGGGGACCTGCCATGACCGATCGAAGCCAGGGACTGACCTATGCCGCCGCCGGCGTCGACATCGACGCGGGCAATGCGCTGGTCGAGCGGATAGGGCCGATGGCGGCGCGCACCGCGCGGGCCGGCACGATGGCGGGGCTCGGCGGCTTTGGCGCGCTCTTCGACCTCAAGGCGGCCGGCTATGCCGACCCGATCCTCGTGGCGGCCACCGACGGCGTGGGCACCAAGCTGCGCCTGGCGATCGACACCGGGATCCTCGGCGGGGTGGGGATCGACCTTGTCGCGATGTGCGTGAACGACCTCGTGTGCCAGGGCGCCGAGCCGCTCTTCTTCCTCGACTATTTCGCGACTGGCCGGCTCGACGTGGATCAGGCGGCCGCGGTGATAGACGGCATCGCGCAGGGCTGCGCGGCCGCGGGCTGTGCGCTGGTGGGCGGCGAGACGGCCGAGATGCCGGGGATGTATCACGGCGGCGACTTCGACCTCGCCGGGTTTGCGGTCGGCGCGATGGAGCGGGGGGCGGCGCTGCCGCAAGCCGTGGCCGCTGGCGACGTCCTGCTGGGCCTCGCATCGAACGGCTTGCATGCCAACGGCTTCAGCCTCGTGCGCCGGGTGGCCGCGGCGGCGGGCCTCGGCTGGGACGCACCTGCCCCCTTCGGCCCCGGCACGCTCGGCGCGGCGCTGCTCGCCCCGACGCGGCTCTATGTGCGCCCGGCGCTTGCGGCGATCCGGGCGGGGGGCGTGCATGCGCTTGCCCATATCACCGGCGGCGGGCTGACCGAGAACCTGCCCCGCGTGCTGCCCGAGGGCCTCGGCGCGGCGATCGACCGCGGCGCCTGGGCGCTGCCGCCGGTCTTTGCCTGGCTGCAGGACGCGGGCGGGATCGCCGAAGCCGAGATGCTGCGCACCTTCAACTGCGGCATCGGCATGGTGGCGGTGGTCGCGCCGGACCGGGCGGGGGCGCTGGCGGACCTGCTGCGCGCCATGGGCGAGACGGTGATCCCCCTCGGCCATGTCGATGAGGGCTCGGGCCTGCGCTACACCGGCGCGCCGGGCTGACCGGCGGGATGGTCCGCGTCGCCATCCTGATCTCGGGGTCGGGGTCGAACATGCTCGCGCTGGCCCGCAGCATGACGGGCGATCACCCCGCACGCCCGGTGCTGGTCGTCTCGAACGTGCCGGATGCGGGCGGTCTCGGGCGCGCCTCCGCCCTCGGCATCCCCGTCGCCTGCGTCGATCACCGCGCCTTCCCCGACCGCTCGGGCTTCGAGGCCGCGCTCGACGCGGCGCTCGCCCCGGCCGCGCCCGACCTGATCTGCCTTGCAGGCTTCATGCGCGTGCTCACCCCGGCCTTCGTTGCGCGTCACGCCGGGCGGATCCTCAACATCCACCCCTCGCTGCTGCCCAGATACCCCGGCCTTCACACCCATACCCGCGCGCTCGCGGCCGGCGACGCCGAGGCGGGGGCGACGGTGCACGAGGTCACGGCCGATCTCGACGCCGGCCCGATCCTCGGGCAGGCCCGGGTGCCGGTGCATCCGGGCGACACCCCCGAGACACTGGCCGCCCGCGTGCTGGCGGCCGAACACCGGCTTTACCCGGCAGTGCTGCGCCGGGTGGCCGCGGGCGATCGGCGCCCGCTGTTCCTCTAGACGGCGGCGCATTCCGCCTGTCGCAAAGCTGCGGTATGCCCGGACCATCCGATGCGTTAGGGCCGGAGGGCCGCCGATGACCGAGACCTTCACCGCGCCAGGACGGTTCTTCCGCGGCAACCTGCATACCCATTCGAACCGCTCCGACGGCGTGCTGGACCCGGCCGAAGTCTGCCGCCGCTATGCCGACGAGGGCTATGACTTCATCAGCCTGACCGATCATTTCATCGGCGCCTACGGCTATCCGGTCACCGACACCCGCGCCTTGCGCACCAACCGCTTCACCACCATCCCGGGGGCGGAACTGCATGCCGGCGCGATGGCGAACGGCGAATTGTGGCATATCCTCGCGGTCGGCCTGCCCGAGGATTTCACGCCGCCCCACGCGCCCGGCTTCCGGCCCGTCGAGGGGCAGGAAACCGGCCCCGCCCTCGCTGCCCGCGCCCGCGCCGCCGGCGCCTTCGTCGCCATCGCCCATCCGCAATGGTCGGGCCTGACGCTGGCCGACGCGCGCAGCCTCGCCGCCGCTCATGCGGTCGAGACCTACAACCACGGCTGCGCCGTCGGCTGCGACCGCCCGGACGGCTTCGCCATCGCCGACCTGCTGCTGACCGAGGGGCGCCGGCTGACCCTCTGCGCCACGGACGATGCGCATTTCACCGAACCCGACCATTTCGGCGGCTGGGTGATGGTCAAGGCGGTCGAGAACGACCCGGAGGCCCTCCTGGCCGCGCTCAAGGCCGGGCACTATTATGCCTCCACCGGCCCGGAGATCCGCCACATCGAGATCACCGAAGGCGCCGCCGTGGTGGAATGCTCCGCCGCCGTCTCGGTCATCGTGCAGGGCCGCGGCACGGCGGCAACGGCGGTCCACGGCACGTCGATGACCCGCGCCAGCGTCCCGCTCGCCCGCTTCGCCGCCTCGCCCTGGCTGCGCGTGACCGTCATCGACGCCGCCGGCCGCCGCGCCTGGTCCAACCCCTACTGGCGATAGGCGCCTGCCCCGCGCCCTCCCCCTTCAGGCTGGCCCAAATATCCCACGGGGGGTCCGGGGGGTGTGAAACCCCCCGGCGCCATCCATCCCGCGCCACGCCCGTCCCTAGAGCCGCCGCAACGCCTCGCGGATATGCCGGTGCTCGCCGCGCGAAAGCACCCATTCCCCGAACGCCCGCGCCAGCCGCGGATGGCGCGGCACCGCCCGGTCGAAGAGCTCGCGCTGATAGCGCGGCAAGCCGCGGCGGGCGCGCAGGGCGGCATAGAACTGCGCCGGGGTGAGCGTGCCGTCGAGCGCGGCGAGGATGATCGGGTTCAGGATCCCCATCTGGTGCAGCGACGAGCCCAGCCGGTGGCCGAGCAGCGGCGCGCGCAGCCGCACGACATTGCCGGCCTCGAACCGCGCGACATGCGCCGCATCCAGCGGCTCGTAGGGATCGTAGAGGATGGTCACCCGCCGCGCCGCCGCGCTCACCGCCGCGGCATCGCCGTAGGGGCCGGTAAAGTCCCGGTCCCAGGCGGTGCGATAGCGCGTCTCCCAGGGCACGAGGCGGCGGTCGAGCGTGGACTGGGGCGAGATCGCGACCACATCCGCGCCCGGGCAGGCGGGCACGAAGGCGCAGGCGGCATAGCCGCCCATCGAGGCGCCATAGAACACCACCCGCTCGAACCCGGCAAAGAACCCCGCCCGCTTCAGCCGGTCGAACTCGGCCCAGACCCAGGGCTCGCGATACCAGGTCCAGCCGCCCGCCATCACCCCGAGCATCGACCAGCCCTGCTTCTCGATGAACTGGAACCCCCAGGGCCGCCGCTCCTCCCGCTTGGTCATGGCGATGTCGAGATTGTCGAAGGTGACGACCAGCGTGCGCCCGCGCGGGATGAAGAGGAACGAATGGCCCGCGCCCTCGGTATAGAACCCGCCGGGCCCCGCAAGGCCGCGCGCGATCGCGGCCCAGCCGGGATCGGCCGCGGCGGCCGGCGCGGGCGGGTGCGGGCGCATCACCGCGCGGGTGATGTCGCCGGCGACGGCGATGGGATCGACCGTGCCGCGTTCCTTCAGGAACGGCCAGGCGCCCGAGCCCTTGCAGATATCGGTCAGCAGCACCGTGTCGGCATGCAGGCAGGCATCGAGCACCGGGGCGAGATGCCTGATCTTGGCCGTATCGCCAAAGCCCTCGAGGTTGAGGATCGCATCGACAGGCTTGAGCCCCCCCGGCCCGCGCACCACGCGAAACCGCCGCTCGGGCACGCCGGCGGCGGCAAGCGCGGCGCGGTAGGGGGCGATCCAGGCCGAAGGTTGGGGCGGGAAGGCGCCGCTGCGGTCGATGTCGATGGCGATCAGGTCGCAGTCGAAACGGGCAAAGGCGGCGGCGGCCAGGGCGGGTGCGGTGCCGCCGACATCCGCGAGGCTCTCGATCCGCGGGCCGAGATGGTCGAGAAGCGCCGCAACCGCCCCGCCCGGATCGGGCGCGGACGGCGCGGCATCAACCGGCACCGGCGCGGCCGCGGGGTCGATACCGTGCCGCAGGGCAAGCGCCGCGAGAAACGATCCCGCGGGCGGCACACCGCCGTGGCGCAACGCCAGATCGCGCCGGGTTGCAGGCCACAGGCGCAAGGCGGCGGCGCCCGGCCCGATCAGCCCCTCGACCGCCCGCGGCGGGCGCAAGAGCTTCTGCCGGTCGGCGAAGGCGACGGGGCAGACGGTTTCGGGCGGCAGGATCACCGCGCCGGGATCGTGGCGCGCGACGAGCCGGGTCAGCAGCGCGCCGAGGTCCGCCGCGCCCCCCGGCCGCGCCGCCGCCTCGCGCGCCGCCACCAGCACCGGCCCCCCCGCCGGCAGCGCCAGCACCGCTGTGCCGAGCACATCCTCGCCCGCCCGCGCCCGGGCGAGGAACGTGCCTGCGACCGGCGCCAGCGGCGCGAGGCAGACCACATCGGGCTCGACCGAAATCATGCCCGGGCAGGCGGCGAGGATGCACAGCCGCGCGCGCGCCAGCCGCTCGGGCTGCGGCGCGGGGGGGCCGTCGAACACCGCCGCATCGCCGCGCGCCACGCCCTCGGGGATCGGCACCGCCGCATCGGCGGCAAAGATCGTGACAGGATGCCCCGCCTGCCGGAACGACCGCAGGACGAGATGCTCCACCCACGACGGCGGCGCTTCCCAGACGATGCCGACCGGGGGCGGGGCCATGCCGCTATTCCGCCGCCGCGTCTTCGGCCGCGTCCTCGGGGTCGGGCTTGCCGCGCAGGGGGGCCGCCGCCGGGTCGATCCCGTGCTTGCGCAGAAGCTGCCCGATCAGGCTGCGCGGGCGCGGCACGCCGCCCTCGTGGCTCAGGATACGGCTGCGCATGCGCCGGCCGTAGAAGTGGATCGAGAATGTCTCGTCCGTCACATACTGTGCCACATCCACGCCCGGGCGCAGCATCAGCCGCCGGTCCTCGTAGGCGAAGGGGTAAAGGGCGACGCGCGGCATGCTGAAGCGGATTTCGCCGGTTTCCTTCAGGAAATGCGTCAGCGCGTGGGGACCCCAGACGCCCCACGGCATCGCGCCCGCGTGCACGGGCCGGCCCGCGTCGCGCGCTGCCTCGAGCCGCGCGCGTTCGGCCGCGTCGAACCACGGCGGGATGGCGAACTCGTCGCGGGTGAAGTCGATCAGCCGCGCGAGCGTCTCGCTGTCCCGCGGCAGGCCAAGCACGCCGCCGTTGATCCCCGTCTTGCTTTCCCAGGCATGGAAATGGCCCGTCGCCGTTGTGAAGGGCCGCACGCAATAGGCATCGGTATCGGCCCAGATCGTGCGGTCGCACTTGGCGAGCATGTGATAGCGGAACACGTCCGAATGCAGCGCCGGGCTGCCGGTGCGTTCATGTCGCAGGAACCCCGTCAGGGGCAGGATCGTGGCCGCGTCGGCGACCTCGACCCCCGCCGGCGCGTTTGCCACAGCCTCGTAGGTGTAGAGGCACACATGCTGCCCGGCATCGACGAAGGACTTGAGGCACAATTGCTCGAGATAGGACAGCGCGCCGCCGATCCAGAGCGCGCCGATCTGATACTCCACCGCCATCACCGCCCCGCCCCGATGCGCCTCGCGTATCTGACCAAAGCGCCGCGCCTTGCCAACTGCGAAATTGCGGCCCGTCTCGCAAGCTTTGCGCGGGCGCGGCCTTGTGGTAACCGTGCATCGAGAATGCGGCGGTTCGGCAGCGGCGGCACGAGATCGCCCGGAACCGCGCAGAGCAGGTGAGCCGATGGCCGACACCACGCCCGAGGCGCCGCAGACCGCCCCCGTTGCCGCGGGCGCGTCTGTCGTGCTGCACCGCAGCTGGGCACCGCGCCGCGCGGGGGAATTGCGGCTGCTCGATGCCGTGACCGATCCGGGCGGCAGGGTCTGGCGGGCGTTCTTCAGTGCCGGCGCGGTCGAGGCCGATATCGTCACCGGGCCGCACCCCGGTTCCGCCCGGATTGCCGAGGTCCGGGCGATCGGCGGCGGGCTGATGGTCACGGGATCGGGGCGCGGGGCGATCCGCACGGCCGAGGGGCCGCTGGCGCCCGATCCGGTGGCGGCGGACTGGCCGGTGTTCGACGGTCGCAACGTGATGCTCGCTTTCCGGCTGGGCGAGACGCCGGCGCAGATCGCGGCCTGGATCGCCTGGCATGCCGCCGAACACGGAATGACCGGCGCGCTGATCGTGGACCGGGCGGCGCCGGGGACGGGCCCCGGCCTTGCCGCGGGCCTGCGCGCGGCGCTGGCGCCGGTCGCGGCGGAGGGCGTTGTGGTTGTGGTGCTGTCGCCGGGCCTGCCGCTGGGCCGGCCGGCCGACGGCGCGGAAACCCATCCATTCATGGCCCCCGATGCACCGGGCAAGGATCGGATGGACCGCCCGCCGCCCGACCCCTGGCTGTCGCCGCTGGGCGAAGGCGCCCTGCACGAGGCGCTCAAGTGGCGGTTCCTCGGGGCGGCGCGGGCGGTTCTGACGCTCGATGTCTGCGACGTGCTGCCGCCGCGGGCGGATGGCGCGCCCTCGGCCTTCGATCTGTGCCTGGCGGCGCGGCAGGGCACGCTGCTGATGGCCGGGCGCCGGGTCTATCCCTGGCGCGTGCGGCCCGGGCATGAGGCCGCGATCGGCGATCACACCTGCCGCCAGTTCGACGCGCGGCGCGGCATTGCGCGCTGGGGCGTGGCGCCGGCGAAGGCGGGACTGGAGCATACCTGGCGCGCCACCCGGGTTTCGTTCGTCAAGCCCGATCCCGGCGCTGCGGTGCCCTTCTGGCGCTGCATGGCGCTGCGGGTGCCGGGGCGGGCGACGTCCGAGCTCGCGCCCAAGACCTCGCTCGTCGAGGATCCGGCGCTGCTCGCGCTCGCCGACCGTCTGGGCCACAAGCCGGTGCGCGCGCCGGTCTCGGCGCCGCGCGGCGGCCCGGCGAACCCGGACCGCACCGCCATCGTGACGACAATGAAGAACGAAGGGCCCTTCATCCTCGAATGGCTGGCCTATCACCGCGCCATCGGGGTTGACGATTTCCTGATCTACACCAACGACTGCACCGACGGAACGGACGGGTTTCTTGACCTTCTGCAACAAAAGGGGCTGGTGCAGCACCGCGACAACCCGTTCCGAACGACAGGGCTAAAGCCGCAGCATGCCGCGCTCCAGGCCGCCGAGGACGAGCCGGCCATCCGCGAGGCGGGCTGGGCGATCTGCATGGATGTGGACGAATTCATCGCGATCAAGCTCGGCGACGGGCGGCTGCCGACGCTCTATCGCGCGATGGACGCGGCGCTGCCGGGCGCGAACATGATCGCGCTGACCTGGCGGCTCTTTGGCAATGCCGATGTCGCCGCATACCGCGACGACCCGCTGATCGCGCAGTTCCTGCTCTGCGCGCCCGAGATGGTGCGCAAGCCGCATCAGGCCTGGGGCTTCAAGACGCTGTTCCGCAACATCGATCTTTACAAGAAACTCGGCGTGCACCGGCCCAAGGGACTGCGCCCCGATCTGTGGGACCGGGTGAAATGGCTCAACGGCTCGGGTCGGCCGCTGCCGCGCACGATGTTCCGCAACGGCTGGCGCTCGACGACCGAGACCTTTGGCTACGACTGGGTGCAGCTCAATCATTATGCCTGCCGGTCGGCCGAGAGTTTCCTCGTCAAGCGCGACCGCGGGCGGGTGAACCATGTGGACCGCGATCAGGGCCTGAACTACTGGTTCCGCATGAACCACAACGCGGTCGAGGACCGCGCGATCCTGCCGCGGCTGCCGATGATGCTGGCCGAGCGCGACCGGCTGCTGGCCGATCCGGACATCGCGGCCGCGCATGCGGCCTGCGTGGCCGCGCACCGGGCCAAGATCGCGGCGCTCAGGGCCACGCCGACCCATGCAGCCTTTTATGCCGAGCTGACGGGCCCGCGCATGCGCGCGCTGTCGCGGCGGCTGCACCATTTCGGGTCGGCCGTGTTCAACGCCGGCCCGGGCGTGATCCCGGACGAGATCGCGCTGGCACCCGAGTTGCCGGCGGATTTCTTCTTCACGGTCGCGCATGCGGGCGATGCGGCGCATTGACCGGCCCGCGCGCGGCGGCGGGTTCGGGAGCCTCCGGCGGGGATATTTGGGCCAGCCTGAAGCCGCGTGGGGGAAAGGGTGACGGCGGCAGTGGCCGTGCTGGCGGCCAAGGACGAAGGGGCGTTCCTGCTCGACTGGGTGGCGCATGCGCGGGCGGCGGGGTTTTCGGCCCTGGTGATCGTGACCAACGACTGCACGGACGGAACGGATGCGATGGCCGACCGGCTGGCGGCGATGGGCCTTGCGGTGCATCTGCGCAACCCCGGGCCGCATCCAAAGGGGCCGCAGTGGCGCGCGCTGGCGCTGGCCGAGCGGCATCCGGCGGTGACGGGCGCAGAGTGGTGCCTGGTCCATGACATCGACGAGTTCCTTTGCGTCAAGGTCGGGGACGGGACGATCGCGGCGCTGCTGGGCGCGGTGCCGGGGGCGGATGCGGTGGCGGTGACCTGGCGGATGTTCGGCAACGGCGGGGTTGCGGCCTACGAGGACCGGCCGGTGGTCGAGCAGTTCCGGCGGGCCGCACCTGTGGCCTATGCCTGGCCCTGGCGGGCGCAGCTGGTCAAGACGCTGTTCCGGACGGGGCTTTGGGAGCGGCTCGGGGTGCATCGGCCGCGCCGGCCGGTGGCCGGGCGCGCAGCGGTCTGGGTGGACGGGTCTGGCCGGCGGCTCGCCGGGGCCTGGGCGCAAAGCCGGATCATCGCCGAGCCGGGGCAGGACACGACGGCGATGGTGCAACTGAACCATTACGCGCTCGGCGCCATGGAGAGCTATGTCCTGAAATGCGCGCGGGGGCGGGCGAACCGCGAGGCGGCGGGGCTCGACATGGGCTATTGGGTGGAGCGGAACCTCTGTGCCGTCGAGGACGGGTCGGCCGATCGGCTGGCGGTGCCGCGGGCGGCGTTGCGGGCGGATCTGGGCGCCGATCCGGCGCTGGCGCGGCTTCATGCGCGGGCCGTGGCCTGGCGGCGGGCGCGCTTTGCCGCGCTGATGCGCGAGGAGCCGTGGCGGGCGCTCTACGGGCGGCTGCTGATGACGCCGCCGAGCCGCGTCCTGTCGGCCGCCGAGGCGGCAGCGATCCGGGCGCATGCCGGGCCCTAGCTGACCGGTCAGCCCGCGAGGCCGGTCTCGCGCAAGAGGCCGAGGCGCTTTGCTTCGTAGTAGTAGCCGCGGCGATACCAGGACACCGCCCGGTCGCGGTTGCCGCGCGCCACGATCCAGGCGCCGCGGAGGTATTTCACGCCGTATTCGAGGTTCGTCGCGGCATCGAGCAGGCCCTCGGGACTGCCGGTATAGCCCATGCCCCGGGCGGTGGCCGGGTGAATCTGCATCAGCCCGAGGTAGGGTCCGTTGCGGGCGGCCGGGTTGTGGGTGCTTTCCGCGCGCACGACGCGCTGGACGAGATCGACCGGCACGTCGTGGCGGCGGGCGGCGCCTTCGATCAGGCGGCGCAGTTCGGGCGTCTCGTTGGGGTAGAGCGCGCCGCGCGTCGCTGCCCGGTCGGCGCGGCCGGCGCAGGCGCCGAGGGCGGCGGCGGCGATCAGCGCAAGGGCCGTGCGGCGGGTCGGATCGGGCGTCATGGCCGGGTGATACCGCCTTCGCGGCGGCCGGGAAAGCCCCGGCGCCGCTTGACCGGCGGGCGCACAGCGCGCAACAGGGCACAAACGGAGGCTGTGATGACCCGATCCCCCGCGTTCGAATTCCTCCTCACCCGGCGGTCGCGGCCGGCCAAGCTGCTGCGCGCGCCGGTGCCCGATGCCGCCGCGCTGCAGCTGATGCTGACCGCTGCGGCGCGGGTGCCCGATCACGGCAAGCTGGAGCCATGGCGGTTCCTCGTGCTGGAGCGGGCGGCGCTCGCCCGTTTGGCCGAGGCGGCGGGGGCGCGCGCGGCGGCGGGCCTCGCGCCCGATCTCGTGGCCAAGGCGCGCAGCCAGTTCGACGCGAGCCCGCTGGCGGTGGTCGTCGTGGCAAGCCCGAAGCCCTCGGACAAGATCCCCGAGGTCGAGCAGGTGCTGTCGGTCGGCGCGGCCTGCCTGTCGCTGCTGAACGCGGCCCTGGCGGGCGGCTGGGGCGCCAACTGGCTGACCGGCTGGGCGGCGAACGATCGCGGGTTCGTCGAGGCCGAGCTCGGCCTTGCGGCGCAGGAATGGGTGGCGGGGATCGTGCATATCGGCACCGCGTCCGAGGCCGTGCCCGACCGGCCTCGGCCCGACATGGACCGGATCGTGACCTGGGTGAAGGCGTGATCTTCGCCGATTTCCTCAAGGCGCTGCAGCAGCTTGGCGACCGGCGGTTCCGGCGGGTGCTGGTGCTGGGGCTGGCATTGACGCTGGCGCTGCTGGTGGCGGTCTATGCCGCCTTCCTCGCCTTCCTGCAGGCGGTCACCCCCGATGTGGTCGAGATCCCGCTGGTCGGGCCGGTCGGCGGGCTCGACACGCTGCTGACCTGGGGCTCGCTTCTGTTCATGATCGGGCTGAGCATCTTCCTGATGGTGCCCGTGGCCTCGGCCTTTACCGGCCTTTTCCTCGAGGATGTGGCGGCGGCGGTCGAGGAGCGGCACTATCCGCATCTGCCGCCCGTGCCGCGGCTGCCGCTCGGGGATGCGCTGATCGACAGCCTGAACTTCTTCGGCGTTCTGGTGGCGGTGAACGTGCTGTCGGTGTTTCTCTACATCTTCGCGGGGCCGTTCGTGCCGGTGCTGTTCTGGGCGGTGAACGGATTCCTGCTGGGGCGCGAGTATTTCACGCTGGTCGCGATGCGGCGGCTGGGGCGCAAGGGGGCGCGCAGCTTGCGGGCGCGGCATCCGGGGCAGATCTGGCTCGCCGGCATCCTGATGGCGGCGCCGCTGTCGATCCCGCTGATCAACCTCGTGATCCCGGTGCTCGGTGCGGCGACCTTCACCCACCTTTTCCATCGGCTTGCGGCGCAGGGCCCATCGTCCCCCTGACGTCGAAATCGCGCACGCTGATCCAGCCCGAGGTGATGATGAGCGCGAGCACAGCCCAGACGATCGTCGCCACGATGGTGGTGAGCCGCGCCTTGCGCGCGACGACGAAGCCCTGCGGCGCGCCGGCCGGGGTGCCCGGTTCGACCTTGCCCGCATCGCCCTGCGTGGTCAGCCGCAGCGGCAGGATGATGAAGAAGGTCATGAACCAGCAGATCGCGAACAGCACGAGCGCCGCGGTGATCGTCATCAGACCTGTTCCAGTTCCAGAAGGCAGCCGTTGAAATCCTTGGGATGCAGGAACAGCACCGGCTTGCCGTGAGCGCCGATCCTGGGCTCGCCGTCGCCGAGCACGCGCGCACCAGCGGCGCGCAGCCTGTCGCGGGCGGCGAGGATATCCTCGACCTCGTAGCAGAGGTGATGGATGCCGCCGGCCGGGTTCTTGGCGAGAAAGCCCGCTATGGGGGAGTTGTCGCCGAGCGGATGGAGCAGTTCGATCTTGGTGTTCGGCAACTCGATGAACACCACCCGCACGCCATGCGCCGGTTCGTCCTGCGCATCGCGCACGGTGGCGCCGAGCGTTCCGCGATACTGCGCGGCGGCGGCGTCAAGGTCGGGCACGGCGATGGCGACATGGTTGAGGCGGCCGATCATGGGCGGTCTCCGGCATTGGAACGGGCGGTCCCCGGTATGCGGCGGATGCGGGCGCAGGGCAAGTCCTGCGGCAGAATGGCGACGGTATGGCGCGGCGGGGCGTGTTAATGCGCTGTTCACCGGGATGGGGTGTGATCGGCGCGTTCCTGCCGCTGCCCTTTCGACGGAGGTTGCCCATGCCCGAGGTCGCCGCGCCGCCCGCCGCCAGTCCCGCCCTGCCTCTGCAGGGGTTCACCCTGCTGGTGGTCGAGGACAGCCGCTATGCCTGCGAGGCGCTCCGGCTGATCGCGCAGCGGCTGGGCGCGCGGCTGCGCCGGGCCGAAACGATCGCGGATGCGCGCCGGCACCTTGCGCTCTATCGCCCCGATGTGGTGCTGGTCGATCTCGGCCTGCCGGACGGCAATGGCGCGGCGCTCATCCGCGATCTGGCGTTGCGGGCGCCGGCGGGGCCGGTCGTGCTGGGCATGTCGGGCGATCCGGGGGGGCGCGTGGCGGCGCTTGCGGCCGGTGCGGCGGGTTTCCTCGAAAAGCCGCTGCCGGGGGTCGCCGCGCTGCGCGACTTGGTGCTGCGGCATCTGGGCCTGCGGGTGCCGGCGCCTGCGGCCGAGCCGGGGCTGCCGGCGCCGGACGCGCTGGCGCTGCGCGACGACCTGGAACGGGCGGCGCGGCTCCTCGATGGCGCGCCGGGTGCAGGCGTGCAGCGCTATCTGGCCCAGTTCATCGCGGGCCTTGCGCGCAGCGCGCGCGACGATGCGCTGGCCGAGGCGGCGGGACGCATGACACGCGATGCGGGCGCGGCCCCGGCCGTCGCCGCCTTGCTGGCACGGCGGCTGCGGGCCGCGCCCGCGGCCTTTGATCGCGGGATGTGACGCGCAGCCCGCCGACGGCTCCGCTGCAAGCGGGCAGCGCCGTGCTGGAGCGGCGGCGGCGGGCGCGACGATCCCGGCCTGACAGAGGCCCCTGCGGCAGACGGTGCCGGTCCGGCAGGCCATGCGGCCGGTCGGCGCGCCCCCGCGCCCTGCCCGGCGCTGTTAGAGGACGATCCCCGGATCGTCCCCCATGTCGAGCCCGGGAAACACCGACCGCTCCAGCAGCGCCCGGTCGAAACCGTAAAGGCCGCGCATCGCCCAGGCGGCGACCGCCCGGACGTCGGTCGTCGGCATCAGGTCGCGCCCGGCATAGAGCGCGCTGTCATCCAGCCCCGGCCAGCGACCGTAGACCCGCCCCCCGCGCAGCGCCCCGCCCGCCATCAGCGTGACACCGCCGGTGCCGTGATCGGTGCCCCCTGTCCCGTTCTCGCGCGCCGTCCGGCCGAACTCGGTCACCGCCAGCAGCGCGGTGCGGCCCCAGACCGCAGGGCCGAGATCGGCGCGCAGGCGCAGGATCAGCCGTTCGAGACGCGCGAGCGGACGGACGATGGCGTTGACCTGCCCCAGATGCGTATCCCAGCCCGACAGCGACAGCGCGGCGATGCGCGTGGGCCCGCGCAGCCGCTCGGCGGCAAAGGCCGCGAAGCGGTCGATCTCGGCCAGCGCCGCCTCGGGCGCGGACGAGGCCATGGGCGCCATCGCGGGCGCCTCGGGGTCGGCGTCCTCGTCCCCGTCGGCGATCGCCGCCGCCTCGCTCTGCGACAGCAGGAGGGCATCGGCGGCGGCATCGCGGAACAGCGGATCGTCGTGATAGATAAGCTCAAGCAGCCGCTGCCCCTGCGGCCCGAGGCGCAGCGCCGTATCGGGCGCCCAGGCGGTGAAAGGCGCGGCGCCCGACAGAACCGGCATCGCCTCGCGCCCGATGGCAAAGGCCGTTTCCGACGTCAGCCCCGGCATGGCCTGGAGCATGCGGTTGAGCCAACCCTCCCGCCGCAGCGCCGCGGGCGCATCCATGCCCGTGCCCGCCTCGAGCAGGTCCTGCCCGTCGAAATGGCTGCGCTGGTCGCGGTAAGGGGTCGAGGTCGCGTGGAACGCCCCCGCCTCGCCCGCCGCCCAGAGGCCGGCAAGGCCGCCAAGCGCGGGGTGCAGCGTCCACATGTTGCCCACCGGCAGGCCGCCGGTCGCGGCGAGCCGCGGGCGCAGCGCGGCATAGACGCGGTCGCCCTCGGGCCGCACCACGTCGAGCCCGTCCATCGCGCCGCGCAGGATCACCACGATCAGCCGCGCATCGCCCGGCGCGGCGGCAAAGGTCGCGTGGCTGAGGTATGGCATCGCCGCCGCCGAACAGCCGAGCGCAAGGCCCGCCCTGAGGAAATTCCGCCGGTCCATCGCCTGCCCCCTACCTGCGGTTGAAGGCCGGGGCGGCGAGGACGAGCCCCACCCCCTCGGCCCGCTGTTCGGCCCCGGCGACCGCCCGCGCCAGAAGGCCCGCCGCATCCCGGCCCAGCGCCCGCTCGGCGAGCGCACGCGGGTCGGGCAGGTCGCGCAGCATGGCGGCTGGCGCCGTCATCGCCCAGTCGATCCGCGCGGCAAGGCGCTGCGGCGTGATCCAGGCCGCCGCCGCCTCGGGCCAGCCGTCCGGCCCGCCGGGGGCGAGCCAGGGCTGCCCCATCGCCGCCATGGGCGCGAGAATGTGCCGGATCAGCACGCGGGACGGCAGCGCCATCACATCCGCCCCGTCCAGACCGAGCGCGCGAAGCCCCGCCACCACCAGCTCCAGCGGACGGCGCACCTTGGTGCGCGGCGCGGCTTGCGCAGCCGGATCGGCGGCAAGCGCGGCGCCGACCGCCGACAGATCGCCGCCCGTGTCGGCCCAGGCCGCCGCGAGACGTGCGACCAGCGCCGGATCGGGATCGTCCGCGACGAAATGCACCGCAAGCTTGCGGGCGATGTGGCCTGTCGTCTCCGGCCGGGCGGCAAGGTCGTCGAGCACGGCCAGCACATCGTCGATCCGCGCCCGCCCGCCGCCGTAGGACCGGCCCAGCACGGTCTCCGCCCCCGGCTCGGCCCGCCGCGGCTCGAACACCATGCCGCCCGAGGGATCGACGGTCACCCCGGTGAGAAGCGCGGCAAGCTCGCGCACGTCGGTCTGGGTATAGCCCGACCGCGCGCCCATGGTGTGCAGTTCCAGGAGTTCGCGCGCCAGGTTTTCGTTGAGCCCCGCCCCGCGCCGCTGGCCGGCCGGCGAGCCGGGGCCGATCGAGGACGACTGGTCGAGGAAATGCAGCATCGCCGGGTGCAGCGTGGCCGCGCGCAGCAGCGCGGCGAAGGGGCCGGCCGCGTTGGGCCGGATCGCATCGTCAACGAAGCTCGCCGGCAAGAGGCGGTCGCGCGGACGGCGGGCGGCGACGGCGAAATGATCGGCCCAGAACCACACGAGGCGTTCGCGAAGATCGGCCGCGCCGCCCGCCCGGCCCGCATCGACGGCGCGGGCGATGCTCGCCCGCGCGGCATCGCGGGCCGCAAGCGTGAGCGCGCGCGCCGCCTCGCGCAGCGCCTCGGCCGCGCCCGGTGCCTTCTGGGTGCGGGCGCGGCGGGCCTGCGTATAGGCCTCGCCAAGGGAGAGCGCAGTGGCGGTGGCGGCGCGCGGGAAGGCATCGGGCGCCTCGCGCAGCGGGGCAGCATAGGCTGCCGGATCGGGCCAGACACCGCCGACCGACCCGAACCCGAACCGCGCTGCCAGAGTCTCTGCCTGCATGCTCGGGTGATAGCAGACCGCCGCGTCCGGCGCACGCACGATGCCGTGCGCGAAAACGCGCGTCGGCGGGGAACGGCCACCGCCGAGGGCGGCAGGAGCGCGGGCGTCCTGCCGGGCTTGCGCTGGTGCGGATGGTGCCCCCAGACGGGATCGAACCGCCGACCTTCGGTTTACAAAACCGCTGCTCTACCAGCTGAGCTATGAGGGCCCGGCACCGCCATACCGGCGCGGGGCGGGCGCGGTCAAGCGTGCCGCGGCCTCGGCGCAGGATTGCCGTTGGACGGCCGCGTTTTGTCCCTATACTGCGCCGGGCAGGCGGGACCAGCCCGCCGCGGACAGGCGGGACCGGCAGCATGGACATCGCGATCCACCTCGGCGCGCATTGCACCGATGACGAGGGGCTTGTGCGCTGCCTGCTGCGCAACCGCGGTGTGCTGGCGGCCCAGGGGATCGCCGTGCCCGGCCCGGCACGCTATCGCACGCTCCTGCGCGACGCCTCGGCCCAGCTTGGCGGCCAGACGGCCAGCGCCGATACCGCGCAACTCCTCCTCGACGAGATCGTCGAGGAGGAAGGGGCGCGGCGGGTGGTGCTGTCGTTCGACAGTTTCATGGCCTTTCCCCGCTGGGCGATCGGGCGAAACCAGCTGTATCCGGGCGCGACGGACCGGACGGTCGCGCTCGCCGCGCTGTTTCCGGGCCACCGGGTCGAGTTCCACCTTGCAATCCGCGACCCCGCGACCTTCCTGCCGGCCCTCTTCGAGCGGCAGAAGGGCAAGAGCTATGCCGAGTTCACCGAAGGCTGCGATCCGGCCGCCCTCGCATGGTCCGATCTTGTCGCGCGCATCCGCGCGGCAAGCCCTGCGGTGCCCCTGACCGTCTGGTGCGACGAGGATACGCCGCTGATCTGGCCCGACGTGTTGCGCACGGTCAGCGGGCATGCGCCCTCGCTGGTGCTGGAAGAGGCCGACACGATCCTCGAAGGCATCATGTCGCCCGAGGGCTTTGCCCGGATGCAGGCCTATCTGGCAAGCCATCCGCCGCAGACGGGGGTGCAGCGGCGGCGGATCGTGTCGGCGTTCCTCGACAAGTTCAGCCTGCCCGAGCGGATCGAGATGGAGCTTGACCTGCCCGGCTGGGACGACGCCTATGTCGCCGCGCTCTCGGCCGCCTATGACGCCGACTGCCTGCGTATCGCGCGGATGCCGGGGGTCCGTTTTATCGCGCCCTGACGGCTCGCGCGGGCACCCGCGGAGGCGTCACGGCATGCCGAGCGCAGCCTTGTACATCTCGAGCACCGCTTCTTCCTCGGCGATCTCGTCGGGCTTGCGCTTGCGCAGGGCGATGACCTTGCGCATCACGCGGGTGTCGTAGCCGCGGCCCTTCGCCTCGGCCATCAGTTCCTTGAGCTGGTCGGCGATCGCCTTCTTCTCGCTTTCGAGCTGCTCGTAGCGCTCGATGAACTGGCGCAGCTCGTCGGCGGTGACGGCATAGGTATCGGTCGGATCGCTCATGGCCTGCCTCGCGGGTTTTTCGCGTCCTAGCGGCGCGGGGCGGGCGGCGCAAGCGGGCTTGCCCCCGGCCGCGTCGCGGCCTATCGGGACGGCATGATCGGGGCGTGGATGATCTGGGCCGGGGTGGGCGCGACGCTGGCGGGCGTGGCGGGGATCGGCTGGTGCGTGATCGACGTGGCGCGGGCCCGCCGCGCCGGGCTCGGGGATGCCGCGCTGCGCGCGCGGCTGCAGCGGGCGGTGGCGGTCAACATGGCTGCGCTGGGGGTTTCGGCACTGGGGCTGGCGCTGGTGGTGGCGGGGATCCTGCTGCGCTGACCGGCGCGGGACCGCGCGCCTGTCAGTCGCCGCCCAGTGCGCCGAAGCTGCCGCCGGATGCGGCGAGGTCGGCGAGAAGCGGTGCAGGGGTCCAGAGCTCGGGCGCCTCTTGGGTGCAGGCGGCCAGTGTCTCGACCAGTTTCGGCAGGCCGAAAGCGTCGGCCCAATGCATCGGCCCGCCCTCCCAGCGCGGAAAACCATAGCCGAACAGCCAGACCGCATCGACATCCGACGGCCGCGAGGCGATCCGCTCGCCGAGGATACGCGCACCTTCGTTGGCGAGCGCAGCGAGGCAGCGCAGGCGCAACTCGGCCTCGGTGAAGGCGCGCGGGGTGATCCCCTTGGCCCGGCGTTCGGCCGCGATGATCGCAGCGACCTCGGGCGAGGCAAGGGGCGCGCGGCTGCCGGCGGGGTAGTCGTACCAGCCCTTGCCCGCCGACTGCCCGAAACGGCCCGCCTCGCAGAGCCGGTCGGCGATGGCGACATAGCGGTGCGCGGGATCGCGGGTCGGCGCAAGGCGCTTGCGCCGTGCCCAGCCGATCTGCAGACCGGCAAGGTCGGACACCTCGAACGGGCCAAGCGGAAAGCCGAAGCCGCGCATCGCGGCATCGACGGCGGCCGGCTCTGCCCCGTCCTCGACCGCGAATTCGGCGGCCTGGCGATAGGCGGTCAGCATCCGGTTGCCGATGAACCCGTCGCAGACGCCCGAGCGCACCGCCACCTTGCCCAGCCGCCGGCCGAGCGCGAGGCCCGTTGCCACCGCCTCGGGCGCGGTCTCGCGCGCCACGACGATCTCCAGCAGGCGCATCACATGGGCGGGGCTGAAGAAATGCAGGCCCAGCACATCGGCGGGGCGACCGGTGACGGCTGCCAGCGCATCGACGTCGAGATAGGACGTGTTGGTCGCGATCACCGCCCCCGGCCGCAGCGCCGCCGCGAGCGACCGCAGAACATTCGCCTTGACGTCGAAATCCTCGAACACCGCCTCGATCACGAGATCGCAGTCCGCAAGGCCCGCCGCCTCCAGCGCGCCGTCGAGCCGGGCCCAGTCTGCGCTGCGCGCCGCCTCGGTCATGCGGCCCTGGGCGACGGCGCGTTCCTGCAGCGTCGCGATCCTCTCCAGCCCCTTGCCCAAGGCGGCCTGATCGCGGTCGAGCAGCGTGACCGTCAGGCCCGCCGACAGCGCGGCATAGGCGATGCCCGCCCCCATCAGGCCCGCGCCGACCACGCCCAGATGGGACACCGGCCGCGCCTGCGCGGCCGCTTCGGGAAAGCGGGCGGCGCGGCGTTCGGCAAAGAACGCATGGCGCAGGCCCGCCGCCTCGGGGGTGACGACCAGATCCTCGAAGGCCGCCCGCTCGAAGGCAAGGCCCTGCGCAAAGGGCAAAAGCAGCGCCGCCTCGATGCAATCGACGATCCGGCGGGGGGCTGGCAGACGATCCTTCGCGTGCCGCGCCCGCGCCGCCGCGATCGCCGCCTCATAGGCCGCCGGATCGGCCATGCCGTCGCGCCGCGCGCGCGTCGGGCGGGGGCCGCGCCCTTCCTCGAGCACGAGTCGCGCAAGGACGAGGGCGGCATTCGGCAGGTCGTCCTCGACCACCGCGTCGATCAGCCCGAGGTCGCGCGCCGCCGCCGCCGCCAGCGGCTTGCCCGTCGTCATCAGATCGAGCGCCGCCTGCGCACCGGCGATGCGCGGCACCCGCTGCGTCCCGCCGGCGCCCGGCAGGATGCCGAGCGACACCTCGGGCAGGCCGACCCGGGCAGAGCCGAGCGCGATCCGGTAATGCGCCGCGAGCGCCAGTTCGAACCCGCCGCCGAGCGCCGTGCCGTGGATCGCCGCGACGACCGGCTTGGGGCTCGCCTCGATCGCATCGCAGAGGTCGGGCAGAAGCGGCGCCTGCGGCGGCTTGCCGAATTCGCTGATATCCGCGCCGGCCGGAAAGGTCCGCCCCTCGGCGCGGATGACGATGGCGCGCACCGCCGGGTCGCCGAGCGCCTCGTGCATGCCCGCCGCAAGCGCCGCACGCAGGGCATGGCCGAGCGCATTGACCGGCCGATGGTCGATCACCAGCACCGCGATCTCGCCCGCCCGTTCCGTCCTGACAGCCATGCCGCTCCCGCCCCCTGCCCTGTGGACAACTTAAGGCGCGGGACGGGCGGATTGGCAAGCCCCGGAGGCGCCGGGGCGGTCAGACCGGCATGTTGTCGAACATCGCCTCGGCCGCGTCTTCGGCCCGGGCCCGTTCCGCGTCGGTCCGGTGGCCCGACGCCTTGCCGGCCATCGCCGCCATCAGCCCCAGTTCCGCCGCCGCAAGGGCCTGCGCAAGGCCGATGACCGGATCATGCGCCTCCGGTTCGGGCCGTTCGGTCTTGTCTTTCGGTCGCATGGGTTCCCCTCCCCCCGTTGGCCGTCAGCGCGCACAGGCGCGGCAGAACGGCGTTTCCGGCACGGCATCGAGCCGCTCGGGCTCGATCGCCGCGCCGCATCGCACACACCAGCCGTAGTCGCCCGCGGCGATCCGGCCGAGCGCGGCCTCGATCCGCCGCATCTCCTGCAGACCGCTCTGGCCCATCCCCTCGAGAACCTCGTCGGCCTCGCGTTCGGTCGCCAGATCGTCCCAGTCGCGTGTGGTGTGCGAATCCAGCTCGGCGTCGATCGCCGCCAGCCGACCCCGCAGATCGGCCAGCCGCGCCTCAAGCTGCGCCTTTCGATGCGCGATCATGGTCATGCCTTGTCCTCCCCGTTCGCCGAGCATGACAGGACGGACCGGACACGCCTTGATGCAGGTCAAGACGACAGGAACCGTGGCCGATTTCATATTCAAATCTTGAAATGTGTTCGCGATGGCCTTAATACGGCAGACAAGCAACCGAAGGAGCGTCACCCATGACCCCGCATGTCGCCTCGTTCTTCGACGAAGCCACCAACACGATCACCTATGTCGTGCGCGACCCCGCAGGCCGGGCCGCCGCGATCATCGATTCCGTGCTCGATTTCGACTACGCCTCGGGCCACACCGATACGCGGTCGGCCGATGCGGTCATCGCCTATGTCCGCGACGAGGGGCTTGAGGTTCAATGGATCCTCGAGACCCATGTCCATGCCGACCATCTCTCGGCCGCGCCCTATCTGCAGGAACGGCTGGGCGGCAAGATCGGGATCGGGCGCAACATCACCATCGTGCAGGACACCTTCGGCAAGGTGTTCAACGAGGGCACACGGTTCCAGCGCGACGGGTCGCAGTTCGACCGGCTGTTCAGCGAGGGCGACAGCTTCCATATCGGCCAGTTGCGCGCCGACGTCCTGCACACGCCCGGGCACACGCCGGCCTGCCTGACCTATGTGATCGGCGATGCGGCCTTCGTCGGCGATACGCTGTTCATGCCCGATTTCGGCACGGCGCGCTGCGACTTTCCCGGCGGCTCGGCCGAGACGATGTGGGAATCGATCCAGAAGATCCTCGCCCTGCCGGACGAGACGCGGATCTTCGTCGGCCATGACTACAAGGCCGAGGGTCGCGACACCTATGCCTGGGAAACCACGGTCGGCGAGCAGAAGCGCCTGAACAGGCATGTCGGGGAAGGCCGCTCCAAGGAAGAGTTCGTGCGCATGCGCACCGAGCGTGACGCGACGCTCGACATGCCGCGGCTGATCGTCCCCTCGCTTCAGGTCAACATGCGGGCGGGCAACCTGCCCGAGCCCGAGGACAACGGGGTGAGCTATCTCAAGGTGCCGGTCAACGGCCTCTGAGCGTCGCCGCAAGGCAACCAACACGAAGCGAGGACGAAACGCATGATCGGGGCAATCCCGCAGGACTGGATCTGGGGCCTTGTCGGCGGCCTCATGATCGGCAGCGCCGCGGCGCTGTATCTTCTGGTGAACGGGCGGATCATGGGGGCGTCGGGGATTCTCGGCGGCCTCGTGGACCGCAGCGGCTGGGCGACGGGGGCCGAAAGGCTCGCCTTCATCGCGGGCCTTGTCGCGGTGCCGGCGCTGATCGTGCTGGCCGCGGTGCCGAACGCGACCACCAACATCACGCAGAACCCGGCGGTGATCGTCGTCGCCGGCCTGCTGGTGGGGGTGGGCACGCGGCTGGCCAATGGTTGCACCTCCGGGCACGGGGTCTGCGGCATCTCGCGGTTCTCGCTGCGCGGGATCGTGGCGACCGTGTTCTATCTGCTCGCGGGCGGCGTGACGATGGTCGCGGCCCGCCACATCCTGGGGATCATCTGACATGATGCGCAACATCTTTGCCCTGCTGGCCGGTGGGCTGTTCGGTGCGGGGCTTCTGGTGTCGGGGATGACCGATACCACCAAGGTGCAGGGCTGGCTCGACGTCTTCGGCGCCTGGGATCCGACTCTGGCCTTCGTGCTCGGCGGGGCGATCCTGCCGATGGCGGTGGCCTGGCAGATTGCCGCGCGCAGGCGGGTGGCGGTGCTCGGCGGGCCGCTTCCCGAAAAGCCCGATCCGCGGCTGGGCCACAACCTTGTCGTCGGATCGGTGCTGTTCGGGATGGGCTGGGGCCTTGCCGGTCTCTGCCCCGGCCCGGCGATGGCCTCGCTCGCGTTCGGTGGCTGGGGCGGGCTGGCCTTCCTTGCCGCGATGATCGCCGGTATGCTGGCGGCGCCGATGGTGCGCGTCCGCGTGGACCGGCTGGCGGCGGCCTGAGGAGACAGCCATGGACATCCGCGCCATCACCCCCGACTACGCGGTCAGCCCGCAGATCGACCCGGCCGACCTGCCGGCGGTTGCCGCGGCCGGCTATCGCATGGTCATCGACAACCGCCCCGACGCAGAGATCCCGCGTCATCTGCACGCCGAGGCCATGCGCAGCGCCGCCGAGGCGGCGGGTCTGGCCTTCGTGTTCAATCCGGTCGTGGGCGGGATGCTGACCGAAGACAACGTGACGGCGCAAGGGGCGGCGATCGCGGCGGCCGAGGGGCCGGTGCTGGCCTATTGCGCGAGCGGCAACCGGTCGTCGATCGTCTGGGCGCTGGCGCAGGCGGGGACGCGGCCGGTGGACGAGCTGATCGGGCTTCCGGGGCGGCATGGCTATCAGCTCGAAGGGCTGCGGCCGATGATCGAGGCCCGCGCAGCGCGGCACGGCTGACGGCCGCGCAGGCCTGATACCGCCTGTCGCAACCCGAGGGTGGCCCGGGCGACCATCCTTGGACGGTTGCTCTGTGTCAGGCGCCCCTGTTGGGGCGTCTTTCATTGAGCGACGCGGTGCCGGCGCCCTCGGGCGATCGCCCTTGAAGGGTGGCCCCGATGTAGCCGCGCCGGGGCCGGAACGTGCCGTTTTCATGCGCGATCGGGCCGTGATCCGCAACCCGGATCGGCCGGCCGAGGTCGCGCCGGCAATCACGCGCGCCCCGCGCATCGCCGGCGCGACGCGAAGCGCCGGAACCCGGCAACGCTGCCGCGCGTCCGGGCCCGGTGCAGGGCGACAGCGCAATCCCCTGTCCTCATGCGCTGCGCGCCAGTGCGGGCGCCGCCCGCGCCGGATCCGGCGCGGGCTGGGTGACGGCCGGCACCGGCGCCGGCCGCGGCGGGCCCAATTCCTCGAGCCGCGTGAGGCGCAGCGCGCGCATGCCGCGGTTCTGGCCGAGCCGCGCGTCGGCGACGCGCCGTCCGCCCGCCGCCTCGAGCGCGACCGAATCGAGCGAGGCGGCGCCGATCGGGATCAGCGCGCCCGGCTCCAGCGCCATGACCTGTTCGAGCGGCACGCGAATCCGGCCCATCACCGCGTCAAGCTGCACCGCGGCCCCGTTCACCGCCTGCGCCATCGCCTGCGACCAGGCCCGTGCGGCGGCGGCGGCATCCTGCGGCGGGGCGCTGCGGGGCGCCGGTTTCGGCCCGCGCCCCGCAGCGGGCAGCGCCAGCAGGACCGAACCGCGCCCCGCCCCGTCGTCGAGCGTCACCTCGGCCGACAGCACCCGATAGGGCTGGTCGTCGAGCAGCAGGCCGAGCGGGCGGGGATCGTCGAGGAACGAGGCATAGTGGAACCCGCCGGCCCAGCTCAGATCCGGCGCCTCGGCGAGGGCGATTTCCAGATCGCGCAGGCAGCGGTCGAGCGTGGACACGACCATCGCCGCATCGGTGCGCGTCGGGCGGCGCGGCGGCGCGGCGGTGCCGGTCAGGCGGCCGACCGTCTGCACCTCGATCAGGGCCGCCAGAACCTCGGGCGACAGGGCAATCATGCCCAGCCCCCCCTCGGGCCCTTCGAGCATCGCGAGGAACGCCCGTTCGGGCGGCATCTCGAGCAATTCGGCGAGCGACAGGCGCTGTTCGGTCAGCCGCGACACCGCCAGATCCAGCCCCGCCTCGTCCCGCGCCGCGCGGGCGATGGCGACGCGGAACGCCCGCACCGCGCTTTCGACCGTCGGGCCCGCCTCGGGCACCCGGGCCGCGCCGATCTTGCGCCGCAGCGCCTGTGCCGTCCTGTCAGCCTCGGTCATCCCGCCCCCCGTTCCAGCCGCATCGCCCGACACTAGCCGCCGCGCGGTTATCGAAGGGTTTACGCGACCTGCGCGGCGGCGCCGTCGCGCGGAAGGGTCAGAACCCGCGGAAAGGTGATGCGGAAGGCGCCGCCGCCGCGCCCGGGCAGATAGGCGATCGTGCCGCCGAGGTTCGTCATGATCTCGCGGCAGATCGCAAGGCCGAGCCCGGCGCCCCCCGCCCGCGTCTCGTCCGTCAGGCGGGCGAACTTCTCGAAGATCAGGCCCTGGCTTTCGCGCGGGATGCCACTGCCGTTGTCGATCAGATCGACTTGCACCATCCCGCCCTGCCGCCGCACTGCGATACGCAGCACCGGGTCGGAGGCATCGCAGTATTTGCGGGCGTTCGAGATCACGTTGATGAGCACCTGCGCCAGCCGGTCCACATCCGAGGTGACGTCGAAATCCTCGGCCTCGGCATCGCGCTGGATGGTGAACCGCCGCTCGGGCCGCGTCGCCTGCGCCGCCGTCAGCGCCCGGTCGATCAGTTCGCCCAGCCGCGCCGTCCGCAGGCTGAGCTGCACCGTCCCGCTTTCCAGAACCGACAGGTCGAGCAGGTCATCGAGCAGCCGGGTCAGCCGGATCGCCTCGTCGTGGATGATGCCGGCGTAGCGCACCGTCATCGCGGCCGGTATCTCGCCATCGCGCAGGATTTCCGAGAACGCCCGGATCGAGGTCATGGGCGTGCGCAATTCATGGCTGATCTGGCTCAGGAAGGCGTCCTTCTGCACCGAGAGCTGGGTGAGCTTCTCGTTGGCCTCGCGCAACTGGCGCGCGGTGCGGGTCAGTTCGGCCTCGCGCGCCTCGAGGCGGGCGGAATATTCCATGATCTGCGCCGTCTCGTTGGCAACAGCCATCAGATCCTCGACACTCACCATCGCGCCGCCGGTGATCTGCACGAGCATCGCATGCGCCGTCGCCGCCCCGACCGAGCCCGACAGCCGCCGCTCGAGCGCATCGAGGAAGGCGGGGGTGATATCGGGCAGCCAGCCGGCCTTGCCCTGCGCCCCGGCCGCCTCGCGGAAAAACGCGAGCGCCGCATCCTCGCCGAGGATGCGCTGCGCCATGACCAGCAGATCCTCGGCCTCGGCGCCGCCGCGCGCCCAGCCGCGCGCCTCGCCCTGCCGGGCAAAGACATTGACGAAGGCCGCCCCCTGAACCCGTTCCATCGGCGCCGGAAAGGTGAGCATCGACACCGCCACGAAGGCCCCGGTGTTGAGCGCCAGCGACCAGAACAGCGCGTGGATCAGCGGGTCCATCCCCGCGATGCCGAACAGCGCCCGGGGCGCGAGGCCGTTGATGCCGAGCGGCCCCTCGGCGAAGACCTCGGTCGGGATGACGATGCCGGCGCCGAACGAGGGCAGGTAGAGCGTCCAGAGCCAGAGCGCAAAGCCCAGTGTAAGCCCCGCGATGGCCCCGGCCCGCGTCGCCCCGCGCCAGAAGATGCCGCCCATCATCGCCGGCAGGATCTGCGCCACCCCGACAAAGGCGATCAGGCCGATCGCCGCCAGCCCGGCCGAACCGGTGGTCAAGGCATAATAGCCATAGCCGAGCGCCATCACGCCCACGATCGACACCCGCCGCGCCAGCAGAACGATCCGGCGCAGATCGCCCGCCTCGGCGCCGCGGCGCCCGAACGACAGCCACAGCGGCATGACGACATGGTTCGACAGCATCGTCGCGAGCGCGATCGCCTCCATGATGACCATGGATGTCGCGGCGGAAAATCCGCCGAGGAAGGCAAGCATGGCGAGGCTCCCCTGCCCTTCCGCAAGCGGCAGGGCGAGCACGAACAGATCGGGGTTGGTGCCGGGGGGCAGGCGTTCGAGGCCGACGACCGCGATCGGCACGACGAAGAGGCTCATCAGGAAGAGATAGGCGGGAAAGGCCCAGGACGCGACGGCAAGGTGCCGTTCGTCCGCATTCTCGACCACCAGCACCTGGAACATCCGCGGCAGCGTCAGGATGGCGGCGGCCGAGCAGAAGATGAGGCCCGTCCAGCGGTCGGGCTTGAGGTCCCATGTGGCAACGGGCGAGGCGGCGATGCGTTCGAGCATCGCGGCCGGCCCGCCGCCGAGGCCCCAGACGACGAACACGCCCACCGCCAGCAGCGCCACCAGCTTGACCACCGCCTCGACGGCGATGGCGGTGACCACGCCGTGATGCTGTTCGTTGGCATCGAGATTGCGGGTGCCGAACAGGATGGTGAAGAGCGCAAGGCCCACCGCCACCCAGAGCGCCGTCTGCGTCGGCTGGGCAAGGCCCCAGCCCTGCGGCGCGTCCGAGGCGAAGACGGCGAAGGACAGCGACACCGATTGCAGTTGCAGCGCGATATAGGGGGTCGCGGCGGTGACGCAGATCAGCGTGACGATCACCCCGAGCAACGAGGATTTGCCGAACCGCGACGATACCAGATCGGCGATCGAGGTGATGCGGTGGGTCTTGGCGATCCGCACGAGCTTGCGCAGGATCGTCCACCAGGCAAGGAACACCAGCGTCGGCCCGAGATAGATCGTCAGGAACTCGAGCCCCGAGCGCGCGGCATAGCCGACGGCGCCATAGAACGTCCAGGCCGTGCAATAGACCGACAGCGACAGCGTGTAGACGATGGGCGAGCGCAACCAGCGCGGCGGCCCCGACCCGCCGGCGGCGACCGTCCGCCGCTCGACCGCGAAGGCGACGAGGAACAGGAGGGCGACATAGGCGATGCAGGCAAGGACGAGAACATCGAACGGCACCGCTCAGCCCCCCGCCCGCGCCTCAGTCATCCTGCCCCTCCGGCGGCACCCGGCCCAAGGCCGGGGCCAGTGCCGCTGCCGCCGCGATCAGCACCGCCCAGAGCACGAAGAGATAGACGGTATCGCCGGCGGTGTCGCGCCCGCCGCCCGGCTCGGCCGGATCCCAGGCGAGCGGCAGCATCATGAACAGCAGGGCCGCGAACGGCAGGATGCGGGCGGCGTCGATCAGCCGGCGGCGCCGGTAGGTTTCGGGCGCGACGAACTCGGCCTCGCCGCGGCGCGTCACGCGCCGCCCGCCGCATGGCGCGCAGGCCGGGCGCCAGCCAGCAGGGCGCGCATCTCGGCCAGGATCGCGGCGTTCGAGAATGGCTTGGCCATGAACCGGCTCGCCCCCGCCTCGGCCGCGCGCATCCGGTCGTCGCCGTTGCCCCGCGCCGTCAGCATCAGGACCGGCAGATCGGCCGTCGCCGGATCGGCGCGCAGGTCGCGCAGGATGTCATAGCCCGACCGGCCCGGCAGCATCACGTCGAGGATCACGGCATCGGGCGCATGGCGGCCCACCGCCGCCACGGCGCTCGCCCCGTCACCGTGGCAGGTCACACGCCAGCCATCGCGCGCCAGGATGAACCGGACCGCCTCGGCAATGGACGGCTCGTCCTCGATCAGCAGGACATGCTGGCCCATCCGCCTTCCCCCCGTTGCGACGCCGTTTCGCGTTCCTTGCGCATGACTATTGCGCGGCGGGGGCAGTCTGTCAAAACAACGTTACGTCCGCGCGCCCTCGGGCACATCGCGCAGGATTGCCAGCGCGGCGGCGTGAATGCCGGCATTGGCCGCCGCGAGCACGCGCCCGCCCCGGTGGGCCGGCCGCCCGCGCCAGTCGGTGACGATCCCGCCCGCGGCCTCGATCACCGCGATGGGGGCGGCGATGTCGTAAGGCTCGAGCCCGGCCTCGACCACGAGGTCGATCTGCCCGGCGGCGACGAGCGCATAGGCGTAGCAATCCATGCCGTAGCGCGTCAGCCGGACCTGCGCGGACAGGCGCGCAAAGCCGTCGCGCTCCGCGGCCGTGCCGACTTCGGGAAAGGTCGAGAACAGGATCGCCTCGCCCAGCGGGCGCGCGGGCCGCGCGCGCAACGGGTGGCGACCCGTCGGGCCGGTGACCTCTGCGCGACCGAGGCCGCCGACGAAACGCTCGCCGATGAACGGCTGGTCGATGACGCCGTAAAGCGGCCCCGCGGCATCGGCCAGCGCGATCAGCACGCCCCAGGTCGGCGTGCCCGACAGATAGCCGCGCGTGCCGTCGATCGGATCGAGGATCCAGGTCAGGCCCGAGCTGCCCGCCACCGCCCCGTGTTCCTCGCCGAGGATGCCGTCGGCGGGGCGCAGCCGCGCGAGCAGTTCGCGCATCCGCATCTCGGCCAGCCGGTCGGCGACCGTCACGGGATCGAAGCCGGCCGAACCCTTGCTGTCGGCCGACAGGGCCGTGCGAAAGTGCAGCAGCGTCGCGGCCCGCGCAGCATCGGCCAGCGCATCGGCCACCGCCATCAGGTCCGCCGCTGCCGCCTCGGTCAGGTCATCCCGCATCGCCGTCTCCGCTCCTGCGCGCAGGCCGGGCGCTAGCCGGGCGCGGGGGGCGGGTCAAGCCGTGTCAGGCCGCAGCCTCGGACAGCACGCGCGCAAGATCGAAGAGCCGACGGCGCTGCGCCTCGGGGATTGCATAATAGGCGCGGACGAGTTCCAGCGCCTCCTTGTCGCCGAGGAAATCGGCGGCGGTCGGGGTCGGCGCGTTGCCGTCGAGCCCCTCGAAGAAGAACGACACCGGCACTTCGAGCACGCCCGCAATCTCGTAGAGCCGCGATGCGCTGACCCGGTTCATGCCGGTCTCGTATTTCTGGATCTGCTGGAACTTGATGCCGACACGGTCCGCCAGTTGCTGCTGCGTCATGCCGAGCATCCAGCGGCGGTGGCGGATACGCTTGCCGACATGGGCATCGACCGGGTGTTTCATCGCTCTCTCCTTCACGTCCCACCCTTCCAAAAGCAAGAAGCGTGCCAGAACGCGCCGCGCACCCCTCGATCCGGAAGTGCATCACGAAAGTTGAATTTGTCCGAACGATGATCGCAGCTTCCCCCGGCTCTGTTCCATGAAAGGGACATTCCCGCGCAAGGCGACTGCGTTGGCGGCGACGCATCTCAAGGAATGTCGCAAAATGCAAAAGCGCCACGCAAAACTGCCGTAGCGTCCGCTTTGCATTATGCAAAGGCTGGCATCCGCCGCGCCGCACCGCTAGCCTCGTGGCCGGACAAGGGGCAGTCTCGAGCGGGAGAAAGCGCATGCGGGCATACAGGGTCGAGGGTCTCGACGGGCAGGCGGGCCTCGCAGAGGTGCCGCAGCCGCAGCCGGGGCCGGGCGAGGTCCTCGTGCGGATCGCGGCTTGCGGGCTCAACTTCGCCGACCTGCTGATGCTGCGGGGCGAATACCAGGAACGCCCGCCCCTGCCCTTCACGCTCGGGCTCGAGATCGCGGGAACCGTCGCGGCGCTCGGTCCGGGCGTGGCCGGGCCGGCGCCCGGCACGCGGGTTGCGCTCTTCGCGCCGCAGGGCGGGCTGGCGGAATGGGGCGTGTTCGCCGCCGACGCCCTTCTGCCGATCCCCGATGCGATGCCCTTCGACCATGCCGCCGCCTTCCAGATCGCTTACGGCACAAGCCATGTCGCATTGGCCCATCGCGCCCGCCTGCAACCGGGCGAGACTCTGCTGGTGACCGGGGCGGCGGGCGGCGTGGGCCTCACGGCGGTCGAGATCGGCAAGCGGATGGGCGCGCGGGTGATCGCCTGCGCCCGCGGTGCCGAACGGCTCGCGGTGGCGCAGGCGGCCGGGGCCGACCACCTGATCGACAGCGATGCGGCGGATCTGCGCGCGGCGGTCAAGGCGCTCGGCGGGGCGGATGTGGTCTACGACCCGGTCGGGGGCGACACCTTCACGGCGGCGCTGCGGGCGACCAACCCCGAGGGGCGGCTGATCCCGATCGGGTTTGCGGGCGGCGGCGTGCCGAACGTTCCGGCCAATATCCTGCTGGTCAAGAACCTTTCGGTGCTCGGCGTCTACTGGGGCGGCTATCGCAGCTTCCGGCCGGCGGTGCTGACCGACAGCCTCGCGGAGCTGCTGCGCTGGTATGCGGCCGGCGCGCTGCGGCCGCATGTCAGCCACACGCTGCCGCTCGAACGCGCCGATGAGGCGCTGGCGCTGCTGCGCGAGCGCAAGTCGACGGGAAAAGTCGTCGTCACCATGGCGTGACCCGCCCCGCGGCCTTCAGGGTGCCGGCGTCAGGCAGCAATAGGCGGCGCGCAGCATGTCGGCCAGCGCGCCGGCCACCGGGTTTTGCGCCGTATCGACGCCATAGAGGATGACCTGCGTGCGGGGCAGCGCCGGAAGCGCGCCGCCATGCGGCACCGGCGCAAGGAAACCGGGCCAGGACCCCTCGACCATCACATGGACCGCAAGATCGGCCGCCACCGCCGCCTCGACCGCGCGCGTCACTTCCGTCTCGCCGGCGCTTGCCCAGGGGATTGCGGCCGCATCGAGCGCGCCCAGCACAGCGGCGCGGAAAATGCAGGTCGGCTCGAACGCGAGCGGCAGCGGGCGCTGCCGCCAGGCCTGCCCGCCCGGCGCGCCGATCCAGACCAGCGGCAGTTGCGCCAGCACCACGCCGCCCGCATCCGGGGCATCCTCGGTCGTCAGGATCAGATCGCATTCGCCCCGCGCCAGTTGCGCCCGTAGGCGGCGCGTGTAGGACGACGACAGGTTCACCTGCACCCGCGGAAAGGCCACCGCGAACTGCCGCAGCACGCGCGGGATGAACGGGTGCACGATGTCGGTCGGCACGCCGAGCCGCACCACCCCCTCATAGGCCCGCCCCGTGAGCCGCCCGAGCGCCTCGTCATTGAGCGACAGAAGGCGGCGCGCATAGCCCACAAGCTGCTCGCCCGCCGCCGTCAGCGCCACGCCCCGCCCGACACGGTCGATCAGCGCGAGGCCGAGGCTTTCCTCCAGCCGCTTGAGCTGCATCGACACCGCCGATTGCGTGAGGTTCATCAGCCCGGCCGCCCGCGTGACGCCGCCGGTATCGGCGACAGCCACGAAGGATCGCAGCGCGGCAAGGTCGAGGTGACGGGTCATATCGCCTCCGTGATGCTTCATATCAGAAACATTCGTTTTTCTGATGTGACAGAACCTGCGATCAACATCAATAGGCGCGATGAATCGCGCGGCGTCCATCACGACAAACGAAGGCACAAACCATGACCACCACCCGGACGACCTGTCACGCACCGCCGGCCGCCTCTGCCCGGACCGTCCGCGGCGCAATTGCCGCGCTCTGGTCCACAATCCGGGTCGCCCGCGGGCTGCGGCGCCAGCGCGCGCGGCTCGCAGGGCTGGACGACCACCTGCTGGCCGATATCGGACTGACGCGCGCGCAGGCAATGGGCGAGGCGCGGCGGCCGCCCTGGGACGTGCCAGCGCACTGGCAGCAGCCCGGCGACATGCGGCCGTGAAACCCGCCTCAAATATGCGCGTTTCGGTCGGATATCCTTGAAACCGCCCCATTCCCTGCCAATATGAGCGGCGAGCGTCCCGGCACGTCGCCGGGGTGCTTTCGCCATCACATGACGGAGGCACACATGGCACAGTATGAAACGATCCGCGGCGGCGTCGCCGGCGCCCGCGCCGCGCAGATCGACGAGGGCCTTCGCGCCCATATGAACAAGGTCTATGGCCTGATGTCGGTCGGCATGCTGCTGACCGGCGGCGTGGCCTGGGCGGTCGGCACGGCGCCGGCGCTGACCGCGATCTTCCGCGATCCGGTGACGATGTCCCCGAACATCCTCGGCTGGATCGTGATGTTCGCGCCGCTGGTGATGGTCTTTGCCTTCGGCGCCGTCATCAACCGGCTGTCGGCGGCGGCGGCGCAGTTGTTCTTCTACGCCTATGCGGCGGTGATGGGGCTGTCGCTGTCGTGGATCTTCGCCGTCTTCACCGGCATCTCGATCGCGCAGACGTTCCTCGTCACGGCCATCGCCTTCGCGGGCCTGTCGCTTTACGGCTACACGACCAAGAAGGATCTGTCGGGCTGGGGCACGTTCCTGATGATGGGCGTGATCGGGCTGATCGTGGCCATGATCATCAACATCTTCCTGCAGTCACCCGCGATCATGTTCGCGGTCTCGATCCTCGGGGTGCTGATCTTTGCGGGTCTGACGGCCTATGACACGCAGTCGATCAAGAACGAGTATCTCGAGCATGCGGTGCATGGCGATCAGGAATGGCTGGGCAAGTCGGCCATCATGGGCGCGCTGCGGCTCTACCTCGACTTCATCAACATGTTCATGTTCCTGCTGCAGTTCATGGGCAATCGCGAGTGATCGCAGGCCGGACGGGACGCTGAACGACGCGAAGGCCCGGGGTTTCCCCCGGGCCTTTTTCGTTGCGTTACGGCGGTGGGGCGGAGCGCGCCGGCGCCGCCGCCCGCCGGCAGTCAACCGGCAGCGAGAGCGGCCGCCACGATTGCCTTGAGCATCGCGCCTTCGACCGGCTGGAAGTCGAGATCGCTCGTGCCGAGATAGGCCGCCTGATTCTGCGCCGTCCAGCCGTTCGTCGCCACGCGGTAGGTTTTCGACGGATCGATGGCGATCTCGGCGGCATGGACGAAGTCGCCGGTGCGGGCGTCAAGGCTCGCGGCGCGGTGCTGGTTGGCCCGGGTCATGATCTGCGCCAGCACCGCGCCCTGAACCGGCGCCACGCGGATGTCGCCGTCGAACCGGATGAAGGCGTCGAAGTCATAACGCGTGAGCGGCCCGGCCGCGAGCGGTGCGCCAAAGGTCGTGTGGCCGAGGAAGGCGATATCCGCCTCCACCGCCGCGCGCACCGCCTCGGCGGCCAGAAGGATCGAGGCCGGAAGGTCGAGCGCCGTATCCCGCACCGCGATCACCGCCCGCTCCTCATCCGTCAGATGCTCGGCCATCGCCTTGGCCACGGATTCGGCGATCGCTTCGTCGCCGCCGCCCGGCGCCACGGCCACGGTCGAAACCCGCGGCGCGGCGCCCTGCGCGAGCTGCACCACCGTGATCGCCCCGCCCCAGCTGCCGCCGTGGTGATAGGGCACCCCGGCCTCGGTCACGTGATCGAAGCTGAGGTGGTCATGCGCGCCGAGCACCAGCGACCCGGCCTTGAGGCCGGGCAGGATCGCCTTGTCCGGCGTGACGCCGGCATGCGACAGCAGCACCGGCACATCGACCGCCGCCGCGACCGCCGGGAAGGCATCGCGGGCAAAGGCCACCGGATCGATCAGGCCGAGCGTGTCGCGCACCGGCGCGCGATAGACGAAGGGATTGGTCGCCGCGAGGCCGAGGAACCCGGCCCGCATCCCGCCGAGCCCGATCCGCGCCGAAACGGGCGCGAAGAACTGCCCCGTCCGCCGGTCGATGATGTTGCCGATCACCGTGATCCCGAGGCCCTGCGCCCGCGCCACCGTCACCGCCATGTCGTCGACCAGCGCGGTCTCGTGGTTGCCGAGGTTCCAGACCACCGGCCCGCGCGCCGCCAGCGCCGCAAGGAACGCCCAGTCGGGCGCCCCGCCCGAGCGCAGCGCGACGGCGTTCCCCCGCTCGAAGACGTCGCCGTTGATGACCACGGCCGCCGGCACGCCCGGCGCCGCCGCCCGCGCGGCGTCGATCGCGGACAGAACGCCCGGCAGGCGCGCATAGGGCGAATGCAGGTCGGCCAGCGCGATGAGCATCGCCTCGGCCCCGGTCGCGGCGCGCAGGGCGCGCGGCAGCGCGGCGGCCAGCGGCACGGCGGCAAGGCCGCGCAGGACAAGGCGGCGGTCGATGGCGGCGGTCAGGCGGGTCATGGGCAATCCTCCAAGTACCGTCTGCGTATATCACCGCTCTGTAACCGCGGTTTGGCAACCGGTCGACAAGCCGTCCTGTCAGCCGCGCGCCGCCATCGCTTCGGCATAGACCGCATCGGCCCTTGCAGCGAAGGCGTCGAGGCTGAAGTGCCGTGCCTGCCGGACCGCCCCCGCCCGGCCCATCGCCGCCCGCAGCCCGCCGTCGCCCGCCAGCCGCCCGATCGCCGCCGCCAGCGCCGCCGGATCGCCCGGCGGCACCAGCAGGCCGGTCTCGCCCTCGGCCACCAGTTCCGGCAACCCGCCCGCCCGGCTGGCGATCACCGGCCGCCCCGCCGCCATCGCCTCGGCCACGCCGAGGCCAAAGGCCTCGGCCCGCGACGGCTGCACGTAAATGTCGCACAGGTCCAGCAGATCGCCCGCCGCAACGAACCCCGCCAGACGCACCGGCGACCCCGCGCGCGCGATCAGCCGGGCAAGCGCCGCGCGTTGCCCGCCCTCGCCGGCCACGACGAAAGAGACGCCGGGCACCCACGCCGCCGCCCGGACCAGCACATCGACACCCTTCTCCGGCTCGAGCCGCGCGAGCGTGCCGACGACGACATCCCCCTCCCGCAGCCCCAGCCGCGCGCGCAAGGCCGCCGCCCCGCCGGGCGTCGCCGCGGGGCGCGCCACGCCGTTCTGCACCAGCCGCAGCCGCCCGGGATCGGCCCCTGCGCGCAGCATCCGCCCGAAGTCATGCGCCGAGACCACGGTGGTGCGATGCGCCCAGCGGTTGGTCGTCAGCGCCGTCGCGCGATACTTGATCCCTGCGGCCCCGACGATGCCGTGACTGGTAAAGACACGCGCCGCCTCCGGCATGGCCCGCCGCGCGAACCACAACAGCGCCGATTCGACATGGACATGCACGATATCGACCGGCCCTGCCGCAAGCTCGGCCGCCAGCGCCCGGCGCACCGAGGCGAACCCCGCCAGCACATCCGCCTCGAGCCGCCGGAACGGCCGGCGTGGCAGCACGCCGTCGAACAGCGCCGCCCCCGGCCCGTCCGGCGCGACCATGGCAAAGCGATGCCGCCCTTCGAGCGCCCGGATCAGCCGCAGCGTGTTCGCCTCGGCCCCGCCGCGATAGAGGCACGGGAGCAGATGGACGATCCGGAGCCCGGCGGTCATTCCCGCCGCGCAAGCCGCCGAAGCGCCGCGACCTCGCGCCGCCACTGGCGCGCATCGACGGCCGGGCTGCCGCCCCAGGTCGCCCCGGCCGGGACGTCCTTGGTCACCCCCGACTGCGGCGCGATGGTCACCCGCGGCCCCAGCGTGACGTGATCGCGGATCGCCACCTGCCCGGCAATGATCGCCCCGTCGCCGACCACCGTGCCGCCCGCGATGCCGACCTGCGTCATGATCAGGCAATGCCGCCCGATCCGCACGTTGTGGGCGATATGCACGAGGTTGTCGATCTTGGTCCCCGCGCCGATCGCGGTATCCTCGCCCGTGCCGCGGTCGATGCAGCTATTCGCCCCGATCTCGACATCCTCGCCAAGGATCACGCGCCCAAGCTGCGGCACCTTCACCGCCCCCTGCGGCCCGGGCACATAGCCAAAGCCCTCGGTCCCCACCCGCACGCCCGGATGCAGCACCACCCGCGCCCCGATCAGCGCATAGGCGAGCGACACACCCGCCCCGATCCGGCACCCGGGCCCGAGCACGCAGCCCGGCCCGATCACCGCGCCCGGCCCGATGATGCAGCCCGGCCCGATCTCGGCTCCGGCACCGATCACGGCATTGGCCCCGACCTCGACCCCGGGCGCGAGCACCGCGGCGCCATCCACCACCGCCCCCGGTCCGATGCCCGGCACCGCCGCCGCCTCGGGATGCAGCGCATGGGCAAGCCGCACCCAGGCGCCCTTGGGATCGGCCGCGATCAGCCGGGCGCAAGCGGCCTCGGCGTTGGCCAGCGCGGGGGGAAGAAAGCAGGCGCCCGCCGCGCTCGCGGCCAGATCGCCCAGCACCCGCTCGCCGGTCGCAAAGCCCGCATCCCCCGGCCCCGCGACGCGCAGCGGCGCGACCCCCGTCACCACCCGGCCCGGATCGCCCGCCGCCAGCACGGCACCGGTCAGCGCCGCGACCTCGGCCAGCGTCAGCCCCGGCCCCGCCGGATAGAACCGCGGATCGGCCATCGTGCCGCCCCCTACCGCGCGCCGACGATGGGACGGCGCGCATCGGCGCGGATGAACTCGACGATCATCATCACCTCGGGGCTGTCGCCATAGGCCGCCGCCACCCGCGCAACCCGTTCGGCGAAGGGATGCGTCTTGTCCTCGAAGAGGTCGTGATAGCCCGCGCGCAAGGTGTTGATCGCCTCGCGCCCCAGCCCGGCGCGCTTGATCCCGACGAGGTTGAGGCCTCCCAGCCGCGCCCGGTTGCCCAGCACCGAGCCGAAGGGGATCACATCCGCCTCGACCGCCGCGCAGCCGCCGATGAAAGCATGCGCGCCGATCCGGCAGAACTGGTGCACCCCCGCCAGCCCGCCGACGATCGCCTTGCGCCCGACCGTCACATGCCCGGCGAGCGCGCAGGTCGCGGTCAGGATCACCTCGTCCTCCAGGATGCAGTCATGCCCGACATGCGCCGCACACATGATGAGCGCGCCGTTCCCCACCACCGTCCGCCCGCCGCCCAGCTGCGTGCCGCGATGGATGCTGGCATGTTCGCGGATCGTGCAATCCGACCCGATCTCGACCGTCGTGCCCGCGCCCGGATCGCGCAGATGCTGCGGCGCAGCCCCGAGCACGACGAACGGATGCACCACCGTCCGCGGCCCGATCGACGTGCGCCCCTCGATCACCACATGGCTTACAAGCCGCACCCCCTCGCCCAGGACAGCCTCGGCCCCGACATGGCAGAACGGCCCGACCGTCACGCCGGACGCAACCCGCGCGCCGTCCTCCACGATGGCGCTTGGGTGGATGGCAGGGTCGCGGTCGCTCATGGCACGGTATCCTCTTCTGGCGGCCGACAGAACCACGCCCGCCGCAGGGCATCAAGCCCGCCCGGCAAGCCGCCTCGGGGGGGCACCGGCGAAAGCCCGCCCGCGCGATCACGGGCCCGGCCCCGACCGGGCGCCCGGCCCGTCCCCCGCGCCAGGCCGACCCGGCCGGAAGCATCCCGCCCCGGCACAGCGCCACCCGCCGACCGTGAAGCGCTCCACCTGCGTCGAGGCCGCCCCCCGCTTCATCGTTCGCGAAATACTCCCGCCGGAGGCGCACCGCGCCGCGCGCGATCCCGCCGGGCCAGTGCTTGCGCCCGCTGCCGTCCCGCGATACCCCGCCGCCATGCGGATCCTCATCACCGGCGCGACGGGCTGCGTTGCGCAATACCTCACGCGCGAGTTGCTCGCCCGGACCGACGCGCATCTCGTGCTTCTGTCGCGCGACGCCGCACGCATCGCGGTGCCGCCCGGCGCGGCCGGGCGCGTCACGCTCGCCTCGGGGCGGCTGGAGGACCCGGCGAGCTACGGCGCCGCGCTCGAGGGCGTCACGGCCGCCGCGCTGGTCGCCACCGCCTGGGGCGGGCCGCTGGCCCATGCCACCACGGTCGTGGGGAATGCGGCCCTCGCCGATCTGCTGATCGACCGCGGCTGCCGGCATGTGGTCTATTTCTCCTCCGCGAGCGTGCTGTTGCCCGACGGCAGCCTCAACCCGGTCGCGCTCGATCTCGGCACCGACTACATCCGCACCAAGCATCAGCTTGTCGCCGCGATGGAGCCCAAGGCGGCGCGCGCCCGCATCTCGGGCGTCTTTCCGACCATCGTCATGGGCGGGCGCAGCGGGCCCGATCCGATGCCTCTGTCGGAGCTGGCCAAGCTGCTCGTCACCATCCGCCGCTGGCACTGGCTCATCGCCCGCGTCACGGCCGAGGGCCGGTTCAACATCACGCACGCCGCCGACATCGCCACCATCGTGCGCCGGCTGATCGAGGGGGCCGGGGCCACCGGCGGGGCCGAGCGGCATGTTGCCGGCCTGCCCCCCGCCAGCGCCGCCGCGATGATCGCCGAGGTGCTGGCAGCCGCAGGGCGCCGCCACCGCCCCTTGCTGCGCCTGACGCCGCGCAACGTGGACTGGGCGATCCGCGCCTTCCGCCTCCAGGTCACGCCCTGGGACCGCTGGTGCATGGCCAACCCCGATCAGGGCTATGACCGGGCCATCACCCCCGCCGCCTTCGGCGCACCCGTCGCGATGCCCTCGCTCACCGAGGGCCTGCGGATGATCGGCTACCGCTGAGCGTCTATTCGGCCGCCGCGCGCTGCGCGCGGAACCCGCGCACGGCGGCGATCACCTGACCCGCCTCGGCATCCGTCAGATAGGGATGCAGCGGCAGGCAGAGCAGCGTATCGCCCCAGCCTTCGGTCGCCGCGAGCCCCGCCGGATCGCGCGGAAAGCCGGCATAGCCCGGCTGCAGATGCGTGGCGACCTTGTAGTAGGCGACCGAGGGGATGCCTTCGCTTGCCAGATGCGCGGCGAGCGCATCGCGCGCCGGCGTGCGGATGGCGTAATAGGACCAGCAGGGCGCGTCCCCGGGCCGATACCCCGGCACCGTCACCGCATCGCCCAGTTCGGCGGCATAGCGCGCCCCGATCCGCCGGCGGGCAGCCACCTCGGCGTCATAGACCGCGAGCTTTTCCAGCAGCACCGCCGCCTGGATCGTGTCGAGCCGGGAATTGGTGCCGATCCGGACATGGTTGGTATAGCTGCCTTCGGTGCCGTGATGGGCGACCGAGCGCGCGGCGGCGGCGAGTGCGGGATCACGGATGAACACCGCCCCGCCGTCGCCCCAGCAGCCCAGTGCCTTGGACGGGTAGAACGAGGTCGCCGCCCCGTCGCCGAAGGTGCAGCACTTGCGTCCCTGCGATTCGGACCCGAGCGAATGCGCGCCATCGGTGAAGAGCCGCAACCCCTCGGCCGCGCAGAGCGCCCCGAGGCGGGCGTAATCGGCCGGCACGGCAAAGAGATCGACCGCGATCACCGCGCGCGGCGTCAACCGCCCCTCGGCCCGCACCGCCGCGAGGCTCCGCACGACGCTGTCCGGGCAGATGACCCCCGTCGCGTCCTCGACATCGCAGAACACCGGTGTCGCCCCGGTCAGCGCGACCGCGCCGGCGGTGGCCACGAAGGTCAGCGAGGGGACGAATACCGCATCCCCCGGCCCGATGCCCGCGGCGCGGATCAGGATCTGGATCGCGTCGGTGCCGTTGGCGCAGGCGACCGTATGGATCCCGCCGCCGAGCCAGTCCGACAGCCCTTCCTCCAGCGCCTTCACCGCCGGCCCGTTCACGAAGGCGCCCGAGGCGACGACCGCCGCCATCGCCGCCGAAATGCCCGGCTCCAGCGCCAGGCGCTGGCGTTCGAGGTCCACCATGCGGATCGTCATGTCGCCTGTCCCCTTGCCTGTCGCGCGCGCCCCGTCAGGCGGCGTTTTCCGTGATGCGGCCGCGCTGGCCGTCCACCGCCGCGAGCACGCGCAGCACGTCGAGCCCCTCGGCCACGCTCGCCCGCGGCGCCGCGCCGCTGGCGATGCAGTCGATGAAATGCTGCTGCTCGGCAGCGAGCGGCATCACCTCGGTCAGCGGCACATAATCCGGCTCCACCCCCTCGATGCGGATCGCGCCGGCCTCGTTGAGGATGCGGTGGCGATAGATCGCCAGCTTGCGATCCCAGGGTTCGAGATCGTCATAGACCGCCATCCCGCCCTCGCCGATCACGGTGAAACGCCGGTCGCGCTTGGGCGACAGGCGGCTGATGAAACTGTGCGAACGGATGCCCGAGGGGAAGGTGAGGTGCAGATGCGCGAAATCCGGCGCGTCCGTCAGCATCGCCGCGCCCTCCATATGCACCCGGCAGGGAACTTCGCCTGTGATGGCGAGCAGCAGCGACAGATCGTGCGGCGCGATGTCCCAGAGCGCGTCGGTCTGCTGAAAGAACTTTCCCAGCCCGATCCGGGTCGTGTGGACATAGCGGATGCGGCCCAGCCCGCCAGAGCGCACCAGCGCCTCCATCGCCTCGAAGGCGGGATGGAAGCGCAGAAGGTGACCGGTCATCGCCACGACGCCCGCCGCCCGCGCCGCCGCGACGATTGCCTCGGCGCCGGCCATGTCGAGCGACATCGGCTTTTCCACCAGCAGATGCTTGCCCGCACGCAGGACCGCCAGCGCCATGTCGGCATGCCGGTGCGGCGGCAGGGCCAGGATCACGCCGTCGATCGCCGGTTCGGCCAGCATCGTGGCCGGGGCCATGTCGGGCACGCCGAACTGCGCCGCCACTGCCGCGCGCCGCACCGGGTCGGCATCGCCGACCGCCGCAAGCACCCCGAGGCCGGCCGCGGTGCGGATGTGGTTCCGCCCCCAGTCGCCGCAGCCGATCACCCCGATCCGTGCCGTCATCCGCTTGCCCCCGTCCCTGCGCCGCGACCCGCCTTGCCGGCGCAGTCTAGCACTCCGCGCCGGCCGCGCCTACTGCGACCGTAGCATGAGATGTGTTCCAACCCTCGCGCGACCACAACCCCTGCGACGGCCACAGCGCCGGTGCGCCGCGCCTTTCCGCCCATCGTGAAACGCTGCGTGAAGAGAGCCGGCTTGCCGACCGCATCCGCTGCGCCTAAGCGGGGGCCATGACGGCGCCCTGGTTCCTGCCCGAGATCCACGATCTGCATCCGCTGATGCAGGACCGGCTCGATGCGCTCATCGCGCTGCTGCCACCGGCGGCGGCTGGGCGGATCGCCTTTTCGGTCGTGCCCGACTGGCAGGGCCGCGCGCCGATCGCCGCCGATGCGCGCTTTGCCGCGCGGCTGCGCGGGCTGCCCGGCGATCTGGTGCTGCACGGGTTCACCCATTCGCTCGGCCCGTCGCTGGTGGACTGGATTTTCTACGGCCACGACAACCGCAGCGAGTTCCGCGCCCTGTCCGGCGCCGAGGCGGCCCGGCGGCTCGATGCGGGTCTGGCGGCCTTTGCCGCCGCCGGCCTGCCCCGCCCGACCTGGTTCTGCGCCCCGCGCTGGCAGCAATCGCCCGCAACGGCCCCGGCGCTCGCCGCGCGCGGGTTCGCGGGCTGGATGACGGGCGGCGCGATCGTGCATGCGGACGGGCGGGCGGCGCCGGTGCCGGCGCTGAACTTCGACGAGGGCGAGCGGGGGTGGAAGATCGCGCTGGCCGCCCTGCCCCGGCGGCTGCGCATTCCGCGCCTTCTGGCGGCACGCCGACCGTTCCGTTTCGTGCTGCATCCCGGCGATCTCGACCACCCCCGGCTTATCGATGAAATCGGCGCGCTGTCGGCGCGACTTGCCGCCGAGGGCTGGACGGCGCGGGGGCTCGACGCCGCGGCCGCACCGGCCGGTTGACGGGGCATGGCCGCTGCGCCACGCTGCCGCGGGCAGGCGCGACCGGACGAAAGACCCAATGACACGTGTCGTGATTCACACCGCAGACCCCGCCCCGCATGTCGCGATGCTGCGCGGACGGGTGCCGGCGGCGACCTTCGCGGGCTGCGACAGCTATGCCGCGCTGCCCGCGCTTGTCGCCGACCTTGCGCCCGATGCCGTGTTCACCATCCGCTTTGCCGGCAGTCCCGGCTTTCCGGCCGCGGCGCTGACCGGGCCGGGCGGGCCGCGCTGGATCGCGGTCGGCGGATCGGGGGTCGATCACCTCGGCGCCTGGGATGCCGCGCGCACGGTCGTCACGAATGCGGCGGGCCTCGCGGCGGACCAGATGGCCGAATTCGTGATCGGCGCCGCGCTGCATTTCCGTCTCGACCTGCCGGGCCTTGCGGCCGACAAGGCGGCACGGCACTGGCGCCGCGAGCGGGTGATGACGCCGCTTCGGGGCGGGATCTGCCTGATCGTCGGGCTGGGGCGGACCGGCATGGCGGTGGCGGCGCGCGCGCGCGCGATGGGCATGCGGGTGGTCGGCGTGCGGGCGAACCCCGCGCCGGCGCCGGGGATGGCGGTGCATGGCACCGCCGCCCTGCCCGACCTCTGGCCCGCCGCCGACCTGATCGCGGTCTGCACCCCGCTGACGGCGGCAACGCGCGGCCTGATCGGGGCGGCGGCGCTGGCGGCGATGAAGCGGGATGCGATCCTCGTCGATGTCTCGCGCGGGGGGGTAGTTGACGACATGGCGCTCGCGGCGGCGCTGGCGGCGGGGCATCTGGCCGGCGCCGCGCTCGACGTTTTCGAGGTGGAGCCGCTGCCGAAGGACCACCCCCTGTGGTCAGCGCCGCGGACGATCATCTGCCCGCATGCCTCGAGCGTCTACGACGCCTGGGAAGGCGAGGCGGTCGCGTTCTTTGCCGACAATCTCGAACGGTTCATCGCGGGCGAGCCGCTGGTGAACGTGGTCGATCCCGCGCGCGGCTACTGAACCGGCAGGCCCAGATGCGCCCGGACCGCGCGCGCCGTTGCCGGCACGCCCCCGCCGCGGGCGATGTCCGCCGCGGCCTCGGCCACCAGCGCGGCGTTGGTCACCGGCGCGCCGCCGCGCAGGTGATGATCCTCGATCCCGGTGCGCAGGCCGCCGCCCCGCTCGACGATGAGCGGAGCCAGCGCGCGATGCCCGGCCTCGCCCTTGGACGATGCCGTCCAGGCCGTGCCGTGGGGCATGAGGTCGAGCATCGCCTCGAGCGCCAGCGGCCGCGGCGGCGCACACCAGAGCACGCCGAACCCGATGCACACCGGCGTTCGCGGCGGCACCGCGCCATCGGCCATCATCTGCGCCGCGAGCGCCATCTGGCCGAGGTCGAACACCGTCAGTTCCGGCCGCACCCCGATGCCGGCACAGATCCCGGCCGCGCGATACAGCATGTCGGTCGGCGACAGGAACACATCGCCCCCGTTGCCCCAGGAAAAGCTGCCGCAGTCGAGACCGGTCATGTCCGCCCGCGCCGGGGCGAGATGGGACAGCCGCCGGTCGGCGGTCTGGATCGCCGCGGCGGCGACGGGTGCGATCGCGGGTGTGGTCAGGCGCACCGGAAGGGTGCCGCCGCCGCCGCCGGTTAAATGGATCAGCACGTCGCCGTCCCGCTCACGGATCCGGGCGGCAACCTCGACATAGAGCGCGACGTCATGCGCCGCCCGTCCCGTCACCGGATCGCGCACATGGATATGGACGACCGCCGCCCCCTCGGCTGCGGCGGCGAGCGCATCGGCCGCGATCTCGGCCGGGGTGATGCTCAGGTGCGGCGTGTCGGCGCGTGTCAGGGTGCCGCCGTTTACCGCGCAGGTGATCCATCTCATGCCGTCCGCTCCACCAGTTGCCCGTGCCCGGCCGCGCCGGGATCCACGAGGCCATCCCGCATCACGATCCGCCCGCGGCTGACCGTCAGCACGGGACGGCCGGTCAGCGTCTCGCCGTCCCAGGGCGTGAAATCGACGGCGCTCAGCATGTCCGCATGGCGCACCGTCCAGCGCGCCGCGGGATCCCACAGGCAGAGGTCGGCATCGTGCCCCGGCACCAGCGCCCCCTTGCGCGCAAGGCCGAAAAGGCGCGCGGGCGCGGCCGCCGTGACCTCGGCGAAGCGCTCGGGCGTCATCCGGCCCGTGGCGACCCCGCCCGAGAACACGGCCGGCAGCATCGTCTGAAGCCCCGGAAACCCGCCGCCGAAGCCGTTGAAGGGGATCGGCTCGCCCGCCCTTGCCCGGGCGATGGCGGCGAGGCGGTGTCTGGGCGAATGGTCCGACGATACCATGTCGAGCCCGCCGCCCGCCACCGCATCCCACAGCGCCTGCCGGTCGGCCTCGGGGCGCAGCGGCGGCGCGCAGAGGAACCTTGCCCCCTCGAAATCCGGGCGGGCGAGGTCGGCCGCGGTGAACGACAGGTAATGCGCACAGGTTTCGGCCGTGATCGCCGTGCCACGCGACCGTGCCCGCGCCACCTCGGCCAGTCCCTCGGCGCCCGACACGTGATAGATGTGGAGCCGCGCGCCCACCGCCTCGGCATAGGCGGCGGCGCGGTGGATCATCACCGCCTCGGCCGACTGCGGACGGGCGAAGGGCTGGCGGTCGAGCGTCGTGCGGCCCGCCGCCCGTTCGGCTGTCGTCGCGTGGCGCACGAGCGGGTCATCCTCGGCGTGCAGGATGCAGACCATGCCGAGCGGCGCTGCCGCAGCGAGGATCGCCAGCATTTCGGCATCCGTGACCGCGTATCCCTCGTAGGTCGTGAACATCTTGATCGACCGGAAGCCCCGCGCGGCCAGAGCGGGCAGCGTCTCGGCCAGAACGCGGGGGCAAGCCCCGGGCATCTGGACATGCACGCCGAAGTCGATCAGCGCGCGGTCCGCAGTGGCGAGATAGGCGTCCAGCACCACGGCAGGATCATCGCCGCGCGCGGCCATCGATTGCGGAATGACGGTCGTCGTGCCCCCTGCCGCCGCCGCGCGTGTGGCGGTTTCCCAGCTGTCGGGGCACGGCGGCTCGCCGGCGATGCTGCGCTGCGCGATATGGCAATGGCTGTCGATCCCGCCGGGCATGAGCAGGCGGCCGGCCGCCTCGACCTCGTCGTGCCCCCGGCCGAGCCCGGGGCCGATGGCGGCGATCCGCCCGCCGTCCACCGCAAGATCGCCCGCGATGCGGCCCGCGGGGGTGACGATATCGGCGTTGCGGATCACCAGGTCATGCATGCGGCACCTTGCGGGTTTGCGGTTGTGCGCCAGAGGGTTCGGGGGCACCCTTGCGATGCGGCAAGACGCGCGCAGAGGGGATCGCGATGGCCTGGGGACGCAATTTCACCGGCTATGGGCGGCACGCGCCGCGCATCGACTGGCCGGGCGGCGCGCTGGTCGCCGTCAATCTCGTGGTGGTCTACGAGGAGGGGTCGGAATATTCGCTGATCGAGGGGCACGGGCGCAACGAGGGCTGGGGCGAATATGCCTTCACCGTCGATCCGCCGATCCGCGACCTCGGGACCGAAACGCATTTCGAGTTCGGCAGCCGGGTCGGCATCTGGCGCATCGCCCGGATGCTCGACGAGCTCGGCGTCAAGGCCAGCGTTTCGGCCTGCGCCCTGGCGCTGGAGCGCAACCCCGAGGTGCCGGCCTGGATGAACGAGGCCGGGCATGACCTGCTCGGCCACGGCTGGCGCTGGTTCGAGGCCTTCGCCCAGTCGCGCGACGAGGAGGCCGAGCATCTGGGGCTGGCGATCGAGAGCTATTCGCGCATGCTCGGCTACCGGCCGATCGGATGGAACCAGCGGTCCTATCCGTCGGTCAACACGTTCGACCTGCTGGTCGAGGAGGGCGGGTTCCTTTACACATCCGACCCCTGCAACGACGAGATCCCCTATTTCGTGCCCGACGGGCGGGGCGGCCGGATGCTCGTGATGCCCTATTCCAAGACGTTCAACGACAGCCGGTTCCTCGTGTCGCCGGGTTATGCCAATCCCGGCGATTTCGCGGCCGATGTGACGGCGGGGATGGATTACCTCTTGCGCGAGGCCGAGGCGATCGGGCCGCGGATGATGACGGTGGCGGTGCATGCCCGCTGGACCGGCCAGCCCAACCGCGCCTCGGGTCTGCGGCGGATCATCGAGCACGGGCTGTCGCGGCCGGGCATCGCCTTCCTGCGGCGCGACGACATGGCGCGGCATTTCCTCGCGCATCACGGGCATCTGCCGACGCAGGGTCCGGTGTTGTGAGGGGCCCCGGCACCCGGAGCGCTGCCCGTCGAGGCATGGCTTCGAGCCTGCGAGTATTTGTGGAACGATGAAGCGGGGACGCGCGCTGTTCGGCCTCCGGATACGCATGGCTCAGACGTCTCTGGCACGGGCGACCGCCTCGTCCATCGCGTCCAGAAAGCGGGCGACCTCGGCCGGGCTGTTGTAGTGGCTGACCGACACGCGGATGCAGGAGCCGAGGCCGAGCGGGCCGAGCACGTTGCCGCAATAGTGGTCGTTGAGGCGGATGTGGGTGCGGATGCCCCGGTCGCGCAGGTGGGTGACAAGCGCGGCGCTGTCCATCCCGTCGAGGGTGAGCGACACGACCCCCTCGCGCCCCGGGTTGCCTGCGCCGCCGATCACCGTGACGCCGGGCATCGCGGCAAGGCCGCGGCGATTTCCCTGCCCGTGGAGCATGGCGTGGAGCAGCGCGGCCTCCTGGGCGTGGATCGCGGCGGCCGCGGCGAGGATGCGGGCGCGGCGGTCGGTGCTGTCGGTATGCCGGCCCCCGAGCCAGTCGAGATAGGCGACGACATCGGAAAAGGTCGCATAGGCGCCGCTGTCGCGGGTGCCCTGTTCCCAGTTGGTCGCGGCGCCGCCGATCACGGCTTCCTTCGGGCAGGCCGTGAGCCTGTCCGACGCCCAGCCGATGCCATAGCCGTGGCGCGAGAACACCTTGTAGGGCGAGACGGCATAGCCGTCGGCGTGGCAGGCATGCACGTCGATCGCGCCGTGGCTGGCGTGCTGGATCCCGTCGACGATGATGAAGCAGTCGGGCGCGACCGCGCGGATCGCCGCCGCGACGGCCGGCACATCGACGGCGATCCCGGTCACGGGCGACGTATGGACGATGCAGGCCACCCGCAGGTCGGGCGTGATATGGGGCCGGTAGGCGTCAAGTCCCACGGTGCCGGCTGCATCGTCGTGCACGGCGACGCGCAGCGGGCGGCCCGTCACCTCGGCCCAGCGGGTCATCGCGCTGCGCGAGGCGGGATGTTCGAGCGTCGAGGCGACCATCGACCCGCCGGGGGCGGCGCCGAGGGCGGCGGTGCGGATGAGGCGGAACAGAACCTCGGTCCCGCTTTCGCCGACGAAGACCTGCCCCGTCTGGGCCCCGAAGAACAGGCGCATGTCGGCGCGGCCCTGCGCGATGATCCCCATCAGCGCGGCCGAGGCCGGGTTGTCGCGGCCCTGGTTGTCGGGCAGCGAGGCGTGCAGAGCCGATGTCTCGACGACCGATTTGAGGTGCAGCGCGCCGCCCGCATTCTCGAAATAGATGCGCGGCCCCTCGAAGGGACAGGCATCGACATGGGCAAAGCGGCCGCGCACCTCGGCCAGCAGGTCGGGGGAAAAGGTCATCGCATGCTCACCGCGGTCCTCATCGGGGCTCGTCATTGCCGGGCCCGCGTGCCGTCCGGGTCGAACGGCGGGCGGGCAAGGACGCGGGCGGTGTGGTCGCGCCCGAGGATGGCGACATGCACCGTATCGCCGGGGCTTGCCATCCCTGCCTTGAGATAGGCGATCGCGAGCGACTTGCCGACGTGATAGCCATAGGCGCCCGAGGATACCTGCCCGACCGGCGTGCCGTCGGGCAGGAACACCGGCTCGCCGCCCGAGGCATCGGCGGTGGTTGCGTCGATCTCGAGCATGGTCATGGATTCGCGCGGGGGGCGGGCGGCGATCCGTTCCCAGGCGGCCTTGTTCAGGAAATCCTTGTCGGCCTTCACCAGCCTCTCGAGGCCGGATTCCTGCGGCCAGTATTCCGGGGAATAGTCGCGGCCCCAGGACCCGTAGCCCTTTTCCACCCGCAGCGACATGAGCGCGCGCGAGCCGACCGGGCCGGCGCCGAGGTCGCGCCCGGCATCAAGCAGGGCCGCGTAAAGCGTCGTCTGGTCGGCTTCGGCGCAATGCAGCTCCCACCCCAGATCGCCGGTGAAGCTGACGCGCAGCGCGGTGCAGGCCACGCCCGCGACCGTGATGCGGGCCGAGGCCATGAAGGGAAAGGCCGCGTTCGACAGGTCGGCATTGGTCAGGCGCCCGAGGAGATCGCGCGCCTTGGGCCCGGCGACGTTGAAGCCGCACAGCGCTTCGGTCACGCTCTGGAACGTGGTGCCATCCGGCAGCGGCACGGCCTTGAAGAACCGCCGGTGAAACCGCTCGGCCATGCCCGAGCCGACGATCAGGAACGACTCCGCCCCGGTGCGCGTGACGGTGAAATCGCCCGCCACCCCGCCGCGCGCCCCGATCAGCGGTGTCAGGCATGACCGGCCGACGGCCCGCGGCATCCGGTTGGCGAAGACCGAATCGAGCCAGCCTTCGGCCCCCGGCCCTGTCGCCGCGTATTTGGCGAAGTTCGAGATGTCGATGATCCCGGCCGCATCGCGCAGCATCCGCGCCTCGCGCCCGACGGGCTCCCACCAGTTCTGGCGGGTGAAGCCTTGGGTCTCGCTGCGCGGCTCGCCCTCTGCCGCGAACCACAGGGGATGTTCCCAGCCGTAATTGAGGCCGAACACCGCCCCCATGTCCGTCTGCATCGCATGGGCCGGGCGGGTGCGCACCGGCCGGCCCGCCGCGCGTTCCTCGTTCGGGAAATGGATCTTGAAGCGGTGCGCATACTGGTCCTCGACCCGCGCCCTGACGAAGGCCCGGCTTGCCCATTGGCCGAAGCGCGCCAGGTCCCAACCCCACATGTCGAGCGTCGGTTCGCCCTCGACGATCCATTCGGCGGCCAGCTTGCCCAGCCCGCCCGATTGCGAGAACCCCGGAATGATCCCGTTGCAGCAGAAATAGCCCGTCAGTTCCGGCACCGGCCCGAACAGCGCCGCGCTGTCGGGCGACCAGATCATCGGGCCGTTGATGACCCGCTTGATCCCGGCGCGCCCGACCGCCGGCACGCGCGCGATGGCGCGCAGCATGTTCGGCTCGATCCGGTCGAGATCGTCGGCGAAGAGCTCATGCCCGAAACCGGCGGGGGTTTCATCCTCGGCCCAGAACTTCATCGCGCGCTCATAGGCGCCGACAAGCAGGCCGAGCCCCTCCTGCCGCAGGTAATACTCGCCGTCGCGGTCGGCCACGGACGGAAGGCGGCGACCGGCGCCTGCGATCTCGGGGATGGTCTCGGTCACGAAATACTGGTGCTCGGTCGGGATCAGCGGCAACTCCAGCCCCGCCATCCGCCCGACCTCGCGCGCCCAGAGGCCGGCGGCGTTGATGACCCAGGGCGTGCGGATCTCGCCGCGGTCCGTGCGCACGATCCAGGTGCCGTCCGGCTGCGCCTCGGTCCCGGTGACGGGGGTGAAGCGGTGGATTTCGGCCCCCATCTTCCGCGCGCCGGCGGCATAGGCATGGGTGACGCCCGACGGGTCGACGTTGCCGCCGTCGGGTTCATACATGATGCAGCGGATGCCGTCGAAATCGACGAGCGGGTGCAGCCGTTCCGCCTCGGCCCGCGACACCTCGTGGAAGTTCATGCCATAGCGCCGCGCCTTGGCGGCCTGGATGCGGAGCTGGTGTTCCCGCGCCTCGGTCTGCGCGAGATAGAGCGATCCGGGCTGGAAGATGCCGCAGCCCTGGCCCGTCTCGGCCTCGAGTTCCTTGTAGAGGTTCATCGTGTAGTGCTGGATGCGGCTGATGTTGGTCACATCGTGCAGGCCGTGGATATTGGCCGCCGCATGCCATGTCGACCCGCTGGTGAGTTCCGAGCGTTCCAGCAGCACCGAGCCGGTCCAGCCCTTTTTCGCCAGATGATAGAGGATCGAGCAGCCGACAAGGCCGCCGCCGATCACCACCGCATCGGCATGGGCAGGCAGCGGCCTCGCGGCCCCGTTCGTTCCGTTTGCGCCGCTCATGGCTCGTCTCCCCCGATCTCTTCCTTGCGTCTGGCCACATAGGCCTCGAGTTCCTCGCGGATCGCGGGGTCCATGGGCGGTTCCTCATATTCGCGCAGCGCCTGCTGCCAGATGGCCGTGGCGCGCTCGGCGGCGTCCCTTGCCCCTGCGGCCTCCCAGGCGCCGTGGTTGGTCCAGTCGGACAGAAGCGGGCGGTAGAACGCGGTTTCATACCGTTCCATCGTGTGCGCTGCGCCGAAGAAATGGCCGCCCGTGGGCACCGAGGCGATGGCATCGAACCCGAGGCTCGCCTCGGAAAAGTCGATCGGGCGCAGGATTTCGATCATGTTCTGAAGGATTTCCACATCCAGCACGAGTTTCTCGAAACTCGCCGTCAGCCCGCCCTCGAGCCATCCGGCGGCGTGATAGATGAGGTTGGCGCCCCCCAGAACCGCGCCCCAGGTCGCCATCGATGTCTCGTAGGCCGCCTGCAGGTCGCAGGCGTTCGAGGCGTTGGAGTTGGAGCTGCGATAGGGCAGGCCGTAGCGGCGGGCGAGCTGGCCGGCGATGATGTTGGCCTTGGTGTTCTCGGGCGTGCCGAACGCCGGCGCGCCCGACCGCATGTCCACGTTGGACGTGAAGGCGCCATACATCACCGGCGCGCCGGGTTTGACAAGCTGCGTGAGCACGATGCCAAACAGCGCCTCGGCGTTCTGCTGGGCAAGGGCGGCGGCCAGCGTGACCGGTGTCATCGCGCCCATGAGCGTGAAGGGGGTGATCGTCACCGGCTGGCCATGTTCGGCCATCGCAATCAGGCCATCCGCCATCGCCTCGTCGAAGAGGCGCGGGGAATTGACGCTGATGATGGTGGTCACGCCGGGGTCGGCGGCCATGTCCTCAACCGAGATCCCGCGCGAGATGGCCATCATGCGGATCCCGTCCATCGCCCTGCCCCGCCCGATCGCTGTGCAGTGAAACGTCAGGTCCGACAGGGTGAGGTTGGCGAAATAGGTGTCGAGATGGCGGTTGTTGGCGGGCAGTTCCTGCGGCGCCGTCACCTGGTTGCCGATCATGTGGATCGCGTTGAAATGATGCGCGAGGCGGATGAAATCCTGATAGTCGCCGAGGTTCCCCGACCGCCGCCCGCGGACCCTGTCATGCACGTTGGGCGGTCCGGCGACGAGCCCGAAGTTCAGCGACCTGCCCCCGAAACTCAGCCGCTTGTCCGGGTTGCGGGCGGTCAGGGTGAAGCGGCCCGGCACCGTCGCGAGTGCTGCATCGACCACGCCCTCGTCCATCCGCACGATCCGCTCGTCGCGGTCCACGATGGCCCCGGCCGCCTCGAACAGATCCATCACGCGGCTGCCCATCACCCGGATCCCGAGATCGCGCAGGATGCGCATCGACGTGTCGTGCAGCGCCTGCATCTGGTCGGGGCTGGCCATCTCCATCGGCGCATGGGGATTTTCCAGTGCGGCCCAGGGCAGCTGTGCGATACCGCCGCCGCTGCGGCCCGCCTTGCCGCGGCGGCCCCTGCCGCGTCGTTCCTCGCTCATGGCACATCCCTCCCCCGGGCATCCCGTGCCGCCTGCACGATGTCGCGCAGGGCGGCGGCGGTCGCTGTGATGTCGAACAGAACCTCGGCCCCGTGGTCGCGGCGGATCACCACCGCGTCGATGCCGGCAAACCGCGTCTGGGCGAGGGCGTCCGGCGCGAACCGCCCTGCCCGCAGGTCCACCGCGCAGAGGCGGGCGAGCACGCCGGGCAGCGACGGACCGGCGAGGTGCAGCCATGCCCAGCCCTCCTCGCGCCAGGATGACCAGCCTTTCGGGGCGGGCGCCGCGTCCCACCGGGCGCGCAGTCCGGCCAGGGGCGCCGGGTCCGCAGGATCGCCAAGGATGGTGACGTCGTTCCCGCCGAGACGCAGCATCGCCATGCCGAAAACGGCAGCAAGCCGGTTGGGGGCGGGCAGCGCCAGCCCCGCGGCCGTCAGCCAATCCGCCGCCCCGGCCCCCTTGATGCCGAACCGCGGCCACGGGGTGCGATCGGTCACCGTCAGGCCGGGGCCGGCGGCCAGAAGCACCGCCTCGGCCTCGGCCGCGCCACCGGGGGACAGGGGCCAGACCTGCATCATGCCTCCTGCCGCCGGTTCTCGGGGTCGAAGAAGGCGTGCCCGCGAACGGTGCCGGCGACCATGCGCCCGTCCCGCACCCTCACGGCGACCTGCGTGCCCGGCTCTGCCGCCGCGGCCGGCACGAAAGCCAGCGCGACCGGATGGCCCAGCGTCGGCGAATGGGCGACCGAGGTCAGATGCCCTGCCGGCGCACCGCCATCGAGCACGAGGCAGCTTTCACCCGGCGCCTCGGTTCCGGGCGGAAAGGCAAGGCCGACCAGTCGCCGTGCGATCCCCAGCCGGCGCCGCATCTCGACCGACCGCTTGCCGATGAAGAACGGCTTTTTCATCGCCAGCGCCCAGCCCATCCCCAATTCGTCCGGCGAGGACAGCGCGTCGGTATCCTGCCCGATCAGGATATGCCCCTTTTCCAGCCGCAGGATCCGGCTCGCCTCGAGGCCATAGGGCACGAGGCCCTGCGGCGCGCCGGCGACCATGACCGCATCCCACAGCGCCGGCGCAAGGCTGGCGGGGCAGTGCAGCTCGTAGCTCAGCTCGCCCGTGAACCCGATCCGCATCGCCCGCACTGGCACGCCCGCCACCATGCCGATGCGGCCTTCAAGATAGGGAAAGGCCTCCCGCGACCAGTCGATATCGGACGGCAGCGCCTGCAGGACAGCCCGCGCCGCGGGGCCGGTGACGTTCAACCCGGCGAAAGCCCCCGTGAGCGCGGCGACATCGACGTTCAGCCGCCACTGGGCATTCCAGAACGCCATGTCGGCATAGACGCGCGCCACCGCACCGGTGGTCGCGGTGACATAGAACCGGTCCGCCGCCATGCGAAAGGCCACGCCGTCGTCGATCACCGCCCCCATCTCGTTCAGCATCAGGCAGTACCGCACCCGGCCCACCGGCTGGGACGCATGGTTCATCGTGTAGAGGCGGTCGAGAAACTCCCCCGCATCCGGCCCCCGTACCTCGAGCTTGCCAAGGGTGGACACGTCGAGAACGCCGGCCGCGGTCCGCACCGCCGCCACCTCGGCGGCGATGGCCGACGCGCGGTCGCCCTTGCCGTAAAGGTAGGGCCGCCACCAGGCACCCACGGGTTTCATCTCGGCCCCGAGCGCGACGTGCCGCGCATGCAGCGCCGTGCGCCGCTCGGCCAGCCCCCCGGGCCCCGCGAGCACGCCGAGCGCCTCGGGCATTGCCGGCGGGCGGGCGGTGGCGATGCCGACCTGCCCGGTGCTGCGCCCGGTTGCCTTGGCAACGATCCGCGCTGTGGCCAAGGCCGAATGGCGCCCCTGGCTCGGCCCCATCCCGACGGTCGAGAAGCGCTTGACGAGTTCAAGCTCGCCATAGCCTTCGGCGACGGCATTGACGAGGTCGGCCACCGTCAGATCCTCGTCGAGATCGACGAAATCCTTGCCTTTGGGATGCGGGTCGAGCGGCTGCGCCCAAGTCGCGAGATCCAGCGCGGGATCGGACGGGGGCGCGTCGTCCGGGGGGGCCGGGCGGCCATGCATCCGCAGCGCCGCCCGCGCGGCCCGGCGGCCCGAGGCCACGGCTGCATCATGCCCGGCGTGACCGGCGAGCGTGCCGGCGAGATGGACGCCGGGCCGGTCCAGCGTCAGCGTCACGCGGCCCGTCGCATCGTCATGCCCGAACCGCGCGCCGGCCTGACACGGCAGTTGCCAGGCCGGCACCTGCCCGACCGCCACCGCCACGCAGTCGCAGGCGATCCACCGTCCGCCGGCCTGCACCCGCGCCACCCGCGCCGCACCCTCGGCCGCCGCGATCCGCCCCGCGATCACCGGCGCGTCGAGCGCGGCCAGACGCCCCTCCTGCCCCGGCAGCGGGCGCGGCAGGACAACCGCCGCCAGCGCCACCCCCGCCGCCCGCAGATCCTCGGCCGCGTCGATCGCCTCGGGCGTCCCGGCAAGCACCACCGCCTGCCGCCCCGGCGCCACGCCGTAAAGACGGATGAGCCGCCGCACCGCGCCGGCCGACAGGATGCCGGGCAGGTCGTTGCCGTGGAACACCGCCGGCTGCTCGATCCCGCCCGTCGCCAGCACCACCTGCCGCGCCCGAAGGCGCCAGAGCGTGCGGCTCTGCACCACCGCAAGCCAGTTGTCCGCGAACCACCCCGTGACCGCCGCCCCGGTCATCACCCGCACACCGCCCGGCACGCCCGGCACCGCGCCGCGTTCCGGCGCCCATTCCAGCGTCCCGCCAAGGCGCGGCGCAGCCTCGATCAGGAGCGCATCCGCCCCGCCCGCCGCCGCCTCGGCCACCGCCGCAAGGCCGGCCGGGCCGCCACCGACCACCGCGATGTCGCAGTGCAGATACCCCTTGTCGCCCGCCTCTGGCACCGCCTTCGTGTCGAGCCGCCCAAGCCCCGCCTTGGCCCGGATGCGCGGCTCCCAGAGCTTCAGCCAGGCCCCCCGCGTCGGCCCCATGAAGGTGCGATAGTAGAACCCCACCGGCAGGAACCGCGCGAGGCGGCCCAGCACCGCATCCCTGTCGGCCGCCAGCGAGCCGTTCACGTTCTGCGCCGTCACCGCCATGCCCGCCTCGACCGCGCGCAGGTCGGCCTGCACGTTCGGCTCGGCCCCGACCTGCACCAGCGTGTTCGCCTCGGCCCCGGCAAAGGAAAATCCGCCGCGCGGGCGGTGATACTTGAACGACCGCGACAGCATCATCTGCCCAGCCGCCGCAAGCGCCGAGGCGATGGTGTCGCCGGCATAGCCCGCCACAGGGCGCCCCTCGAAGGTGAAGGTCAGCGGCCGGTCGCGGTCGATCCGGGTGCCGAAAGGGGGCGGCAGGCGCGTCATCCGGGCAGCCATGTGCGCAGGACGATGTCGGTCACGATGTCGCGCTCGGCGAGGAACACCGTATTGGACGGGATGTGCCGCCACCATTCGGTGATGGTCCCCAGCCGGTTCTCGGCGTGAAAGAGATGCGCGGCCCAGGCGGCGTCATCAACGTCGCCGGGGTCGGGGCGGACGGGGCCGAACGACTGGAACTCGTCGATGTTCCGCGGGCCGTTCAGCGGGCAGTGGAGCAGTTTCATGGGGCCCTCAATGACTTGCCGCCGTCGCGCCCATCTCGTTCACGAGCGCGAAGCGCGCGAACCGCGACAGGGCGAAGGGGGCGAGGATCGCGGGCACCCGGCCGGTGGCGATGCATTCGGCCATCCGCTTGCCGGCGACGGGCGTGGCCTTGAAGCCCCAGGTGCCCCATCCGGTATCGAGCCACAGGTTTTCCACCGGCGAGGTGCCCATGATCGGGCTGTAATCGGGCGTCATGTCGGTAATCCCCGCCCATTGCCGCAAGATCCGCAGGCCGCGCAGGAACGGGAACAGATGCACCGCCCCCTCGGCGAGGTGTTCCTTCATGTCGAGGGTGGAGCGGGTCGAGGCGAGCTGATAGGGATCGGATCCGCCGCCGATCACCACTTCGCCGCGCGACGACTGGACAAGGTAGGTGTGCAGGCTGACCGACGATACCAGCGTATGGAGCCAAGGCTTGACCGGCTCGGTCACCATCGCCTGCAACGGATAGCTGCGGATCGGCAGGTCCACCCCGGCCATCTGCGCGACATGGTGGTTCATACCGCCGCAGGCGATCAGCACCGCCCCCGCCGCCACCCGCCCGCGGTCGGTGACGACCGCCGTCACCCGCCCGCCCGATGCCTCGAACCCCGTCACGCCGGTGCGCTGGTGGATCTCCACGCCCCGCCTTGCGGCCGAGCGCGCATAGCCCCAGGCCATCGCATCGTGCCGTGCCGTGCCGCCGTCGGGATGCCAAAGGCCGCCGAGGATCTCGAGCGCCCCGCCGCGGTCCATGTTGAGCGCCGGCACCCGCGCCCGCACCGCATCCGGGCCGACGACCTCGATCCCGATGCCCGCCTGCCGCCCCATCTGCGCGCGCAGGTGAAAGGCGCGCAAGCTCGCCTCGCTATGCGCCAGGGTCAGTTGCCCGCGCTGCGAGAACATGACGTTGAAATCCACCTCTGCGCTCATCCCTTCCCAGAGTGCGACGCCTTCCTTGTAAAAGGCGATCGACTGCGGGGTGATGTAGTTCGACCGGATGGTGGTCGTGTTGCGCGCAGTGTTCCCCCCGGCGAGCCAGCCCTTCTCCAGCACTGCGACCGACCGGATGCCATGCGCATTGGCGAGGTAATGCGCGCAGGCAAGGCCATGGCCGCCCCCGCCGACGATCACAACGTCATAGGCGGATCTCAGGTCGGGCGTCGGGGGCAGATCTCCGGTGACAGGGTATCCCCGGCTGAGCCCGTATTTCAGAAGGCGCAGGACCATCCTCAGTAAAGCTGCGCGGCAAGATCGGCCATGCGGCTGCCCGGCCGGGTCAGCGCAAGGCAGGCGTCACGGATCGCCGCCGCCCGCGCGCCTCCCAGCACTGGGTCGGCGAAGGCATGGAACTTGGCGATGATTTCGGACGCGCGAAAGGGACGCTCCGGCCCGCCGCGCGCGTGGACGTCGCCCGAGTCGACCACCCGGCCGTCCGCCAGCGCGATCTCGACTTCGGCCCAGCGGCCGGCAGGATAAAGCGCCTCGAACCGCGGCTCGGCCGTGACCTCGGTCCGGGCAACCAGCGCGGCAACGGCCGGATCGGCAAGCCCCGCGCCCGCGATATGCTCGAGCCCGATCCGCCCGTGCACCAGCATCACCGCCACCGGGAAGGGCAGCGCATATTGCGCTTTCGACGTCGTGTCGGGCATGCCGCGGAACAGCGCCGCCGCATAGTCGAAGCTGCGCACCCTGACCGCCACAACGTCGCCATGGGCAAAGCCATGCGCCAGTTGCAACTCCCGCGCGGCGTCGATAGCGGCATGGGCCCAGCGGCAGGTCGGGTATGGCTTGATGTATTGGTGCTCCACCTGCCAGAAGCGCCCGAGGTCGGCCCAGTGCGCCGCCGCCGCTGCGCCCTCCACCGTGACCGCCGGCGCGCCGGTGAAGCCCCGTTCGGCGAGGATCGCCGCCGTCATGCCCGCCAGCGCACCCCAACCCGATCCGTCGTGCAGCATCGTGGGGCTCCCGATCTCGCGCATCATCTGGCTTCGCGGCCCATGATATTCGGCGATGCCCAGCGCCTCGCGAAGCTGCCCGTCCGTCATTCCGCGCAGCCGCGCAGCCATGGCAGCAACGCCCAGCGCGTTCCAAGCGCCCGATGTATGGTAATCGCTGACCGAGGCGTGCAGCGCGATCCCGGCCCTTCCTGCCACCTCATACCCGACCACAAGGGCCGCCAGCGCCTCGGGCCCGGTGAGGTCGGCATGCTCGGCCAACGCGGCGAGCGCGGGAACCGCGACGACCCCGATATGCCCCCTCGTCGGGTTGTAGCCGTCATGCCCGTCGAGGTTGTCGATCTGCGTGGCCGCGGCGAAGACCGCCCCGGCCAGACTGACCCGCCGCCCGTCGAAGAGCATCCGCGCAGCCGTTTCCGGTGCGCCGGCGCCCTGAAGCGCCACCGCCGTCTCGCGCGCGATGACCCCGGCCTCCATCGGCCCGGCCGCCGCACAGATCCCCAGCGTGTCGAGCAGCAGCAGCGCGGCGCGGTCCAGCACCGGCCCGGGCACGTCGCCGGGCGCCAGCCGCAGCGCGAAGTCACAGACCGCCCTCAGCGCGCCATGCCCCGCCGGCACCCCGTCATGCATGGACGCCCCCTCTGCTTCGCGATCCGGCGATGCTAGTGTTAAATTTGTGCTGCCAGCGGCGCACGCGATAGTTTCGGGGTCTGTGCACAAGATTTCCGTTGCCATGGCCGCCGCTCTGCGGAACCTTCGGCGCAGTCGAGAAGGCATGCCATGAACCGCCCGCCGCCCCCCGTGAACTTCATCCGGTCCTTCGAATGCGCGGCCCGGCACCTGAGCTTTACCCGTGCCGCGCGCGAGCTTGGCTATACCCAGGCGGCGATCAGCACGCATGTGCGCGCGCTCGAGAAATACATCGGCCGCGACCTCTTCGTGCGCAATGCCCGCAGCCTGCACCTGACCGAGATCGGCGCGGCCTTCTTGCCGACCCTGCGCCAGGCGCTGGCCCAGATCGATGCCGCAACGGATGCGATCCTCGCCGGCGGGCGCGACCGCAGCGTGATCGTCGCCTGCCCCTTCAGCCTCGCCGAGAACTGGCTCACCGGCACGGTTGCCCGGTTCCATGCCCGGCACCCGGAAATCGAGGTGACGATCCACGGCACCGTCTGGGAAGAGGCCGCCGACGGGATCGCCGACCTCGTCATCAGCGTGAATCGCGACGACGAGGCGCCGCCGGGGGCGACGCCGCTCTGGCGCGAGACCATCTCGCTCGTCTGTGCACCGGGGGTGGCGGCGACGCTCGCGGGCCCGGCCGACATCCTGCGCCACCCGCGCGTCATCATCGCGGGGCGGCAGGAATACTGGTCTCTTCTTGCCGAGGCGACGGGCGAGGCCGAACTGGCGCAGATCGACCCGGGGCATGGCGCGATCTTCAAGACCAATGCCTCCAACGTCGCGCTCGAACTTGCCGCCCGCAGCATCGGGGTGACGGCGGCGCTCACATCGCTTGCCGCGGTCTATGTCGAACGCGGCCTTCTGGTCGAACCTTTCGGGCAACGCCCCGCAAGCCCCTGGAGCTATTACCTCGCCAACCGCGGCACCGCCCGGTCGAGCGCCGTCACCCATCTGCACGCGCATCTTCTCGCCGCCGGATCGGGCCAGACCGGATGACGCGCGCCGCCCTGCGCCCGCCATTCGCAGGCAATCGCGCGGCGGCGCGTCAGGGGCCCGACGGCTCGGCGATCGCGCGATACTGGTCCGGGCGGCGATAGGCGGCGAAATCGAAATTCACCCGCCGGCAGGCGGCGATCAGGTCGAGGTCGGCGCGATGGACGATGACCGTATCGCCAAGGCCGGTCGCCTGGGCCACGATCTCGCCCGTCGGGGCGACGATGCACGACCCGCCGATGAGCGCCTGCCCGTCCTCTTCCCCCGCCTTGGCAGCCGCCGCGACCCAAAGGGTGTTCTGATAGGCGCCCGCCTGCATCGGCAGGTGGTTGTGCAGCATCCGCAGGTGCATCGCCTCGGGCGCCTCGGCGAGCATCAGCGGGGTGTTGTAGCCGATGCAGGCGACCTCGGCCCCGTTCAGCATGAGCATCCGGTAGGTCTCGGGCCAGCGGCGATCGTTGCAGATCGCCATGCCGACGCGCAGGCCGTCATGGTCGAACACCGGAAAGCCCCGGTTGCCAGGCTCGAAATACCGCCGTTCAAGATGCACCGTCTCGCCCGGTCGCGGCGCGGCGGACCCCGGCACATGCACCTTGCGATACCGCCCGACCTCGCGCCCGTCGCGGCCGACGAGGACGGCAGTGTTGAACCGCCCGTCCTCAGCCGCCTCGCAGAACCCCAGCACGAAGCCGCAACGCAGCCGCGCGGCGGCGGCAAACAGGCGCGCGGTGTCGGGGCCCGGCATCGCAGTCTCGAAAAAGGCGGCGATCTCGTCCTCGGGCAGCATCCAGCGGGGAAAGAACGTGGTCAGCGCCATTTCGGGAAAGACGGCCAGCCCCGCCCCCATCGCCGCCGCCGTCTCGAGCAGATGGATCAGCCGGTCCACCGTCTCGGCCCGCGCCGCCGACCGCTGGACCGGCCCGGTCTGGCAGACGGCCAGCGTGACCGCCCGGCTCACAGCGCCGCCGTGACCTGGATTTCCACCCGGTAGGCATCGCCCGCCAGCCGCGCCTCGACCGTGGCGCGCACCGGCATGTTGCCCGGGTCCACCCAGGCATCCCAGGCCGCGTTCATCTGCGCGAAATCCGCGATGTCGCGCAGCCAGATGTTTGCCGTCAGGAGCCGCGCCCTCGAGGTGCCGGCCTTGGCCAGGGCCGCGTCGATGTCGGCCAGGATCTGCTCCGTCTGCCCTGTGGTGCCCGCTGAAAGGTCGCTTGCGGTGAAGCCGGCAAGGTAGAGAACGCCGTTGTATGCAACAGCGCGGCAGAACCGCTGGCCGGGGTCGTAACGGGTGATGGTCATGGCAAGGCTCCTCGAGGTCAGGCGCGAAAGCGCGCCGGGGAAAGGGCAGCCGGGTCGATCCCCGCCGCCGCGATGTCGTCGGGCAGGCGCCCGTGCAGGATCAGCCCGGCGGCCATGCGCGACAGGGCCGGCGCCGTCTTGATGCCATAGCCGCCCTGCCCGGCAAGCCAGAAGAACCCGCCCTCCATCCCCACCACGGGATTGCGGTCGGGCGCGAAGGTGCGCAGCCCCGCCCAGGCATGCAGCACGCGGCGCACGGCGATCGTCGTTGCCGCCTCGAGCCGCGCAGCGCCGGTCGCCACATCGAGGTCATCGGGCCAGGCATCCATCGGCGGCGAGGGCGTCGCATCGCCGGGCGAGACGAACAGGCGCCCTGCATCCGGCTTGAAATAGAACGCCTCGTCCACATCGTTGACGAGCGGCCATTCCGCCGAACCCTCGGGCGCGGCGATCAGAAAGGCGGTGCGCCGCAGCGGTGTAAGCCCGATCGGCGCAACGCCCGCCAGCGCCGCCACGGCATCGGCCCAGGCCCCGGCCGCGTTCACCACGACGCCCGCCCGGATGGCCGCCCCCGCCGTCACGACCCGCCATCCGGCACCATCCCGCGCCAAACCCGTCACCCGCGCCCCGATCTCGATTCGCGCGCCGCGCGCCCGTGCCAGTCGCAGATAGCCCTGATGGAGCGCATCGACGTCGATCTCGCGCTGGTTCGGCTCGATGAAGGCGGCCGCGACATGACCCGGCCGCAGCACGGGAACGGCGGCGGCAACCTCGTCCGGTGTCATCGCCCGGATCGACGGCACAAGCGCCCGGCCCTCGGCCATGGCTCGCATGACGCGATCTACCTGATCGGCACGCCCGATGGTGATCATCCCCCGCGGCCGCAACAGAGGCACGGCGGCGAAGCCTTCGGGCGGCGCTTCAAGGAACTGCCGCCCGCAGATCGCGATCCTGCGGATGAGCGGGCTGCCGTAATTCTCCGAGAAACTGGCCGCCGACCGGCCCGTCGCGTGATAGCCGCAGCGATCCTCGGCCTCGAACAGCACGACCGACGCACCTGCGGCAAGTGCCGCCGCCACCGAGGCACCCGCGATCCCGCCGCCGATCACCGCGATATCCGCCGCCGCCCCGTCCATCCCGCCCCCGCCGCCCGTGCACAGCAGACGCGGCGCCGGACCCGGGGTCAAGGGCGGATGAAAAAAGGCCCGGGCATCGCCCGGGCCAGTCCAACAGGGAGGTTCCGCGCCATGACCCCGACGCGGACAGGGGAACCCCTGCAGGAAACGATCCCGCCAAGGCGAAGCGATACATCGCGAATTCGGCAACAATATGGCAGTCAGACCGCCAGTTTGTAGCCGCCCGATTCGGTCACAAGCAGCCGCGCATTCGACGGATCGGGCTCGATCTTCTGGCGCAGCCGGTAGATGTGCGTTTCCAGCGTATGCGTCGTCACGCCCGCGTTATAGCCCCAGACCTCGTGCAGCAGCACATCGCGCGCCACCACCATGGGCCCGGCGCGATAGAGGAACTTGAGGATGTTGGTTTCCTTCTCGGTCAGGCGGATCTTGCGCTCCTTCTCGTCGAGCAGCAGCTTCATCGCGGGCTTGAACGTGTAGGGGCCAAGCTGGAAGACGGCATCCTCGCTCTGCTCGTGCTGGCGCAACTGCGCCCGGATCCGGGCGAGCAGGACGGGGAACTTGAACGGCTTGGTCACATAGTCGTTCGCCCCCGCATCGAGGCCGAGGATCGTGTCGGCATCCGTGTCATGCCCGGTCAGCATCAGGACCGGCGCCTTGATCCCCTGCTTGCGCATGCGCCGGCACAACTCGCGCCCGTCCGTGTCGGGCAGGCCGACGTCGAGGATGATGAGGTCGTGATGCTGCGCCTTGGCCCGCTCCATCCCCTCGGTGCCTGTCGCGGCCTCGAAAACGTCGAAGTCCTCGGTCAGCACCAACTGTTCCGACAGCGCCTCGCGCAGATCGTCGTCATCATCGATCAGCAAGATTTTGCGCAGATTGGCCATGGACTTCTCCCTTTGTTGCGGGGCGCAGATGCGGGCCGGCAGGGACCCGGACAAGCCTTGTGACAGACGATTCACGCCGACGTGTCGGCAGGCGCGGGTTTGTTTCAATTCCCCGCGCCGCACGCTATGGCTGCGCCATGACGCTGCGCCCCTCGCCCGCCGAACGCCTCAACCGCGCCCGCGCCGACCTGCGCATGGGCCTGCCGGTCGTGCTCACGGACGCGGGCGCGGGTGCGCTCGTTGCGGCGGTCGAGACACTGGGGGGCGACCGGCTCGCCGCCCTGCGGCAACGCGGCGCGGCGGTGCTTGCGATCACCGTGCGGCGGGCGGAGACGCTGCGCGCGCGGGCCTATGACGGTGACCTCGCCCGCGTGGCGGTCCCGCCGGGGGCGGGCCTCGCCTGGCTCCGCGCCCTGGCCGATCCGGCGCAGGATCTCGCCCATCCGCTCAAGGGGCCGCTGACGACGCTGCGGGACGGGCCGGCCGACCTCCACCGCGTCGCCATCGGGCTGGCGAAATCGGCGCAGCTCCTACCGGCTGCCGTGGTGGTTCCCGTGGCCCATCCCGCCGCACTGGCGGCGGCCGAAAGCCTCACGGCCCTTGCCCTCGCCGAAGTCGAAGGCGCGCTCGCCCGCGCGGCGATCCTCGCCCCCGTCGCGGCCGCGCGGGTGCCGATGGTCGCGGCCGCGGCGGGGCGTGTCCATGTGTTCCGCCCCGACGACGGCGGCGCCGAACATTATGCGGTCGAGATCGGACGCCCCGACCGCACGCGCCCCGTCCTCGCGCGGCTGCATTCGGCCTGCTTCACCGGCGACGTGCTCGGCAGCCTGAAATGCGACTGCGGCCCGCAGCTGCGCGCGGCCCTCGCCCAGATGGGCGAGGAAGGGGCGGGGGTGCTGCTCTACCTCAACCAGGAGGGGCGCGGCATCGGCCTGGCCAACAAGCTGCGCGCCTACGCCCTGCAGGACCAGGGTTTCGACACGGTCGAGGCGAACCACCGCCTCGGCTTCGAGGATGACGAGCGGGATTTCCGCATCGGCGCGGCCATCCTGCGCCGCATGGGATTCGGCGCCGTGCGGCTGATGACCAACAACCCCACCAAGATCGCCATGATGCAGGCGCAAGGCCTCGCCGTGCCCGAACGGGTGCCGCTGCGCGTGGGCCAGACGGACGAAAACCGCGCCTATCTCGCCGCGAAGGCCGCCAAGTCGGGACACCTGCTGTGAGGGTCGGCCCCGCCGACATCGTCGTAACCCGCGCCGGCGCGCGCTTCATGGGGCGGCGCTTTCCCTGCAGCCTCGGGCGCGGCGGCATCCTGCCCGCCCGCGCCAAGCGCGAAGGCGACGGCGCGACCCCGGCCGGCGTCCACCGGATCACCGGCATGCTCTACCGCCCCGACCGCATCGCCCGCCCCGCCGACTGGGCCCTGCCGATCCGCCCCGGCGATCTGTGGTCGGACGACCCGGACGACCCGGATTACAACCTGCCCGTCCGCGCGCCGCACCCCTGGCGCACCGAACGGATGCGCCGCCCCGATCCGCTCTACGACCTCGTCCTGCTCACCGACTGGAACTGGCCGCAGGCCGAGGCCGGGCGGGGATCGGCCATCTTCATCCACCGCTGGCGAGTCCCGGGGCACCCAACGGCGGGCTGCGTGGCACTCGACCCCGCCGATCTCGCGTGGATCGCCCCCCGCATCCGCTACTGGACGCGGCTCGTGGTGCGCGCCTGACGCTCGGGGCGGCACGCCGCACCCCCGGCTTCAGGCTGGCGCAAATATCCCCGCCGGAGGCTCCCGCAGCCGCCGCAGGCGCAACGCCGGTCGATCAGCCCGCCGCAGGACGCCCGCCCGTCCCGCGGGCCCCGAAGATCGCCGAGCCGACCCGGACATGCGTCGCCCCGAGCGCCACCGCGACCTCGAAATCCGCGCTCATGCCCATCGACAGACCGGCAAGGCCGTTTCGCAGGGCGATCGCGGCGAGCAGGCGGAAATGCGGGGCGGGATCCTCCGCCTCGGGCGGGATGCACATCGCGCCGGCCAGCGGCAGGTCCATCGCCCGGGCCGCCGCGACGAAGGCATCGGCATCGCCGGGCAGCACGCCCGCCTTCTGCGGCTCGGCCCCGGTGTTCACCTGCACGAAGAGCGCGGGGCAGGCACCACGCGCCTGGGCGAGCGTGGCGAGCCGCTGCGCGAGGCTGGGCCGGTCGAGCGTGTGGATCGCATCGAACAGGTCCATCGCGGCCTTCGCCTTGTTGGTCTGGAGCGGCCCGATCATGTGCAGGGCGACGCCGGGATAGCTTGCGCGCAGATCGGGCCATTTGCCCGCCGCTTCCTGCACGTAATTCTCGCCAAAGACGCGGTGCCCGGCGTCGAGCACCGCAACGACGCGGTCGATCGGCTGCACCTTCGACACCGCGACAAGCGTGACCGATCCGGCCGTGCGGCCGGCGGATGCCTCTGCCGCGCGCAGGCGGGCCGTGATGGCGGCAAGGGACATGGCGTCACCTCCGGCATGCAAAACGGAAAAGGGCGGGCTTGCGCCCGCCCTTCCCGCACCTGTGATCCGCGAGGATCAGAAGCGGAACGACACGCCGAGGTCGCCGCGGGTCGTGCCGGTCGGGGTCGACTGGACCGCCGCGCCGAGCGTCGCGCCGCCGCCGAGACCGTAGGTCGCGCCGACACCGAAGGTGGTCGGGTTGGTGATGCCCGTGCTGAAGTCCTGGTTGGCCACGAAGGCCGACAGGGTCAGCGAGTCGATCCGGTAGCTCACGTCGCCGACGATCTTGTTGATCCGGTTGGCGTCAGCGCCGTGGATACCGTAGGCGAGGCCCACGCCGAACTGGCCGATCGCGCCCGACACGCCGAGGATGAGCTTGTCCTCGATCGTGTTCAGGTTGGTGCCCGGCGCATAGGCGGCAGCGGAGGCGGTGGCGTCCTGATAGGCCGCTTCGAAGGTCCAGCCCTGGAACGTGTAGGCCGCACCGACCGCAGTGCGCTGCACGTTGCCGCCGGTGCCGGCGCGCAAGCCTTCCGACGAGTGCGAGGCGCGCAGCGTGAAGCCCGCCATCGAGTACTGCAGCGAGATGCCTTCCGCGCCGTTGCCGGTGCTCGAGAAGCTGTCCCACGCGAACTGCGCATGGCCGCGGCCCGTGACGTTACCGACGAGCTGGGTCCAGCCGAGGCCGGTGCCCAGACCGTAGAGCGGACGGTACATCACGCCCATCTGCTCGATCGGGCTGTCGATGTTACCGGCGGTCACGGTCAGGCCGGCGAACGACGCGCTGACGCGAGCGCCCGAAACCGCTGCACCGGCGTTCTCGTCCGAACGGATCCGGGCGCGGGCAGCCAGCGTCACGCCGCCGTCGGTCGTGGTGGAGCCGTCGATGTTGAGCGTGAAGCGCTTTTCGAGGCGAACGGTCGGGGTGTTCGCGCCGGTCCAGCCAGCCGAGTTGTACTGCAGACCCATCCGGGCGTCGCCGCCGAACTTCACTTCCGCAGCAGCCACGCCGGCCGAGAGGGCCAGGGCGGTGGTAGCAAAGAGAACCTTTTTCATCGTTTTCCCTCGTTGTCGATCAAGGTGCTGCCCAACTCAGGGGAATCCGAATTGGGTATGGATGGTATGTCGCGCCGCTGCGCCTCGATTGCAATTGGCCCGTCAGGTGGCAGCGGCACATGCCCCGGCCATGGTGCAGGGAAGCCACAGTGCCGCCCGGCCCTTCCCCCGCCGCCCCATTGCCCGCGCCCGGCCCGCGTTCGGGGGAAAGGCCTTGTCCGGCCCCGGCCATGCCGCTAGAGAGGCCGGAACAGGGACGGCAGGGACACAGGCATGACGGTTCACGGCCTCGGGCGCCTTCTGATGCTGGGACTGCTGGCCGCTTCGGTCGCATCCTGCGGGCGTATCGGCAGCGCCAATCCGTTCGGCGGTCGCGGCGGGGCCATTGCCGGCCCGGTCATCAGCGCCGAGGAGGCGCGCGCGCGCGACAACCGCGAGAACCTCGACCGGTTCGAACTGGCCGAGCGCCGCCGCCGCGGCATTCCCGACAGTGCGCCGCGCGAGACGATATTCGACCTCTTCCGCCGCGGCGACCAGCAGGTGGGCGTCAGCGTCAACCGCTATCTGTGGACGGCCTCGCTCGAAGTGCTCAGCTTCCTGCCGCCCGAGACGGTCGATCCCTTCACCGGGGTAATCTCGACCGGCTATGGCACGCCGCCCGGCGGCGGGCGGGCCTATCGGGCCACGGTTCTCATCAGCGATCCGGCGCTCGACGCCCGCTCGCTCAAGGTCGCCATGCAGGTGCGCGGCGGCGGCGCGGTCTCGCCCGAGGTGCTGCGCCGGATCGAGGATGCGATCCTGACGCGGGCGCGGCAGCTGCGGGTCGAGGGCGGACGGTTCTAGCGCGCCGGGCTGGACCGCGCGGTCTGCCGTTCCTATAAGCCGCGGGCGACGGTTTCCCCGAGGTTCCCCATGTCCCGCTACACGCCTTCGACCATCGAGCCCAAGTGGCAGGCCGCCTGGGACGCGGCGGGCGTGTTTGCCGCGCGGGCCGTTCCAGGGCGGCCGAAATACTACGTGCTCGAGATGTTCCCCTACCCCTCGGGCCGCATCCACATGGGCCATGTGCGCAACTACGCCATGGGCGATGTGATCGCGCGCTACAAGGCCGCCTGCGGCTTTGCCGTGCTGCATCCGATGGGGTGGGATGCGTTCGGGCTGCCGGCCGAGAATGCGGCGATGGAGCGGGGCGGGCATCCGCGCGACTGGACCTATGGCAACATCGCGGCGATGCGGGCGCAGATGAAGCTGCTGGGCCTGTCGCTCGACTGGAGCCGCGAGTTCGCCACCTGCGACGACGACTATGTGGCCCAGCAGCAACGCTTGTTTCTCGACATGCTGGCGGCCGGGCTGGTGACGCGGCGGGCGGCGCAGGTGAACTGGGATCCGGTGGACCGGACGGTTCTGGCCAACGAACAGGTGATCGACGGCAAGGGCTGGCGCTCGGGCGCCGAGGTCGAGCGGCGCGAGTTGACGCAATGGTTCTTCCGCATCGCCGACGACGCGGGCGAATTGCTCGATGCGCTGGACGGGCTGACCGGCTGGCCCGAGAAGGTGCGGCTGATGCAGGCCAACTGGATCGGCCGGTCGCGGGGGCTGCAATTCGCCTTCGAGACGGTCGGCGCGCCCGAGGGGCACGCGCGGATCGAGGTCTACACGACCCGGCCCGACACGCTCCTCGGTGCGACCTTCCTGGCGCTCAGCCCCGATCACCCGCTGTCAAAGGCGCTGGAGAGCGATCCGGCCGTGGCGGCGTTCAACGCCGAATGCCGGCGCAGCGGCACCAGCGAGGCGGCCATCGAGACGGCCGAGAAACGGGGGATCGACACCGGCATCCGCGTGCGCCATCCGCTCGATCCGGGGGTGGAGCTGCCGGTCTGGATCGCGAATTTCGTGCTGATGGAGTATGGCACGGGGGCGATCTTCGCCTGCCCCGCGCATGACCAGCGCGACCTCGATTTCGCGCGCAAATATGCCCTGCCGGTGATCGACACCTTCGTGGCCGTCGAGGGCGGCGGCGCGGTGGGCGACACTGCCTATGTCCCGCCCAAGGATCAGCCGGTGCGCTGGCTGCGCGCCTTCGGCTGGCCCGAGATCGCCACAGCGCAGGCCGCCATCGACGCCGCCATCGCGCGGGCCGAGGCCGAGGGCTGGGGCCGGGGCGTCACCCGCTATCGCCTGCGCGACTGGCTTTTGTCGCGCCAGCGCTACTGGGGCTGCCCGATTCCGATCGTGCATTGCGACGCCTGCGGCCCGGTGCCGGTGCCGGCGGCCGACCTGCCGGTGCTGCTGCCGCAGGACGTGACCTTCGACCGTCCGGGCAACCCGCTCGACCGGCACCCCGCCTGGGCGCAGGTGCCCTGCCCCGCCTGCGGCAGGGCGGCCCGGCGCGAGACGGACACGATGGATACCTTCGTCGATTCGTCCTGGTATTACGCCCGCTTCACGGCGCCCCGTGCCGCGACCCCGACCGATCCGGCCGAGGCCGCCTACTGGATGAACGTGGACCAGTATATCGGCGGGGTCGAACATGCGATCCTGCACCTGCTCTACTCGCGGTTCTTCGCGCGGGCGATGGCGCGGACCGGGCACCTGCCGGCCTCGGCCATCGAGCCGTTCGATGCGCTGTTCACCCAAGGGATGGTCACGCACGAGATCTACCAGTCGCGCGATGCGGCCGGGCGGCCGGTCTATCACCTGCCCGAGGAGGTCGAGCGGGGCGAGGATGGCGCGCGGCTGCGCGCAACGGGCGCGGCGCTCGAGGTGATCCCGTCCGCCAAGATGTCGAAATCGAAAAAGAACGTGGTGGACCCCGAGGCGATCATCGCCGCCTTCGGCGCCGATACCGCGCGCTGGTTCGTGCTGTCGGACAGCCCGCCCGAGCGGGATGTGGAATGGACCGCCGCCGGGGCCGAAGCGGCGCACCGTCACCTCGCGCGGGTCTGGCGGCTGGCGGTCGAGGCGGCCGAGGGGGATGCACCGGGCACGCCCGAGGCGGACGCGGCGCTGCGCCACGCGGTGCACCGGGCGATTGCCGACGTGACGGCCGGGATCGAGGGGTTCGCGTTCAACAAGGCGATCGCGGCGCTCTACACGCTGACCAACGCCGTCGCCCGCAGCGAGGCGGGCGCGGCGGCGCGGCGCGCGGCGCTGCGCTGCATGGCGCAGCTGATGGCGCCGGTCGTCCCGCATCTGGCCGAAGAGGTCTGGGCGACGCTTGGCGGCGCGGGCCTCTGCGCGCAGGCCGACTGGCCCATGGCCGACCCGGCCCTGCTGATCGAGGGCACCGTGACGCTGCCGATCCAGATCAACGGCAAGCGCCGCGCCGAGATCACCGTGCCGCGCGACATGGATGCGGCCGGGGTCGAGGCAGCCGTGATGGCAGACGAGACGGTGGGAAAGTTCCTTGGCGGTCAGGTGCCGAAGAAGCTGATCGTCGTGCCGGGCCGCATCGTCAATGTGGTGGTCTGACCGCCGCGCCCTGCTGCTGGGTGCCGGCGCGCTCGCGGCCTGCGGTTTCGCGCCGGCCGAGGGGCCGGGTTCGGCGGGCGCGGCGCTGCGCGGGGCGGTGCTGGCCGACGCACCCGCCAGCCGCGACGGATTCGACTTCGTCGCCGCCTTCGAGGATCGGCTCGGCCGCGCGACCGACCCGCGCTATCGCCTCGAATGGACCGTGGCGACCGAGCCGGTGCCGGGCGGCATTACCGCGGCGGCCGAGATCACGCGCTTCACGCTGACCGGCGCGGCCACCTATCGCCTGACGCCCGTGGGCGGCGGCGCAACGCTTGCCGAGGGGCGCATCGAGGCGTTCACCGGCTGGTTCGCCACATCGACCACGGTCGCGGCAGCGGCGGCCGAGGCCGAAGCGCGGCGGCGGCTGATGACGATCCTCGCCGACCGGGTGGTCGCGCGGCTCTACGCCGCCCCGCTGACGTGATCCTCAAGGGGGCCGAGGCGGCGCGCTATCTCGCGCGGCCCGACCCGGGGCGGGCGGGCCTGCTGATCCACGGCGCCGATGCGATGCGGGTCGCGCTCAAGCGCGAAGCGGCGGTGCTGGCGCTGATCGGACCCGAGGGCGCGGCCGAGATGCGGCTGACGCGGATGGCGGGGGCCGACCTGCGGCGCGATCCGGCCCTGCTGCACGATGCGGTCAAGGCGACCGGTTTCTTTCCCGGCCCCCGCGTCGCCTTCGTCGAAGAGGCGGCCGATGCGGCGGCCGAGGCTGTTGCGGGGGCGCTGGCGGACTGGCGACCGGGCGATGCCGCGATCGTCGTGACGGCGGGCGACCTGCGCCCCGCGTCCAGGCTGCGCAAGCTGTTCGAGGGCGATCCGCGCTGCGTTGCCATCGCGATCTACGACGAACCCATGGGGCCGGCCGAGGTTGCGGCGGCGGTGGCCGAGGCGGGGCTGGGGCGGCCGGGCGGCGAGGCGATGGCGGATCTCACGGCGCTGGCGCAGGTGCTCGACCCCGGCGATTTCCGCCAGACGCTGGACAAGATCGCGCTCTACAAGCTGGGCGATCCCGCGCCGCTGAACCCGGACGACATCGCCGCCTGCGCCCCGGTCAGCGTCGAGGCCGCGCTCGAGGACCTGATCGACCGCATCGCCGAGGGGCGCGAGGCCGAGGCGGCCGTCCTGCTCCGCCGGATCGAGGCGCAGGGGACGGCGCCGGTCACGCTCTGCATCGCGCTCATGCGCCATTTCCGCGAGTTGCACGCGATGGCCGTCGGCCGCCCCGGCGCCGGCCGGGCGGGCGGCTGGCGGCGGCAGGAGGCGCGGGGGCGGCAGGCGCGGCTGTGGGACGCCCCCCGCGCCGAGGCGGCGATCGGCATGCTGGTGGAAACCGACCTCGCCTTGCGTTCCGCCGCGCGCGCGCCCACCATGGCGGTGCTGGAACGCACGATGATCCGGCTGGCGCGGATGACACGGAGGGATCGCTGATGGCCTACACCGTTTACGGCACCGTCAAGAGCCGCGCGGCGCGGGTGGTCTGGATGCTCGAGGAGCTCGGGGTGCCGTTCGAGCATGTCGGCGCGCCGCCGCGGTCCGATGCGGTGGTCGCGCTCAACCCCTCGGGCAAGGTGCCGGTGCTGATCGAGGACGGCGTGCCGATCACCGATTCGACCGCGATCATGCACTATCTCGCGGACAAGCACGGCGCGCTGACCTATCCGGCCGGCACGCTCGACCGCGCCCGGCAGGACAGCCTCACGCAATTCCTGCTCGACGAATTCGACGCGGCGCTGTGGATGGCGGCGCGGCATTCGTTCATCCTGCCCGAGCCCCTGCGCCATGCGGCCATCAAGGATTCGCTCAAATGGGAATTCGAGCGCAGCCAGAGGACGCTGGTGGCGCGGATGGGGCCGGGGCCGTTCCTGATGGGCGAGGCGATGACGGTGCCCGACATCCTGCTGGCGCATTGCCTGATCTGGGCCGTCGGGGCGAAGTTCCCGATCGTCGAGCCGCGGCTCGACGACTACCTTGCGGCGATGCGGGCGCGGCCCGCGTTCCAGCGGGCGATGGCGCGCTAGACCGCCGCCCCGATCGACGCGGCCGGATCAGAAGCGGGCGCGCAGGGTCTGGGCGGCCGCGCGGAAGATGCCGACATCGCCGCCCACGGCGACGAACGTCGCCCCCCAGCCGATGTAGCGGCGTGCCGGCGCCTCGTCGGTGGCGAGGATGCCGGCGGCCTTGCCCGCGGCGCGGATGCGGGCAAGGCCATGCTCGATGGCCGTTTGCACGTCTGCCGCGCCGGGCTGGCCGGGATGGCCCATGTCTGCGGCAAGGTCCGAGGGGCCGATGAACACGCCGTCCACCCCTTCGGTCGCCGCGATGGCGTCGATCGCGGCGATGCCGGCGGCGGTTTCGACCTGCACGATCAGCGCGATCTGGTCGTTGGCCGTCACGACGTAATCGGGGATCGTGCCGAAGCGCCCGGCGCGGGCAAAGCTCGCCCCCACCCCGCGCATGCCCTGCGGCGGATAGCGGACGGCCCGCACCAGCGCGGCGGCCTGTTCGGCACTGTCCACCATCGGGACAAGGATCGTCTGCGCCCCGACGTCGAGCACCTGCTTGATGACCCAGGGCTCGCCGATCGGCACCCGCACCACCGGGGCGGCTGCCGAGGCGGCAAGCGCCTGGAGCTGGCCCATGATCGTGGGCAGCGTGTTGGGCGCATGCTCGCCGTCGATCACCAGCCAGTCATAGCCGCATTCGCCGAGGATTTCCGCCGCAAAGGGGCTCGTCATCGCCATCCAGAGGCCGATCAGCGGGCGGTCCTGCGCCGCGAGGGCAGCCTTGAAGCGGTTGGTCGGGGCGGGCATCGGTGTCTCCGGTCGAGGGCGCGGGCCCGGCTGACCACCCGCCCGCAGATGCGCCGCAGTGTCGGAGAGGCGGGCGCGGGATGCAAGGGCGCGCGGGCAGCCCGGATCAAAGCGGCAGTTCCGTTGTCGCCTTGATCTCGCGCAGGACGATCGAGGATGTGACCGACCGCACCTGCGGCGCGCGCAACAGGTTGCGCGACATGAACGCCTCATAGGCCGCGACATCCGGCACCCGGACCTTCAGGTGATAATCGGCCCCGCCCGTCACCGCCTGGCATTCGAGGATTTCGGGACAGCGGTTGACGAGGGCGGCAAAGGCAGCGACCGAGGCCTCGGAATGGTCCGACAGATGGACCTGCACCAGCACCATCATCCCCGCGCCCGCCCTGCCCGGGTCGAGCAGCGCGACTCGCCCCCGGATCACGCCGGATGCATCCAGCGCCTGGATGCGGCGCCACAGCGTCGATTGCGCCATGCCGAGCCGTTCGGCCAGCCGCCCGAGCGGCTCGGCCGCATCGCGCTGGAGGGCGCGGAGGATCCGGCGGTCCTGCTCGGAAAATTCCACGACTCGCCCGCATGGTGAAACAGACTGCCGGATTTTGGCGCAAGTCCCAAGGGAAAGGAAGAAAAATCCGGCAGGACTGCGGCATTCTAAACCTCGTGGAGGAATCGCTCATGCTCGATCACGCACTGCCCGCCAAGCAGCCCTATGTCTCCAAGGCGGCCGGCCCCGACGGCCGGTTTCCCTATACGGCCGAGGAAGACGCGATCTGGGGCGAGTTGTTCGTGCGCCAGATGGATTTCCTGCAGGGCCGGGTCGCGCCCGAATATCTCGCCGGTGTCGCAAAGCTCGGCCTGACCCCGGCGCATGTGCCTCAGGTCGTCGATATCGACGCACGGCTTGCCGCACTCACCGGGGCGGGGGTCGAGGGCGTGCCGGCGATCATCCCGCCGTCGCAGTTCTTTGCCCTGCTCGCGCGGCGCAAGTTCCCGGTGGCGACCTTCCTGCGCCGGCGCGAGGACATGGACTATATCGAGGAGCCCGACCTTTTCCACGAGGTCTTCGGCCATTGCCCGATGCTGACCGACCCCGACTATGCCGCCTTCATCGAGCGGTTCGGGCAGATCGCCGCGGCGCTCGGCAAGCCCTATTCCTGGCGGCTGTTCCGGCTCTTCTGGTTCACGGTGGAATTCGGGATGATCCGCACGCAGGACGGCCTGCGCGCCTATGGTGCGGGGATCGTGTCGTCGCCCGCCGAGGCGCGGCACGCGACGGGCGGGGCGGCCGAGATGCTGCCGTTCGACCTGATGACGGTGTTCCGCACCCCCTACCGCATCGACATCGTCCAGCCGGTCTATTTCGTCATCGACAGCTTTGCGCAGTTGCGCGCGGCGCTCGATGCCGATGTGGGCGCGATCATCGACGCGGCCAAGGCGGCGGGCGACTTGCCGGCGCGGTTCGCCCCGGCGGGCTGATGCCCGCGGGGCGCCGGCATGCGGCGCCCCCTTGAACCCGCCACGCATCGGTGATCGGGTCGCGCCATGACACCCGCGCCGCGATCGCTGACCTCCGGCATCCCGCCCGCCACGATCGCCGCGACCTTTGCCATCGGTGCTGCGGGCGGCGCAGTCGGCGTGGCGCTGCGCCTGCCGCTCGGCATGCTGCTCGGCGCGCTCATCGCCGTGGCGATCGCGGCGGTGCTGCGGCTGCGCGTCGCCGGCGCGCCGGTGGCGGTGCCGCAGGGCTGGCGCTTCGTGCTGATCCCCGTCATCGGGCTGGCCATCGGCGCAACCTTCACCCCCGCGCTTCTCGCGCAGGCGCCGGCCTGGGGCTGGAGCCTTCTGGCGCTGTGCCTCTATGTCCCGACGGCGCATGTGCTCGGCTATCTGATCTATGCCCGGATCGGCGGGCTGGAGCGGGTGACGGCGTTCTACTCGGCGATTCCCGGCGGCCTCATCGAATCGGTGCAGATGGGCGACGAGGCGGGCGCGGATGCGCAGATGCTGACCATGCTGCAGTTCCTGCGGCTGATCCTGGCCATCGTGCTCGTCCCGCTCGGCTTTTCGGTGATCGAGGGGCATGCGGTCGGCTCGGCCGCCGGGGTGCGGGTGGCGGGGGCTGCACTGGGGCTGAGCGTCGCGGATGCGGTCTGGCTGACGCTGGCGGGTGGCGGGGGCTGGTGGCTGGCGCAGCGCCTGCGCTTTCCCGCGCCGATCATCACCGGGCCGATAATCGCCTCGGCGGCGGTCCACATGGCAGGCATAACCGACGGAGTGCCGCCCGACTGGCTTATCCAGATGACGCAATGGGTGGTGGGCACCAGCCTCGGCGCGCGCTTTGCCGGGCTGACGGGGCGCCGGCTGGGCCAGGCGATGGGGCTTGCGGGGCTTTACACCGCAATGGCGCTCGGGCTGGCGCTGGGCGCGGCGCTGGCGCTCGGCGGGCGGACGGGCGAGCCGGCCGCGGCGGTCTTTCTCGCCTTCGCGCCGGGCGGCGTGGCCGAGATGACGCTGGTCGCGCTGTCGCTGCAGGTCAGCGTCGTCTATGTCACGCTGCACCACATCCTGCGCATCGTCCTTGCCATTGCAGTGGCCCGGATCGCCGGGCCGCGCCTTGTCCGGCCGCCGCACTGAGGCTTGCGGATTTGTCGCAGTCAGGGCATGATGTGCGGGCACTTTCCGGCTCTATCGACCTGTCTTCCTTGTGGCTGCGGTTCTCGATCTTGACGTGACTGCGCCGGGCCGCCGCACTTCCGCGGGCGGCATGCTAGGGAGACATCACGATGGCCAAGGGCACCGTGAAATGGTTCAACGCAACCAAGGGTTACGGCTTCATCGCCCCTGAGGGCGGCCGCAAGGACGTGTTCGTGCACATCACCGCGCTGGAACGGGCCGGGATCCGTGCGCTGAACGACGGCCAGGCGGTGACGTTCGACATCGAGGCGGGCCGTGACGGCCGCGAATCGGCGACGAACCTCAAGATCAGCTGACAGCCGCACCAAGCCGCAGTGCCGGGTTGCCATACGGGTGGCCCCCTGAACGGGGGCCACCCGTTTCGGTTTCCGCGGCCCGTGTCGCTGTCATGTCGCTTTCGCGCCGCGGAGCGTCGGCGCGCATGGACCGGCCCCGCGCCGTTGCGGCACCACTGAGGCGCAACGCAGCGGAGCGCAGCCATGAAGACCCATGTCCGAGCCCTCATCGTCGGCGGCGGCGCTGTCGGCGTCGGCATCGCCTATCATCTGGCCCGGGCCGGCTGGGACACGATGCTCGTCGAGCGCGACGAGCTCACGTCCGGGTCCACCTGGCATGCGGCGGGCCTCTTGCCGCTGTTCAACATGGGCTATGCGGCCAGCCACATCCACGACTACTCGGTGCGCTTCTACAAGGGGCTCGAGGCGGAAACCGGCCTCAACCCCGGCTTCGCCGTCGTCGGCAACCTGCGCATGGCGCAGACAGCGGCGCGGATGGACGAATACCGGCTCTATTCCGCCACCGCCGAGACGGTCGGGATCGAGCACCACTTCCTCACCCCGGCGGAAATCCGCGCCCGCTGGCCGCTCGTGCGGACCGATGACCTCGTGGGCGCGCTCTTTCACCCGACCGACGGCTATATCAACCCCGCCGACGTGACGCAGGCCATGGCCAAGGGCGCGCGGCAGCTTGGCGCGACGCTCGCGCGCAGGGTGCAGGTGGACGGCTATCGCTGGACCGGCGGGGAATGGGTCGTCACCTGCGCGCGCATGGTCGAGCAGGGCGGGCGGCTGGTGCCTTCGGGCGAAAGCCTCGACGTGGTGGCCGAGCATGTGGTGGTCGCCACCGGCAATCACGCGCAGCGCACCGCGCGCCTTCTGGGCCTCAACCACCCCGCGATCCCGGTCGAGCACCAGTATGTCGTCACCGAGCCCGACCCCGCCCTCGTCGCGTGGCGCAAGGCGAACCCGCAGCATCCGGTGCTGCGCGATGCCGATGCCCGCTGGTACGTGCGCGAGGAACGCAGGGGCTGGATCCTCGGCCCCTACGAGGCGGGGGCGCCGGCGCGGTTCCCCTATGCGGTGCCCGAGGGGTTCCGCGCCGACCTCTTTCCGCTCGACCTCGGCCGGATCGAGGCGGAATACGCCAGCATGATCCACCGCATCCCCTCGGCCGAGCATGTCGGCCTCAAGGACGATTTCAACGGCCCGATCTGCTACACGCCCGACGGCAATCCGCTGGTCGGCCCGGCGCCGGGCCTGCGCAACCTGTGGCTGGCGGAAGGATTTTCCTTCGGCATCACGGCAGCGGGGGGCACCGGGCATTACCTCGCGCAGATGATGACCGCCGGTGAGGCCGAGATCGACATGGCGAGCCTCGACCCGCGGCGGTTCAGCGACTGGATGACGACCGAATATGCCATGCGCAAGAACGAGGAATGCTATGCGCATGTCTTCGTCCTCCACCACCCGGACGAGGAGCGCCCCGCCTGCCGCCCGCTGCGCACATCGCCCGCCTACGACCGGCAGGCGGCGCGGGGTGCGCAGTTCGGGCAGGTGAACGGCTGGGAGCGGCCGAACTACTACGCGCCGGGCGCGCCGGCGGGCTTCGATGCGGCCAGCCGCAGCTTTCGCCGCGGCGCCTGGTGGCCCCATGCCGAGGCCGAGGCGCGCGCGGTCCGCGAGGCGGCGGGGTTGATCGACGCGACCGCCTTTGCCAAGCACAGGGTCGCCGGACCCGGGGCGACGGCCTTTCTCGACTGGTTCACGACCAACCGCCTGCCCGGTCCGGGACGCATCAACCTGACCTATGCGCTGACACCGGCGGGCACGGTGCGGAGCGAGTATACGATCCTGCGGATATCGGAAAATGACTACACGCTGATTTCGGCAGGGGCGTGGGCGGCCTACGACGCCGACTGGTTGCGCAAATGCGCCGAGGACCGGATGTCGGATTTCAGCTCTGTCGAGATCCAGGACGTGACCACCCAATGGGGCGTCTTCGCCCTCGCCGGCCCCCGGTCGCGCGCCATCCTGCGAGCGCTGGTGCGGGACGCCGCGCCCGAGACGGCGCTCGGCAACGCCCGCTTCCCTTGGCTGTCGTGGCGGCGGATCGAACTCGGGATGGTGCCGGTGCGGGCGGTGCGGGTCGCCTATGCGGGCGAGCTGGGGTGGGAATTGCACCACCCGATCGAGATGCAGAACGCCCTCTTCGACCGGCTGATGGAGACGGGCGAGCCGCAGGGGCTGCGGTTGGTCGGGACGCGGGCGCAGAACTGGCTGCGGCAGGAGAAATCCTATCGCGCCTTCGGCGCCGAACTGGGGCGCGACGCGACCCCGCTCGAGGCGGGGCTGGATCGCTTCGTTGCACCCGGCAAGGATTTTCTGGGCAAGGCGGCGATGCTGGCGACCGGCGTGCGGTCGGCTTGCGTCACGCTGCTGATCGACGGGCCGGCCGATGCCGACCCCTGGGGGCGCGAAGGACTGTTCCTGAACGGAACGCGCGTCGGGCGGCTGACCTCGGGTGGCTGGTCGGTCGCCTTCGGGCGGCAGATCGGGATGGGCTACGTCGCGCCGGGGCTGGCCGCGCCGGGCACGCGGCTCAAGGTGCGGATGTTCGGCGACCTCTGGGATGCCGAGGTCGTCGCCGACAGCCCCTACGATCCTGCCAACCTCAAGCCTCGCGCGGACGGTTGAGCCGCCCAAGAATTTTCGACTAAAATTCTTGGGCTTGCGCGCCTCACCGAAAGCGCGCGGGGTCGAGCGCCGCAGCGACATCGGCCCCGATGGCCGGTGCGCGGCCGCCTGCCACATCGGCGACATGCCGGGCGGCCGCGGCCGATGTCTGGAACCCGTAGCCGCCTTGCCCCGCGCACCACAGGAAGGCCGGATCGCCCGGGTCGCGCCCCAGCACCAGCACCCGGTCGGGCGCAAAGCTGCGCAGACCGGCCCAGTTGCCGATCAGGCGCGTCACGGGTTCGCTCACATGCGCCTCGTAGCGGGCGATCCCCTCGGCCAGAACCATGTCATCGGCCCAGGCGTCATGCGGCTCGGTCGCCTCTTCCTCAGCCGGCGAGACGATCAGCGCGCCCGCGTCCGGCTTGGCATACCAGGTCTCGCCGGGGCCGAAGAGCATCGGCCAGCGCGCGACGTCATGCCCGCCAGGCGCCGGGATACGCGCCATCGACCGGCGGTGCGGCACGATGCCGATGGGCCGCACCCCCGACAGCGCGGCGATTCCGTCCGCCCAGGCCCCGGCGGCATTGACCAGCACCCGCGCTTCGACATCGTCGCGCGCCGTCACGCGCCAGCCTTGCGCCGTGCGGGCGATGGCGGTCACGCGGGCGCCCGTCCGGGTCTCGCCCCCGGCCGCCCGGATCGCGCGAGCGTGGGCTTGCATCAGGCGGTCGGTGTCGATGTCCCATGCGGTGGCCGTGAAAGCGGCATCGACGATGTCCGGGGACAGGATTGGCACCATGCCGCGCGCAGCCTCGGCGCCGATCCGGTCCATCCCGAGATGCGGGCTGTCGACCTCGAATGCTGGCATGTCTTCCGCCGTCGCCACCATCAGCAGCCCCCGGGGCGACAGGACGCCGGCCGCGCGCAAGGCATCGCCCGAGGCGGCTGCGAGCGCGCGGTTGGGCGGCGCGCCGTAGTTCGGCTCGTAAAGCGCGGCCGAGCGGCCCGAACTGTGATAACCGATGGCGTCTTCCGCCTCGAGCAGCACGACCCGGCCGAGTTCCGACAGCGCCGCAGCGGCAGACAGCCCCGCGATGCCGCCCCCGATGATGCAGAAATCGAACATCATTGCCTCAGTATACCCCGACGGACCCCTGATCCTTGCACGATCACAATTCTTCCACGGCCAAAACCCCCGTCACGGCCTTGAGCGCGCCGCGCACTTGGGGGCCGACCGGATACACTTGCGGGAGGTCGATATCGAATTCCCTGCCCGTGGCCGGATCAGCGATGCAGATGCAGACCGGCGCGCGCACCCTCCCCCCGCCCTCGGCAATCCGTGCCAGCAATGCGGCGACCGCCGCCGCCGCCTCGGCCTGTGCGAGATGGACACGCAGCCCCGTCGCGGGCGCTGCCTCGGCCACGGCGTCAATGGGCTGGGCCGCGCGGGCGAGCAGTTTCAGCGTCTCGCCCTCCATCGTCGCCTCGACCGTCAGGATCACCCGCGCGCCGGGTTCGAGATGCGGGCGCGCCGCCTCGAGCGTGTCGGAAAACACCGTCACCTCGTAAAGCCCGGTCGGATCGGACAGCTCGACGAAGGCAAAGCGGTTGCCGCGCGCCGATTTCCGCTCGCGCCGCGTCGCCACGGCCCCGGCCACCTTGGCGACCAGCGGCCCGGCCTCGGCCCGGCGGGCAAGTTCGGCATGGCTCAGCACCCCCTGCCGCTTGAGCATCCCCTGATAGTCGTCGAGCGGATGGCCGGTGAGATAGAACCCGATCGCCGCATGTTCCGCCGCCAACCGCTCAACCGGCAGCCAGTCGTCGCGCCCCGCGATGCGCGGCGGCGGCAGGTCGGATCCCGCGCCGCCGAACAGCGATACCTGCGCCGAGGCCCGCGCCTCGTGCACCGCCGCCGACCAGGCGACGAGCGTGTCGAGCGCCTCGAACACCCGCGCCCGGTTCGGATCGAGCGCATCGAGCGCACCGGCGCGCACGAGCATCTCGAGCGGCCGCTTGCCCACCCGCTTGAGATCGACGCGGGCCGCGAAATCGGCAAGATCGGCAAAGGGCAGCGCCCCCCGCGCCTCGACGATGAGCCGCATCGCCTCCACCCCGACGTTCTTGAGCGCGCCGAGCGCGTAGTGGATGCGCCCCTCGACCACGTCGAAGGTCGCAAGGCTGCGGTTGACGCAGGGCGGCACGACCGCGATCCCCATCCGGTCGACCTCGCGCTTGTAGAGCGCGAGCTTGTCCGTCAGGTGGATGTCGCAGTTCATCACCGCCGCCATGAACTCCACCGGGTGGTTGGCCTTGAGCCATGCGGTCTGATAGCTCACCACCGCATAGGCCGCCGCATGCGACTTGTTGAAGCCGTAGTTGGCGAATTTCTCCAGCAGGTCAAAGACCTCGCCGGCCTTTTCCGCGCTCACCCCCTTGGCCAGCGCGCCCTCGATGAACTTGGGACGCTCCTTGGCCATCTCCTCGGGGATCTTCTTGCCCATGGCACGGCGCAGCTTGTCGGCGCCGCCGAGCGTGTAGCCCGCCATGACCTGCGCGATCTCCATCACCTGTTCCTGATAGACGATGATGCCCTGGGTCTCGGCCAGGATGTGATCGATCGAGGGATGGATGGATTCGCGCGGACGCAGGCCGTTCTTGACCTCGCAATAGGTGGGGATGTTCTCCATCGGGCCGGGGCGGTAGAGCGCGACGAGCGCCACGATATCCTCGATGCAGGTCGGGCGCATGCGGCGCAGCGCGTCCATCATGCCGGTGCTTTCGACCTGGAACACCGCCACCGTGCGCGCCGAAGCATAGAGCGCATAGGTCTTTTCGTCGTCGAGCGGGATCGCGCCGATATCGACCGCAATGTTGCGTTTGTGCAAGAGTTGCAGCGCGTTCTGGATGACGGTCAGCGTCTTTAGCCCGAGAAAGTCGAATTTGACCAGCCCCGCCGCCTCGACCCATTTCATGTTGAACTGCGTCGCCGGCATGTCCGATCGCGGATCGCGGTAGAGCGGCACAAGCTCGTCCAGCGGCCGGTCGCCGATCACCACGCCGGCCGCGTGGGTCGAGGCGTTGCGCAACAGGCCCTCGATCTGCCGCGCATAGTCGAGACAGCGGCCCACCACCTCTTCGGCCTGCGCCGCCTCGCGCAGTCGCGGCTCGTCGGCCAGCGCCTTGGCGAGGCTGACCGGCTTGACCCCCTCGACCGGGATCATCTTCGAGAGGCGGTCCACCTGCCCGTATGGCATCTGCAGCACGCGCCCGACGTCCCGCACCGCCGCCTTGGACAGGAGCGCGCCGAAGGTGATGATCTGCCCCACCCGGTCGCGCCCGTAACGACCCTGGACATAGGCGATCACCTCTTCCCGCCGGTCCATGCAGAAATCGATGTCGAAATCGGGCATCGAGATGCGTTCGGGGTTCAGGAACCGCTCGAACAGCAGCTTGTAGCGCAGGGGATCGAGGTCGGTGATGGTCAGCGCATAGGCGACGAGCGACCCCGCCCCCGATCCCCGACCCGGGCCGACCGGGATCCCCTGCGCCTTGGCCCATTGGATGAAATCCGCGACGATCAGGAAATACCCCGGAAATCCCATCGCCTCGATCACCCCCAGTTCGAAGGCGAGCCGCTGTTCATACTCGGCCACCGGCGCGGCGTGGGGGATGACGGCGAGGCGCGCGCGCAGCCCCTCCTGCGCCTGGCGGCGCAGTTCGGCGACCTCGTTCTCGGCGAACCGCGGCAGGATCGGGTCGCGCTTCTGCGCCGCATAGGCGCAGCGGCGGGCGATCTCGACCGTGTTCTCGATCGCCTCCGGCAGGTCGGCGAACAGCGCCGCCATTTCGTCCGCCGACTTGAAGGCGTGATGCGGGGTCAGCCGGCGGCGCGGCGCGGCCTGATCGACATAGGCGCCCTCCGCGATGCACAGGAGCGCATCATGCGCCTCGGCCATCGACGCATCGGGGAACATCACGTCGTTGGTGGCGACGAGCGGAAGGTCATGGTCGTAGGCCAACGCGATCAGCCCGGGTTCGGTCGCCGCCTCGAGCGCCGAGAGGCCGTCGGTGCCGGGATGGCGCTGCAACTCGACATAGAGGCGCCCGGGATAGATCGCGGCGAGGCGGCCGAGCAGCGCCTCGGCCCGCGGCGCCTGCCCGGCGGCAAGCGCACGGCCGATCGGGCCGTCCGCGCCGCCCGTCAGGCAGATGAGCCCTTCGGCATGGGCCGCGAGATCGTCGAGGGTCACCTGCCCCTGTTCGGCCCCGAGATAGAGGCAGGAGTTGAGCTTGAGCAGGTTCAGATAGCCCGCCTCGGTCTTCGCCAGCAGCACCACGGGCGCGGGCGGGCGCGGCCGGTCGCCCGGATGCGCCGCGCCCTCGGCCAGCGCGATCTGGCAGCCGACGATGGGCTGGATGCCCTCGGCCTGCGCGGTCACGGAAAACTCCAGCGCGGCAAAGAGGTTGTTGGTGTCGGTGATCGCCACGGCCGGCATGCCCGCCGCCTTGGCGCGCTTGATGAGCGCCTTGAGCGGCATCGCCCCTTCGAGCAGGGAATATTCCGTGTGGCAGCGCAGGTGGATGAATCGCGGTGTCATCCCGCGACCCTAGCAATGCGCCGCCGCCGGGCACAGCCCCCGGCGTGCATTGCCCGTTTTCGCGGCAATCGCTGTGCGCCGGTGCCACGGACGCTTGCCAAGCGCCGCCCGCCTGCCATTCTTGCAGCGGTGAGCGCGCCCCGCCTTATGCCGCATCGGGCGGGGCCAGCCCGATCGGGCGTGCAGCGCGAACAGCGGCGGGCAAGGGAATGACCGACATCGAATTCACGCTCAACGGCACCCCTCGGCGGGTGACGGGGCAGGCGCCGACGCGCACGCTGCTGGACTGGCTGCGGACGGATGCGGGGCTGACCGGCACCAAGGAAGGGTGCAACGAGGGCGATTGCGGCGCCTGTTCGGTGCTGGTGACGGATGCGCGGGGGGCACGGGCGCTCAACGCCTGCATCCTGTTCCTGCCGCAGGTGCATGGCTGTGCGGTGCGCACCATCGAGGGGATCGCGGGGCCGGACGGCACGCTGCACCCGGTGCAACAGGCGATGATCGACCACCATGGGAGCCAGTGCGGGTTCTGCACGCCCGGTTTCGTGGTGACGATGGCCGCGGCACATCTGGCCGGCGAGACCGATCACGACACGGCGCTGGCCGGCAACCTGTGCCGCTGCACCGGCTATGCGCCCATCGTGCGGGCGGCCGAGGCGGCCGCCGCCGCGCCGCCCCCCGCCTGGATGACCGAGGTTGCGCCCGCGGCGGGCGATCCGGGCGTGTTCATGCCCGAAACGGCGGATGCGCTCGCGTCCTGGTATGCGGGCAACCCGGGCGCCACGCTGATCGCCGGGGCGACCGATGTGGGGCTGTGGGTGACCAAGGGGATGCGCGAGCTTTCCCCCGTCGCCTTCATCGGCCGCTGCGCGGATCTGCGCGGGATCGAGATCGGGGCAGATCATGTGCGGATCGGCGCCGCGGTCACGCTGGCCGAACTTGGGCCCGCCATAGCCTCGCTGCACCGCGATTTCGCCGAACTCATCCGCCGCTACGGCGGCGCGCAGGTGCGCAATGCCGCGACCCTCGGCGGGAACATCGCCAACGGCTCGCCCATCGGGGACTGTCCGCCGCCGCTGATCGCGCTGGACGCCACGCTGCACCTGCGCCGCGCGGACCAGCGGCGGGCGATCCCGCTGGAGGATTTCTTTGTCGCCTACGGCAAGCAGGATCGCAGCCCCGGCGAGTTCGTCGAGGCCGTCAGCTTTCCCCGCCAGCCCGACCGGCTGCGGGTGTTCAAGCTGTCCAAGCGGTTCGACGACGATATCTCGGCGGTCTGCGGGGCGTTCAACCTTACGCTCGCGGAGGGCCGCGTCGCCGCCGCCCGCATCGCCTTCGGCGGCATGGCCGGCACCCCGAAACGCGCGCGCACGGTCGAGGCGGCGATCATCGGGCGGCCCTGGGATGCCGAGACGGTGGCGGCCGCGCGCGATGCCTTCGCGGTCGATTTCCAGCCGATCGACGACATGCGCGCCTCGGCCGCCTACCGGATCGAGGCGGCGCGCGGCATGCTCTTGCGCTGCCTGATGGCTGACCGCGGCGCGGCGACCTCGGTGCTGGAGGTGACGGCATGACGCTCGGGTCAGCCCTGCCGCATGACAGCGCGCATCTGCACGTCACCGGGCAGGCGCGCTATGTCGATGACATCGGCCTGCCGGCGCATGCGCTGCACCTCGCCTTCGGTCTTTCGACCGTGGCGCATGGCGTCATCACGGGGATGGACCTGTCAGCCGTTCGCGCCGCCCCCGGGGTGGCGTCCGTGGTCACGGCGGGCGATCTGAGGCGCCCCGCCGACACCTCACCGGGCTGGCACGACGAGCCGCTGCTGGCCGACGGCACGGTGCATTTCGTCGGCCAGCCGGTGTTCCTCGTGATCGCTGACAGCCATCGGGCGGCGCTGCGGGCGGCGCGCAAGGGCGTGATCACATACGAGGAGCGGCCCGCAATCCTGACGGTTGACGACGCGCTGGCCGCGGGCAGCCATTTCGAGGGCGGGCCGGTCGTCTGGACGCGCGGCGATGCTGCCGCAGGGCTGGCCGCCGCCCCCCGGATCGTCGAGGGCGTGATCGAGATCGGCGGGCAGGAGCATTTCTATCTCGAGGGCCAGGCCGCAGCCGCCATCCCCGGCGAGGGCGGCGACATGCACATCCTGTCCTCGACCCAGCATCCCTCCGAGATTCAGGAGAAGGTTGCCGAGGCGCTGGGGCTGCCCATGCACAGCGTCCGGGTCGAATGCCGACGGATGGGCGGGGGCTTCGGCGGCAAGGAAAGCCAGGGCAACGCGCTCGCCATCGCCTGCGCCGTCGCCGCCGAGATGACCGGCCGGCCCTGCCGCATGCGGTATGACCGGGACGACGATTTCGTCATCACCGGCAAGCGGCACGATTTCCGCATCACCTATCGCGCCGGCGTGGATGCGGCGGGCCGCATCCTTGCCCTCGATATCCGGCACCATGTTCGCTGCGGCTGGTCGCGCGATCTGTCCACGCCGGTCGCGGACCGTGCGATGCTGCATACCGACAATGCCTATTTCCTGCCCGCGGTGCGGATCGAAAGCCACCGACTGCGCACCAACACGCAAAGCGCGACCGCCTTTCGCGGCTTCGGCGGGCCGCAGGGTGTGCTCGGCATCGAGCGGGTGATCGACCACATCGCCCATGCGATCGGCGCCGATCCGCTCGCGGTGCGGCGGGCCAACCTCTATGCCGAGGGTCAGCAGACGCATTACGGCCAGCCGGTGACGCATTTCGCCCTGCCCCGGTTGATCGACCGGCTCGCCGAAACGGCCGGCTATGCCGCGCGGCGGCAGGCGACGGCGGCGTGGAACGCGGCCAATCCGATCCTCAAGCGCGGTCTGGCGCTGACGCCGGTGAAGTTCGGGATCTCCTTCACCCTGACCCATATGAACCAGGCCGGGGCCCTGGTGCATGTCTATCACGACGGCTCGATCCATCTGAACCACGGCGGGACCGAGATGGGACAGGGCCTGTTCCAGAAGGTGGCGCAGGTGGCGGCGAGCACGTTCGGTGTCGGCCTCGGCGCGGTCAAGATCACGGCGACCGACACCGCCAAGGTGCCCAACACCGCGCCGACCGCTGCATCCTCCGGATCCGATCTCAACGGAATGGCCGTGCTGGACGCCTGCGAGACGATCCGGGCACGGATGGCCGAACATCTGGCCGCGCTGCACCAGGCCGATCCGGCGGATGTGCGGTTCGAGGCGGGGCGGGTGACAGTCGGGGGTGCGGACATGACCTTTGCCGCCGCCGCAAGGCGCTGCTGGCAGGACCGGGTGGGGCTGTCGGCGGCAGGGCATTACAAGACGCCGGACATCAGCTGGGACCGGGCACGCGGGAAGGGGCGGCCCTTCTTCTACTTCGCCCATGGCGCGGCGGTGACCGAAGTGGTGATCGACACGCTGACCGGCGAATACCGCATCCTGCGCACCGACATCCTGCACGACTGCGGCGCCTCGCTGAACCCCGCGATCGACATCGGCCAGATCGAGGGCGGCTATGTCCAGGGCGCGGGCTGGCTGACGACCGAGGAACTGGTGTGGGACGGCAAGGGCCGGCTGCGCACCCATGCGCCGGCGACCTACAAGATCCCCGCCTGCGGCGACCGCCCGCGGGTGTTCAACGTCGCGCTCTGGGACGAACCGAACCCGGCGCTGACCATCGGGCGGTCCAAGGCGGTGGGCGAGCCGCCGCTGATGCTCGCGACATCGGTGTTCCTCGCGCTGTCGGATGCGGTGGCGGCCTGCGGCGCGGGCTACCCGGCGCTGGATGCGCCGGCGACGCCGGAACGGGTGCTGATGGCGGTGCGGCGGGTGCAGGCGGGATGATCGACCTTGCGGCCCTGCAGGCGGCGGTGGCAGCACATGGGGCGGTGGCACGCGTGGTCGTCGCTGCCGTCGCGGGATCCGCCCCGCGCGAGGCCGGGGCGGCGATGCTGGTCTGGGCCGGCGGGCAGGACGGCACCATCGGCGGCGGCGCGCTGGAATGGGAGGCGGCACAGGCGGCGCGGCGGATGATCGCCGGGGGCATGGGGGCCGCAGTCGAGCGCGTGCCGCTCGGCCCGGCGCGGGGGCAATGCTGCGGCGGGGCGGTTACGCTGGTGACCGAGGTGTGGGATGCGGCGCGGCTCGGGGCGCTGCGGCCCGAGGCGGGGATGCTGGCGCGGCCCGTGGGCGGCGGCGCGATGCCGCTGGGTATCGCGCGGGCCCTCGCACGGGCAAGGGGCCAGGGGGTGCGGGCGCCGGTGTTCACGGGCGGCTGGATCGCCGAGCCGGTGGCGACGGCCGCGCGGACGGTCTGGGTCTGGGGCGCGGGGCATGTCGGGCGGGCCGTCGTCGGCGTGATCGCGCCCTTGCCGGGGCTGGCGGTGACCTGGGTCGATGTCGCGGCGGACCGGTTTCCGCCGGCGGTGCCTGCGGGGGTGACGGTGCGGATCGACACCGACGCGGCCCTCGCGGCCGAGGCGCCGCCGGGGGCCGAGCATCTGGTGATGACGTTTTCCCATGCGCTCGACCTCGAGCTCTGCCACCGCCTGCTCGGCCATGGCTTTGCGCGCTGCGGGCTGATCGGGTCGGCGACGAAATGGGCGCGGTTCCGGTCGCGGCTGCGGGCGCTGGGGCATGGCGAGGCGGCCATCGCGCGGATCGACTGCCCGATCGGCGAGCCCGGCCTTGGCAAGCATCCGCAGGCGATCGCCGTCGGGGTGGCCGCGGCGCTGCTGCGGGCCGGGCAGGTGCGGCAGGGCTCGGTGCGCGCGGCGTCCGAGGGTTAGGGCCCCCGCGCGCAGAAACAGGACACCGCCACATCGCCATCGGCCCGCGCCGCGGCGCGGGCGAGGCGGGCGCGGATGTGTCGCGCCTCGACTGTCTCGCCGCGCCGTTCTAGACAGCTGAGCAGGCCGCGCAGGGACCAGACGTTGTCGGGATGAACCTGCGCGCAGGGCATTCCGGCCGGCGCATCCCCGAGCCCGAGGTCGGCGCGATAGACCGCCTCGGCCTCGGCCGCCTCGCCCTGTTCGAGCAGCAGCGCGCCGAGCGCATGGCGCGCGGGCTGCATCCAGCCCCAGGGCTCGTCATAGGGCAGCGCATCGTCGCGGCGCACCGCCTCGCGCAGGGCATCGAAGGCGGCCGGATACCGCCCCTCGCGATAGGCGATCTCGCCCGCGATCATCGCCTCGGCAATGCCCAGAAGATCGGTGCAGCGGCAGTTGTGCAGAAGGCGGCTCTCGGGCACGCGGGCACGGGCGGCGTGGAAATCGGCCTCGGCCCGGCGCGCCGCCTCCACCTGCCCGAGCGCGGCATGGGCCACGGCCCGCGCATAGAGCACCATGGCCGTGCCCATGCGGTAGAGGTCGGGGTCGGACGGCAGCGGGGCTGCAATCGCCTCGGCCCATTTGCCGAACCGGACGTGGACATGGGGCAGAAGGGCGAAATAGCTCTCGAAGTAATCCGCCATGGGCGGGCTTTCGATCCGCAGCAGCGCCTCGGGCACCGAGGCGACAAGGCCGGTCGCGGCATCGCGCGCCGGGGCATATTGGCCGAGGAACATCGCGGCATAGCAGGCGAAATGATAGTTGTGGATGCGGTATCCGGCGTAGAAGTTGATCCGCCCCTCGGCCTCGGCCTGCGCCTCGTCGGCGGCGATGGCCTCGAGGTTCCAGGCGAGGGCGTCGTGATAGGCGCCGATCTGGATGTCGATATGGGTCGGCATGTGGACGAGATGCCCGAGGCCGGGGGCGATGCGGCGCAGCCGGTCGGCCTGGCGCAGCGCGGCCTCGGGCGTCGTGGACATCTCCATCAGGTGGACGTGCAGGTGCAAGAGGCCGGGGTGATCCCAAGCGCGCGGGTCGTCGCGAAAGGCGCCCTCGAGCGCCGCGCGCGCCTTGAGCGTATGCGGCCCCGCCGGCGCGCCCGTCGTGCCATCCCACATCGCCCAGGGGGTGAGTGTCATCAGGCTTTCGACATAGACGGATCGCAGGTCGAGGTCATGGGGATGGGCGAGATGCGCGGCCTCCATCGCTGCGGCGAAATCGGCGTCCCAGGCCGCCATGTCGGGGCCGGGGGTCCGCTGTGGATAGCGGCGGGCGAGCGCGCGGATGAGGGCGCGGTCGGCGGGGCTTGCGGGCGGCCGCGCCAGCGCGGCCTGCGCGGCGTCATGGGCGGCGGCGAGCGCGGCGGCCCGGCCGGCGTCGTCGTAAAGCCCCCAGGGCAGGTTGTAATTCGGCCCGCCTGCATAGGCGATGCCCCAATGCGCCATCCCGCAGGCCGGGTCGGCCTCGGCCGCGCGGGCAAAGCAGGCGATGGCGGCCGCGTGGTTGAACCCGAAGGTGTAGGCGAGGCCGTCGTCGAAGGCGGCCTGCGCGGCGGGGACGGCGGAGACCGGGCGGCTCCAGCGGCCGAGGGCGGGGTTCATCGGGGCCTCCGTTCTGGACAGGCGGCGGCGCAGCGCCTAAGTGCACGCGATCATGGCACAGAAATCCGACCCGAATTCCAGACTGATCGCGGAGAACCGCCGCGCCCGGTTCGACTATGCGATCGAGGATGACCTTGAAGCCGGGATCATGCTGACGGGTTCCGAGGTCAAGGCGCTGCGGGTGGGGCAGTCGAATATCGCCGAAAGCTATGCCAGCGTCGAGGGCGGCGAGTTGTGGCTCATCAACGGCTATATCGCCGCGCTCCAGCAGGCCGGGGTGTTCGGGCATGAAGAGCGGCGGCGGCGCAAGCTGCTGGTCAGCAAGCGCGAACTGGCGCGGCTGTGGAACGCAACCCAGCGCGAGGGCATGACACTCGTCCCGATCGCGATGTATTTCAACGAGAAGGGCCGGGTGAAGCTCAGGATCGGGATCGCCAAGGGCAAGAAGCTGGCCGACAAGCGCGAGACCGAGGCCAAGCGGGACTGGCAGCGGCAGAAGGCGCGGCTGCTCAAGCAGGGATAGCGGTCGGCCCGGTCGGCCGCGCACAGAGGCAATGGAGACGGCTCCGCCCTGTGCGCCTTTTCGCAGCACTGCGGCGATCGGATCGACCTGGCTGGTCCACACCTGCACAGACGCCGCCACTGCTTAAAATTACGGCGCATTTGTGGCGAATTGACGGAAACCGGGAAGAGTTTAACCTTTTTCCGGGTCAATTACGACTCGCGGAGAAGTTATCATGTCACTGAAACGGGTCTTGATGGCCGCGGCCGCGTCCGCAGCCCTTGCCACATCCGCGCAAGCCGCGGTCGTGGTGCTCGATTTCGAAGGGATCGCCGACTATCCGAACAGCAACGACGTGTTCGTTCAGGATTTCTACAACGGCGGCACGAGCAGTGTCGGAACCTCGGGAACGAACTATGGCATCTCATTCGGGTCCAACGCCCTGCTCATCTGCCTCAACTCGACGTCCGTGTTCTGTTCGAACACGTCGCGCGGCGGCGAAGGCAACCCGAATTCGCGTGAAGGCGCGCTGTTCTTTCTCGATGGCGACGAGACGTTCATGAACGTCGCGGCCGGATTCGAGACCGGGTTCTCGTTCAACTACGTCTCGACCACATTTTCGGGCTCGGTCGGCGTCTATGACGGACTGGACGGCACCGGCAACCTGCTGGCCAGCATCGACCTGAGGCCGAATGCGGGCTTCTGCCCGGACTACAGCGCCGGGTTCTGCCCGTTCGGGCCGGCCGGCATCGCCTTTGCCGGCATAGCCAAGTCGGTGTCGTTCGGCGGTGTCGCCAACCAGATCGTGTTCGACGACATCACCTTCGGCTCGTCCATCCCCGATCCCGATCCCGATCCGAATGTCGTGCCGCTGCCGGCCTCGCTGCCGCTGCTGCTGGCCGGGCTGGGCGGCATTGCGGCGCTGCGCCGCCGCCGCCGCGGCTGAAACCCGCACCGAAGGCACCGGCGGGGCCGCGCCATGCGGCCCCGTTTTCCGTTCGCGCTTGCGGCGGGCGCGCGTGGGCCTCTAATGTCGGCGCGAAAAGCATCGCCAGCAACGCCGGACGCCCATGACCGACGATCCCCGCACCCTCGTGTCCACCGCCTGGCTCGAGGCGCATCTGCGCGACCCCGACCTGCGGGTGATCGACGCTTCGTGGTATCTTCCCGCCATGGCGCGCGATGCCAAGGCGGAATACGCCGCCGCCCATATTCCGAACGCGCGCTTCTTCGACATCGACGACATCGCCGACACAAGGTCCGGCCTGCCGCACATGGCGCCGCCGGTGGAAAAGTTCATCAGCCGGATGCGCGCCATGGGCATCGGTGACGGGCATCAGGTGGTGGTCTATGACGGGATGGGGATTTTCTCGGCCCCTCGCGTCTGGTGGACGTTCCGCCTGATGGGCAAGCTCGATGTCGCCGTGCTCGACGGCGGGTTTCCCAAGTGGCGGGCCGAGGGGCGGCCGGTCGAGGACATGCCGCCCGTCCTGCGCGACCGCCACATCACGGTGCAGCGGCAGGCGGCGCTCGTGCGCGACGTCACGCAGGTGGCGCAGGCGGCCAAGCTCGGCACCCACGCGATCCTCGACGCGCGCAGCCCCGGCCGCTTCCGCGGCGACGAGCCCGAGCCGCGCGAGGGGCTGCGCGCGGGGCACATCCCCGGTTCGGCCAACCTGCCCTGGGCCGATTTGCTGAACGCCGACGGCACGATGAAGGACGAGGGCAGCCTGCGCGCGATCTTTGCCGAACGCGGCGTCGATGCCGCTCGCCCGGTCATCACCACCTGCGGATCGGGCGTTTCGGCGGCGATCCTCAACCTCGCGCTCGAACGGATCGGGCACCGGGCCCATGCGCTCTATGACGGGTCGTGGTCCGAATGGGGCATGTACGACGATCTGAAGGTGGAGCGGGGCTGATGCTGGAGACGTTGCAGCCGCAGGCGGCGGACAAGATCCTGGAGCTGATGGCGCTTTTCCGCGCCGACCCGCGGCCCGCCAAGATCGACCTCGGGGTGGGCGTCTACAAGGATGCCGAGGGGCGCACGCCGGTCATGCGCGCGGTCAAGGCCGCCGAGCGGCAGCTCTGGGAGCAGGAGGAGACCAAGACCTACACCGCCCTCGCCGGCGATCCCGGCTTTCACGCCGCGATGGTCGGCCTCATCCTCGGCGCGCCGCCGGCGGGCAGGATCGCGGCCGCGGCGACGCCGGGCGGCACCGGCGCGGTGCGCCTCGCGCTCGACCTCGTCAGGCGCGCCGCGCCCGATGCCACGGTCTGGCTGTCCGATCCGACCTGGCCGAACCATCCGGCACTGGTGGCGGCGGCGGGCCTCAAGGCACGGACATACCGCTATTTCGACGCCGCGACCGGCACAGCCGATGCCGCCGGGATGCTGGCCGATCTGGCGCAGGCGGGCCCGGGCGATGTGGTACTGCTGCACGGCTGCTGCCACAATCCGACCGGGGCAGACCTGACGGCGGCTGACTGGGCAGCGCTGGCCGGCGTGCTGGAGCGGACGGGCGCGCTGGGGCTGATCGACCTCGCCTATCAGGGTTTCGGCGACGGTCTCGACGCCGATGCGGCGGCGACGCGGATGCTCGCGGCGCGGCTGCCCGAGGTGCTGATCGCCGCCTCCTGTTCCAAGAATTTCGGGATCTACCGCGAACGGGCGGGGATCCTGCTGGCGCTGACCGATCCGGCGCGGCGCGATACGGTGCAGGGGAACCTCGCCACGCTCAACCGGCTCAGCTTCTCCTTCCCGCCCGACCATGGCGCGCGGCTGGTGACGATGATCCTCGCCGACCCGGCCCTGCGCGCGGACTGGGAGGCAGAGCTGGCGGCGGTGCGGACCGGCATGCTCGCTTTGCGCACGCAGCTCGCGGCGGAACTCCGGGCCGTCACCAATTCGGATCGCTTCGATTTCGTCGCCAGCCACCGCGGCATGTTCAGCCGTCTCGGCATCCCGCCCGAACAGGTCGCGCGGCTTCGGGCCGACCACGGGATCTACATGGTCGGCGACAGCCGGCTGAACATCGCCGGCCTGAATGCCGCGACCGTGCCGGTGCTGGCGCGGGCCGTCGCCGCCACGCTCTGACCGCACAGGACCGCGGCGGCTGGTTGCGCGCCCCGCAAAGCGCGTAACCAGCGGGACACTCACCGTCACCGGCCGCGAGACGCACGGCGCCCGGGCAGCGCTGCCCGGGCGCACGGCCGACCGGCGGGTGGGGCCGGGCGTCGAGGGTTCAGCCCTTCTGGAACTCGGGATAGGCCTCCATCCCCAGTTCCGCGATGTCGAGCCCGTTGATCTCGGCTTCCTGATCCACCCGCAGCCCCATCGCGGCCTTCAGGATCAGCCAGACCACCGCCGAGGCGACGATCACGAACACCGCGACCGAGACGATCGAGATGACCTGCGTCACGATGCTCGCGTCGGGGTTGGTGAGAACCACCGCGATCGTGCCCCAGATGCCGGCGAACAGGTGCACCGGGATGGCGCCCACCACATCGTCAATCTTCATGCGGTCGAGGAACGGCACCGCGAGCACGACGATCACGCCGCCGATGGCCCCGATGATCGTTGCCATGCCCAGCGACGGGGTCAGCGGTTCGGCGGTGATCGACACGAGACCGGCGAGCGCGCCGTTGAGGATCATGGTCAGGTCGGGCTTCTTGTAGAGGATCTGGCTCAGGATCAGCGCCGCGATCGCGCCGCCCGCCGCGGCCGTATTGGTATTGGCGAAGATGCGGCTGATGTCGGCCACGTCACCGACCGAACCCATGGCAAGCTGCGAGCCGCCGTTGAAGCCGAACCAGCCCAGCCACAGGATGAACGTGCCGAGCGTGGCCAGCGCGAGGTTGGAGCCTGGCATCGCATTCACCCGCCCGTCCTTGCCATACTTGCCGATCCGCGGCCCGAGGATGATCGCCCCGACCAGTGCGGCCCAGCCGCCCACCGAATGCACGACGGTCGAGCCGGCGAAATCGAGGAACCCCATCTCGTCCAGCCAGCCGCCGCCCCATTTCCACGACGCCTGAATCGGGTAGATGAGCGCCGTCAGGACCACTGTGAAGACAAGGAACGGCCAGAGCTTGATCCGTTCTGCCAGCGTGCCCGACACGATCGAGGCCGTGGCGGCACAGAACATGAGCTGGAAGAAGAAGTCCGACCCGACCGAGGCGTATTCGATATCGTCCACATCCTCGGCCGCGATGCCCACCGCCTCGAGGACCGCGGGCCCGAACGCGCCGAGCCAGCCGGTGATCGACCAGCCATCGCCCGGATACATCAGGTTGTATCCGACGAGGTAATACATCACTGCCGCAAGCGAGAAGAGCGCGATGTTCTTGGTCAACTGCATCGTGACGTTCTTGGACCGCACGAGGCCAGCCTCGAGCATGCAGAAGCCCGCCGCCATCCAGAACACCAGAAACCCGCCCACGATGAAAAGAAGCGAGTTGAGGATGAACACGACATGCGGCGGCACGTCGGGCAGCGCGGCGGCCTCGGCCGCCTCGCCCGCCGCCTCGGCCGTTGCGGCTGCCTCCTGCGCCCAGGCCGGAAGGGCCATCGCCGCCAGGATCGCGGCAAGGCCCGTGACTGTCTTGAGGTTGAACATGGTGGTCGCTTTCCCTGTCATGCCGCCGTTCACAGCGCGTTTTCGTCGGTCTCGCCGGTGCGCACCCGCACCGCGGATTCGACATCGAGCACGAAGACCTTCCCGTCGCCGATCTTGTCCGTCCGCGCCGTCTTCTGGATCGTCTCGACGACCTGCTCGGCCATGCTGTCGGCCACCACGATCTCGAGCTTGACTTTCGGCACGAAGTTCACCGCATATTCTGCGCCGCGGTAGATTTCGGTATGGCCGGACTGCGCGCCGAACCCCTTGATCTCGGTGACCATCATGCCGCGCACGCCCGCGGCGGTCAGCGCCTCGCGCACCTCCTCGAGCTTGAACGGCTTGATCGCTGCGATGATGAGTTTCACCTCTTGCACCTTTCCCCTGGCCGGTGGCCCCGACTGGACCCATGCCGTCAAAAAAGAGGGTGCCGGCCGGCGAGGGACAACGCGCTGCGCTGCCGCGCAGCATCGCAGGCACGAAGAAACGCACATTTTTTGCACAATTCCGCCTGTTCGCACAGAACGTAGGCGCTCCGGAAAGCCGAATCGCCAATCAACCGTCTCCACATCCGGCGCAGATCGGGCTATTGTCGCGCCAAGAAACAGGGCGCGGGCGACGCGCCGGAACTTGGCACGGGCAGCGCCGTATGACTGGATCGGGCAAGGGCAAGCCGCCGCTGGTGGCCGAGCGTCGGCGCACATCGCGCGCGGCTGCGGCACCGCCGCGCAAACCGGCGGCACGCCGCCCCCGGCCGCCGGCGCGACGCGGCAACATCCTGACGCGCGCGGTCCGCTGGCTCGTCGGCATGGTCTGGGGCGTCACCTGGCGGGTGACGGCGGTCGTCGCGATGATCCTTGCCGGGGCCACATGGTATTTCCACAGCCGGCTGCCCGAGGCGACCGCCCTGCTCGACGGCCGCGCACGCGGCTCGGTCACGATGCTCGACCACGAGGGCGAGGTCTTTGCCTGGCGCGGCGAGACCTTCGGCGGGCAGATCAGTGCCGCCCATGTCTCGCCCCATCTGCGCAATGCCGTGGTGGCGACCGAGGACCGGCGGTTCTGGTGGCATTTCGGCATATCGCCGCGCGGCATCGCCAGCGCCATCGCGATCAACCTGCGCGAAGGGCGCGGGCCGTTCGAGGGCAACGGCGGATCCACCATCTCGCAGCAGGTGGCCAAGCTCCTGTGTCTCGGCGTGCCCTACGATCAGACGCAGTGGAAATCCGAGGCGGATTACGAGGCCGACTGCCGCCGCGGGTCGATCACCCGCAAGCTCAAGGAAGTCCCGTTCGCCCTCGCGCTCGAGTGGAAATACACCAAGGAGGAGATCCTTTCGATCTACCTCAACCGCGCCTATCTCGGCGCCGGCGCGCGCGGGTTCGAGGCGGCGGCGCAGCGCTATTTCGGCACATCGGCGGCGAAGGTCACGCCGGCGCAGGCGGCGATGCTTGCGGGCCTTCTGGTCGCGCCGTCGTATTTCGCGCCCACCCGCAGCCTTGAGCGGGCGCAGGGCCGGGCGAACGTGATCGTCGGCCTGATGGCCCAGCAGGGCTATCTGACCGCCGCCGAGGCGGCAGAGGCGCGCGCCAACCCGGCCCGCCTGTCGGATGCCGCCGAGGCGCGGGCGGGCGGCTATTTCGCCGACTGGGTGATGGAGACGGTGCCGTCCTTCTTCGGCCATGCGACAACCGAGGACGTGATCGTCTACACCACGCTCGACCAGCATCTCCAGCGCGCGGCGGAAGAGGCGCTCGCCCATGTCTTTGCCACGCGGGTGCGCGAGGGATCGACCGCGCAGGCGGCCATCGTGGTGATGTCGGCCGACGGGGCGGTGCGCGCCATGGTGGGCGGGCGCAAGACGCAGGTGGCCGGCGCCTTCAACCGCGCCACCCAGGCGAAACGGCAGACCGGATCGGCCTTCAAGCCCTTCATCTTCGCCGCCGCGCTCGACCTCGGCTGGTCACCGGACGACACGCTCGAGGATCGGCCGCTGACGATCAACATCCGCGGGTCGGGGCCCTGGAGCCCGAAGAACTATACCGAGGATTTCCGTGGCACCGTGACGCTGACCACCGCCCTGCGCCATTCGATCAACATCCCCGCCGTGCGCCTGTCCGAGGCGGTCGGGCGCGATGTGGTGCGCAAGGTGGCGGCGGACTTCGGCATCGTCTCGGACCTGGCCGCGGGCCCGGCCCTCGCGCTCGGTGTGTCCGAGGCGACGCTGCTCGAGATGACGGGCGCCTATGCCGGGTTTCTCAACGGCGGATCGTCGGTCAAGCCTTACGGCCTGATCGAGCTGCGCCTGCAGGGTGACCGTGCGCCGCTGATGGGCCGTGCCGGCGGCATGGGCGAGCGGGTGATCGGCGAACGGGCGGCGCGCCAGCTTACCTGGATGCTGGCCGATGTGATCGCCAACGGCACCGGCCAGCGGGCGCGCCTGCCGGACCGCGAGGCGGCGGGCAAGACCGGCACGACACAGGCGGCGCGCGATGCGTGGTTTGTGGGTTATACGGCCGATTACGTCGCCGGCGTCTGGATGGGGAACGACGACAACAGGCCCCTGACCGGCGTGACGGGTGGCGGCCTGCCGGCCGACATCTGGCGCGAGGTGATGATCCGCGTGCACGAGGGGCTGCCTGCGCGGCCGCTGCCGATGCTCGGCCCCGCACCGCGAACGGCCCTGCCCGGATGGGCCGCGCCGGACGGCGAATCCGCCCCGCGCCCCGTCGCGATCCAGCCGCCCCGCATGCCCGACATCGCCGACCAGATCCTGAACGACGTATTGGGAACCTTCGGATCGAACCGCTGAGCCCGGCGCGGCCACCGCCGCGCCGGGCCGCGGGTCAAAGCGCGTTCATGTCCTGGATCAAGGCCGGGATGTTGCCGCGCCGGCGGTCGAGCATAGACTGGATCTCGGTCCGCTCGGCGGCGAGCATGTTCACGCCCTCGATGATGATATTGAAGAACATCGGTCGCCCCCCCCGGTCCGACACATGCCAGCGCAGATCGAACGGCGACTGTCCGCGCAGGCGGGCAAGCGTGATGACCTCGTAATAGCTGCGGATCGGGCGGGCATCCATCACCTCGATCTGGCCGCCGATGAATTCGCGGAAACGCCGGCCGTATTTGCGCGCGATGTAGCCCTGGAAGGCACGGGTGAACGCCTGCATGTCGCCGGCCGAGGCGGTGCGCGCCGCCGGCCCGAGTGCCGATCGCGCGATGGTCGCGACATCGGCATGACGGGCGAACAGCGCCTCGAAGTCGCGCAGCATCGCGGCTTCGGACTTGCCGCTGGCGATGACGCGGTTGACATCCGCAACAACGGTGTCGATCAGCCGGCGCGCGTCCCCAACGGCAAAGGCTGCCGCCGGCGCGATGCCGAACGCCGTGGCGCCGAACGCAGCAAACCCGCCCAGCACGACCTGGCGCCGCGTGGGCGCTGCGCCCTCAGTCTTCGTAAGGATCGAAGAAATCGTCATCACTGGCCTCCTGACCAAGTTCGAAGCGGCGGTTCTGGAGGTAGAGCAGCCGCGATTGCGCATAGCTATCGGCGGATTCGTAGAGGATCGAGTCAATCACCCGTGCAAACCGGGCCCGGTCACGCACGCTTGATACGATGTTGAGGCCGCGGGCCGCCCAGTTGTAGGGATTGGGAAAGATCCAGCCGACAGGGTCGATCACGATATCGACGACCTTGCCGAGCGTGTCGCGCTGCGTCGAGGCCGAGACGAGCGGCAGTTCGACGAAATCGCCCTCGCCCACGCCCCAGGTGTGCAGCGTGACGCCGAAATCGGTCTTGCGCTCGTCAAGGCCCATCGCCCCGGCCGGATCGAACAGGCCGCCGATGCCGATGGTCGAATTGATCGCAAAGCGCGACGTCATGTGCACCGCATCGGCAAAGCGCGCCTGCAGGACCATGTTGATGATGCTGCGCGGCGCGCGCAGGTTGTCGGCCGCATTGTCGATGGCCTCGGAAATCGGGCCCGGGGCGCCTTCGCCGAACACCATCGAGGCCGGCCGGACGATTGCGCTGTCGATGGCCTTGTTGAACTCGTGCACCGCGCGGTTCTGCGCCTCGTGGGGGTCGTTCTCCGGGATGGAAACCGGCGGCGGCGCAGCGCAGGCCGCCAGCGCAAGCAGCGCAACAGCGGCGCCCGCACGGCGTGCGGCGGTGGTCACAGGGGCAGCAAAGGCGGAAAAAGACAATGGAAATCCTGATGGTCGGCACGTATGGTCGATACGGCGCTGGTGCTTCGCTAGGACGTGGTTCTAGGACGCGGGGCGTGGAATAGCAACGCGGCCCTGCGCGTTTGTCAGCCGGGGCCGGCGGCAGACCGCCGGTGCGGACGAGGGTTTTGGTATGGCGGATATCGATCGGACGCGCGGGTTGGCAGAGCTGCGAGCGGCGCGTAGCGAAAGCCGCACGCTGTTCTGGGCCGTGCTGGTGTTCAGCGCCATCGTCAACCTGCTGATGCTCACCGGGCCGATCTACATGCTCCAGATCTACGACCGTGTCCTCGGGTCGCGGTCCGAGGAGACGCTGGTTGCGCTGTCGGCCTTCATCGCGTTCCTCTTCCTTGCGATGGGGCTGATCGACCATGCCCGCGCCCGCATCACCGCCCGCGTCGGCGCAAGGTTCCAGGATCGGCTCGACCGGCGGGTGTTCTCGGCCGCCGTTCGCATGTCGGCGGTGGCGCCGAACGAACCTTCGGCCATGGCGGCGCAGCGCGATCTCGAATCGATCCGTGCGTTTCTGGCCTCGCCGGTCCTGATGGCGCTTTTCGACATGCCCTGGACGCCGCTCTTCGTCGCGGCGATCTTCATCTTTCACCCGCTGCTCGGCGTGCTGGCGGTCGGGGGCGGCCTCGTGCTCGTGGCGGTGACGGTGCTCAACCAGACACTCACGCGCCGCCCGATCGCCGAGGCGAATGCGGCGAATGTCGCGGTCGAGCGGCTGGGCGACCAGATCAAGGCGGAATCCGAGGTGATCCAGAGCCTCGGGATGCGCGGCGCGGCCTTCGACCGCTGGTCGGCCTCGCGCCGGCAGGCAACGGAAACCGCGATGGCCGCTGCCGACACCGGCGGCGCGTTCCAGGCGACGTCCAAGACATTCCGGCTGTTCCTGCAATCGGCGATGCTCGGCCTTGGCGCCTGGCTCGTGCTGCAGAACGAACTGTCGGCGGGGGCGATGATCGCGGCCTCGATCCTGCTGGGCCGTGCACTTGCACCGATCGAGCTCGCGGTGTCGCAATGGGCCATGGTGCAGCGTGCGCAGGAAGGCTGGGCGCGGCTCTCGGTCCTGCTGACCCGTGTGCCGCCCGAGCCGGAGATGCTGCCCCTTCCGCGCCCCAAGGCGCTGCTCGAGGCGCAGGGCATCTCGGTCGTCCCGCCGGGCGAGCAGCAGGCGGTGCTGCGCGGGGTAAGCTTCCGGCTCGAACCCGGTCAGGCGATGGGGGTGATCGGCCCCTCGGGTGCGGGCAAGTCCACGCTGGCGCGGGCGGTCTGCGGCATCTGGCGGCCCGCCGCGGGCAAGGTGCGGCTCGACGGGGCTGCGCTCGACCAGTACGACCCGGACGTGCTCGGCAGCTACATCGGCTATCTGCCGCAGCGCATCAACCTCTTCGACGGCACAATTGCCGAGAACATCGCCCGCCTCGCGCCCGACCCCGACCCCGCCGCCATCGTCAAGGCGGCGCAGAAGGCGGCGGCGCATGAGATGATCCTGCAGTTCCCGCAAGGTTATGACACCCGCGTGTCGGTCGTTGGCAGTCGGCTGTCGGGCGGGCAGATGCAGCGGATCGGGCTGGCCCGGGCGCTTTACGGCGACCCCGAGATCCTCGTGCTGGACGAGCCGAACTCGAACCTCGACAACGAGGGGTCGATGGCGCTCAATACCGCGATCCGCACCATGAAGGACGAAGGCAAGGCGGTGATGATCATGGCGCACCGGCCCGCGGCGATCCAGGAATGCGACGTGCTGCTGGTGCTCGAGAACGGCGTGCGCACCGCCTTCGGGCCGCGCGACCAGGTGCTGCGCGGCATGGTCAAGAACCATACCGAGATCATCCGCTCGGCCGCGCCGGGGGGTGTGTCGTGAGCGAGCGCAAGCAGCCCAAGCGCAACCTGTGGTCGGTGGCGCGGCCCATGACGCTCGGCCTGCTGACCAGCGCCGCCATCGTCGGCGTGTTCCTCGGCTGGGGCACCTTCACCAACATCGCCGGGGCGATCGTGACCTCGGGCCAGATCGAGGTGGAGCAGAACCGGCAGGTCGTGCAGCATGCCGACGGCGGCACGGTCGAGGCGATCCTCGTGACCGAGGGGCGCACGGTGGAGGCGGGCGAGACGCTGCTGCGGCTCGACGGCAGTCTGCTGAAGTCGGAACTGGCCATAGTCGAGGGCCAGTTCTTCGAAATTCTCGCCCGGCGCGGCCGTCTCGAGGCCGAGCGCGACGACCTGCCCGCGCCGGTGTTCCCGCCCGCCCTGATCGAGGCCGCGGCGACACGGGGCGATATCGCCTCGCTCATGGTCGGGCAGGTTCGCCTGTTCGAGGCGCGCGCCGATACTGTCGCGCGCCAGGCCGAACAGCTTGCCAAGCGGTCGTCGCAGACACGGCTCCTCATCGACGGGATCGATGCGCAAATCGCCGCCATCGGCCAGCAGCTCGACTTCATCCGCCAGGAACTCGCAAGCCAGCAGGAACTGCTGGCCAAGGGGCTCGCGCAGGCGTCCCGCGTGCTCGCGCTGCAGCGGGAAGAGGCGCGGCTGGCCGGCACGCTGGGCGAGTTGCGGGCGAACCGTGCCCAGTCCGAGGAACGCATCATCGAGACCGAGGTCGAAGTGCTGCGCCTGTCGGCCGCGCGGCGGGAAGAGGCGAATACCCAGCTGCGCGACATCGGGTTTCGCGAGCTGGAACTGGCCGAGCGCCGCCGCGCGCTGATCGAGCGGATCGACCGGCTCGACGTGCGCGCGCCGGTTTCGGGAATCGTGCTCGGCCTCAGGGTGACGACGCCGCGGGCGGTGATCCGGCCCGCCGATCCGATCATGTTCCTGATCCCGCAGGACCGCCCGCTTGTCATCGCGACCCGGGTGCCGACGGTCCATATCGACCAGGTCCACGTCGGGCAGGAGGCCAAGCTGCTGTTCTCGGCCCTCTCGACGCGCACCACGCCCGAGATCGAGGGGCGGGTCACGGTGGTCTCGGCGGATGTGTTCGTGGACGAGGCATCGCAGATGCCCTATTACCGCGCCGAGATCGAACTGATGCCGGGCGAGCGCGAGAAGCTGGGAAATGTCGTGCTGCTGCCCGGGATGCCGGTCGAGGCCTTCATCAAGACCGACGACCGCTCGCCGCTGAGCTACCTCGTCAAGCCCTTCACCGACTATTTCAACCGCGCCTTCCGCGAGACCTGAGCCACCGGAGCCTGCCATGACCGGAACCATCGCCGCCCGCCTCGACGACCTCGGGCTGACCCTGCCCGCCGCCCCCGCGCCGGCGGCGAATTACGTGCCGTTCGTGGTTTCGGGCACGATGCTCTGGGTGTCCGGGCAGATCGCGCAGGACGACAGCGGGCTGATCCGGGGGCGCCTCGGGGCCGATATGGACGTGGCGGCGGGTGCGGCGGCGGCGCGGCGCTGTGCGCTGGCGCTGCTGGCGCAGGCGCGGGCGGCCTGCGACGGGAACCTGGACAGGGTGGTGCGGGTGGTCAAGCTGACCGGCTTCGTCAATTCGACCCCCGAGTTCACCGACCAGCCCGAGGTCATCAACGGCGCCTCGGACCTGCTGGTGGCTGTGCTCGGCGATGCCGGGCGGCATGCCCGTTCGGCGGTGTCGGCGGCATCCCTGCCGCGCGGTGTCGCCGTCGAGATCGAGGCGGTGTTCGAGATCGCGCCCTGACCTGCCGCCGGCGAGCGGCCCTGCCAGAAGATCCACCAGCCCCGCGCAGCCGGATGAACCATGATCCTGCCCGACACCTTCCTGACCATCCCGATCGCCCATCGCGGCTATCACGACCGCGCCGCCGGGCGGATCGAGAACAGCCGCGCCGCGGTGACGGCCGCCGTCGCCGCCGGCTATGGGATCGAGATCGACCTGCAGTTGTCGGCGGATGGCCGGGCGGTGGTGTTCCATGACGACACGCTCGACCGGCTTACGGCCGAGCGCGGCCCGGTCGCGGCCCGCACCGCCGAAGCGCTCGGCGCCATCGCGCTGACCGGCGGCAACGAAACCATCCCGAGCTTCGCCGAAATCCTCGCGCTGGTCGCGGGCCGGGTGCCGCTCCTGGTCGAGATCAAGGATCAGGACGGCGCGATGGGCGCATCCGTCGGCGCGCTCGAGGCGGCAGCGGCGGGGGATCTGGCGGGCTATCCCGGGCCGGTGGCGGTCATGTCGTTCAACCCGCACAGCATGGTGGCGATGGCCCGTCTGGCCCCGGACGTGCCGCGCGGTCTGGTCACGTCGGCCTATGACCCGGCGGTATGGGCACCGCTGCCGGCGGCGATCTGCGACCGGCTGCGCGGCATCCCGGATTATGACGCCTGCGGCGCCACCTTCATCAGCCACGAATGGCGCGACCTCGCGCGCCCCCGGGTCGCGGAACTTGCCGCGCAGGGCGCGGCCGTCCTGTGCTGGACGATCCGCAGCGCCGCAGCCGAGACCGAGGCGCGCCGCATCGCCCGCAACATCACCTTCGAGGGTTATCCCGCCGCCATCCCGGCCGCCATCCCGGCCGCTTGACACCGCGCCGCCGCGCGCCACGTGGAGGCGGGGTTGCAGGCAAGGCCCCTGCAAACCCGGACGCGGCACAAGGAATATCCGCATGGACGGCGGCGCATCCGTCGAGGCGACCCTGCTGGGGTCGATCACCGAAGTTTCGGCGGCCGAGTGGGACGCGGTCGCCGCGCCCGAGGCGGCGGCGGGCGGACGCCCCGTCGATCCGTTCACCACGCACCGGTTTCTTGCCGCGCTCGAGGCGTCCGGATCAACCGGGCCCGGCACCGGCTGGCAGCCGCGGCCGCTGGTGCTGCGGCAGGGCGGCCGGCTGGTCGCCGCCGCACCGGCCCATGCCAAGACGCATAGTCAGGGCGAGTATATCTTCGATCATTCCTGGGCCGATGCCTATCAGCGCGCCGGCGGGCGCTATTACCCCAAGCTGCAGGTCGCCGTGCCCTTCACCCCCGCGACCGGGCGGCGGTTCCTGACCCTGCCGGGCTGGGAAGATGCGGGACGGGCGGGTCTCATGCAGGCGCTGGCGGGGATTGCCGGCGGGTCGGGGCTGTCGTCGGTCCATGTCACCTTCTGCACCGCCGACGAGGCGGCGTCGGCCGCTGCGCCCTGGCTGCACCGGATCACGCAGCAGTATCACTGGGTCAACGAAGGCTATGGCTGTTACGAGGACTTCCTCGGCCGGCTGTCCTCGCGCAAGCGCAAGGCGCTGCGCAAGGAACGCGCGACGGCGCAGGGGTTCGGCGGGCGGATCGTCCTGCTGACCGGGGATGCGATCCGGCCCAAGCACTGGGATGCGTTCTGGGTCTTCTACCAGGACACCGGCGCGCGCAAATGGGGGCGCCCCTACCTGACGCGCGCCTTCTTCGACGCGGTGCAGGAAGGCCTGCGGGACGATGTGCTGCTCGTGCTGGCCGAGCGCGACGGGCGGGCGGTCGCCGGGGCGCTGAACTTCATCGGGCGCGATACGCTCTATGGCCGCTACTGGGGCTGCATCGAGGATCATCCCTGCCTGCATTTCGAGCTGTGCTATCATCAGGCCATCGACTGGGCGATCGCGAACGGCCTCGGCCGTGTCGAGGCCGGGGCGCAGGGCGAGCACAAGCTGGCGCGCGGCTATCTGCCGGTGCCGATCCATTCGCTGCACTGGATCGCCGATCCCGCCTTCCGTGCCGCGGTGGCGCGGTATCTGGAGGCCGAACGCGCGGCGGTCGGCGAGGAGATCGAGGTGCTGACGGCCTATGGCCCGTTCCGGCGCGGGACCGGCGGCGGCGAGGTGGAGGAGCAGCCCGGTTGACCGGGCCGCCCGCGCGGTGCACCGTCGCGCCGCGCAGCGCAAGCCGGGGCGCCGCTGGCCCGCGGCAACCGCGGCCGGATTTGGCAGGCGAGCGGGCGGGCGGTCCGCGAAAGGTGGAGGCAGTGACGCATGACGGTTGAAACACTGACGGCGGCCGAGCGGACCGAGGCGCTGCCGGCGCTGGAGGCGGCGGGGTGGCGTGCGGTCGAGGGGCGGGACGCGATCCGCAAGATCTGGAAGTTCCGCAATTTCTCGCAGGCCTGGGGGTTCATGTCCCGCGCCGCGCTGGCCGCCGAGAAGCTGAACCACCACCCGGAATGGCGCAATGTCTACAACACCGTGGACGTGACGCTGACGACGCATGACTGCGGCGGGCTGTCGGCGCTGGACCTCAAGCTGGCCCGGGCGATGGACAAGGCCGGCGAGGGGGCCGCGGTGCAGGCGGACCACGGCCTGCCGGTGCTGTCGCTCTGCGAGATCCGGGCGGCAGCGCGGGGCTGAGGACGCGGCGGGGGGCCAGCCCCCCGCCGCCGCGTGCCGCGGCGGCCCCCCCCGGGATATTTGGGCCAGCCTGAAGGGGGGGCGGCGCGGCTGCGGCGAGGTCAGTGGAAGTCGCGGCTGGAGAAGAGTTTCTTGGCCTGATCGCGCGGGTGGCGCGCGCGGGTGGGCGGGCCTCGCCCCTCGGCCGGGCGGCGGGCCTCGTCGGCGCGTCCGCCCGTGGGGTCGATGACCGCGCCGAGCGGGCCGCCGATGCGGGCGAGGAGGGGCGAGAGATCCTCGATGCGCTCGGCGATGACATGGATCACCGGCCCTTCGCGCTGCACCCGCCCCGTGACGCCGAGGAGGCGCCCGCCGATCACGGCGCGGCGGAACGTCTCGTAGAGTTTCGGCCAGACGATGACGTTGGACACGCCGGTTTCATCCTCGAGCGTGATGAAGATCACGCCAGAGGCGGTGCCGGGGCGCTGGCGGCAGATGACGAGGCCGGCGACGGTGACGCGGGGGCCGAAGCCCTCGGGGGCGACGCCTGCGAGGTCGGCATGCGCCGTAAGGCCCGGCAGGCGGGGGCGCAGCAGTTCCATCGGATGGGCGCGCAGGCTGAGGCGCAGGGCGAGGTAATCCTCGATCACCTGATCGCCCAGCGTCATGCGCGGCAGGGACGCGGGCGCCTCGGCCCCGCCCTCGCCGTCGGTGCCGAAGAGCGGCAGCGGCGCGGGCCCCCGGATCGCCCGGACCGCCCAGAGCGCATCGCGCCGGTCGAGCCCGAGCGGGGCGAAGGCATCGGCCTCGGCCAGCCGCTCGAGCCCCGCGGGCGCGACGCCGGCGCGGCGCCAGAGGCTTTCGACATCCGGGTAGCCGTTGCCGCGGGCCGCCGCGATCCAGGCCGCGTCATCGGCGCGCAGCCCCTTCACCTGGCGGAACCCGAGGCGCAGGGCAAGGCGGCCGTCGGCCCGCGGCTCGAGCGTGCAGTCCCATGCCGAATGGTTGACCGAGACGCCCCGCACCTCGACCCCGTGTTCGCGGGCGTCGCGCACGATCTGCGCGGGGGCGTAGAAGCCCATCGGCTGGCTGTTGAGGAGCGCGCAGGCGAAGGCGGCGGGGTGGTGCCGCTTCATCCAGGCCGAGGCATAGACGAGCAGGGCAAAGGACGCGGCATGGGATTCGGGAAAGCCGTATTCGCCGAAGCCCTCGATCTGCGCGAAACAGCGTTCGGCGAAATCGGGCGCATAGCCGCGCGCCGCCATGCCGGCGAGGAACCGGTCGCGGAAGGTGCCGATGGTGCCCATCCGCTTGAAGGTGGCGAGGCTGCGGCGCAGGCGGTCGGCCTCTTCCGGGGTGAAGCCGGCGGCGACCACCGCGATCTGCATCGCCTGTTCCTGGAACAGCGGCACGCCGAGCGTGCGTTCGAGCACGGCGCGCAGGTCGGTCGAGGGCAGATCGACCGGTTCGCGGCCCATGCGGCGGTTGATGTAGGGATGCACCATCCCGCCCTGGATCGGCCCGGGTCGCACGATGGCCACCTCGATGGCCAGATCGTAGAAGCAGCGCGGGCGCATCCGGGGCAGGAAGTTCATCTGCGCCCGGCTTTCGACCTGGAACACGCCGATGGCATCGGCGGCGCAGAGCATGTCGTAGACGCGCGGATCCTCCTTGGGCATGGTTTCGAGGTCGAGCCGCGGCCCGCCGTGCGCGGCGATCAGGTCGAACCCCTTGCGCAGGCAGGTCAGCATGCCGAGCGCGAGGATATCGACCTTGAGGATGCCGAGCGCGTCGATATCGTCCTTGTCCCATTCGATGACCGTGCGCCCCTCCATCGCCGCGTTCTCGATCGGGCAGAGTTCGTCGAGCCGGCCCTTGGTGATGACGAAGCCGCCGACATGCTGGCTGAGGTGCCGGGGAAAGCCGATGATCTCGGCGATGAGCTGCAGCGTCTGGGTCAGGCGGCGGTCGGCGGGGTCGAGCCCGATCTCGGCCAGCCGGACCGGTTCGGGCGGGGCGGCCGACCAGCCCCAGCTTTGCCCGGCAAGGGCCGCGCAGACGTCATCGCTGAGGCCCATCACCTTGCCCACCTCGCGGATCGCGGCGCGGGAGCGGAAGTGGATCACGGTCGCGGTGAGGCCCGCGCGTTGGCGGCCGTAGCGGTCGTAGATGTGCTGGATCACCTCTTCGCGCCGCTCGTGCTCGAAATCGACGTCGATGTCGGGCGGCTCGCCGCGCGCCTCGGACATGAAGCGTTCGAACACCATGGTGATGACGTCGGGCGCGACCTCGGTGATGCCGAGCGCATAGCAGATCACCGAATTGGCCGCCGATCCCCGGCCCTGGCAGAGGATGCCGCGCGACCGGGCGAAGGCGACGATATCGGCGACGGTGAGGAAATAGGCGGCAAAGCCGAGGCTGCGGATGATGCGCAGTTCCTTGACGACCTTTTCCATCGTCTCGCCCGGAACGCCCTGGGGGAAGCGGCGGCGCAGCCCCTCGGCCGCCAGCCGCTCGAGCCGCGCCTGCGGCGCCTCGCCCTCCGCGATCTCGTCGGGGTATTCGTAGGCCAGCTCGTCCAGGCTGAAGGCGCAGAGATCGGCGATCTCGACCGTGCGGCGGATCGCGCCGGGATGGCGCTGGAACAGGCGCGCCATGTCGGCCGGCGCCTTGAGCCGCCGTTCGGCATTGCGCAGCGCATGCCGGCCGATCCGGTCGATGGTCAGGCCGAGCCGCAGACAGGTGAGCACATCGGCCAGCCGCCGCCGCGCGGCACTGTGCATGAGCGCATCGCCGCAGGCCACCATCGGCACGCCCGCCGCCTGCGCCAGCGCCAGCGCGGCGTCGAGGCGCGGCGGATCGCGCCCGTCATAGCGTGGCGCGGCGCCGACATGGACGGCGCCGAGGTAATGGCGGGCGAGGGCGGCGATCTCGGCGGCAATCCCGGCGGCGGTGGCGCCGCCATCGGCCAGCGCCAGCGGATCGGGCGGCAGCGCGATGAGCATGACGCCGGCCAGCGCATCGCCCGCCAGATCGGCCCGGCGCAGATCGCAGGCGCCCTTGTCCGCCCGCCGCTTGCCGAGGCTCAGCAGGCGCGAGAGGCGGGCATAGGCCGCCCGGTCGCGCGGCAGGGCAAGCCATTCGATCGCACTGTCGGCCAGCACGAGGCGCGCGCCCACGATCAGCCGCGGCAGCGCGGGCGCGGTCACCGCAAGGGGGGCATGCGCGCCGAAATCCTGCCGGCTCGACGGATCGATCCGGGTCTGGCTGCGCACGGTGACGCGCGTGCCCCCGGCGTCGGGGTGGCGCTGGGCCTGGCTGCGGGGCGAGGCGGGGGCCGGGCCGTTCCGCGCCCCCATGTCGCGCGCACACCCCGCCCCGTCCCGCTCCGCAAGGGGGAGAGCATGCGCCGCTTCGGACCGGCCGGTGGCGGGGAACGGGCGGCCGCCGCTTTCGCCCAATCCGGCCGCGCCCGACGCGACCGCCTCTCGCAACGCCGCGCCCGGCCCCGCTCCGCCCGGACAAGCTTCGCCGCGGCTGCGCAGACCACCCGCCCCTGCCGCGCCGCTACCCCCGACACCCCCTTCATCACCGCCCCCCGCCGCTGCGTTGCTACCGACCGCTGTCTTGCAACCTCCGCGGCGCAGTGATGGCGGATCGGCCGGCCGATCCGCCGGGTCGTCCCCCCCGGCCGGCGCCGCGCCGCTGCCACCTGCGCCACCCTCGTCACCGCGCACGGCCGCCTCCGCCCGCGCCCGCGCCAGCTCGCGCAGCGCCACATGCGCCCGCACCACCCCGGCCAGACTGTTGCGATCGGTGATGGCGATGGCGGCAAGCCCCAGTTCGGCCGCCCGCGTGACAAGCTCCTCGGGATGCGAAGCGCCGGTCAGGAAGGTGAAGTTCGAGGTGACGCAAAGCTCGGCATAGGCGACCGGCCCGGCCTTGCGCCCCCCGGCCCGCGCCCGCCCGCCCGGACGCCCCCCCCAGCACAGCCCGTTGCCCGCACGATCCTGCACAGGCCCGCGCCCCGCCTCCCGCGCCCCGCCGCCGTCTGCCCCGCTGGCGTCCGCCCCGCCGCCGTCTGCCCCGCTGGCGTGCGGCAATGCGGCATCCGGCAGGGCGGCATCCGGCAGGGCGGCATCCGGCAGGGCGGCACCCGCCATCCCGTCGCCAGCCCCGCCGCCGTCAGCCAGGGCACCAACCTGCCCGGACCCGCCCGGCGACGGCACCCGGCCATCCCCTGCGGCAGCCGCATGCCTCGCCGTCGCCCGCCCCCGGCCGCCCGGCATTCACGCGCCTCCCGCCCAACCGGACCCGCCTCGACATCCTCCGGGGCCGCACCCGCCGCCCTGCGCCAGGCAGACTGCACCCATGCTCTCCCCGCGCGGCTTCAGGCTGGCCCAAATATCCCCGCCGGAGGCTCCCGCAGCCGCCGCCCCGCGCGCCATCAGGCGAACTCACCCTGCACCGCCCAGCCCGGCGCCTGCGGGGTGTGGAAAAGCCACAGCCGCCGCCCCGCATCCGTTTCCACCTGCCAGTAGTCGCGCAGGCCGGTCCGCCAGGCGGGATCGTCGAACCACCATTCCGGCGCAATCCGCTCCGGCCCCGCCTGCGCCACCACGGCATGCACCTGCCCGCGCCAGCGCAGGCGGGGCGGCGGGCTGCGCCCCTCGCCTGGCACCGGCTCGGGCGGGAACAGCACCAGCGGCCGGTCCGGCCCTGCAGGCCAGGGGCCGCAGGGGCCGGCATGGGCGGCATCGAGGGTCTGGAAGGCGCGTTCGGGGATATGGCTTTCGGCCGGCGCCACCCGGCGCAGCGCCGCGAACCCGAGCCGGTTGCCGAGCCGGGTCAGCAGGTCGGCCAGCCGGTCGCCCGCCGCCGCCCCCGCGCTTTCGATCTGGCGGGCCGGCATCGCCTCGGTCAGCGGCGCGGTCAGCCGCATCTGGTCGATCCCGAACCCCGCATCGACGGTCTCGAGCGATGCGGCGAACAGCGGCGCGATCGCCGCCGGATCGCGCATGGGCCGGGCAAGGCCGATCTCGGCCGCCACCCGCGCCCCGTCCACCCGGCACAGCTCGAGGCGCAGCCGCCGCGCCCCCTGCCCCGCCGCCTCGAGCTGCGCGCAAAGCCGCGGCAGCAGCCGGGCAAGGCCCGCCTGCAGGTCGGACAGAAGGCCGACCGGCTCGGGCAGGGTCAGGCGGACGCCGAAATGCGGCGGGGCGGCGGCGGGGGCCACCGGCTCGGGCGCCAGGCCCAGCGCCTGGTCGAGCCGCGCGGGCAGGCCCGCGCCGAACCGCCGCGCCAGCGCGGCGCGCGGCAGCGCGGCCACATCGCGGATGCGCCGCAGCCCGAGCCGGTCGAGC
>JBKBQT010000008.1:0-137674 GCA_046292445.1 Gemmobacter sp.
GGCTCGCATAGCGGTCTGAAAGATCAAAGAAACCCATCTGCGCCATCACTACACCTCAGCAGCCGAATGCCCCCTGCCTTCTATCCCAGCGGCCCGGTCAAAGCAATTTTTCGAGGCGCCCGTAAGTCGAGCCTGTTCTCATTTGGGTGCCATCATTCGGCGGCGTGAGCAATGGGCGTCGCCGCGGAGCCATCAGCCAGCTCAAGCGGCGGCGCCCATTGCGTCTTGTCGAAGGGGCGCGCGGGGGTATGCGCTGCGACGGCTGTTCGAGCGGATCAGGGTTGCCAATCGCTCCGGCGGCCGTGGCGGACATGCAGAACCCGCACAGACCCGTCGATGACGGCATAGTAGATCCGCCAGCGCGTCGCCTTTCCATAAAGCACGCGGCGGACGGCCAAATCGAATTCACGCGACTCCGCGGCAATCGCATGAGCTTCCGGCATCGTGCCGAGGGCAAGGATGGTGTCCCGGATGCCCGCCAGCCATTCGTCCGCCGCCCTCGGGTTGCGATCCCGCAGGTAGGTCCATGACGCTGTCAGATCATCCGCCGCGTTTGGCGTGATGATCACCGGGAGAGGGGAAGTCATTTCTTCTGGGCTAGGCCGTCGAAGAATGTGCCGGCGTCGGTACCTTCACCGGCATGGACCTGCGTCAGACCCTTGCGGATCCCCGCGACGGTCTCGGCATAGTCGAGCTGGTCCTGCATCTCCTGCCACGCGGCGGCATCCATCACGACGACGGAAGGCTTGCCGTTCACGGTCAGGATCTGCGGCCGACCGGTTTCCTTGATCTGCGCGATCAGGCGCGCCGAATCCCGCTTGAACTCGGTCAGCGGGCTGATGTCCTTGGTGATGTTCATGGCTGGCCTCCCGGCGCGCATCGAATTAGGTGTAGATTTAGCACCTTTTCCGATGCGCGTCGAGGGTTGCGGAGCCTACTTCAGGGCGTAGACCCGCCCGCGTCCTTCGACTTTCTCGGAGGTCACCTCGAGCCCGAGCTTCTTCTTCAGGGCCCCGGCCATGGCCCTCCGAACCGTGTGAGCTGCCCATTCGAGCGCGGTGGCAATCTCCTAGATGGTGGCGCCGCCCGGCGCGCGCAACATTTCGATCAGGGCTTTCTGCTTGGTGCCTTGTGGCCCTGCGCCGTCCGCGCGCGGCGCCGTCATAGCCGCGCGTCAGGGTCTCGAAGGCCTGACGCGCCATCACGCGGCGCGCGGCCATGCCAGTCTCGATCGACATGCTCGGCAACGTCCACGACCCCGACTGGAACTCGTGGGTGTAGGGCGCTTCCACGCCCGTGGTCGTTGGCGCTCCGAAGGCCGCCTTCAGCCAGAACCCAAAGGCCTCGGCGTCGAGCGGCACCACGACATCGCCATCGGCCGTCACCGCGTCCTTGACCGGCGCCAGCGGATCCCGGCCGTAGCCCAGCAGCTCCGAGTTCAGCAGCGGCTGCTCGGCGCCGAGCGAGGTGCTGGCGAAGGGCATGCGGGTGAAGCCGCTCACGGGCGGCGTTCCATAGGTCGTCTCGAACGCAAGCGCCATCAGCGCCCGCGCCCCCTGGGCTCGTGCCATGGTGTTCTCCTCGGTTGTCGGGGTCAGGCCAGATGGGGTGGTTGCCGCCCTGACCTCACGGCATCGCAATGTGCCAAAGTGGTGGTGTTCACAGCCACTGAGTAGAAAGGACGGCAACCATGGCGAAAGATACGATGATTGGGGTGGATCTGGCAAAGAACTCTTTTCAGGTCCACGGCGCGACGATGAACGGTCAAGTGAAGTTCCTCCGCAAACTGTCGCGCGCGCAGTTTCTTTCCTTCATGGCCGCGCAGCCCCCGGCCATCGTGGTGATGGAGGCCTGTCCCGGTGCCCATCACTGGGCCCGCGAGCTCTTGGCGCTCGGCCATGAAACCAAGCTGATCGCGCCGATCTACGTCAAACCCTTCGTGACGCGTCAGAAGAATGACGTGGCCGACGCCGAAGCCATCGTGGAGGCGGCACAGCGACCAGGCATGCGCTTTGTCGAACCGAAGGGGCCTGAACAACAGGCCCGGGCGCTTCTGTTCCGCACGAGGGAGCAATTGGTCCATCAGCGCACCGAACTGGTCAATGCCCTGCGGTCTTACCTCTACGAATTCGGCTATGCCCTTCCGATCGGAATCGCGATTCTGCGGCGTATCGGGGCGATCATTGAGGATGCGGCGACCGATCTTCCCGAGATGGTCCGCGAAATCTGCCGTGACCTGCGCCAGCAGATCGCCGAGAATACGGTGCGGATCGATGCGCTGATGAAGCGGATCAAGTCCATGGCAGAAGACACCGAGACGGCACGTCGTCTCCAGACCATGCCCGGTGTCGGCCCCGTTACCAGCCTGGCCGTTGAAGCCTTCGCGCCACCGCTTGAGACCTTCCGCTGCGGGCGCGACTTTGCCGCCTGGCTCGGGCTGGTCCCTCGCCAGAACTCCACGGGGGGTAAGCAGCGCCTCGGGCGTGTGACCAAGGCTGGTCAGGCCGACATCCGGCGCCTGCTCATCGTCGGTGCGATGTCCCGCCTGACATGGCTCGGTCGAAAGTCGATCCGGGAAGGGTCTTGGTTGGCACGCATGCTTGAACGCAAGCCAAAGATGCTGGTGGCCATCGCGCTTGCCAACAAAATGGCCCGCGCGATCTGGGCCATGCTGACGCGCAATGAAGATTACAGGGATCCGCTGCCGGTCGCTGCCACCTGAATTCACCAGGCGAACAGCGAAACGGTATCGGTGTCAGGGAGGTGCGAGAAGGCGACGACCAGAATGGGCAAAATGATCGATGGGATCTGGGCGGGGAAAACCAGCGATCCGCTGAGAACATCTTGAGTTCTTAGGCCAGATTTGGACCCTGTCCGCTGATCACCATACCGGCCCGCGGCAGACTGAAAAGCCGCAGCGATGAGGCCTGACAGAAGACCGCGCTCGATCACCTGCCCAGCTGTTCAAAATCCTCCTTGCATCTCGGGCGGCAACCACAGAAGTGGGTCGGCCGTGGAATAGTGCAGCACCACCGGGATCACGGCGGCCTTCAGGCTCGCCGCGCCCTCGATCGGCAGATCGACGGGCCGTGGCGCTTCCGCCTCGACCCAGTCACAGAGCCCGCCCAGCGTGCGGTCGGCGGCGAGTGCAGTGCCGATGCTGGCGGTCAGCGCGTCGAAGGCGGCGTCACGGTCGGCACCCTGAACGACCGCCTCGATCTCGGCGCGGTGCTGGTAGTGGTAGCGCAGCGGCGACAGTGTCACTTCGGGCTCCCCCGGCTCGCCGTTGCGCAGGATCAGCAGGCCACCGACTGGCACGCGCTCGGGCAGCACGTCACCCCGCAGCGCGGTGGCGGGCAGCGCCGAGAGCCGCGCGTGCAGCGCGGCGAGGATGGTTTCGCGAGGGGTGGGCATGTACGTATGCTCTGAGAGTCGTTATTGCAAAATTAGTGCTTCAAGGCTATATAGCCTCCAAGACATGAGGACCGGATGCCGTGGACCGTTTCGTTCGCAGAGGAGTTCGAGCCGGAGTTCGACGAACTCCCGCATGAGGTGCAGGACGCGATCCTGGCACGCGCGCTCCTGCTGGAACGCGAGGGTCCATCGCTCGGTCGACCGCATGCCGACACCCTGACCGGATCGAAGCATGCGAACATGAAGGAATTGCGCTGCAACGCCGCCGACGGCGTATGGCGCATCGCCTTCGCATTCGATCCCGACCGACAGGCGATCCTGCTCGTCGGCGGGGACAAGTCTGGCGTGAGCGAGAAGCGCTTCTACAAGCAGCTGATCGCGCGGGCCGACGAGCGGTTCGACCGCCATCTGGCCAAACGGAAAGGATGAGAACCATGGCACGGACCCTGAAGGACAAGCTGGCCACGCTCGATGCGGCCCGTCGCGCGGGCATCGAGGCCGAGGCCGACCGGCTCCACACCGAATACCTGACGCTGCAGGAACTGCGCAAAGCCAAGGATCTGACGCAGGTCCAGCTGGCCGAAGCCCTCGGCATCCAGCAGGCGACGGTGGCGAAATACGAGCGCCAGAGCGATCTGCTCCTGTCGACCCTGTCGAGCTACGTGCGTGCGATGGGTGGCTCGCTCAAGCTGATGGTCGAGTTTCCCGGCAAGGCCCCGGTCGCGCTCGAGGGGCTGGGCGAGACCGAGGAGCCGCGCCGCCGACGTCGCGCCGCGCGCGACGATGGGCGCGCCGCTGCGCGCGCTTGATCATCCCTTTCGCCTCTTCACCCAGTTCGCCACGATCAGCCCCGGCACACTGGCCAGAGCCCGGTCTGCATCCCGCGCCAGATCCAGCCGCTTCGGCAGCTTGACCTGCGGCACCAGCAGGAAGATGGGCGCGGTGACCTTGCCGCGCCCAGTCTTGGAGCGCGATACGACCGCCTGACCCTTCGTGTTCAGTCGTCCATCCGCCACCAGCAGACTAGGGCCGGTGCGGCGATAGACGAAGCGCAGCCGGAGGCCGCGTCGCCGTTCCCATTCACCGGGCGTGATCCGGCCGCCGCGCAGGGACTTGCCCGCCGCAGGCAGCGGGATCGCCAGCCAGAAGCCGTTTTTCGAGCGGATCAGCGGGCCGGTGTCGTGCGCGCCGACGATGACCGGCGCCTTCGAACAGACGAGCGAGGCGGCGTCGAGGCTCTCGCCCGACCTCGGGAAGTTCTGGCTCCGGATCGAGTTGGCGAGCCGAGGCCCGAGCCCCGCGCCGGTGATCTGCAACCGCCAGGCCGACTTCAGCCCGGTCCCGGCCTCGCGCCTGTCCGACAACGGAAGGGATGGAGCCATGACAGACCGAAACAACGGAAAGGCAACGGCGGGGCGCGACGGGGCGGGCCGCTTCATGACCGGCAACCCCGGACGCCCGCACGGGGCGCGCCACAAGGCAACGCGGGCGGCGCTGGCGCTGCTGGACGGTGAGGCCGAAGCCCTGACCCGGCAGGCCGTCACAATGGCCCTGGGCGGCGACGTGACCGCGCTGCGGCTGTGCCTTGAGCGTATCGCCCCGCCCCGCAAGGATTCCCCGGTCACCGTCGCGCTTCCGCCCATGCACTCGGCCGCCGATGCCGCGAAGGCGGCGGGCGCGTTGCTGGATGCCGTGGCGGCGGGCGAGCTGACCCCGACCGAAGGGGCGCATGTCATGGCGCTGGTGGAAGCCTACCGGCGCACGCTCGAAACATCGGAGCTAGAGGCCCGCATCGCGGCACTGGAAGAGAGCCGGTCATGACACTTGAGCGGCGGCTGGCAAAGTTGGAAGCGCGACGCGGCGGGCAAGGCGGCGAGGCAATCGTGGTGCAGCTTCCCGACAATCTGGCCGCGCGCGTCGCGGCGGCGCAGGCGACGGGCGGCTGGCACGCTTTATCCGACGCCGATCTGCGCGCCGTCATGGATGCGCGCATCGCGGCGCTGGAAGGGGGCCGGGCATGACCTTGCAAAAGCGGCTCGACCGACTGGAAGCGGCGCGGGGGCAGGCCCGCCCGAGTTCCCCCATACGCACCAGCCCGAGCGCGCGCAGCCGTGCTTCCGCCTGCCACGCCCGCCTTGCGCCCCAGCCCAGCGTCGCCGCCATCGCGCCATCGGTCGCAGGTCCGTGAAGGCGCAGCCGGTCGAGATACGCGCCCGCGTCCGGGTCCAGCCCATCGGCCCGAGCCGGGGGCGCGGGGTCCGATTTCGAGCGCGGGGGCGTTGCGACACTTGCGACACTTGCGACACTGGAAGCGGGTTTCTGGGCTTTGCCCCGCGATTTCCGCAAGCATGGCGCGTGCATTAAACCACATCGCCCGTCCCCTTCACGATTGCCCAGGCTTCCGCCCGCGCCGCCCCGCGCACCACGGTTCCCGCGTCCATCAGCACAAGCCAGCCATGCTTTTCAAGGATACCAAGCGCCGCCCGCGCCTTCGGGCTTTCGCGCAGCGGGTTCGGCCCCAGCCGCACCACATCGCGCACCAGCACTTCCGCTTCCGGCCAGCTTTCCAGCAGCCACCGCCGCAAGGCTTCGGCCCGGTCGATTTCAGCCGATACAGTCTAAGCGCTTGCCAGCCGTGAAGCTTCGGAAAGGTAGAATTGCGCAAGGTCGATTCCGTCGACCATGTCGCCCGGCTGCACTTGCAGGGCGTCAAGGTTGCGCCACAGGGTCAGCACGCCAGCGATGCGCGCAGCCTGTTCCGCCGCCTTTGAAGCCGTGCCCGTGATATGGGCCAGATCCGCGCCGGGGGCTTGTGTTGCTTCGATAGCGTCGGAAAAGGCCACAAGCAGCGCGCGGGCTTCCGGGGTCAGTTGCAGCGTTCGCGGTTCCAGTTCGCGGGTTTCCGGGTCCATTGGCAGGGGCGTGTCGAGAATGTCGCCCAGCCGTGCCGCGAAACTTGCCAGCGCCATTTCATCGCGCCGGGCGTTCGCTTGCATCCGGGTTCCGATTGCGCTGGGCGGTTCGCACATCAGGAAGCGGGCCAGAAAGCCCGTGTCAGCCGCCAGCGGGTCAGCCATGAAGGCCCGCGCCACGGTCGGTTGCACCATGAGATGCACCGCCAGCCGCCGCCCGTGTAGCGTCGCGTGCCCATCGCCCGAGCGCGTGCGCCGGATGGGGTTGCCTTGCCAGAGGTCATTGAAGGCGGCCAGCGTCTTTTGCCGGTTGTCCGAGTTCATGGCGTGCCCGCCCAGGAATTGCCCGCCTTCATCCGAGAAAAGCCCAAGGCTGGGTTGCCCCTGCGCGAAAAGCTTTGTCAGCCCTTCAAATGTCGGTTCGGTTACGGTCCGGTCAGCCGATGGGGGCGCAGCCGGTTCCGGCCCGAGCGCCTTAAGGTCGGCTTGTGCCACCGTGCGCTTTTCCCCTTTGCCGGTTTTCGCTTCGGAAAGTATCTTGTCGCGCGCACCCTTCCAGAGCGCGTGCGCATTGCGCCAGCTTTCCATGTCTTCGCGCTGGGCTTTTGCCTGTTCCCGTTCATGGGCGCGCAGCGCAACCATAAGGGGCGCGTCGCAAGCGCTTTTCCGTTCGCCGCTTCGCGCTATGGTCAGGGCGTAAAGCGACACGGGGCGCGTGCCGCCCAGCGTTTCCACATCAGCGAAGCCTTGCACCGCCAGCGATGCCACCGCCAGCGCCGATTGTGCCGGGATTGCCACCGGGGCTTGCGTGCTGCCCTGCACCGCTTCCACCGCCGCGCGCAGCGGCCCGAGCGCTTGCACCGGATAGGCTGCACCGGGGGCGATTTCGCGCACCAGCGGTTGCGGCCCTTCGGGCTGATACGGGGTTTCCTTGAAACGGGGTTCCGCGTTCATGCAGCCACCGCCTTTCCGGTCAGAATGTCGTTGAAGTCGGCCCCGTCGCCGGGGTCGAGGATGAGCCCGCCCTTGTGATAGACGGTACCGGGCACGCGGATCGGCTGGTGGGCCGAGCGGAAATGCGTGTCGCCGCCCATGGCCGAGTTCGGCTGGACCGTGCCCTGCCTCGTGGGCGAGGACGGCGAACTTATTGCAGGGCACGGCCGGGTGCTGGCCGCGACGCAGCTGGGGCTGACCGAAGCGCCGGTGATCGTGCTGGGGCATCTGACCGAGGCGCAGCGGCGTGCTTACCGGATCGCGGATAACCGGCTGGCTGAGAGTCCATGGGACGAGGCGCTGCTTTCGGCAGAACTGAACGACCTGCTGGCCGAGGATTTCGACCTGTCGCTGGTCGGCTTTTCGGACGGAGAGTTGGCCAAGCAGACCGGCCTCGACAAGAAGACGGTGCTGAACGTCCGCCCCGCCTTCCTGATCGTGCCCGCCTCGCTGGAACTGAAGGCCGAGCAGCTGGTCGCGCAGAACCTCGTGCCCGCCGCGACGTCCAGCGTGGTGCCGCAGTCGATCCGAACGCTAGCGCCGATCAGCGAGCCCCGGCTCGACGCCGCCAGCGAGACCGCCTGGTATCTGGCCGCCAGCCCGAACCAGATCGACACGATCGAGTACGCCTATCTCGAGGGCCAGCAAGGCGCCTACATCGAGACCCGCAACGGTTTCGATGTCGATGGCGTCGAGATCAAGTGCCGCCTCGACTTCGGCGCCAAGGCCATCGACTGGCGCGGCCTCTATAAAAATCCCGGGGCGTAGGTCCGGCTGGTTCCCATGACGATCGATGATCGACAGGGCGCGGTGCCGATCCCCGGTTTCCCCGGATACCACATTGACCGGACCGGCCGGGTCTGGAGCGCGCATCGCAAGGGCAGGATCCCGCGCGGTGCGTGCTCTCGCTGGCTGGATCGCTGCGACTGGACGCTGCGGCAGCCGTGGCGTGACCCGGAGGGATATCTGCACCATACGCTGGTCCGCGAAACGGCGGGCAGCCGCCAGCGGATCGCTCTGCACATTCTGGTCGCGACCACGTTCCTCGGGTCGCGACCGGAGGGGTTGGTCGTCGCCCCTCTCGACGGCGACAAGTCCAACAACCGGGTCGAAAACCTCGCCTATGTCACGCAGCGCGAGAACATCGGGCACAAGCGCGACCACGGCACGATGTGCTGCGGCGACCGTTCGCATCTCTCGAGACTGACCGATCGTCAATGCAGCCGGATGCTCGACTGCCTCGGCGCGGGGTTCTCCCGCCGCGAGGTGGCCGGGGCGTTCGGCGTCACCGTCAGCCACGTCGCAGCCCTGAAAACGGGCCGCATCCGAAAACACCTGACCAATCAGCGCGTCTGAGAAAGGACCATTCCCGTGAAAAACTTCGTCCAGCCCGGCAACACCATCACCCTGACCGCGCCCTATGCCGTCGCCTCCGGCGATGGCCTGCTCGTCGGCTCCATCTTCGGCATCGCCGCCGGGGACGCCGCCATCGCCGAGCCCGTCGAGACCGCGCTCGTTGGCGTGTTCGACATCACCAAGGTCGGCTCCCAGGCCTGGACCGTCGGCGCCAAGGTCTATTGGGACGACACCAACAAGCACTGCACCACGGTCGCGACCGACAACACTCTCGTCGGCGTGGCCGTCGAGGCGGTGGCGAGTGGCGCGGGCGACACCATCGGCCGGGTGCGCCTGAACGCGACGCTCTGATGAGCGCCTTTGCCGCCGCCGTGAGCGCGCTCTTCGCCGACCCCAATGTCGGCCGGGACGCGGTCTACATCGGCGACGGCGGCGCGCCCCTGCTGGTGCGCGTCGTCGCCCGACGCGCCGATGCGGTCACCGACTTCGGCGATGCGCGGCTCTGGTCCGAGACCACGCGGATCGACCTGCGCGTCGCCGAGGTGGCGAACCCGCGCCCCGGCGACCGGATCGAGATCGAGGGCGAGGCCTTCCTCATCCAGGGCGAGCCCGCCCGTGACCGCGAGCGGCTGGTCTGGACCGTCGATCTGATGCCCGCGTGAATTGAAGCTCGACATCGATCCAGACATCGTCGCGATGATGGCGGCCGAGGTCGCTGCGGGCGAGCGGGCTGTTACCGCCGCCAGACACCCGACCCGCAAGAGGATGCAGCCTTCGCGGCCCTCTGCGCCTGGCTGGACGCTATCGCCGCGCGGCTGGCGCAGGGCGACCCCGAAGCCCGCGCGGACCTCGAGGCGGCGCTGCGGGCGGCAGAAACGACCCGTCGCTTGTGACCGACCACAAGCGGGCCGACGCATCGGACCTGCCCAGCGGCGCAAGACAGGGGCGGCGGGAAGGGCGCAAACGATGTTTTGCATTCCCGCATTGTCCGGGGCAGTCCGCGTCAAGGTGGGGGATATCTTGGGGGCATTGAAAAACAATTCTTCTCATTAATCATGGATTTAAACCCGAAAAATGGCGGAGAGACAGGGATTCGAACCCTGGGTGGGCGCAAACCCACAACGGTTTTCGAGACCGCCCCGTTCGACCGCTCCGGCACCTCTCCGCGCTGGGATCGAGCGACATGCTCATAGCTGCACCGCAGGGGGGTGGCAAGGGGAAGGTTGGCTTTAGCGGGCCTCACGAAGGTGTGGCGGTTGGGGGCGGTTGGCGCGATATACTCTGCGCTGGCGGTGTGGTGCGGCGGGCCGGCATGGGGCGCTCGTGGCGCCTTGTTCGTGCCGGCCGGCGTTTCGGGGGCGCGGCGGACCCGCGTGGATGGGAGAGCAGGATGCGATTGATGCATGGAGTTGCGCGGGTCGGCATGGTGCTGGTGTTCCTTGCCCTCGCGCTGTCGCCCGGGCGTGCCGGGGACGCGGCAACGGGCGACCTGATCCGGGCCATGCAGGTCGAGCGGCTCGTCGCGGTGATGGCACAGGAAGGCCTCCGCTATGGCGCCGAGTTGCGCGCCGAGCTGTTTCCCGACCAGGGCGGTCCGCGATGGGACGCGGCGGTGCGGACCATCCATGCGCCCGACCGGATGCTGGCCCTCGTCGCCGACGCCCTCGCGCGCGGTTATGCCGGCAACGAGGCCGCGGCAGAGGTTGCGACCGGGTTCTTCCGGTCTGACCTGGGGCAGCGGATCATCACGCTCGAACTTGCCGCGCGGGAGGCGCTGCTCGACACGGCGACCAAGGAGGCGGCCGAGGTCGCGCTCGAGGACATGCGCGCGGGCGATCCCGGCCGACTGGCGCTGATCGAGAGGTTCGTGCGCACCAACGACCTGATCGAATCGAACGTTGCCGGCGCATTGAACGCCAATCTGGCGTTCTACCGCGGCATGATCGAGGGCGGCGCGATCGATCCGTCGCTGAGCGAGCAGGAGATGATGGCCGACCTCTGGGGGCAGGAAGACCAGGTGCGCGCCGATACCGAGGGCTGGATCTACCCCTATCTCGCGCTGGCCTATGCGCCGCTTGGCGATGGCGATCTTGATGCCTACATCGCCTTCAGCGCGACGACCGAGGGCCGGGCGCTCAACACCGCGCTCTTTGCCGCGTTCGACGCGCTCTTTGCGCAGTTGTCGTTCGATCTCGGCCTGGCGGCGGCGGTGTTCCTGCAGGGGCAGGACCTCTAGGGCCTGTTGACGTTTAAGGATTCCCAAATCAGTTGCCGGGTGATTCAAGGTTGCCAAATGGGAACTGACCTTGATCCGCATGACCTTGACTGAGACGCAATGGGTGCTCATCGCCCCGCACTGCCTTGGCCGGGAATGTGATCCCGGTCGCACCGGCCCCGACCCTCGGCTGTTCGTCGAGGCGGTTCTGCGGATCGCCCGTACGGGCTGTTCGTGGCGCGATCTTCCGGTCGAGTTCGGCAAGTGGAACTCGGTCTTCAAGCGCTTCCGCAGATGGGTCAAGGCCGACGCATTCGATCGTATGGGCAGAGCCTTGGCCGAAGATGCCGACTTCGAATACACCATGGTCGACGGCAGCATCGTCAAGGTCCACCGATACGGACAGGGCGCAAAAGGGGGGCTCAGGGCCAGGCCATCGGGCGCTCTCGTGGCGGTTTGACGACCAAGATCATGGCGCTGACATCGGCGAAAGCCTGATGCTCGCCGACCGGATCGTCGTCCTCGGCGGGCGGCCCTTGCGGGTGATGGAGGACCGGCGCCTGCCCTGGGCCGGGCCGCGGCGCGATCTGGACGCGGTGCGCGAGGCACCCGAACGCCTCGCGCTCGAGCGGCATCTGCGCGGGGTGATGCGCGCCGCCGATGCCGCCGTGCGCGCCGAGGCGGGAAAGGCGGCATCAGCACCGCCGAAACCGGCGGCACGCCGTCCAGCCGCCGCGCTCCGATGCGCGAGGGCGCCCTGCGGCGCCGGATCGAGCCGGTCGCGCTCCAGGTCCTGCTGGTCGGCGGGTTCCTGCTGCTTTGGGAATATGCCGCCGACCGCTGGGTGCCCAAGCTGCTCGTCTCGCGCCCGTCGGACATCTGGACAGTCATCCAACGCTGGTCCAGCGACGGCACCTATGCGCGCAACATGGCTGTCACACTCGAGGCGACGGCGGGCGGCTTCGCGCTGGGTGCGGGGCTCGGGATGTTCACGGGCTTTGCAACGGGCACCTGGCGGCGGCTGGGCGACGTGCTGCAACCGATCCTGATGGCGCTCTACACCCTGCCGCGGCTGGCGCTCGCGCCCCTGTTCCTGATGTGGTTCGGCCTCGGGATCGAGTTCCGCATCGTCTTTGCCGCCACGATCGTTTTCTTCCTTGTCTATTACAACACGTTCTTCGGTGTCCGCGAGGTCAGCCGCGACCTGATCGCGGCGGTACGCATCATGGGGGCGGGGCCGCTCCAGGTCGGGCTGCGGGTGATCGTGCCCTCGGCGCTGGTCTGGGTGGCGGCGGGGCTGAAGATCTCGGTTCCCTATGCGCTGGTCGGCGTCGTGGTGGCCGAGATGGTGGCGGGCAATTCGGGCATGGGGTTCCTTCTGTCGCGCGCGGCGAGCCAGTTCTCGGCCGCGCAATCCTTTGCCGCGATCTTCGGGCTGCTCGTGGTCGCGCTGGCGGTGGACTGGGTCATCACGCTGCTGTCGAACCGGGCGCTGCGATGGAAGGCCGCAGGCCAGACGCATGGTTGATCGCCGGCGCCGTCGGGCCTAAGCCTTGCCGGTGGCGAAGGAGTGGGCAATGGCGCAGCAGGGCGGCGAACGGACGGCGGCGGAGGAACGCGGGGGCGAACTTGCGCCGACCATCGTCCGCCCCGTCACCAATGCCGTGCGGATCCTGCGCCATCTCGCCCGCGGCCGCGCGCCCGAGACGGTCACGGCGATCGCCCGGGCGCTCGGGATCAACACATCGACCTGTTTCAACATCCTGCGCACGCTGGCGTCCGAGGGGATCGTCGCCTTCGACGAGCGCACCAAGAGCTATGCCATCGGCCTCGGCATCGTGCAGCTTGCCCAGGGCGCGCTGACGGCCGAGGGCAAGGCGGCGGTGATCCGGCCACGGCTGCAGGCGATGTCCGACCGGCACGGGGTCACGATGACGCTGTGGCGCGTGGCCGAGAACGACCGCAACGTGCTGATCTCGGCCAGCCAGAGCCGGTCTGCGGTGCAGATTCACATGGATGTGGGCCAGCGCCTGCCGCTCTATATCGGGGCGTTCGGCCGGGTGCTGGCCGCTGCCGATGCGGTGCCCGAGGCGGCCCTGCGCGCGGCCTTCGACGGCATGCGCTGGGCCGACCCGCCGCCGTTCGAGCAATACCGCGCCGATGTGGTCGAGGCCGGGCGCCGCGGCTGGGCCCGCGACGACGGGCATTTCGCGGCCGGCGTCTGTTCGGTGGCGACGGGCGTGCGCGAGTTCGACGGCAGGATGCGGCACGGGCTGGTGGCGACGTTCTTTCGCACGCAGTTGTCGCCGGCCGAGATCGAGGCATTGGCGGGCGATCTTCTCGCCCTCGCCGGAGACCTCGCGGGCGTGAATTGACGCCCTTATCGAGAATTTCGTTCTGATAGCAGAAGCCGATTGCCACCTCGCCGGGCAGCGCCTAGACTGGACCCTACGTCAGGGGAGGGACCGCGCATGACCGAAGACGAACTGCGCCAGCAGGCACTCGATGCCTGCCACGGACTTGCCGCCTATGGCCTCGGGTCGGGGATCGGCGGGCATGTGAGCGTTCGCGTGCCGGGACGCGATCTCTACTGGACCAATGCCCTCGACCGCACTTTCGAGGAGATGCGGATCGAGGATATCGTGCTGATGGATTTCGACGGTCGCCCCGTCCGGTCCGACCGGCCGATCAGCCCGGGGATCGGGTTCCATCAGGGCATCTACAAGCTGCGCCCCGATGTCGGTGCCGTCGTCCACACCCACGGCTTCTGGATCACGGCGCAGTCGGCCTATGGCCGGCCGCTGCGCAACCTGCACAATCTTGCCACCTATTTCCACGGCCGCACCGCAATCGCGCCGGACGACGAGATCGACAGCATCGCCCCGGCGATGAAGCCGGGCGACAACGCCATCATCATCCCGTGGCACGGAGCGATCACGCTCGGCGCCGACATGCCCGATGCGGCGGCGCTGCATGTTACCTTCGACTATGCCTGCCGGCTCGACGTGACCATGCCCGAAGGCGTGCCGCTGATGCCCGAAGATCACGCGCGCACCATCCAGGGGCTGCTGGCAAAGGCAAACTACCTCAAGCTGACCTGGGATCTGATGCGCCGCAAGGCCGAGCGTGGGTTCAACGGCAGCGTTGTCGTGCCGCAGATCGCCGCCTGACGTGACGCCGCTGCGCGATGTGGCCGCCATCGCCGGGGTGGGCGCCACCCCGGTCTGGAAGCGTGGCGGATCCGCGCCGCGGACCGAGACCGAACTTGTCTGCACCGCGATCCTCGCTGCGCTCGACGATTGCGGGCTGACACCGCAGGACGTGGACGGTTTCGCCTATTTCGCCGGCGGCTATGACAGCGCCCTTCTCATGGAGGTGCTCGGCATCCCCGACCTGCGCTTTTCGGCCGCGCTGACCGGCACCGGAGGCGGGTCGGCGGGGGCGGTCGGCCTTGCGGCGACGGCCATCGCGACCGGGCAGGCCGAGGTCGTTGTCGTCGTCGGCGGGCAGGTGCAGGGCGCGCAGCGCTATGGCACGATCACCGCGGGCACGGCGCCCGATCCGCTGGCGTCCTTCGTGCAGGCGGCCGGGCTGGTCGGGCCGGGGCACCTCTTCGCGCTGATCGCCCGGCGGCACATGCACCTTTACGGCACCACGCGCGAGGCGTTCTGCGCGGTGGCGCTGTCCACCCGCGCCAATGCTGCGGCCAACCCGGCAGCGCTGATCCGCAAGCCGCTGACGCGGGAGGATTACTTTGCCGCACCCATGATCGCCGACCCGCATTGCCTTTACGATTTCTGCCTCGAGACCGATGCGATGGTCGCCCTTGTCGTCACCTCGGCCGCCCGGGCGCGCGACCTGAGACAGCCGCCAGCGCTGATCCGGGCAGCGGTGCATGGCGGGCGGCGGGACTGGGGGCGGTCGCTCTACTGGATGAACATGCCCGATGCCGTCTTCGCCGGGTCGGGCCACGACGGCATCGCACCGCGGCTGTGGTCGGCGGCGGGGCTGGGCCCGGGGGATGTGGACTGCGCGCAGATCTATGACCATTTCACCAGCCAGGTGATCCTTCAGCTCGAGGATTACGGCTTCTGCCCCAAGGGCGAGGGCGGGCGGTTCGTTCTCGATGGCGCGATCGGGCGGGGCGGCGCGCTGCCGGTCAATACCGATGGCGGACAGCTTTCGGCGGGCTATGCCTGGGGTCTCACGCATGTGGCCGAAGCAGTGGCGCAGATCCGCGGCACGTCGGCCAATCCGGTGCCGGGGGCCGCGGTCGTCCTGGTCACCGGCGGGCCGAGCAGCCTGCCCCTGTCGGCCCTGATCCTGCGGCGCGACGGATGAACGGCGTCGTCGATCCCGTCTGGGCCGACCGCATCGCCCTGCCGCCGCCCGAGGCGCTGTTCACCCTCGCAACCGACCGTTTCACCGCGCCCTACTGGGATGCGGCGGCGAAGGGCCGCCTGACCGTCCCGCGCTGTGCGGACTGCGGGACATGGCGCATGCCGCCCGGGCCGTTCTGCCCTGCCTGCCGATCGCAGGCGCTGGACTGGCCCGACCTCGACCCCCGGGGCGCGGTGCACAGCTTTACCGTCGTCACCCGCGCGCTCTTGCCGGGGATGGAGGCGTCGCTGCCCTATGTGCCCGCCACCGTCACGCTGCCACAGGCGGGGGGCGTGCGGCTGATCGCGCCGCTGGTCGATGTGCCGCTGCGCGCCATCGCCATCGGCCAGCGGGCGCGGGTGCGGTTTCACCGGCGCGGCGACGGCGTGGCGATCCCCTGCTTCGTCCCCGAGGCCTGACGCGGGATCGGGCCGCTCAGCCGCGCCCGAGGCCCAGCACTGCCCGCGCGATGATGAGCCTCTGCACCTCCGACGCGCCCTCGTAGAGCCGCATCGGCCGCACGTCGCGATAAAGCCGCTCGATCACCGACCCCTGCGTGACGCCGGTGCCGCCATGGAGCTGCACCGCCGCATCGAGGATCCGCCCGGCCGCCTCGGACCCGGCGAGCTTGGCGATCGACGCCTCGCGCGTGCCGCGGCCGGGGCGGGTGTCCTTGGCCCAGGCGGCGCGGTAGACGGCGAGGGCTGCCAGCTCCAGGTCCACCGTCATGTCCGCGATGCGGAACTGCACGCCCTCCATCTCGGCCATGCGCCGGCCGAACAGCTTGCGCGTCTCGACCCGTGCCAGCGTTTCGCGCAGCGCCCGGCCCGCGGCACCGATGGCGGCCGCGCCGACCGAGGTGCGGAAGATGTCGAAAACGCCCATCGCCACCTTGAACCCCTGCCCCGGCGCGCCGATCAGCGCATCGGACGGCACCCGGCAGTCCTCGAAGATCACGCTGGCGGCCGGATGCGGCGCGATGAGGTCGATGGCCGGGCCGAAGCGCAGGCCCGGGGTGCCGGCATCGACGACGAAGGCCGACAGGCCCCGCGCCCCCGGCGCCTCGCCGGTGCGGGCGACGACGATGTAGTGATCGGCGAAGGGCGCGTTCGTGATCCAGGTCTTGGTGCCGTTGAGGACATAGCCGGCCCCGTCGCGCCGCGCCTCGGTCACGAGCGCGGCGACATCCGACCCCGCCTCGGGTTCCGACAGGGCAAACCCGGCCAGCGCCCGCCCCGCCCGCGCCGGCCCGAGATAGCGCGCGCGCTGTTCGGGCGTGCCGTGCATCCAGATCGCGCCCGTGCCGATGCCCTGCATGCCGAAGACCGAGTCGGCCAGAAGGTCGCGGTCGCCCAGCACCTCGCGGATGATGCAGAGGGCGCGCACGTCAAACGGCGCCACGCTGCCATCCGCCGCCACCTGCGGCACGACATGATCGAGCAGCCCCCGCGCCGCGAGATCGCGCGCGATGCGGCGACATTCGGCGGCCATGTCGGTGACATGGTGGTTGCCCTCGGGCCAGTCCGCCACCGCCTCGGCCAGCGCGCGGTGATGCGGTTCGAAGAACGGGAAATCCCACAGCGTCCAGCCGGCAGCAGCCTTTTGGTCCTTCATCGCGTGCCCTCCGGTCTGGCGGGGTGATTGGTCAGCATCAGATGCGCTGCCTCGCGGGCGGCCATGCCGGGTCGCACGCCAGCCGCCAGAGCATGTGCATTGGCGGCACTGATCGTGCCGCCCCAGGTGGCGAGCCCGTCGCCCATCGCGGCGGTCCGCGCATCGACCGTCGCGCCGCACAGCCCCGCAGCCTCCACCATCGCCAGCGCCGCTATGCCGCTGTCCTCGCGCCCGCGCCCGCCGTCCGAACAGATGAAGCCGTGCGGCGATGCCTTGAGCAGATAGGGCAGGGCGCTGCGCCCGGTATGGCCGGCGGTCAGGATGACGTTGCGCCGGTCCTCGGGCAGGGCGAAGGCGATGGAATCGGTCGCCACGATCTTCCGGCCGTCGGGGGCGGTGTGGAGAACCGTCCGGTTTGTCACGCCCTCGGGCGGGAGGCGTTCGGGGTCGCGCTCGAGCATCAGCCGCGCTGCGTCGCGCACCGGCATGCCGGGCCGAACGCCGCAGCTTGCGGCGGGCTGGTTGGCAAGGCTCACGATGCCGTGCTCATGAAGGTCCACCCCGTCGCCGAGCCGCACCGTCATCACATCGGCCACGGCGGCGGGGATGCCGAGCGCCTCGAGATACCACAGCCCCGCGACCGAGGCCCCCGCAGGCCCTATCGCGCAATCCACCCCGATCGCCCCCCGCGGCGCCTGTGCGCCGATGAAGCGCGCGGGCAGCACCCCGCAATAGGAGGCGTTGACAGCCACGTCGCGCCCACGGTTCTGCGGCGCGACGTGATAGGCCGAATCCATCGCGCAGATGCGCCCGCGCGGGCCGTCGTGCAGGATCGTCTGGTTCGGGATCATCCCGCCGCCCCCGGCTTCGCCGCGGGCACCCAGTGGCGCGACCCGGCGATGGCCGCGGGGTCGAGGATCGCGCCCAGTTCCGCGATCTCGCCGGGCGTCAGCGCGACGGCCGCGGCCCCCGCGTTCTCCTCCAGATACCGGATCCGCTTGGTGCCGGGGATCGGGATCATCTCCGGCCGCTGACACAGGATCCAGGCCAGCGCGATCTGGCCCAGTGTCGCGCCGTGCCGGTCGGCCATCCCGCGGATCGCGTCGAGCAGGGCAAGGTTGCGGTCGATGTTGCCGTCCTGGAAGCGTGGCGAATGCAGGCGCAGGTCGCTCGCGTCCAGCGCCGCGGCCTGCCGGATCGCCCCGGTCAGGAACCCCCGCCCGAGCGGCGAATAGGGCACGAAGGTCACGCCCAGTTCGGCGCAGGCCGGCAGGACCGCCGCCTCGGCCCCTCGTTCCCAGAGCGAATATTCCGATTGCAGCGCCGCCACCGGATGCACCGCATGGGCGCGTCGCAGGATGTCGGCGCCGACCTCCGACAGGCCGATGGCGCGGATCTTGCCCGCCGCGACCTGCCGCGCCATCGCGCCGACCACGTCCTCGATGGGCACCCGCGGATCGTGGCGGTGCAGGTAGTAGAGATCGATCCGGTCGGTCCCGAGCCGGCGCAGTGCGGCGTCGAGCGCGCGGGCGAGGTGCCGGGGCGAATTGTCGAGCTCGCGGTCATAGGTGCTGCCGGGCGGGCCGTCCGGGTCGCGCAGGATGCCCCATTTGCTGCACAGCACCGCATCCGCCCGCCGCCCCCGAAGGAACCGGCCCAGAAGTTCCTCGTTATGCCCGCGCCCGTAGACGTCCGAGGTGTCAAGCAAGGTGATCCCGAGCTCGAACGCCCGGGCGAGCACGCGCAGCGATTCCGCATCGTCGGCCGGCCCGTAGAATTCGGACATGCCCATGCAGCCGAGGCCGAGCGCCGAGGCCATGATCCCCGTCCGGCCGATTTCCACCTGCCGCATCGTCATATCCTTTCCAGCACGGTCGCGGTGCCAAGGCCCCCGGCGCAGCAGATCGCCTGCGCCCCGAACTGCACATCGCGCCGCTCCATCGCATGCAGGAGGCTCGTCATGATCCGCGCCCCGCTCGCGCCGAGCGGATGGCCGAGCGCGATCGCCCCGCCACCCGTATTCATCCGCTCGGGGCCGACCCCGATCTCGCGCATCCACATCAGTGGAACGGGGGCAAAGGCCTCGTTCACCTCGTAAAGCGCCACATCGCCGGTGGACAGGCCCGCCCGGGCCAGCACCTGCCGCGTCGCCTCAACCGGGCCGGTGAGCATCAGCGCCGGGTCCGACCCCACTGTGACATGCGCCCGGATGCGCGCGCGCGGCCGCAGGCCGAGCGCCGCCGCCCGTTCCGCCGCCATCAGCAGAAGCGCCGCCGCCCCGTCCGAGATCTGCGAGGCATTGCCCGCCGTCACCCGCCCGCCCTCGCGAAAGCTGGGCTTGAGGCCCGCCAGCCGTTCGGCCGACGTGTCGCGCCGGATCGTCTCGTCCGCCGCGAACAGGGCGCCCGTGGGCGCCGTTCCGGGTTCTGCCCAGTCGTCCGGGCGGATCGGGGCGATCTCGTCGGCGAAGGCGCCGGCATCCTGCGCCGCTGCCGCGCGGGCGTGGCTTTCAAGCGCATAGGCGTCGAGGTCGTCCCGCGTGAAGCCCCAGCGGTCCGCGATCCGCTCGGCCGCCTCGCCCTGGCTCGTCAGATCGAACCGGCCGCGCAGGATGTGGCCGAAGGGTTCGCCATAGACCTCGCGGTTGCCGCCCATGCGCACCCGCGTCATGTTCTCGACCCCGCCCGCCACGACGATGTCGCGCGCGCCCGAGGCGATCAGCGCGGCGGCAAGATGCACCGCCGCTTCGCCCGAGCCGCATTTGCGGTCGATGGTGACACCCGGCACCGCCTCGGGCCAGCCGGCCGACAGCAGGGCGGTGCGCGCGACGTTGCCGCATTGCTCGCCGACCTGCGTGACGCAGCCCATCACCACATCCTCGATCTGCGCCGCCGGCAGGCCCGTCCGGGCGAGGAGCGTGTTCAGAACATGCGCGCCGAGGTGATCGGCGCGCACATGGGCGAGCGTGCCGCGATAGCGCCCGACGGGTGTGCGTGCGGCCGCGACGATCACCACGTCGCGCGGGGCCAGCGCGGTCATGGCACCATTCCCCCCGGCAGCAGACCCGATCCCGGCACCTTTTGCCCGGCGTCATAGGCATAGACGCCCCGGCCGGACTTGCGCCCGGTCCTGCCCGCCGCAACCATTTTCTCGATCAGGGGCACCGGCCGGAACCGGTCGCCCAGCGTGCCGGCAAGGTAGTGCAGCACCTTCAGCCGCGTGTCCCATCCCGTCATGTCGCCCAGTTCGAGCGGCCCCATCGGATGGTTGAAGGCCATGCGCATCGCGGTGTCGATATCCTCGGCGCTCGCCACGCCTTCGGCGAGCATCCGCATCGCCTCGTTCCCCATCAGCGCCGACATGCGGGAGGTGGTGAAGCCGGGGGCCTCGTTGACGGTGATGAAGGTCTTGCCCAGCCGCGCGGCGTGGGCCTGTGCGGCGGCGACGGCCTCGGGCCGCGTCTCCATCCCGCGGACGATCTCGACCAGCTTCATCTTGTGGACGGGATTGAAGAAATGCATCCCCACGACCCGGCCGGGGTCCGATGTCGCCGCCGCCATCTCGGTGATCGAGAGGGCCGACGTGTTGGTGGCAAGGATCGCATCCGCCGGCATCGCCGCATCCGCGCGGCGCAGGATGTCGAGCTTGACGTCGAGCCGCTCCGTCGCCGTCTCGACCACAAGGGCCGCGCCGGTGCAGGCGGCGGCAAGGTCGCTGCCGGTGGTGATCCGGGCGAGCGCGGCCGCGGCATCGGCCGCCGCCATCTTGCCGCGCGCCACGCCGCCCTCGACGATGCCCGCGATCGAGGCATGCGCCCGGTCGAGCGCCTCGGCCGAAACATCGACGAGCGCGACCGCACAGCCCGCAACGGCGAACCCGTGGGCGATCCCGGTGCCCATGAGCCCCGCCCCGACGACGACAACCTTCGCTTCCTGCATTCCGCCCTCTCAGCGTCCGGTGAATTTGGGTGCGCGCTTCTCGGCAAAGGCGCGGGCGGCCTCGGCGCGATCCTCGGTGGACAGAAGGACAGCGAACAGCGCCCGTTCCAGCGCGAGGCCGGCCTCGAGCGACTGGCCGAGGCCGCCGAGGACCGCCGCCTTGGCGTGCCGCATCGCAAGCGGCGGGCGGGCGGCGAGGCGCGCGGCCAGCGCCTGCGCCGCGGCCCTGAGGTCGCCGCCCTCGGGCACAACTCGGGTCACAAGGCCGAGCCGCCGCGCCTCGTCCGCACCGATCCGCTCGCCCGTCAGGATCATGTCGAGCGCCGGCCCCGGCCCGATCAGCCGCGCGAGCCTCTGCGTGCCGCCGCCGCCGGGGATGAGGCCGAGCGCGGTTTCGGGCAGTGCGAATTGCGCATCGTGGCTGCACAGGCGGATGTCGGCGGCGAGCGCAAGCTCCAGCCCGCCGCCGAGGCAGAAGCCGTGGATCGCCGCGATCACCGGTTTGGCCGCCGCGGCAGGCGCGGCGATCCAGCGCATCGCGGCGAGACGGGCGTGCGCCTCGGCCACCGTCTCGGGCGGGCGGGACTCACGGATGTCGGCGCCGACGCAAAAGCCGCGCGGGCCGTTCCCGGCGATCACGATCACGCGCACCGCGGGATCGGCCTCATGCGCATCGACGGCGGCGGGAATTGCGGCGCGCAACGCATCGTTGACGGCATTCATCGCCTCGGGGCGGTTCAGGACTATCCAGCCGGCGCCATCCTCGACGCGGGTTTCTATCACGCGCATGCGCTGGCCTTCCCGGCCTCGGACGCGAGCTGCACGCCGGCGCGCTGGCGGTCCCATGTCGCCGCCGTCACGCCGCGTTCGCGCAGGTCGCGCTTCTTCACCTTCTCGGACGGGGTGCGGGGCAGGTCGTCCACCGCCTCGAAGAACCGCGGCACCATGAAGTAAGGCATCCGCGCATCGCACCAGGCGACCAGCGCGGGAAAATCGGGGCTGCGCCCGGCGAGGGGTACGACGAAGGCCATCACCTCGTCCTCGCCCGCCGCCTCGTCGGCGCGAACGCCGACGACTGCGCATTCCGCGACATCCGGGTGCGCGCGCACGACCGCCTCGACCTCGAAGGAGCTGATGTTCTCGCCCCGCCGGCGCAGCGCGTCCTTCACGCGGTCGACGAAGTAATACCACCCCGCCGCGTCTCGCCGAATCGCGTCGCCGGTGTGGAACCAGAGGTATTTCCAGGCCTCGACGGTCTTGTCCGGCATGCCGAAATAGCCGTCCGACATGATCCCGGGCACCTTGTTGCGCACCCAGAGCTCGCCCGCCGCCCCCTCGGGCACGTCCTCGCCCGTCTTGGGATCCACCAGCCGCACCTCGAACCACTGATCGACAAGGCAGCCCGAGGCACCATCGGGGCGCGGCGCGCCGGGCGGGGTCATGAACACGTTGGAGATCTCGGTCTGCCCGAACCCGTCCACGAACGCCACATCCCCGAACCGCGCGGTGAAGGCGCGGGCGAGGTCGGGGGCGAGCGGGGCGGCATAGATGCAGCGCAGGCGGTGCTCGCGGTCGGTCTCGGCCGTGGGCTGGGCGCAGATGAAGGCCATCGTCGCGCCCAGCAGGTTCGTCACCGTCGCCCCCGACCGCCGCGCCCGCCCGATGAAGTCCGAGGCCGAGAACCGGGGATAGAGAACGCAGGCCGCCCCCGCGATCAGGCAGGGATAGACAGTCAGGAACTGCGCATTGCCATGGATCAGCGGAAATCCGGTCATGTAGGTGTCGGCATCCGTCAGGCCGGTCAACTGCACGTCCTCTTCGGCGAAGAAGTGGAACTGCGAATGCGGCATCAGCACCGCCTTGGACGGCCCCGTGGTGCCAGAGGTGAACAGGATTGCCGCCGGGTCGGTGGGGCGCACCGGCACGCCCAGATCCCGTGCATCCTGTGCCACGAGGGCGGTGAAGGGCAGCACCCGCATCCGCCGGAACGCGGGCACCGGACCATCGCCGAGGATCGCCACGGCCGCGATGCCCGGCAGGTCGTCCTCGATCTCGACCAGGCGGGCAGCGAGGTCCGGCGTCGTCACCACCAGTCGCACATCGGCCAGCCGAAGGGGATGGGCGAGGAACGCGCCCTTGTAGGCATCCGATATCGCCACCTCGACCGCGCCGAGACACTGGAGGCCGAACCAGGTGAAGACGAATTCCGGGCAGTTCGGCAGGAACAGCGCCACCCGGTCGCCCTTGCCGATCCCCTGCGCCGCAAGACCGTTCGAAAGGCGAAAGGCCATTTCCGCGGTCTGTGCAAAGGTCCACCGCGGCCCGTCGTCGCCCCAGCGCAAATAGACCGCATCAGGGCGCGCCGCCGCCTGATGCCGCAGCACCGCGGGGAGCGTCCAGCCGTCGCGCGGAAAGCTGGGGGTGAAATGGGGGAAGGTCAGCATCGCGTGGCTTTCGTGCCGGGCATCGTCAGGCCGCCCGGAAATGGTCGATCAGCGCGGCCGCCGTTTCCGCCGGCGCCTGCTCGGGAAACCAGTGCCCGCCCGGCGCGGTCGCAGTGCGCAGCACGCGGGCACGCGGGCGCCACAGCGCCTCGATGTCGAACAGGGTCTGCATGATCCCGTCGCCCCCCCAGAGCGCGAGCACCGGCATGTCGAGCACCCGCCCGAGGTCGGCCCGGTCATGCTCGAGATCGATCGAGGCGCCGGCGCGATAGTCCGAACACCAGGCATGGATCGCCTCGGGCGCGCGCCAGCAGCGCCGGTATTCGGTCAGCAGGGCCGGGTCGAAATCGGCCAGTCCGATGCCGCCGACCGAGGCGAGACAGGATTCGTAGAAGAAATCGGGATCGGCGCCGATCAGCCTTTCGGGCAGGGGGGCCTTCTGGGGCAGGAAATACCACTGCCAGTAGGTCTGTGCGAGGCGCTTGGTGACATTGGCATACATCTCCCATGTCGGCACGATGTCGAGCACGGCCAGGCTTGTCGCCCGGTCCGGCCAGTCGAGCGCGAGCCGGTGCGCCGTGCGCGCGCCGCGGTCATGGCCGGCGACGTGGAACCGCTCGTGCCCGAGCGCTGCCATCAGCCGCACCTGGTCCGCGGCCATGGCGCGGAAGGAATAGGTCGCATGATCGTGCGCGGCGGGCGGCTTGTCGCTGTCGCCGTAGCCGCGCAGGTCGGCGCAGACGACGGTGAAGCCCGCCGCGACCAGCCGCGGCGCCACATGCGCCCATTCGGCGAGGTTCTGCGGATAGCCATGAAGCAGCAGGACGGCCGGCCCGTCGCCGCCCTCGACGCAGGCGATCGACACCTCGCCGGTATCGACGCGCCGCCGCACGAAGCCCTCGAACATCGCCGCCGCCCTCCCCCGCGCCGGTTCCGGACCCGGCGGTTTCACTTGACATGCGCATTCTAACAGCAGAAAGATTTTCTTGACAACCGGCAATGCGCGCCGGGCACAAGGCCAGATCACACGGCCAGATCACACGCGGGGAGGGCGGATGATCACCCGGATCGGTGTAGCGCCGCGGCGCCAGGGGCTTGATATCGCAGCGTTCCAGGCCCATTGGGCCGGCAACCATGCGGCCGTGGTGTCGCGGATGGCCAGCGTCACGCGCTATTGGCAGAACCATGCTCTGCTGGACGGCGGCGAGCCGGTCTTGCCTTGGCCGGGCTTCGATGCCTGTTCCGATCTCGATTTCCCCGATCTCGCCACGATGCAGGCGGCTTTTGCAAGCCCCGCTTATCTGGGCGCGGTGAAGGCCGACGAGGCCCATCTCGTGGACAAGGCGCAGGGCGGGCTGATGCTGACGCGGCGCATCGTCCTGCGGGGCGATGCCGGGCCGGCCGGGGTCCGGCTATGGCGGTTCATGCGCGCGGCCCCCGGGGTTTCCGCGACAGTGCTGCACGCCGCGCTGCGCGCTGCGCCGCCCGTCGAGGCAGCCCGCGCGCAGGAGCGGTTCGAGCCGCTGGACATGGCCGAGACCGGCGTTGCGCCGATCTTCGACGCCGCCGAGACCTTCTGGTTCGACGATGCCGGTGCGGCGGTCGACGCGCTCCGCTCGGCGCCGATGCGCGAGCGGGCCGCGGCGATGGCCGGACTGATCCGCGGGACCGAGCATCTGCTGGCCCGCGTGCATGTGGTGCCGGTCGAAGGCGGCGGGCCGGGCTGACGACACTGACCACCAAGGGAGGAACAGGATGAACCGGATACGAGCGGGCGGTATAGCCCTTGTTACCGCGGCGCTGCTGGCGATGCCGGCTGCGGCGCAGCAGCATTCATGGCGCGTGCAGGGCTTTCTGCCCGACAGCTTCGACATCAACACACGGTTTCGCGAATTCGCGGCGGATCTGAAGGAAAAATCGGGCAATGCGATCGAGATCGACTTCGTGCCCGTGGGTGCGGTGGTCGGGCCGACCGAGACGCTGGACGCGATGGCGACCGGCGTGCTGACGGGCCACTTCACCGGCGCATCCTATTTCGCCGCCAAGGATGCGGCCTTCGCCGTGATCGGCGACACGATGGGCGCCTACAACAGTTCCGAGGATCAGGCCCGCTGGTGGTCCGAGGGCGGGGGCGAGGCGCTCATGCGCGAGCTTTACGCCCAGCACGGCGCCCATGTGATCGGCGTGTTCGTCTCGCCGGCCGAGGTGCTCGTCTCGACAAGGCCGCTCAACAGCATCGACGACTTCAAGGGCCTGCGCATCCGCTCGGTTCAGGGCACGGTATCGGATCTTTTCGGCAAACTCGGCGCGGGCGTCGTCGTTCTGCCGGGGACCGAGGTGTTCAACGCCCTCCAGACCAATGTCGTCGATGCGGCGGACTGGGCCTGGTATGCGCTGAACGAGGCGACGGGGCTCTACAACGTCGCCAAGTATTCCATCGATGCCGGCCATTCGATGGGCATCATGGAATTCTCGGTCAGTCAGGATGCGTGGAACCGGCTGACGGCCGATCAGCAGGCACTGGTGACGCAGGAATGGGACGCGTTCTCGACCCAGCTCTTCGCCGATTTCCAGGCCGGCGAGGCGGCCGCACGCGACCGCATCATCGCGGCGGGGACCGAGGTCATCACCTGGCCGCCCGAAGAGCGCGCGCGCCTGCGCGCGGTGACCTACGAGGTCTGGGCCGAGGTTGCCAAGCGCAGCCCGATGGCCGCACGGATGGTCGAAAGCCACCGGGCCTTCATCAAGTCGCTCTACGGCGGCTGAACGGCCGGGCCCCGGCCGGATCGCCGGCCGGGGCAAGCCCGACGCACCCCAAACAACAGGCATCGCATGACCTTCGTCGACCGACTGAGCGAGGCGATCGGCCGCGCGCTCGCCTGGGTGCTGCTGGCTGTCGCGCTGCTGTCCTGGATGGAGGTTCTGCTGCGCTATGTCTTTCGCGCGCCGACCGTCTGGGCGCCCGAGATCATCCAGGCCATGACGGCGACGGTGTTCCTCTTTGCCGGATCGGTCGCGATGTCGCGCAACATGCATATCCGCATCACGCCCCTGCATGATGCCCTGCCGCGCGGGATGCAGCGGGTGATTGCGGCGCTCTGCCTTGCCTGTGCGCTGGTGTTCCTCGGCGGGCTGACCTGGGGGGCCTGGAACCAGTTCGCCGGTTCGGTCTGGCGCTTTGCCGGCGACCGCTGGATGCCGGAGATGACCGGGCGCGCGTGGAACGTCCCGCTGCCCCCGCTGACGCGGGGGCTTCTCGTGCTCGGCTGCGTGCTGCTGATGGCCCAGGCCTGCGTCACCTACGGACGCCAGATCCTCGGCCTTGCAGCGCGACCGGCAGCGGAGGCGGACAGGGCATGACGATCGAGATCGTCTCGCTGCTGATCCTCGGCGGCCTCGTGGGGCTTTTGTCGGTGGGCGTGCCCTTCGCCTTCACCGCCGGCGCCATCGCCGTCACCGTCGCCTGGACAAGCTTCGGCCCCCGGTCGATGTTCATCATCTCGTCGCGGACGTTCGAGCTTGTGACCGACTACACGCTCGTCGCGATTCCGATGTATGTGCTGATGGCCTCGCTGATCGAGCGGTCGGGGATCGCGCGGGATCTCTATTCCGCGCTCAACCGGGTGTTCGGGCCGTTCCGCGGCGGCGTGCTCATCGCGACGCTGGTGATCGCCTTTATCCTCGGGGCCACGACCGGCATCGTCGGGGGCGAGGTGGTCCTGCTCGGCCTTGTGGCGCTGCCGCAGATGATGCGGCTGGGCTATTCCAACAAGCTGACGCTGGGCGCGATCACGGCGGGCGGGTCGCTCGGCACGATGGTGCCGCCGTCGATCGTCCTGATCCTTTACGGGATCACCGCCGGCGTCTCGATTTCCGATCTGTTCATGGCGACGCTGACGCCGGCGCTGCTGCTGGTCAGTCTTTATGTCGGCTATGTCCTGATCCGCGTCTGGCGCGATCCGTCGCTGGCCCCGCCGATGGACCCCGGCGCGATGGGCGTGCGGGCGACGCCCTTGCAGGCGCTGCGCAACGTGGGCTTTCCGGTGTTCATCGTGCTGTGCGTGCTGGGCTCGATCTACGCCGGCCTCGCCTCGATCACCGAAAGCGCCGCCTTCGGCGTGCTCGGGGTGCTGGTCGCGGTGATGCTGCGGGGCGAGTTGTCGGCGGCGATGCTGCGCGGGGCGCTGCGCCACACGCTTGTCACCTGCGGGGTGGTGCTGTGGCTGATCTTCGGCACGAATGCCCTGATCGGGGTCTACAACGCCATCGGCGGGATCCGCTTCGCCCAGGGACTGATCTCGGGCGTGGCGGCCGATCCGGCGATGCTGCTGGCGATCACGATCATCGTGTTCCTGATCCTCGGGTTCTTCGTGGACTGGATCGGCATCCTGTTCCTGACGACGCCGATCTTCCTGCCGCTCATCCGCAATGCGGGCTTCGATCCCGTGTGGTTCGGGGTGATCTTCAACATGACGGTGCAGATCGCCTATCTCACCCCGCCCTTCGCCCCATCCGCCTTCTTCCTCAAGAGCGTGGCGCCCCCGTCGGTCACGCTGACCGACATCTACCGGTCGTCGCTGCCCTTCGTCGGGCTCCAGATCGTCGCGCTCGGGCTGGTGATCGCCTTTCCGCAGATCGCCCTGTGGCTGCCGCAGGCGCTGCGCTGAAGGCGGGCGCCCGCGTCAGGCGATGTCGATGCTCGACGCCAGCAGCGTCAGATCGTCGAAGTTCTGGAGCACCAGCCGGTCGCCCGCGCCGAAGTCGAGCACGGTGTTGCCGAAGCGGTTGACGGAAGCGAAGCTGTCGATGACCGCCTGCCCGCTCGCCGCGCCGCCCAGCAGGTTCACCCCCAGCGCCAGCCTGTCGCCGCCGGCCGCATCGAAGTCGCGCACCGTCGCGCCCTCGTGCCCGCGCCGGAACACGAAGCTGTCGGCCCCCGCGCCGCCGATCATGACATCATCGCCCGCGCCGCCGACGATCGTATCGTTCCCGGCATTGCCCCGCAGCACATCGTTGCCATCGCCCCCGCGCAGGATGTCGCGGCCGCGGCCGCCCGACAGCGCGTCGTCGCCCTCGGCCCCGTCGAGCGTATCGCGCCCGCCGCCGCCGTTGAGCGTATCGTTGCCCGTTCCGCCGAGCAGCAGGTCGTTGCCGCCTTCACCGTTCAGCAGGTCGTCGCCATCGCCCCCGTCGAGCGTATCCTGCCCGGCGCCGCCGCGCAGCGTATCGTTGCCGCGTTCGCCCGAAAGCTGATCGTTGCCGCCCCCGCCGACCAGCAGATCGTCGCCGATCCCGCCGAACAGCGCATCGTCGCCGCCCAAACCGCGGAGCGTGTCGTTTCCGCCGCGGCCGGAAAGCGTGTCGTTGCCGCCCGTCCCTTCCAGGACATCCCTGCCTGACCCCCCCGAGGCTTCGATGCCGATCGTCCGGTCAACGAGGATGGACCGGGTCGTAGTCGCGCTGGCATTCCCGGCAGCGTCGGTCGCGGTCACACCGAGCGTGCGCGGGCCGTTCGCGGGGATGTCGCCCGGCGCGAAGGCGACCGACCAGTTGCCGCCCGGGCCCGCGGTCACCGCGCGCAGCGTGCCGGCGAAATCGACCAGAACGGCCGCGCCGCCCTCGGCGCTGCCCGAAACGGTGATGCCGGCGGCCTGTTCGGCCGCATCGATGACGTTGTCGCCGGCGACCGCGTTGATGACCGGTGCGGCGGGCGGCGTCGTGTCCACGGTGATCGCGCGCGTCGCGGCCGGGCTGCTGTTTCCGGCTGCGTCGGTCGCCATCGCCGAGACGGACGAAGGGCCGTCGGGCGGCACGGCGCCGGCGCCGAAGCTTGCGGTCCAGTCCCCGGCGGCACCCGCGATGACCGTCCGGCTGGCGCTGCCGAGGCCGACCGTGACCGTTGCGCCGGCCTCGGCCGTTCCGTTGACCGTCACGCCCGCGGCGCGTTCGGCCGCGTTGATGATGTTGTCGCCTGCAACGGGATCGATCACGGGCGCGGCGGGCGGGGTGGTGTCGATCGACACGGCCCGCTCGACCGGGGCGCTGACCCCGCCCGAGGCATTGGTGGCCACTGCCGTGATGGTGGCGGCGCCGCCGGCAGGAAGTTCGGGCGCGGCGAACGTCGCCGCCCAGTTGCCTGCGCCGTCGGCCGTCGCCGTGCGCGTGACGCCGGCGATGGTCACCGCGACCGACACGCCCGCCTCGGCCGTCCCGCCCACGGTGACGCCCGCGGCCCGCTCGGCGGCGTTGATCACATCGTCGCCCGCGACCGTATCGATCACCGGGGCGGCCGGTTCGAGGATGCGCAAAAGGCGGAAATTGCCCGGAGATGAGCCAAGGGCCCCTTCGTTGATGTCGGCCACGCGCCGAGTTCCGGCGGCGGTGCCGTCGGTGATCCAGAGCTCGCGCCCCTCGCTGGCGCTCGTCGCCGAGAACAGCGCACGGCCGTCCGGGAGCCTGAAGAAGCCGCCCGGACTGCTGCTCCCGCTGCCGGGACTGATGTCGGCGATCAACCGTGTGCCGGCGGTCGTCCCGTCCGTCACCCACAATTCGTATCCGAGCGCCCCGTCGTTCGCGTCAAAGAGCACGAGGCCATTCGTCAGCGGCGTGAATAACCCGGGGAGAGACGAACCGCCACCGGGGTTTATGTCGCGCAAAAGCTGCGTTCCCGCAGTTGTCCCGTCGGTGACCCACAACTCGATCCCGTTCACGCCATCGTTGGCCCGGAACAGCGCCCGGCCGTTTCCGATGACGGTCAGATAGGCCGGGGAGCTGCCGCCCGCCCCCGGGTTGATATCGCGTACGAGCCGGGTTCCGCCGAGCGTTCCGTCGGTCACCCAGAGCTCGCGTCCGTTGATCCCGTCATCAGCGCTGAAGAGGGCGCGTCCATCCCCGAGATCGGTGAAGGATATGGGGTTCGAACTGGCCGCACCGGCTGCGATATTGCGCACCAGCGTCGTGCCGGCCGTCGTTCCGTCGGACACCCAGAGTTCGCGCCCGTTGATGCTGTCGGTCGCGCAGAAAACCGTTACCCCCGGCGCGAGCTCGGTCATGTTGGAGGGCCCGCTGTCTCCACTCGGGTTGATGTCGCGCACAAGGCGGGTACCGATCGTGGTCCCGTCGGTGATCCAGAGCTCGAATCCCGTTATCCCGTCTGTTGCACGGAACAGGAACCGTCCGTCCGACTGTTTGCTGAACTCGTAAGGATACGACGAGAAGGGGCCGGGGTTGATCTCGCGGACGAGGAACGTTCCAGCAGCAGTCCCGTCGGTCGACCAGAGCTCGCGCCCGGACGCGTTGGAAAAAGCGGTAAAGAGGACGCGGCCGTCCCCGGTGCTGGTGAGGCTCTCGATATTGCTCCCGTTCGCGCCGGGGTTGATATCGGCGAGCAGCTGAGTGCCTGCGAAGGATCCGTCGGTTACCCAGAGTTCGCGCCCGACCGTTCCGTTGTCTGCAGCGAATACGACGCGCGTGTCATCAAGTTGGACGAAGCTGTCCGGACCGCTGCTTGTCGCCGACGGGTTGATCGCGCGCACGAGCTGCGTGCCGGCCTCGGTTCCGTCCGTGATCCAGAGTTCCCGCCCGACACTGTCGTCGAAGGCCGTGAACAGAACCCGCCCGTCTGCCGGCGGCGCCACCGGCGCAAGCCCGCCGGACGGTGGAACGACTATGGTAGGATAGCTGCCGCTGGGCCCGTCTCGGATGTCCTTCACGCGGCGCGTGCCTTCTTGCGTCCCATCGGTGATCCAGAGCTCGCGTCCGGAGGCGGATGTCTTCGCGGAGAAGATCACTTGAAACGTCATATCGAACAACTCCAGCTTGCAAAATCCGCCTAAGCATTAGCGGCGCGCGAGGTCACGATAGACCGCACTCACGCTTCGCGCCGCTGCGCCACACCAATTCTTCCACGCAACACCAGAATCGTTTGCCGTGCAAGAGATGAGCGCCTTAGGCGTGACAAATCTTGTGATTGTGTCGTGAATTCCGGCACGCTGATCGACCGGAACCTGCCTCGACCGTTGGCCGAACGCCGCGGCCCGTGCTCAGCGTGGCTCGGCGGCGGCCCGAGCGCGCGCGAGCAGCCGCCGCGATGCCTGCAGCGCGGCCGCGCAGCGGGCCTCGCCCGACAGTTCCCCCGCCGGATCCGGCCGGGTCGGAACCTCGACGTCGATCCGAACGGCCGGCGGCAGGGCGCGCAGGAACGCCACGAGATTGAATGCCCCTTCGCCCGGGACGAGGCGATCGGCCACGGCCTCGTGCAGCCATTCGTCCCGCGGGCGCACCAGCGGGCCGTCGCAGATCTGCGCATGGCCGATCGGCACCCGCAGCGGGCCGCGCAGCGACCCGATGCCCCCTTCGTTACGGTAAAGGTGCAGCACATCGACGCTGATCGTTGCGGCGGTCGGCGCACGGCAAAGGAAATCCTGCGTCGCCGCGAGGGTGCGCAGAGTGCCGAAAGCGTGAAATTCCACATGCACCGCGATGCCGAAATCCGCGGCCATCGCGCAGAAGGCGTCAAAACGGTCTCGGGCGCGCCCGAGGTCGGGGTCGCCGACGCAGACAGTCGTCCGCCTGCCGCCCAGCGTCGCGCCCCGTTCAAGCGCCGGGCGGAACGCGGCCGGGTCCGTATCTGCCTCGAGCACGAATACCTCGAGGCTGTAGACGTCGACGCCAAGACCATCCGCAAGCCGCCGCAGGTCGCGGGCCTGCGCCAGTGTTGCGACATGGGGGCTGTTGCTGCGCGCGCTCGCGTTCACGAAGGGCGTGACGGCGGGACATTCCAGCCGGGCGGCAAGTTCCACGAGCCGCTCGGGCGGCGCCCCGTTCGTGGCGAGTTGATGCAGCGACAGGCGTTCCAACGCGATCTCCTGCTTGTGCGCCGCAGGGGCATCCGTCTAAAGGTATACACAAGAAAATACGAGATGATACAGAAATACGGTGGTTGTGCGGTCCGGGCCGCGCCTGTGCCGCATCCTGAATGGCTCGACACACCGGTCAGCACAGCCATATGGTGCATCGCCAGCGCGCCGCGACCAGACCGAAGGCATTTCTCGCTGCTACTGAGCGGTTGGCGCGTGGCATCTGTCACGTTTCGCGCAAGATCTCCCGTATGCAGAAATTGCCTTTAAATATATTGACTGATCGCAGGACTTGTCCGATAGTTTGCAAGGCCCATCCGGCGCCACGCCGAAGGCTTTGCGGACGCCGATGGTCGTTTCGTGCGGCAGGGCAATTCCGCTGTCCGGGTGCCGGCATGGGGGCGGGAGATCCCGGCAATCGGGGCAAGATGAACCGGCGGCGGCGCATGGTCGATGCGTGGCGCCCTGAGTTGAACTGGGGGAGGAATTCATGCAAGCAGATGCGATACTGGTCGGCGTTGCGGCGCGGCTGGGCCGCCTGTCGATGGCCGGCGTGGTTGCGGGCGCGATCGCGACGGCGGCGGCCGATGCGCAGACCCTGCGCTATGCCGTCGGGCTGCCGGAAAGCAACTACAACTACGATGCCGCCGTTTTCTTTGCCGACGAACTGCGCGAAAAGGCCGGGCTGAACGTTTCGGTCTTTGCTCTTTCTCTTCTGAGCCTCAACGAGATACCGGGCGGGGTCCGGGACGGGCTTGCGGACTTCGGCCTGACGCTTTTCCCCTATTTTCCGGCCGAGTATTCCGAGGTCAACCTGCCAGCCAATCTTGCAATGCTGGCGACCTCGGGCAGCCCGGCGCGGCATCCCGGGCCCGCGATGATCGGCGCCTCGATCGAATACATCCTGCTCAACTGCCCCGATTGCCTGGCACAGATGAAACAGCGCAATGCCGTCTTCATCAGCGGCGGCGCGGCGGTGGAATACGGCCTTGTCTGCAGCACGCCGGTCCCGACGCTCGCGGCGTTGCGCGGCAAGACGGTCCGCACCGGCACCGCCGACCATGGGCGCTTTGTCGAACATTTCGGCGGCACGCAGATCGCGATGTCGGGTAACGAGATCTATGATGCGCTCAATTCCGGCAACATCGACTGTTCGGCCAATACGCCCGAGAATCTCATCAGCCTGCGCTATGTCGAGATCGCCGATTCCTTCACGCATCTCATGCCGGGCAGCATGTTCGCAGGCATCGGCTCGGCGAACATGAACCGCGACAGCTGGGCGCGCCTGACACAGGACCAGCGGCGCGCGGTTCTGACCGCCGGCGCGCGGATGTCGATGAAAGCCTGGACGGAAAACCGGCGGCGCAACCTCGCCGGGCTTGAGGCGATGGAGGCGGCGGGAAAACCGGTCTATCAGGTGTCCGCCGAGGATCGCGCCGCGATCGACGCCTTTGTCGAGAAGGACATAGGCACCGTCGCAGGCATCTTCACCAATACCTACGGCGTGCGGAACGTCGATGAAAAGGTCGAGATCATCCGCGGCCTCGTCGAGAAATGGAAAGGCCTGACGAACGCGGTGGAGGCGGACATCGACGCGCTGGCCGATCTCTACATCGAGCACGTCTATTCCAAGGTCGATGTCGCGACCTACGGGCTGGACTGACAGCGGTGCCGCGCGCCGCACGGCGGTGTGACGCGCGGCGGCCGGGTATCCGGGCTGGCGTCTGGCCGGCCGCAGCGGCTGCGCGGCGGGGGCGGCATCGGCCGGCGGGCGCCGCCACGTTGCCCCGAGCGGAAGGAATGTGCTGACATGCAGCTGCTGGTGAAGATCGTCGACAGGGCGATCCTCGCGCTCGGCATCCTCGCCGCTGCGGCCGTCGTCGTGATGATGGCGCATGTCACGCTGAATGTGGTGGTCTCGCTGCTGTTCGGCACACCGATCCCCGGCACGCTCGCGCTTGTCGCGAACTACTACATGCCGCTGATCACGTTCCTGCCGCTGGCCTTTGTCGAACGCATCGAGAATCATGTAGCGGTCGAGGTCGTCACGCAGGTCTTTCCCGCACCGGCCCGGACACATCTTTACGGCTGGACATTCCTGTTCTGTTTCGCGGTCTGCGGCCTGCTCGCCTTCGGCACATGGATCGAAGCGGTCGAGAAATACCAGATCGGCTCGTTCCGCATCGAACGCGGGCTGAAGGTGCCGACATGGCCGGTGCGGTTCGCGGCGCCGGTCAGCTATGGCCTTCTGTCGCTGCTGTTCCTGCTCAAGTTCGTCTCCTACCTGCTGGGCGGCACCGCGATGAAGGCCGGGCCGGGCGGGCTGGGCTATTTCCATGACGACATCGGGGCGGGGAGTTGACCAGCGTCGAGATCGGTCTCGCTGGCCTCGCCATCCTGCTTGCGATGATCGCGCTGCGGGTGCCGATCGCGATCGCGCTGTTTTCCGTCCCCTTCGCGGGCATCTATGCGATGTTCGGCTGGCGGCCCGCCTTCGGGGCGCTGAAGGTCATTCCCTACGAATTCGCGGCCAGCTGGGAACTCAGCTCGGTGCCGATGTTCCTGCTGATGGGTTATCTCGCCTATCACACCGGCCTCACCGCGGGCCTGTTCGAGGCCGCACGGGTCTGGCTGTCGCGCCTGCCGGGCGGCCTTGCGGTGGCCAGCATCTTCGGCGCCTCGGGCTTTGCGGCCGTGACCGGATCATCCGTGGCAACGGCAGCCGCGATGGGGCGCATCGCGGTGCCCGAGATGCTGCGCCATGGCTATGACGTGCGCCTTGCGACGGGCACGGTGGCAGCGGCCGGCACGATCGGCGCGCTGATCCCGCCGAGCATCCTGCTGATCCTCTACGGGGTCATCGCGCAGGTGCCGATCAACAAGCTTTTCCTCGGCGGCGCGGCGATCGGGCTGCTCACTGCGGCGGCCTATGTCGCGGTCGTCGTGCTCTGGGCGACGCTGCGGCCCGGCGTCGCCCCGCGGACGACCGAGACCTTCACCCTGCGCGAACGCCTTGCGGTTCTGCTCGATGTGCTTCCGGCGCTCTCGCTCGCCGGCCTCGTCTTCGGCGGTCTGTTTGCGGGTCTCTTCACCCCGACCGAGGCGGGCGCGGTCGGGGCGTCGCTCTGTGCGCTCATCGCTGCGGTCCAGCGCAAGCTGACCTGGCGCAGTTTCCGGCTGTCGGTGGGGGCGGCCTTCGTGACCACATCGGCGCTGCTGTTCATCGTGGTCGGCGCGAACCTTCTGGCGCGCTTCGTCACGCTCAGCGGCGTTGACGCCTATATTGCCGATGTCGTGGCACTGGTCAGCGCGTCGACCGTCCTGTTCCTGCTGGGCGTGATGGCGATCTACCTCGTCCTCGGCATGTTCCTCGAGCCGACGGGCGCCATGATCATCACCCTGCCCATCGTGCTGCCGGTCGCCGCGACCATGGGCATCAACGAGCTTTGGCTGGGCGTTTTCCTCGTGAAGCTGCTGGAGGTCGGCATGATCACCCCGCCGATCGGGCTCAACGTCTTCGTGCTCAAGAGCGTCGTGGACCGGTCTATCGCCCTCGGGTCGATCTTCGCGGGAACGGCGATGTTCATCCTCGCCGATTTCGCGGTGCTGCTGCTCATCATCGCGGTGCCGGGGCTGGTGCTGTTCCTGCCCGGCCTGCTCTGAGCCACACAGACAGGACAGGAGGCGGACCGGTGCGGATCGCGATCTTTTCGGGAACCGGCGATCAGGGCGCGGCGCAGGTACGGGCGGCCCTCGCGAAGGGGCATGCGGCAGTGGCCATCGCCCGCCGGCCGCAGGATGCCGACCTGCCGGCGGGGGCGATCCGGAGGGCCGCCGACTACGCCGATCACGCCAGCCTCGAAGCCGCGATGACGGGGGCAGATGCCGTGCTTCTCAACCTGCCGTCCACGTCGTTCCAGGCCGCCGGGCCGCTGATCGCCGCCGTCGATGCCATCGCAGCCGCCGCGGCGCGGTCGGCGACGGTCAGGCTGATCGTCTTCAACACGAGCATGCCGGTGCCCGGTCGCCGCATGGGGATCAAGGCGCAGGACGCCCGCCTCGACATGCGCGAGCGCATCCTGGCCTCGGGCGTGCCCACGGTCGTCATCCAGCCGGTCGTCTACCTCGACAACCTGCTCAAGGCCTGGGCATGGCCCCTGATCGAGCGGGAGCATCTCATCCGCTATCCGCATCGCGAGACGCTGGATGTCTGCTGGATCTGCCACGACGACCTTGCGCAACTGATGCTTGCCGCCGCCGAGCGGCCGGGCCTTGCCGGCCGCATCCTCGATGTCGGGGGACCCGAAGCCATCCGCGGGCCGGATCTGGCGCGCCGTCTGGGGGCGGTCTGGGGCATGCCGCTGCGGTTCGAGAGCATGCCGCTGGAAACCTGCGGTGCGGTCATGGCGGCGGTATTCCGCAACACTGCGACGCTGGACGCGGCGACGCTGGCGCGGGAAATGACCCTGAAATACGCATGGTACAACGACCCGACCGACCGCCCGTTCCACATAGACATGACGCCGGTGCTCGAGGCGCTGCCGGTGCGGCTCACCACGCTCGAGGATTGGGCCGCGCGTCAGGTGCTGCCGTTCGGCGCATTCGGCTGAGGGTCTTGCGCGGCGTTCGACGCCGCAACGGCGCGTTGCCGCCGGGAACTGGCGCAGACCCTGATTTGAGGGCAGATGCCGCCCGTTGCGCGCACGGGACCGCAGGGTTCGCGATGTGCCCTGGACGGGTTCCCGGATGGTGGAGCCGAGGGGGATCGAACCCCTGACCTCGTCATTGCGAACGACGCGCTCTCCCAACTGAGCTACGACCCCACTGCGCGGGCTGATGAACCACGGCAGAAGGGTTGTCAAGCGGCGGCGCGGCCGCTTGAGCAGGCCCGGCGCCGGTGCTAGGCGCAGGGCCGGTGCTGTCAGCCCGGGGATGTCGATGCCTGCCGTTCCGACGCGAAGCCGGGCGACCGCCACGGGCTTTGTCGCCGTTTTGCTGTGGTCGGGGCTCGCCCTTCTGACGGTCCGAACCGCGCCGGTTCCGCCGTTCCTGCTGAGCGCGCTGACCTTTGCGGCGGGCGGGGCCGTCGGGCTCGGCTGGATCGCGGCGACAGCGGGCTGGGGGCGCCTGCGGGCGGTCAGCTGGCCGGCCTGCGCATTCGTCACGGCCGGCCTCTTCGGCTATCACGCGTTGTATTTCAGCGCCCTGCGGCTTGCGCCGCCGGCCGAGGCGGGGCTGATCGCCTATCTCTGGCCGCTGCTGATCGTCCTGCTGTCCGGTCTCTTGCCGGGCGAGCGGCTGCGGGCCGGGCATGTGCTGGGCGCGCTTGTCGCCTTCGGCGGGGCGGCGCTTGTCGTGCTGCGGGGCGGGGCGGCCTTTGCCCCCGATGCGTTGCCGGGGCTTGCGCTGGCACTGCTCTGCGCGCTGACCTGGGCGGGGTATTCCGTCCTCTCGCGCCGGATGTCCGCGGCCCCGACCGCGACGGTCGCCATTGCCTGCCTTGCCACGGCGGCCCTGTCGCTGCCGCTGCACCTGGCGTTCGAGGAAACGCGCTGGCCTCTCGATGCATCGGGATGGCTGGCGGTCGCGGGCCTCGGCATCGGGCCGGTCGGCATCGCCTTCTATGCCTGGGACATCGGCGTGAAGCGGGGGGACATCCAGCTTCTGGGCGTGGCGTCCTATGCCGCGCCGCTCCTGTCCACGCTTGCACTGATCCTTGCCGGGCTTGCCGATGCCTCGGCGGCGCTGATCCTGGCCGCACTGATGATCGCGGCGGGCGCGGCGCTTGCGGCGCGCGCCCGGCCGCGGGCCAGGTCAGGCACCTGACGTGCGGCGCCGGGCGTCAGGCATGCCCGAGGCGCGTGATCTCTTCCTTGATGCGGAGTTTCTGCTTCTTCATCTCGGCGATCCTGAGCGCATCCGCCGCCGGCTTGCGCTGTTCCTGTTCGACAAGCATCGAGAGCGTTTCATGCTTGCGGCGGAGTTCCTGCAGGTGCGAGGCGATGGTCATGAGCGTCTCCTGTCCTGTTGCTGCCGTGTCATGATTCCATCACAGAAGCCGAGTCGTGTCACGCAAACTCGGCGTCACGGCCTGCAACAGTTTGTGGACAGTTCAACCGAAGGCTGAAATTGCGGCGCCGTCCCGCAGGATCGCCCGCGCATGGGGCGTATAGTCGTCGCGGTCGTGCCGATGGCTGGCGCCCTCGTGCAGCACCAGGGGCGCAAGCAGCCGGAACGGCGCCCGCCCGCCCTTGCGCGCCCGCAGGATGATGCGCCGCGCGGGTCGGTCGTGGCGCGGCTGGGTGGGCAGGACGGCCACCGACCCCATCGTGCCCGGCAGCGCCGCGAGCACGTCCGGCAGGCGCGCGGCATCCTGGATCAGGCAGAGCCAGCCGCCATCGACCACCCGCCGCGCCGCCGCGTCAAGCCAGACGGCCAGCGGCGTATCCTCGCGCAGCGCCGACTCGCGGCCCGCGTCGCGCGCCGGGGTGCCGTCGCCGGGCGTGTAGTAAGGCGGATTGAGCAGCACGAGGTCGAAGGGCCGGCGCAGCGCGGCGGGCAGGGCGGCGACATCGCCCGTCACCACCTCGGCCGTCACGCCGTTGCGCGCGGCATTGCGGCGGGCGAGGTCGGCATAGGCAGGCTGGCGTTCGAGCCCGGCCAGCGCGATGCCCGGCACCCGCGCGGCAAGGCATAGCCCGGCCGTGAGCACCCCGCAGCCGAGATCGAGCACCCGCGCCCCGGCGAGGGCCGGCGCGGCGGCAGCCAGCAGGACCGGATCGGCCGCGGCGCGATAGCCGGCAGCGGGTTGCCAGAGCCGCAACCGGCCGTCCAGAAAGGCGTCGTCGGTCAGTTCGGCGTCGCCAAACACCGCGCCCGTCACCCCACCGTCTCGATCCCGTTGTCGGTCAGGATGGCACGGGCGCGAAAGTGATCCTCGCGCCGCACCAGAAGGCGCCGCGGCAGGATGCCGATGGAGCCCTCCAGAACGCTCATGTGGACGTCCATGGCATAGGGCTCTATATCCTCGCCACGAAGCAGGGCCTCGGCAAAGGCGATCACGGTGGGGTCGTTCGTGCGCAGAAGTTCCTTCATCCTGAACCTGTAACCGGCCGGCCCCGCGCCTGTCGAGACGCAAGGATAGTCGCCATGGGCCTCGATACTGGCGCAAAGAAGCCGCACGACCGGCTGGCCGAGGCGCTGGCAGGCGACATGGCGGCGGTCAACGCGCTCATCCGCGCGCGGATGGCGTCCGAACACGCCCCCCGCATCCCCGAGGTGACGGCGCATCTGGTCGAGGCGGGGGGCAAGCGGCTGCGCCCGCTGCTGACGCTCGCGGCGGCGCGGCTCTGCGGCTATGGCGGGGACCACCACATCCGCCTTGCCGCGACCGTGGAGTTCATCCATACCGCCACGCTCCTGCATGACGACGTGGTGGACGAGAGCGAGCGCCGGCGCGGGCGGCCGACGGCCAACCTTCTGTGGGACAACAAGAGCTCGGTTCTGGTGGGCGATTACCTCTTTGCCCGGTCCTTCCAGCTCATGACCGAGACCGGCAGCCTGCGGGTCATGGCGATCCTGTCGGATGCCGCGGCGACCATCGCCGAGGGCGAGGTGCTGCAACTGACGGCGGCGCAGAATCTCGGCACCGGCGAGGACACCTATCTGCGCGTCGTGCGCGGCAAGACGGCGGCGCTGTTTGCCGCCGCGACCGAGGTGGGCGGGGTGATCGCCGGTGCGCCGCAGGCGCAGGTCGATGCGCTGCGCGCCTACGGCGATGCGCTCGGCGTGTCGTTCCAGATGGTCGATGACCTGCTCGACTACGGCGGCACGACCGAGGCGATCGGCAAGAATGTCGGCGACGATTTCCGCGAACGCAAGGTGACCCTGCCGGTCATCAAGGCGCTGGCGCAGGCCGATGCCGAGGAACGGGCGTTCTGGGTTCGTGTGATCGAGAAGGGGGACCAGCGCGAGGGCGATCTTGCCGCGGCACGGGCGATCCTGGTGCGGTGCGGCGCACTCGCGGCGACGCGGGCGGCCGCGCTCGACTGGGCCGGCCGGGCGCGGGCGGCGCTGGCGGCCTTGCCGGCGCATCCCCTTCGCGGAATGCTGGACGATCTGGCCGAGTTCGTCGTGGCGCGGATCGCCTGATCAGCGCGGCGCGGCGGCGCGGCGTAGGCGGTCGTTGACCGCCCGTCCGAGGCCGGTTTCCGGCACCGGCGCCACGGCGATCCGTCCATTCGGCCCGGCCAGCGCATCGGCCGCGCGCAGCAGGTCGAACAGGCGCGCGGCCGCCTCGGCAAGATCGCCGCCCGGCGACAGGCTCAGCCCCGCGGGGCCCGGCCCGAAGCCCACCCAGACCTCGCCCGCCTCGGGCGCCGCGGCATCGAGGCGCAGCCGCGCGGCCGGCGCGTAATGCGATGCAAGCTGCCCCGGCGCGGTGATCCCCGGCCCCGCCGCGTCCAGCGGCACGCCCAGCACCGCCTCGGCCGCCTCGACGGTCACGCCGCCGGGGCGCAGCAGGCGCACCCGGCCCCCCTCGATGCCGAGGATGGTCGATTCCACCCCGACCGCGCAGGGCCCGCCGTCGAGCACCGCCGCGATGCGCCCCGCAAGCCCCTCCATCACATGCGCCGCCCGTGTCGGGCTGACCCGGCCCGAGGGGTTTGCCGAGGGCGCGGCGAGCGGCGCCCCGCAGGCGCGCAGCAGCGCCTGCGCCAGCGGATGAGCGGGCACGCGCAGCGCCACCGTCGCAAGCCCCGCCGTCACCCCCGGCGCCAGCCCCGCATCCGCGCGCAGCGGCAGCACGAGCGTGAGCGGCCCCGGCCAGAACGCCGCCGCAAGGCGTGCCGCCACGGGCGGGACATGCGCCAGACCCGCCGCCGCCGTCGCATCGGGGACATGGACGATCAGCGGATTGAACGCGGGCCGCCCCTTGGCCGCATAGATCGCCGCGACCGCATCGGCCCGCCGCGCATCGCCGCCGAGGCCATAGACCGTCTCGGTCGGGAAGGCGACGGTCGCGCCTTCTGCGAGAAGGGCCGCCGCCTCGGCGATGCCTGCGGGCGTGGGGGGGATAAGGCGGGTCACGGCTGTCCTGTGACGCTGCGTCAGACGCGGGGCGGGTTGCGGCGGCGCAGCATTCGCGGCACGCTGCGTGCTGGCCGGGTTCTACGCGCGGCGGCGCGGCGTGCCAAGCCGCATCCGGCCCCGCGCCGCCCCGAAGCACCGGAGGCCCCATGGACGGCACCGCAAGCCCGCTGACCTTTCCCTTCGCGGCACCCGCGCCGGGCGAGGCCCAAGAGGTCGCCCCGGGCATCCTGTGGATGCGCATCCCGCTGCCCATGGCGCTCGACCATGTGAACGTGCTCGCGCTCGACGATGGCGACGGCTGGACGGTGATCGACACCGGCCTCGACACCGCCCGGACCCGGGCCGTCTGGACGGCGCTGGAGGCCGGCCCGCTGGCGGGCCGCCCCGTTCGCCGCCTTGTCGTCACCCATCACCATCCCGATCACATCGGATTGGCGGGCTGGTTCCAGGATCGCGGGGCAGAGCTTGTCACGACGCGCACTGCCTGGCTCTTTGCCCGGATGCTCACGCTCGATGTGCAGGAAACCGCGACGGCGCAGGCCCGCGCCTTCTGGCGCGATGCGGGCATGCCGGCGGCGATGCAGGCCGAAAAGGCCGCCGAGCGGCCGTTCAACTTCGCCGATGTCGTCGCGCCGATGCCGGTCGGCTATACCCGGATCCGTGACGGGCAGCGGATCCGCATGGGCGGGCGCGACTGGCTGGTGCGCACCGGCGACGGGCATGCGCCCGAACAGGCGACGTTCTGGTGCGCGGGCGAGGCCATCGTGATCGGCGGCGACCAGATGCTGCCCGGCATTTCGGCCAATATCGGCGTCTATCCGACCGAGCCCGGCGCCGATCCCCTGACCGAATGGCTGGCCAGCATCGACCGCTTCGCACCCCATGCCCGCGACGATCAGCTCGTGCTGCCCGGCCACAAGCTCCCCTTCCGGGGACTGCCGGCGCGGCTTGCGACGATGGCGGCCGAGCATCACGCCGGCCTCGACCGCCTGCTGGCGCATCTGGCCGTGCCGCGCGTGGCCGCCGACTGTTTCGTGCCGCTCTTCGGGCGCGAGGTCGGCGGCAGCGCCTACATGCTTGCGCTGGTGGAGGCGGTGGCGCATCTCAACCACCTTCTGGCCCGCGGGCGCGTCACCCGCACGCGCGGCGCGGACGGGGCCTGGCACTGGCGCGCGATCTGACGGCATGGTGCCGCAGGGCCGTGACAGCCCCGGCGCGATCAGGTATCACCCCCCGGACAGACGGACAGCGAAAGGAACGGCGCAATGGCCGAGCACAAGCCGGGCAACATGGACATCCGCACGCAGGAACGCACCTTCGCGTCCTTCCTGAAGTTCGTGCAATGGGGTGTCGGGATCAGCATCGCGGTCCTGCTGTTTCTTGCGCTCGCCAACAGCTGACCATCCCGATGCGCGTTCTCCTTGCGATCGCCGCCGTGCTGGCGCTGGCGGCGTGCGGCGCCGACTACACCCGCGCGCCCGACGACGTCGTGGCGCGGGCACGCTATGTCCATGACGGCCCGCCGGAAATCGCGCTCGTCACCGTCATCAACAACCGGTCCGAAGAAGGGGCGCATGCCGCCCTCATCATCAACGCTTCGGAACGGGTGATCTTCGATCCCGCCGGCACATGGTATCATCCCTGGGCGCCGGTTCAGCACGATGTCCACTACGGGATCACCCCGCTGGTCGAGCAGCGCTATATCGAATACCACACGCGCATCACCTATCGCACCGTGGTGCAGCGGATGACGGTGTCGCCGGAACTGGCGGAAACGGTGATGCAGATCGCCCGGGGCTATGGTCCGGTCAACAAGGCGTTCTGCGGCGACAGCGTATCCGACATCCTCCGCCGTGCCGGGTTCGACGTGCCGCGCACGTTCTTTCCCAAGCAGATCATGAACGCCTTCGACAAGTTGCCGGGCGTGACGTCGGTCACCCATACCAGCGGCGATCCCGACGACAACAAGGCCAAGCTGCTGGCGCAGGAAGAGGAAGCGTTGCGGGCGCGTCGCACGGGCGGCTAGGCGCCGGCCGTGATCGCGAGCCAGAGCGCACCGGCCCCGCAGAGGATCGACAGCAGCGGGCGGCGCGTGACCATGCCCGCGGCGAGCGTCACGCCTGCCGCGATCAGCCGCGCCGCATCGGGCGTGCCGCCCGTGGCCGCCGGCCAGAGTACCAGCGGCGCCACCAGCCCCGGAATGACCGCGACCGCCGTGTAGCGCAGCAGCCGCTGGATGCCGGCGGGCAGGGGCCGGCTTCCCACAAGGCCGAGGAACGAGAACCGGATCAGGAACGTCCCGACCCCGACGCCCAGGATGACCGCCCAGATCTCGCCCGCGCCGGCCGTCATCCCGGCCCCCGCCGCGCGAGCCGGCGCTCGGTCGCGGCGCCGGCGGCCATCGCCAGCGGCGCGGCCAGCAGCAGGCCGAGGTTGTAGGGCAGCCCCGCCCCCGCGAGGGCGACCGTCACCGACACCGCCGCCGCCACCAGATGCGGAAGGCTGCGCAGCATCGGCGCAAAGAGCGCGATGAAGGTGATGGGCAGCGCGAAATCGATCGGGATCGAGGCCGGGATCGCCGTGCCGGCCGTCGCCCCGACCAGCGTCGCGCCATACCAGACCGGGGCGACAAGCACCGTCACGCCAAGGTAATAGGCCAGCTTGCTCGACGCCGGCGCATCGGGCCGGCGGTCGTATTCGCTGGCCGCAGCGGCAAAGGACTGATCGGTGAGCAGATAGGCCACCAGCCCCCGCCGCCACAGCGGCCCGCCCCCCAGATGTGGCGTCAGGGCGGCCGAATACATCGCCATCCGAAGGTTCACCATCAGCGCGCTGGCGATCACCACGAGGGTCGGCGCGTTCTCGGCCAGAAGCTGCACCGCCGCGAACTGCGATGCGCCGGCGATCACGAAGATCGAAAATCCCATGACCTGCGCGAGGCTCAGCCCGGCATCCGTGCCGACCACCCCGAAGAGGAGCGCGAAGGGCACGAGGATCACGAGGAACGGCAGGGCATCGCGCGCGCCCCGCCAGAAGGCCCTGCGCGCGTTGTCGGGGTCGGTCATGGCGGCGGCGTTTCCCGGCAGGGCTGGTCAATGCCGGCGCGATACGCAACGATGCCGCGGGATGCAACCCGGGGCGCGCGAGACCGGCGCATGACGCAGGGCTTCACCATTCGGACCGGCCTTCCGCCCGGCGCGCGCGCCGACGCCGCGCGGCTTTACTGGGAGGCGTTCGGGCCCAAGCTTGGCATCGTTCTGGGGCCCGAGGCGCGGGCGCTGCGGTTTCTCGACCGCGTGATGCAGGGCGATCATTGCCTTGTCGCCATCGCCGCGGATGGCACGCTTCTGGGCCTTGTCGGGTTCAAGACCGCCCGCGGCAGCTTTGCCGGCGGCGCGCCGGAGGATCTGCGCGCCGTCTATGGCCTCGTCGGCGGCACATGGCGCGCGCTGCTCATGGGCATGCTGTCGCGCGATGTCGAGACCCGCCGGTTCCTGATGGACGGTTTGTGCGTCGCGCCGGCAGCGCGCGGGCAGGGCGTCGGCCGCGCGCTGATCGCCGCGATCTGCGCCGAGGCCGCGGCGCGCGGGCATGACGAGGTGCGGCTCGACGTGGTCGATACCAACCTGCGGGCAAGGGCGCTTTACGAGCGGATCGGGTTCCGCGCGATCCGCACGGAACGGATCGGGCTCTTGCGTCTTGTCTTCCGGTTTCGCGCCGCAACGACGATGGTGCGGCCCGCCGCCTAACCCTGCGGCAGCGTCACCCCGGGGGCGAGATACCAGTCGTCGAAAAGGCTTAGCCCCTCGAGCACGCGGCGATAGCCCGCGCCGGTCATCCGTGCATGGATCCCCGTGCGGTTGGCCGTGTAGTTGTGCTCGACCGTGACGACCTGCGGCCGCCATCCCTCGAGGTCGAAGGCCGACAGGATCGCCAGCTCGCTTCCCTCGGTATCGACCGAAAGATACGCGAATCCCTTCGGCGCGCCGTGCCGCAGCAGCAGGTCATCGAGGCTGACGGTCGGCACGTCGTATTCCGCCGCGCCCCTGCGCGCGCGGGCATGCCCGTCGCCGCCCGCGAACCGCGCAAGGGTGGAAAGCTCGCCCTCGGCCGTTTCGGCAAAGCGCAGATGCTCGCCCGTCCGCTCCCAGACGCAATCGGTCTCGATCGCGGCACCGGGGCGGTTGCGGCGCAGCGCATCGTGCCAGCGGCGGGCAGGCTCGGCGAGGATCCCGCGCCAGCCGAAACCGGCCTCGAGCATCGCGGTATTGGACAGCGACAGCCCGTCGGTCGCGCCGAACTCGACAAAGAACCCGTCCCGCGGCGCGCCGAGCACATGCAGCGGCAGCGTGTCCTGGAACAACTGCGCCCGCGAGGCCCCGAGATGCGCCATCGCATGCATCAGGAACGCCCGTGTCGCCGGATCGGCCTCGTCGCGCAGCCGCTGGCGCATGTCGAGGCAGCGGTGCATGAGCCGCTCGGCGCGCGGATCGACCGGTCCGGTGCGGCGGCGGTTGCCGAAAGCGGCGGCGGCATCGGCAAGGCGGTCGGCGAGGGGCATGGCACGCTCCGGCTGGACAAGGGCTGGGCTCAGTCGAACACGCCCGCCACGCGGCCGAACAGCATGAACGCCCGGGCGGTGCGGGTTTCGGCAAGGGCGGCGATGTCCTGATCGGACGCCACCGGCTCGAACTGCTGGAAGCTGCGGTCGAACTGGCGCAGGAAATGGTGCGCGGCATCGCGGAACACCGGATCGGACCGCATCCGCCCGGCCGTCAGCGCGAGGCTCGAGCGGTCGCGGATCCCGCCGAGCGCAGCAAGGCCGCGCCCGCGTTCGCCCTGCGCAAAGCGGCGCCAGACCTCGGGCCGGGCGCGGTCGGGGCGCAGGTCGTCCATGTAGATGCCATCCTGCGCCAGCAGGGTGAGAACATCCTGCGCCGCCCGGATCAGCCGCCCGGTGTCGCGGTCGTCGAGGGCGGCGCGCAGGGCGCGGAACCCGTCGCGGTCCTCGGCCGAATCGGGGAAGTTGAGCGCGCGGACATAATCCTCGACCGGCAGCGGCGCGCGCGGCGGTTCGGGCACCGTGCCGAGCGCCAGCGCCGGCTGGTCCTCGGCCCCGGCCGGCGCCGCTGGGGCGGGCCGCGCGACGGTGCGCGGGGCGGGTGGTGCCGGGTCGCGGCGCGAGGCGAAGGTGACGATGGCCGTCTCGGTCTGCCGCGCGGCCGCCGCGATCTCGTCCAGCTTGCGCTCGACCGACCCGGCCTTGAGGCCCGCCGCCTGCGCCTGCTGCTGCTGGACATAGCTCGCCCGCATCGCATCGACCGCGATCTTGAGCCGCTCGGCCTCGTCACGCAAAGCGCGCACCGACCGCGCGGTGACGGCCGCCACCCAGATCACCGCGATCGGCAGGAACACCACGAACAGCGCCGTGATGATGCCGGGGCCGCGCAGCAGCGGGTCGGCCGCGACGCCCGCAGGATCGGTGCCCGCCGGATCGGTGAAGGTGAACCACGCGACAACCCCGCCCAGCCACAAAAGGCTGAGCATGCCCGCGACGATCTCGGTCGCCGTCACGCGCGCCGCCGACGGCGGCGGCGGCAGGTTCCGGCCGAGGTCGAGGGGCGGGCGGGTCTCGGTCGGGTCGGGCATGTCCTGTCCCGTGGCGCGTGGCTCAGCGATAGCGGACGCTCAGGATTTCATAGCTCTTGGCTCCGCCCGGCGTGCGCACGTCGACGCTGTCGCCCTCGTCCTTGCCGATCAGGGCACGGGCGAGCGGCGAGCGGATGTTGAGCAGGCCCCGCTCGATATCCGCCTCGACCTCGCCAACGATCTGGTAGGTATGTTCCGCCTCGGTCTCGGCATCGACGATGGTGATCGTGGCACCGAACTTGACCGACCCGGACAGCCGTGCGGGGTCGATCACCTCGGCGCGGCTGATGATCGCCTCGAGTTCCTTGATCCGGCCCTCGATGAAACTCTGTTTTTCCCGGGCGGCGTGGTATTCGGCATTCTCGCTCAGATCGCCATGCTCGCGCGCCTCGGCGATCGCCCGGATCACCGCCGGACGCTCCTCGGACTTGAGCCGGCGCAGTTCGTCGTCAAGCGCGGTGAACCCCGCGCGGGTCATCGGGATCTTCTCCATCGGCGCCTTCCGCAAACGGCAACGCCATGCCCCGGGGCTCGGGGCACGGCGTGCACATGACATTAGCAGAACCGACCGGACGGGCGAATGCAAGGGCGATCGCGCGGTGCCGGCGGCGCTGCGCCGTTCGGGCGGGGTCTAGCGCGAGGTGCCCGATGATGCCGTCGCGGTGGTCGGCGTGCCCGACCCGCCGACAAGGAACCCGATGCCGAGAATGCCGAGGCCCGCGATCGCCGGCCCGGCAATGGGACCGAGCCCGCCGCCCATCGCAGCTGCCGGCGCCGCGGGCGCGATGCAGGACGGCGTGGTGATCTCGACACGCCGGTTGCGCGGCTCGCGGTCGGGTGTATCGATCAGCGGCTGGGTCTGGCCGACGGCCTCGGTCCGCTGGAACGATCCGACGGTCACCCCGTCGGCGCCCAGTCGCGCGGTGACCGCATCGACCCGCCGTTGCGACAGCGCAAGGTTGGACGCCGCGCTGCCCACGAGATCGGTGTGGCCCCGCACGATGAGCGGCCCGTTCGGGAACCTCTGCGCGATCTGGTCGAGGATCCCCGTTGCCTCGGGGGTCAGCACGACCTGGTCGAAGCCGAAATTGAGCGTGTAGACACAGGCCGCCCTGGCCGGAACGGCGGATAGCGCGGCCAGCATGGCGGCAGATGCAACTGCAATGCGCAGCATTGGGAACCCTTTCTGATCGGAACAGGCCGCGATGGCGCCGGGCATCCGAAGCCCCGCCACCGGGCGACATGCGGCCCGGGCCGCACCGCAAACTCTAGGCGCTCCGCCCGCCATCAGGGCCAACCTGGGTTAGCGTCGGTGCAGGGCGGTGGCTGCGGCGTTCCGCCCCTGCGGATCGTGACGCTGCGCTGCGGTTGACCGGCATTGCTTGCTTGGTCTAGGCACGCGCGACACTATCTTACGCCCCGACACAGGTCCGCCGTCCCGACCAGCAGCCAGAGGAGCGCCGTCGATGTTCGACACCGTGGAACGCGAGTCGATGGAATACGATGTCGTCATCGTCGGTGGCGGCCCGGCCGGTCTGTCGGCCGCGATCCGCCTCAAGCAGCTCGACCCCGACCTGTCGGTGGTGCTGATCGAGAAGGGGTCGGAGGTCGGGGCGCATATCCTGTCGGGCGCGGTGCTCGATCCCTCGGGCCTCGACGCGCTGATCCCCGACTGGCGGGAAAGGGGCGCGCCGGTGACGGTGCCGGTGACCGAGGACCGATTCTACATGCTCGGCCCGGCCGGTCAGCTGCGCATCCCGAACTGGCCGATGCCGCCGCTGATGTCGAACCACGGCAACTACATCGTCAGCATGGCCAATGTCTGCCGCTGGATGGCCGGCGAGGCCGAGGCGCTGGGGGTCGAGATCTTCCCGGGCATGGCCGCCTCCGCACTGGTCTACCGCGAGGACGGATCGGTCAAGGGCGTCGTGGCGGGCGAGTTCGGGCTCGGCCCCGACCGCGCGCCGGGGCCGAATTACGAGCCGGGGATGGAGCTGCACGGCAAATACGTTCTGCTGGCCGAGGGGGTGCGCGGGTCGCTGTCCAAGGAGGCGATCGCGCGGTTCGACCTTGCCAAGGGTGTCGAGCCGCAGAAATACGGCCTCGGCATGAAGGAAATCTGGGAGATCGACCCTGCCAAACACCGCCCCGGCAGCGTGACGCACACGATGGGCTGGCCGCTCGGGTCAAACGCGGGGGGCGGGTCGTTCATCTACCACATCGAGGGCAACCAGGTCTACGTCGGCTTCGTGGTGCACCTGAACTACGCCAACCCCTATCTCTACCCCTACATGGAGTTCCAGCGGTTCAAGCACCACCCGATGGTGGCCGAGCTGCTGAAGGGCGGCAAGCGCGTCGCCTATGGCGCGCGCGCGATCACCGAGGGCGGCTGGCAATCGCTGCCGAAGCTGACCTTCCCCGGCGGCGCGCTGCTCGGCTGTGCGGCGGGGATGGTGAACGTGCCGCGCATCAAGGGCAACCACAATGCGATGCTGTCGGGCAAGGCGGCGGCCGAGGCGGTGCATGCCGCGATCAAGGCGGGCCGGTCGGGCGACGAGGTGACCGATTACGAAACCGCGGTGCGCAGCGGCCCGATCGCGCGCGACCTCAGGCCCGTGCGCAACGTCAAGCCGCTGTGGTCGAGGAACGGCCTACTGGCCAGCCTGATCGGCGGCGGGTTCGACATGTGGACCAACAGCCTCATGGGCCTGTCGGTGTTCGGCACGCTGGGGCATGGCAAGACCGACGCGGCGGCGACCGGCAAGGCCAGGGACTTCAAGCCGATCGACTATCCCAAACCCGACGGCGTGCTGTCGTTCGACCGGCTGACCAATGTCGCCTTCAGCTTCACCAACCACGACCACAGCCAGCCGGCGCATCTGGTGCTGGCGGATGCCGACATCCCGATCAAGGTGAACCTGCCCACCTATGCCGAACCGGCGCAGCGCTATTGCCCGGCCGGCGTCTACGAGGTGGTGGGGACGGGCGAGGCGGCGCGGTTCCAGATCAACTTCCAGAACTGCGTGCATTGCAAGACCTGCGACATCAAGGATCCGTCGCAGAACATCACCTGGGTGACGCCGCAGGGGGGCGACGGGCCGAACTACCCGAACATGTGACCGCAGGCGCGGCACCGCGGGCGATTGTCACGGCGCCATGACGGCACTAGCTTGACCGGAAAGAACGGGAGTTCGCCCTTGCCTTTCCGCCCCAGCCGCCTCGCCCCGGCGCTGCTCTTCGCCGCAGCACTGGCCGCGGGCGTGCCCGCCGTTTCCGCCGCCGAGGTTTCCGGCCCCTATCTCGCGGCGCGCACCGCGATCCGGTCGAACGATTTCGCCGAAGCGGCGGGATATTTCACCCGCGCGCTGGTGCGCGAGCCGGCCAATCCGGCCTTTCTGGAGGGCGCGCTGATCGCGCAGGTCGGGCAGGGGAATGTCAAGGCTGCCGTGCCCGTGGCGCGGCGTATCGTGGCGCTCGGCGGGCAGAGCCAGATCGCGCAGATCGTCCTGCTGGTCGATCAGGTGGCGCGCGGCGAATTCGTGCAGGCGGTGGCCGATCTGGCGGCGGGGCGCCGCCTCGGCCCGCTGCCCGATGCGCTGACCGAGGCCTGGGGCGAGGTCGGGGCGGGCCGCATGGCCGAGGCGCTGGTCGCCTTCGACCGGCTCGCGGCCGCGCCGGGTCTGGGCGCCTTCGGGGCGTATCACAAGGCGCTGGCACTGGCGCTTGCCGGCGATTTCGAGGGCGCCGATACGGCAATGGCGGCCGATCCGGGCGGGTTTCGGACGACGCGCCGCGGCGCCATCGCCCATGCCCAGATCCTGTCGCAGGCCGAGCGGTTCGATGCGGCAGCCGCCGCGCTCGAGTCCGTCTTCGGCGACGACCGCGACCCGGAGCTTGACGCGCTCCGCGCCGCCCTTGCCGCCGGCCGCCCGGTGCCCTTCGATATCGTGCGCAGCCCGGCCGAGGGCTTTGCCGAGGCGTTCTTTTCCCTCGCCGCCGCCTTGCAGGGCGAGGTGAGCAACGATCAGACGCTGGTCTACATCCGCATGGCCCAGCATCTGCGGCCCGACCATGCGGATGCGAACCTCGTCGCCGGATCGCTGCTTTCTGCGCTCGGCCAGCATGCGCTGGCGATCGAGACCTATCGCGCGATCCCGGCATCGAACCCGGCGTTCATGCAGGCCGAAATGGCGCGGGCGCAGGCGCTGTTCGCCGCCGACCGGCGGGACGAGGCGACGGCCGTGCTGCGGGGGCTTGCCGGCACGCATGGCGGCTATGCGCAGGTCCATATCGCATTCGGCGACATCCTGCGCCGGCAGGATATGTTCGCTGAGGCGGCGGCGGCCTATGGCCGCGCCATCGACCTGCTCGGCCCGCCAGAGCCGCGGCACTGGTCGCTCTACTATTCGCGCGCCATCGCCTACGAGCGTGCCCGGGACTGGGACAGGGCCGAGCCCGATTTCCGCAAGGCGCTGGAGCTCAACCCCGATCAGCCGCAGGTGCTGAACTATCTCGGCTATTCCTTCCTCGAGATGAACCGCAACATCGAGGAGGCGATGGACATGATCGAGCGGGCCGTGGCCCGCGCCCCGGACGAGGGGCATATCATCGACAGCCTCGCCTGGGGCCTCTACCTGCTCGGGCGCTACGACGAGGCGGTCGAGCCGATGGAGCGGGCATCGATCCTGATGCCGGTCGATCCGATCGTGACCGACCATCTGGGCGATATCTACTGGGCGGTCGGGCGGCGGATCGAGGCGCGGTTCCAATGGCGGCGCGCGCTGTCCTTCGAACCCGATGACGAGCTTGCCGCGCGGATCCGCGCCAAGCTCGATCGCGGTCTAGACGCGGTGCTCGAGGCCGAGGGTGCGGTGCCGCTGGCGGCCCGCGGCCAGTGAGCGGGCCGGCATCGGGCGATTCCGGCGCCGCGGCGCCGGGCGCAGCGGATGCTACACGCACACCCGTTCGGGCGCCGGACCCCGGTTTCGCCCCGGCCAAGGTCAACCTCGCGCTGCACGTCACCGGGCGGCGCTCTGACGGGTATCACCTGCTCGACAGCCTTGCGGCCTTTGCCGATATCGGCGACCGGGTTTCGGCGGTGCCCGCGCCGGTGGCAACCCTGACCGTGACCGGACCCGAGGCGGCGGGCGTGCCGACCGGGGCGGACAACCTCGTGCTGCGGGCTGCCGCTGCGTTCGGTGCGGCGCGGGGGGCGGCGATGACGCTCGACAAGCATCTGCCGGCCGCCTCGGGCATCGGCGGCGGGTCGGCGGATGCGGCTGCGGCGCTCCGGGTGCTGGCGGCGCTGCACGGCGCAGCCCTGCCCGGCCCGGCGGCCGTGCTGGCGCTGGGGGCCGACGTGCCGGTGTGCCTTGCCGGGGTCACGGCGCGGATGGGCGGGATCGGCGAGGTGCTGTCGCCCTGCCCGCCGCTGCCGCCGGTCTGGGCCGTTCTGGCCAATCCGCGCATGTCGGTGCGGACGCCGGCGGTCTTTGCCGCGCTGGACTGCCGCGACAACCCCGCGATGTCGCCCGACCTGCCGCGCTGGCGCGATGCTGCTGCGCTGTCCGCGTGGCTGCGCGGGATGCGCAACGATCTCGAGCCGCCGGCCCGCGCCGTCTGCCCGGCCATCGGCGGCGTGCTCGCGGCGCTCGCGGCCCTGCCGGGCGCGCTGCTGGCGCGGATGTCGGGGTCGGGCGCGACCTGCTTTGCGCTGTTCGCTGCCCCGCAGCCGGCCGCCGCCGCCGCCGCCGCGCTTGCCGCGGCGCATCCGGGCTGGTGGGTCCGGCCCTGCCGTCTCGGGCCCTGACGCCGCGGGCCCTGACACCGTCGGGCGTCCCGCCGCGTCAGGCCCGGCCGGCGGTGGCCGAAAGGCTCAGCGCATCGACCCCGAGCAGCGCCAGCGCGCGCTCCCACTTGGCCCCGTCGTCGGCGCCGAAGACCAGCGCGGCAGGCGCATCGCAGGTCAGCCAGTCGTTGCGCAGGATCTCGGCCTCGAGCTGCCCCGGCCCCCAGCCGGCATAGCCGAGCGCGAAGAGCGCAAGGCTCGGCCCCTGTCCGCGCGCCAGCGCCTCGAGCACGTCGAGCGTCGCGGTCAGGCCAAGGCCCGCACCAGTCCGCATCGTGGTGCTGCCGGCCGTGTAGTCGGCCGAATGCAGCACGAAGCCGCGCCCGGGTTCCACCGGCCCGCCATAACGCACCGCCAAGGGGCGCATGTCCGACGTCGGCGCGATGTTCACCCGGTCGAGCAGCGCGCGAAAGGTGATCTCGGGCAGGGGTCGGTTGACGATCAGCCCCATCGTGCCCTCGGGCGAATGGGCGCAGAGGAACACGAGGCTTTTCTCGAACCGCGGGTCGGCCAGACCCGGCATGGCGATCAGGCACTTGCCGCTGAGGTCCACGATCGTTCCTTTCCGCTGGCACCCGCCGGGCGCAGACTGGACGTTGCGCCGCGGGCGTTCAAGCGACGCTCACCGGCCTATCGCCGGAATGTGACTTTCCACGGACGCGCCGGCGCGTCTAGGTCGGGGAATGCTCCGCGCCCTTGCCCTTGCCGCCGCGCTCCTCGCTTCCGCCGCCCGTGCCGAGGGCACGGCGGGCATTGTTTCCGCCGAACTCCTGCCCGGCTGGCGGGGGGCGGACGGGGCGCATGTGACCGCGCTGCGCCTGACGCTGGCACCGGGGTGGAAAACCTACTGGCGCGCGCCGGGTGCGGCCGGCATTCCGCCGCTGTTCGACTGGGCAGGCTCGCGCAATGTGCGCGCGGTGCACCTGCACTGGCCGCGGCCCAAGCTGTTCATGCTCGGCGGGCTACGCACGCTCGGCTATGCGCGGGAACTGGTGTTGCCGATGCAGGTGGTGCCCGAACGGCCGGGGGCACCGATCCACCTTGCCGCCGCGGTGGATCTCGGGGTGTGCCGCGACATCTGCGTGCCGGCGACCGTCATGGTGCGTGCCGACCTGACGGCGCCAGGCGCGCCCGATGCGGCGATCGGCGCGGCGCTGGCGGCGCGGCCCGAAACGGCGGCCGAGGCGGGCGTGCGCGGCCACGGCTGCCGTGTGGCGGCAACGCCGGAGGGGCTGCGCGTGACGGCCGAGGTCGAGGTGGCATCGCTCGGGCCGGGCGAGATGGTGGTGATCGAGACGGCCGACACCGCGCTCTGGGTCAGCGAGACGCACAGCGAACGGCGCGGCGGGCGTGTGACGGCGGTGGCCGACATCGTGCCGCTCGGCGGCGGGCCGGTCGCGCTCGACCGGCGCGGGCTGACGATCACGCTGCTGTCCGAGGGGCGCGCAGTCGAGCTTTCGGGCTGCCCCGCCCGCTGATCGCGACCAGCGCCGCCGCCAGAACGGCAACAACGGCGGCGCCGCCGACGAACAGCACGAAGGCACCCGGAACGCCCGCGAGCCCCAGCCCGGCGAGCGGCGCCGGCAGGGCGCCGGTCATCAGCGCCGCGCCCATCGTCGCCGCGAACCACAGCGCCATCAGCGCCGCCGCGCCGGTCACGACCCGCCCGCCCCGGCGCCCGAAGCTGCGCCGAAGCGACGCGAAGGCCCGCCCCGTGTCATTCTGCACCGCCATCAGCGCCGGCACGACGACCAGCACGAGTGCCATCCCGAAGCCGAGGCCGTAGACCAGCGTGATGACCGTCGGCTTGAGGAACTGCGCCTGCGTCGAACTTTCGTAGAGCAGCGGCGCCAGCCCCAGCACCGTGGTCAGCGTCGTCAGCGTCACCGCCCGCAGGCGATCCGCCGCACCGTCGATGATGGCCGGGAACAGCGCCCGGCTGCGTGCCTTTTCGTCCACCGCCGTGACGAGCACGATGGAATCGTTGATGATGATCCCGGTCATCCCGATCAGCCCGATCACCGCGAACATCGACAGTGGCAGGCCCCAGACCTGATGCCCCCAGACCGCCCCGACAAGGCCGAAGGGGATGACCGACATCACCACCAGCGGCCGCGTCCAGCTGCCGAAAATCCACGCCAGGGCGAGGTAGATGCCGATCAGGCAAAGGACGAGGCCGGTCAGCGCATCGCGCAGGAAATCGTTCTCCTGCTCGGCAAGGCCGGTCAGCCGCCAGGTGATGCCGTGGTCCTCGGCCACCTGCGGCAGGATCGCGGTGCGCAGCGCATCCTGCACCGCCTCGGCCGCGCCGGGGTCGTCCTCGGCCACATCGCCCGTCACCGTGACCACGCGCAGCCCGTTCTCGCGCCGCACCGTGGCAAAGGCCGACCGCACTTCGACCGTCACGATGTCGGCTAGCGGAACCATGGCCCCGCCCGGCGCGCGCAGCACCGCGCGGTCGAGGAAGTCGCCCCCCCGCTCGGCCCGCGGAAGCTCCACCCGGATGGTCGCCGAGCGCAGCGATTCGGGATACGTCGCCGCCTCGATCCCCGACAGCCGCTCGCGCACCAGCCGCCCGACCGCCTCGACGGTGAACCCCAGCGCCTCGCCCTGCGGGGTCAGGCGCAGGATCATTTCATCCTTGCCCCAGGCCATCGTATCCTCGAGCCCCGAGACCTGCGGGAACGCCGCCAGCGCGGTCTTGACCGCCTCGGCCGCGTCCTTGAGCGCAAGCGCATCGGGACCGGTCATCTGCACCGATAGCGCATCGCCCCCCGGCCCCGACCGCCAGCCGCGAAAGCTCAGCTCTTCGAGCCGGGGATGCGGGCGCACCTCGGCCTGCACATCGGCAAGAAAGGCGAAGGCGGAATAGGGGCGCCGGTCCGGGTCGATCAGTTCGATCGAAACCGACCCGACCTGATCGGCCTCCTTGGTCTCGGCCCCCTGGATCAGCCGCCCGGCACTGCCGCCGAGCTGGCCGAGCACGAAGGACAGCGGGTTCACCCCATGCTCTGCCTCATAGCGGGCCGCCACCGCATCGGTGGCGCGCTGGATCTCGCGCATCATGGCCAGCGTGTCGTCGCGCGTCGCGCCCGGCAGCATGGTAAAACTGCCGGTGACCGATCCCTGCTCGGGCGCGTTGAAGAACCGCCAGCCGACATCGCCGCGCAGGATCAGCGAAACCTGCGTCGCCAGCGCCAGCACCGCCAGCGCAAGGACGGCATAGCGGGCCCGCACCACCAGCGCCATCAAGGGCCGGAACGCCGCCTCGCGCAGCCACTCGAAGCCGCGGTTGACCTGCCGCGAGGGCCAGTCGTACCAGCGTTCCCGCGCGCCCGCCGCAAGGGCATGCGCCATATGGTTGGGCAGGATCAGGAAACATTCGATCAGGCTGGCGATCAGCACCGCGATGACGGTGTAGGGGATCGCCGCCACCAGATCGCCGAACCGCCCCGAGATGGCGAACATCGCAAGGAACGCCAGCACCGTCGTCACCGTCGAGGCAAAGACGGGCGAAAGCATCCGCCGCGCCCCGTTCTCGGCCGCGAGCACCGGATGCTCGCCGAGGGCGCGGTGGCGGTGGTCGGCATGTTCGGCCACGACGATGGCATCGTCCACCACGATCCCCAGCGTGATGATGAGCGCGAAGAGCGACATCATGTTGATCGTCAGCCCGCCCAGATACATCGCCGCGACCGCGCCCGCCATCGCCACCGGGATGCCCGCCGCCACCCAGAACGCCGTGCGCGCATTGAGAAACATGAACAACAGCAGCACCACGAGGCCGAGGCCCATCACCCCGTTGTCGATCAGCAGCGACAGGCGGTCCGAGATTTCCTCGGCCCTCGTGCGGATCAGCGCGATCGTCACCCCCTCGGGGAGCGTCGGCTGCATCGCCGCGGCGATCGCCGCGACCTCACCTTGCATCTTGATCGCATCGCCCGTATCGGCGCGGTCCACCCGGATCACCATCGCGGGCGCATCGCCGACGAAGGACGCATCCGCCCGGTCCGCCCCCTCGGCCCGGATCGAGGCGACATCGCCCAGCGTCAGCGTCGCGCCATCGGACCCGCGGCGCAGCACGATCGCCGCGAGCGCGGCCGGATCGCGCCGCTCGACCCCCATGCGCACCTGCGCGGTGCCGCCCGCGACCGATCCGGCGGGCGATGTGCGCACCTCGGCCGCGATGGCGCCGGCGATCTCGCGCAGGGTGACGTTGTGCCGGATCAACGCGACGGTCGGCACCTCGACCACCGTTTCGGGCGCGGCGAGGCCGCTGATCGTCGTCCGGGTGATCCCCGCGGCGTAGAGGCGGCCGACGAATTCGTCGGCAAAGCGGCCAAGCTGATCGACCCCGACGGGCCCCGTGACCACCACATCCGTCACCCGGTCGCGCCAGGCGCCGCGGCGCACCACCGGATCCTCGGCATCCTCGGGCAGGTTGCGCACCGCATCGACCGCCGCCTGCACATCCTCGGCGCCCCGGCCCATGTCCCAGCCCGGCTCGAATTCGAGCGTGATCGTCGCCGACCCCTCGCGCGCGCGAGCGGTGGATCTGGCCACGCCATCGACGACCAGCAGCGCAGGCTCGAGCAGCTGCACCACCCCGCGGTCCACATCCTCGGCCCCCGCGCCGGGCCACGGCACCGTCACGGTGACGTTCTGCACGATGATGTCGGGAAAGAACTGCGCCCGGATTCGCAGGCCCGCCGCGATGCCGGCGACGACCATCAGCACCAAGAGCAGGTTGGCCAGCGTCGGGTGCCGGGCAAAGACCGACAGGATGCCCCGGCCGGGCGGCAGATGCGCCGCCATGCCCTAGCCCCCCATCCGCGATTCGATCCGCGCGACAAGCCCTGCCGGCACCCTGTCCTGCGAAAGCTGGTCGAGCAGGCGGGCCTTGGCCGGTGCCGGCATGCCGCTGTTGCCCTCGACCATCGAGACGAGCCGGGCCCGGCGTTCGGGTGTGAGGGCCACGAAATCCTCGCCGGCCCCTGCCGCCTCGTCACCCTCGGGCCCGGCGGCGGGCGCGTCGCGCAGCGGGCGGATGCGCACGCCGGGGCCGATGAGCGGCGTTCGCTCGGCCACCACTTCGCGCCCGGCGATCGGCCCGGCCGCGACGATCACGTCGTCGCCCTGCCGGCGCAGCACCGCCACCGCGACCTGTTCGAGCCGCTCGCCCTCGCCCAGCACCAGCACCGTATCCCCGCGCCCGAGCGCCGCGCCGGGCAGGAGCGCGACGCCCTGCAGCGCCGGCTCGGTCACCCGCACGGTCACGAAATCGCCCGGGCGCAGCACGCCCGCAGCGTCGAGCGCGGCATAGACCAGCCGCCCCGTCTGGCCGTCGCCCACCACCGCCCCGGCCCGCGTGATCCGGCCCGGCGCCGTCACCTCGAGCCCGCCGAGGTCCAGCGCCGCCGTGAGGGCAAGCGGCAGCGGCGTGCCATCGCCCCCCGCCAGCCGCGCGAACTGCGCCGCCGAGACGCGGAACGCGACCTCGAGCGCGTTCGGATCGACGATCTGCGCCACCCGTTCGTTCGGGGCGACCACGCCGCCGGCCGTGACCGTCGCCGCGGACAGAAGCCCCGCGAACTCGGCCCGCAGGTCGCTGTCGGCAATCGCCCGGTCCGCCTCGGCCAGACCGATCCGCGCGCGGGCGACGGCTGTTGCCGCCTGGTCGATCCGCGCCTCGGCCGCTGCAAGGGCGGCGCGGCGCGCCAGCACCGCCTGATCGGCCGAGGCCGCCGCAAGCTCGGCCGCCTCGAGCGCCGCATCCGACCCAACGCCGCGTTCGCGCAGCGACCGCTGGCGGTCCACCGTCTGCCGGCGCAAGCTGGCCTGCGCCTCGGCCGCCGCAAGCTCGTCCGCCGACAGGGCGCGGGCGCGTTCGGCCTCGCGCCCGTCGGCCTCGGCCTGCGCGAGATCGGCCGCGCGCAGGTCGCGCGCCGCCCGCTGGTCGGCCGTGTCGAGCCGCAGCAGCACCTGCCCCGCCGCGACCGCCGCGCCGTCCTCGAACCCCGGCGCGATCCAGGCGATCGTGCCCCCGCGCGGCGCCCTTAGGTCGAGCGTTCGGCGCGCCCGCAGCTCGCCGTAGGCGGTCAGCACCGGGACGACGGTTCCCGAGACCGCAGGCACGACCTTGGCGGCGAACACCCGCTCGCGCCCCGCCGGGGCCCGCGCCTCGGCCGCCTGCCGCGCCGCGATCGCATCGGCCACGCGCCAGCCGGCAAGCGCGAGTGCCCCCAGCGTCACCGCGAGGATCACCAGCGCCGTCAGCCCCCGCATCACAAACCGCATCGCCGCCCGCCCCCTGCCAGACGCTGCACCTAGGCCCGCCGCCGCTCGCGGCCAAGCCCGGCGCCCATAATCCCGCCGCCCATGATACGGCGCCGCGCGGGCATTCCGTCGCTACTTGCGCCGGCGATGTTCGTCGAGCCGCGGAAGGATCTCGACGAAATTGCAGGGGCGGTGGCGATAGTCGAGTTGCCAGCGCAGAATCTCGTCCCAGGCATCGCGGCACGCCCCCGGGCTGCCGGGCAGGGCGAAGAGGTAGGTTCCCCCCGCGACACCGCCCGTCGCGCGGCTCTGGACCGCCGATGTGCCGATCTTCTGCATCGAGACGATGGTGAAGACGGTGCCAAAGGCCTCGATCTCCTTCTCGTAGACATCGCGGTGCGCCTCGATCGTGACGTCCCGGCCCGTCAGGCCGGTGCCGCCGGTGGTCAGGATCACGTCCACCCCCGGATCGGCGATCCAGCCGCGCAGCCGCGCCGCGATATCCGCCCGCTCGTCGCGCACGATCGCCCGCGCGGCAAGCACATGCCCCGCGCCCGTCAGCCGCTCCACCAGCGTATCGCCCGACCGGTCCTCGGCCGCGCTGCGGGTGTCCGACACCGTCAGCACGGCGATGCGCACCGGCAGGAACTCGAGGCTCTCGTCGATCCGGCTCATCCCCTCTCCCCTCTCAACCAGGCCTGCAGGGCCAGAAGATCCGCCCAGGTCTCGCGCTTCATCGCCGGCTGGCGCAGGAGGTAGGCGGGATGCAGCATCGGCAGCACCGGCCGCCCCATCGCTTCGGTCCAGCGCCCGCGCAGCCGCGTGATGCCGCGTGCGCCGAGGACGGCGGCGGCGGGCGTGTTGCCCATGACCACCAGCACCTCGGGCGCGGCGAGCCCGACGTGGCGCTCGAGGAAGGGCAGCATCATCGCGATCTCGCCCGGTTCGGGGTCGCGGTTGCCCGGCGGGCGCCAGGGCAGGACATTGGTGATATAGAGCGCCGCGTCCGGCGCGGCAGCGTCGCGGGCAAGGCCGATCGCGGCGAACATCCGGTCGAGCAGCTGCCCCGCCCGCCCGACGAAGGGCCGGCCCGCCAGATCCTCGTCCCGCCCCGGCGCCTCGCCGATCACCATGACCCGCGCGCCCGGCAGACCGTCGGCAAAGACAAAGCTGCGCGCGCCCTGCCGGAGGGGGCAATGGTCATAGGCGGCCTGCGCCGCGGCAAGGTCGGCCAGCGTGCCCGCCGCTGCCGCGGCCGCGCGCGCCGCCCCGACCGGATCGGCCTCGGGCAGGGCCGGCGCGGGCGATGCGGCCGCCGCGAGGGCCGCCGCCGCGCGCCGCGCCGCGGGCGGCGACGGCACCTCGGCATAGCGGTCCACGCCTGCATCGCCGATGCATTCGTCCGCCCCCATCTCGGCCTGCCAGGCGAGCAGGGCGGCAAGGTAGCGCGGGTGGTGGCGGGCCTCGATCTGCATGGCCAGAATGCTATGCCGACCCCGCGCGGCGGGCAATGCGGCGTCGCGCCGGGCCGCCCGCGATGCCGAACCGGCTTGTCGCCGCACCGCCCCCCGCCCTATAGGGGGGGCGAGCAACCGGGAACGCCCATGCCCTTCCGCGCCCGCCACCTCCTCGGGATCGAGCCGCTGGCCCCGGCCGAGATCACGGCCGTTCTCGATCTTGCCGAGACCTACGTCGATCTCAATCGCCGCACGGTCAAGCGCACCGATGCGCTGGCGGGAATGACGCTCATCAACCTGTTCTTCGAACCCTCGACCCGCACGCAGGCATCGTTCGAGCTGGCCGGCAAGCGCCTCGGCGCCGATGTGATGACCATGCCCGTCGCCCTCTCGAGCGTGAAGAAGGGCGAGACCCTGATCGACACCGCGATGACGCTCAACGCGATGCACCCCGACCTGCTGGTGGTGCGGCACCCGGCCTCGGGGGCGGTCAACCTGCTGGCGCAAAAGGTGGATTGCGCGGTCATCAATGCCGGTGACGGACGCCACGAACACCCGACGCAGGCGCTGCTCGATGCGCTGACGATCCGCCGGGCCAAGGGGCGGCTGCAGCGGCTCGTCATCGCGATCTGCGGCGACATCGCCCATAGCCGGGTGGCGCGGTCGAACCTGATCCTCTTGGGCAAGATGGAGAACCGCCTACGCCTGATCGGCCCGCCGACGCTGATGCCGGCCGGCGCGCGCGACCTCGGGGCCGAGGTCTACGACGACATGCGCGAGGGGCTGAGGGGCGCGGATGTGGTGATGATGCTGCGGCTGCAGAACGAACGGATGGACGGCGCGTTCATCCCGTCGCGCCGCGAATACCATCACCGCTACGGCCTTGATGCCGAGAAACTGGCCCATGCCGCGCCCGATGCCATCGTGATGCATCCCGGCCCGATGAACCGCGGGGTGGAGATCGACGGGACACTGGCCGACGACATCAACCGCTCGGTCATCCAGGACCAGGTCGAGATGGGCGTGGCCGTGCGCATGGCGGCGATGGACCTGCTCGCCCGCAACCTGCGCGCCGAACGGGGCGCGCGGGCGGCCGGGGTGATGGCGTGATCGCCGAGGCGCAGGCGCGCCTGACCGCCGAATGGCTGGCGCTGCGCGCCGCTTATCCGGGCCTGACCGAGCCCCCGGTGCTCTGGGCCGCCGCCGCCGCGCTCGTGCTGGCGCTTTGCCTCGCGCTCGCACTGCGATCCCGCGCCCGGCGCGGCCGCGCGCTTGACGCCGCTGCGGCCGCGCAGGCCGAGACGGCCGCGAGCCACGCCGCCGCCCTCGATGCGCGCGACGCGGCACGTGCCGCCGAAACCGCGGCCCATGACCGCACGAGGGCCGAGCGCGATACCGCCCTGAGCCGCGCCGCCACCGCCGAAACTGCCCTTGGGGAAGCCCGCGAAACCCTCGCCGCGCGCGAGGCGACGCTGGCCGCGCGCGAGGCCGCGCTTGCCGCGGCGACGACGCGCCACGAGCGGGACGACACGCGCATCGCCGAGGCGCAGCGCCTGCTGCAACAGGCCGCCGCCCGGATCGCAGCCCTGCAGGCCGAGCTCGAGGCCGCCCGCCGCGACGGCGCCGAAAAGGTCGCGCTTCTGTCCGCCGTGCGCAGCGACATGGAAAAGACCTTCCGCGTCCTTGCCGACGAGACGATGCGCACCCAGTCCGAGGCGCTGGCCAAATCCAGCACCGAGCGGCTGACGGCGATCCTCGACCCGCTCAAGGATCACGTCGGCCGGTTCGAGCAGGAATTGCGCAACGTCCATCTGGGCGCGGCCAAGGAACGCGAGGCGCTCAAGACCGAGATCGCCGAACTCACCCGCCGGTCGGCCGAGGTCAGCCGCGAGGCGGTGGCGCTCACCCGCGCGCTCAAGGGCGACAAGCAGCGGCAGGGGGCCTGGGGCGAGATGATCCTCGCGTCCATCCTCGAACGCTCCGGCCTCGAGGAAGGCGCCGAATACGAAACCCAGACCCAGCGCACCGATGACGAGGGCGGCCGCTACCGCCCCGATGTCGTGGTGCGCATGCCGGGGGGCAAGGCGCTGGTGATCGACAGCAAGGTGTCGCTGATCGATTACGAGGCGGCGGTGAACGCCGAGGACGAGGGCACCGCCGCCGCCGCCCGCCGCCGCCATGTCGCGGCGCTGCGCAGCCACATCACCGGCCTGTCCGACAAGGGCTATCAGACGAAACTGGGCGAGGCGACGGTCGATTACGTCGTGATGTTCATCCCGATCGAGGGCGCCCTGTCAGAGGCTCTGCGCGAGGACGGCGCGCTGACGCAGTTCGCGCTCGACCGCAACATCACCATCGCCACCCCCACGACGCTGATGATGGCGCTGCGCACGGTCGCCCATGTCTGGGGGATCGAGCGGCGCAACCGCAACGCCGAGGACATCGCCGCGCGCGCCGGCAAGCTCTACGACAAGGTCGCGGGGTTCGTCGATGCGCTCAACGGCGTCGGCAAGGGCCTTGCGCAGGCGCAGAAGAACTATGACGACGCGGTGCAGCGCCTCACCCGCGGGTCGGGCAACGTGCTGGCGCAGGTGGACATGCTCAAGACGCTCGGCGCACGCGCGCAGAAAACCCTGCCCGCCGACTTCGACCCCGCCGATTCCGACGCCGGGGAGGCGGAGCCGAGACAGGACCGGATCGCGCCATGACTTGCCCGCCCTCACATGCGGCGCGCAGGGGCCGGGATGCGGCGGACGGGGACAATCAGCGCGGGGGCAGGGCGCCGTGACGACGATCCTTTTCACCAATGTGCGCCTCATCGACCCCGTGGCGGGCACGGACGGGCCCGGAACCCTGCTGATCGACGGCGGGCGCATCATCGGGCCGGGCAGCGGGGCGGCGGCGCGGGTGATCGACGGCGGCGGGCATTGCCTTGCCCCCGGCATCGTCGATCTCGGCGTCAAGGTCGGCGAGCCGGGCGAGCGGCACAAGGAATCCTTCCGCTCCGCCGGGCTCGCCGCGGCGCGCGGCGGCGTGACCACCATCGTCACCCGCCCCGATACCGACCCGGCCATCGACAGCCCCGAGACGCTGGAATTCGCCGCCCGCCGCGCCGCCGCCGCATCCCCGGTGCGCATCCATCCGATGGCGGCGCTGACGAAAGGGCGGCAGGGCCTCCAGATGACCGAGATCGGGTTTCTGCGCGACGCGGGCGCCGTCGCCTTCACCGACGGCGACCGGCCCGTGACCGATACCCGCGTGCTCGCCCGCTGCCTGACCTATGCCCGCAGCCTCGGCGCGCTCGTGATCGGCCATCCGCAGGATGCGGGGCTGAGCGCCGGGGCGGCCGCCACGGCGGGCAAGTTCGCCTCGCTGCGCGGCATCCCGGCCGTCCCGCCGCTGGCCGAGCGCATGGGCCTCGACCGCGATCTTGCGCTGGTCGAGATGACCGGCGCGCGCTGGCATGCCGACCAGATCACCACCGCCGCCGCCCTGCCGTCGCTCGCCCGGGCCAAGGCGGCGGGCCTGGACGTCACCGCCGGCACCTCGATCCACCACGTCACGCTGAACGAATTCGACCTCGGCGACTATCGCACCTTCTTCAAGCTCACCCCGCCGCTGCGGTCCGAGGACGACCGGATCGCGACCGTCCAGGCCCTCGCCGATGGGCTGATCGACATCCTCTGTTCCATGCACACCCCGCAGGACGAGGAATCCAAGCGCCTGCCGTTCGAGGACGCAGCCCCCGGGGCGGTCGCGCTCGAAACCTTCCTTCCGGCCGCCCTGAGGCTCTGGCATGCCGGGGCGATGGACTTGCCCGCGCTCTTTCGCGCCATGGCGACGAATCCGGCGCGCCGCCTCGGCCTGGCCGGCGGCACGCTCGCGCCCGGCGCCCCGGCCGACCTCGTGCTGTTCGATCCCGATGCGCCCTTCGTGCTCGACCGCTTCACCCTCGCGTCGAAATCGCGCAACACGCCCTTCGACGGTGCGAGGATGCAGGGCCGCGTGCTCCAGACCTGGGTCGGCGGCACCTGCGTGCATGCCGCCCCGGGGTGGACTGCCTGAACCACGACCGGGCGGGGGTCCCGGAACCCCCGCTCGCCAGCCCAAGCCGGGATGCCATGCCAGACCTCGCCTCGCCCGTTCACACCCTTATGCTCGCCGCCCTCCTCGGCTACCTCGCCGGGTCGGTCCCCTTCGGCGTCCTGATTGCCCGCGTCTTCGGGCTGGGCGATCTGCGCCGGATCGGGTCGGGCAATATCGGCGCGACCAACGTGCTGCGCACCGGCAACCGCACGGCCGCCGCGCTCACGCTGGTCCTCGACGCGGCCAAAGGCGGGCTCGCCGCACTCGCCGGTGCCGCGCTCGCCGGCCCGGACGCGGCCCAGATTGCCGGCCTCGCCGCCTTCCTCGGGCACCTCTACCCGGTCTGGCTCGGCTTTCGCGGCGGCAAGGGGGTGGCCACCTTCCTCGGCACATTGCTTGCCATCGCCCCGCTCGCCGGCATCGCCGCCTGTGCCGCCTGGGCGGTCACGGCGGCCCTGACGCGCTATTCCTCGCTCTCGGCGCTCGTCGCCGCTGCCCTATCGCCAGCCCTCGCCGCCGTTCTCGGCGCGCCGGAGGCCACGCTGGCCGCTCTCGCCATGGCCGCCCTGATCTTTGCCCGCCACGACGCGAACATCCGCCGGCTGCTCAAGGGCGAGGAGCCGCGGATCGGGCGCAAAACCTGATGGCCCCGTCGCACTCGCCCCCCGCTTCTTCTGTCTGAAAATATCCCACGGGGGATCCGGGGGGGGGGTGACCCCCCCCCGGGCTCGACATCCCGCGCCGCCGCCTGATCAGCGCGCCATCGCGTGATAGTCGGGGTTCGGCTCCATCCCCACGGCCGTCGCCAGCCGGTTGGACATGTTGAAGAACCCCGCCACCGCCGCGATGTCCCAGATGTCGCGGTCGGAAAAGCCCGCATCGCGCAGGCCCTGCCGCGCCGGCTCGCCCACTTCTGCCGGGCGCAGCGTCAGCGCCACCGCAAAGGCCAGCATCGCCTGCTGGCGCGGCGGCAGCCCGGCATGGCGCCAGTTCTGCGCGATCCGCTCGGCCAGCGCCGGATCCCCCGTGAGCTGCCGCAAGGCCGCGCCATGCGCGGTGAGGCAGTAGATGCAGCGGTTCTCGGCGCTGACCGCCACGGCGATCATCTCGCGCTCGGCCTTGGTCAGGCCCGAGGGCGCCAGCATCAGGTCGTTGTACATCGCCATGAAGGCGCGCAGCTTGGCCTGGTCGAACGCATAGGCACGCAGCACGTTCGGGATCAGCCCGAGCTTTTCGCTGCACTTGTCGAAATAGGCCGCGATGTCGGGGTCCAGCGGCCCCGGCGCCGGCAGGTCGAGTGCGGTGATCGCCTCGGTCGTCATCCCGTCCTCCGTATCGTGTCCCCCGGATCGAGCCGGGGCGCAAGCGTCTCGATCACGCCGCTGCGCCCGGCAACGACGATTTCCGCCGCCCGCCGCCCCACCGCACGCCGGCAACTGTCCATCGTCGCAAGCCGCCGTGGAAGTCCATCGAGCAGGTCGAGCCCGTTGAATCCGGCCAGCCCCAGCCGGGCCGGCACGTCATGGCCGCGGTCGAGGCACCACAAGAGCCCCCCGGCGCCGATCATGTCGTTGGCATAGTAAAGAAAATCGAGATCCGGGTGGGCCTCGAGCATCGCTTGCGTCAGATCGCGCCCCTTGGCCAGGGCCGATCCGCCGGCGTAATGCGCCCGTGCCGCGAGCGCCACGCCCGCCGCCCCCAGCGCGGCCTCGAACCCCTCGAGCCGTTTGCGCGCCCGGTGATCGCCAGCCACGGCGGTGCCAAGATAGCCGATCCGCCGATACCCCGCGGCAAGGATCGTCTGCGCCATCGCCGCTCCGGCCGCGCGGTGCGAGATCCCCACGGCACTGTCCACCGGATCGCCGTCGGTATCCATCACCTCGACCACCGGCACCCCCGCCCGCGCCAGCATCGCGCGCACCGGGGCAGGATGCTCGAGCCCGGCAAGGATCACGCCCGAGGGCCGCCAGGACAGCATCTCGTAGAGCACCGCCTCCTCGCGCGCGTCGTCATAATGGGTGGCGCCGAACACCGGTTGCAGCGCCGTGCCCTCCAGCCCCTCGGAGATGCCCGCGAGCACTTCGGGGAACACCATGTTCGACAGCGACGGGATGATGACGGCGACGAGGTTCACCTGCTGGCTCGCCAGCGCGCCGGCGATGCGGTTGGGCACATAGCCGAGGCTGCGCGCCGCGGTCAGCACCCGCTCGCGCGTGGCCGACGATACCTCGCCCCGGCCCCGCAGGACGCGGCTCACGGTCATCTCGCTCACCCCCGCGGCCTCGGATACGTCGCGCAGCGTCAGGGGGCGGCGGGGTAGGGGGTGCGGCGTCGTCAGGGACCGGGCCCTCCGCAGGGGAACGATGTGCTGGCGGCAAGCCTACGCGCGCCGCGCGCCGCGGCCAAGCCCTCGCTGCCGCCGCGCGCCCTGCGGCGCGGCCCGGGTTGCATCGCGCCCCGTTTGCGGGCACAGGAGTAGGGGCGCTTCCGTAGCTCAGGGGATAGAGCGGCCGCCTCCTAAGCGGCAGGTCGCAGGTTCGAATCCTGCCGGAGGCACCACCTGCACCCGATCCCCGCTGCGTGGACCGACGTCACGGCGGGGCTGGCCCGCCTTCGGCCACGCTGGTGGCGGTGGTGTCCTCGCGCTCGGCCGCTGCGCCGGCCTCGGCCAGCCAGGACTGGAACGCGGCGGCGGCCGGCATGCCGCGACTGGCGGGCATGATGCTCGCATGATAGCCGCGTTCGGTCGCGCGGCGATGCGCCGAGGCCATCCGCAGTGTGCCGGCGCGCAGCAGGTCGTCCATCAGGCAGCCCCAGCCCAGCCCGATCCCCTGACCGTCGATCACCGCCTTGAGATAGACCGCAAAGCTGTTGTAGTGCAGCGCTGCGCGGGGCGGCGCATCGGGCCTGCGGCCGAGGAACCGCGCCCAGTCGGCCGCATGATCGACCGCCGACAGGACCAGGAGCCGCTCGCCCGCCAGCGCATCGCGCGTCAGCAGGCGTCCCGCGGCCAGATACTGCGGCGCGCAGGCGGCAAAGATGACCTCGCCGAACACCCGGCGCGCGCTGGCGAAGGGCAGGCCGGCGGTCCCGAAGGTCACGGCGACATCGGCCGGCGCATCGTCGAGGATCGCGTTCTGGTCGCGGGTCACGAGGTCGATGGCGATATCCGGGTGCAGCGCCTCGAACGCCGGCAGGCGGCGCAGCAGGAAGCAGGTGGCGAAGCCGATCGTGCATTGCACCCGCAGCCGCGTCCGCCTTGCGCTGCCCGGCGCCGCCGCGCAGGCCCGTTCGATCACCGCAAACCCTTCGGTCACCGCGGCCAGCAACGCCCGCCCGTCGGCGGTCAGCGTCAGCCGCGGCTTGGTGCGCAGGAACAGCGGCGTGCCCAGTTCCGCCTCGAGCGCGGCGATCTGGCGGCTGACGGCGGGCGGCTGGATGTTCAGCCCCGGCGCGGCGTGCACGAAGCTCAGATGCCGGGCCGCGGCCCGAAAGGTGATGAGCAGCTTGGCGGTCGAGGCGCGAACCATCCCGATCGTTCCCGTGTGGAAACATGCACGGCCAACTTCCGGTGTTCCCGGCGCGGTGGCAACGGGTATCTCGTTGCAGCCATCGCAGGGGCGGGCGGGGGCGCGGATGGAGGCACGGGTTCTGGTGCTCGGCGGCGACGGGATCGGGCCCGAGGTCGCGGATTGCGGCGCGGCGCTTCTGCGCGCCGTGGCCGCGGAGGCGGGCATCACGCTCCGCCTCGAGCATGACCTTCTGCACGGCGCGGCCTACGATGCCCATGGCACCTTTTGCCGGGACGAGACGCTGGCGCTGGCGCAGGGTTGCGATGCGGTGCTCGTCGGCGCGGTCGGCGGGCCGAAATGGGACGGCATCGTCATGCCCGGCGGGCCCGAGATGCAGGACGGGCTGATGCGCCTGCGCGCCGGCCTCGACACCTACGCCGGCCTGCGTCCCGCCCGTGCCCGGCCGGCCCTCGCGGGGCAGACGCCGTTTCGCGGCGGCCATCTCGACGGCGCGGACATCATGGTGCTGCGCGAGATGTGCGGCGGGGTCTATTTCGCCCCCGAACGCGGGATCGGCATCGGGGCGGACGGGGTTGCCTGCGGCCATGACATGACGCGCTATGCCGCGCCCGAGATCGCGCGGATCGCTCATGCGGGCTTTGCGCTCGCGCGGCTGCGGCGCGGGCGGCTCACGTCGGTTGACAAGGCGAACGTGATGCAGACGGGCGTGCTCTGGCGGCAGGTCGTGGCGGCGATCGGGCGGGCCGATTACCCCGATGTCACGCTCGAGCATGTCTATGCCGACAACGCCGCCTACCAGATGATGCGCGATCCGCGGCAGTTCGACGTGATCCTGGCCGACAACCTTTTCGGCGATATCCTGAGCGATCTGGCCGGCATCATCGCCGGCGGCCTCGGCACGCTGCCCTCGGCGTCGCTGAACGGCACGCCGGGGCAGGCGCAGAATGGGCCGGGGATCTACGAGGCCGTCCATGGCTCGGCGCCCGACATCGCCGGACGGGGGATCGCCAATCCGGTCGGCACCCTGCTGTCGGTCGGGATGCTTTGCGAGCACGCGCTGGGCCAGCCCGATCTGGCGGCGCGGATCGATGCGGCGGTCGAGGCGGTGCTGGCCGCGGGCATCCGCACCCCCGACATCGGCGGCGCCAGCACAAGCGCCGATGTGACCCGCGCGGTCATCGACCGCTATCGCGGGGCGGCGGGGTGACGCCGCCCGACAGCTGCGACTACCTGATCGTCGGCGGCGGCACCGCGGGCTGCGTCCTGGCCGCGCGTCTGGCCGAAGACCCGGCGATCCGTGTCGTGCTGGTCGAGGCGGGCGGCGACGGCCGCGGTCTGTTCATCGACATGCCGGCGGGCAACGGATTCCTGTTCGGCAACCCGCGCCACGACTGGTGCCTGCAGAGCGTGCCGCAGCCGCATCTGGGCGGCCGGCGCATCCACTATCCGCGTGGGCGCGGGCTCGGCGGCTCGTCGCTCATCAACGGGATGATCCATGTGCGCGGCCATCCGGGCGACTTTGACCGCTGGCAGGCCGGCGGGATCGACGGCTGGTCCTTCGGCGCGGTGCTGCCCTATTATCGCCGGTGCGAGGATGCGCCGCACCGAAACGGTGTCTACCATGGCCGCGGCGGGCCGCTGCGCCTCGGCCCCGCGGCCAATTTCGACGTGCTCAACGCCTGCTTCGTCGAGGCCGCCGTCACCGCGGGCATCCCGCGGACCGAGGATTTCAACGGTCCCTGTCCGGCCGGGGTCGGCCGGTTCGATGTCGCGGTGTCGGCCGGGCGGCGGATGTCGGCGCGCCGGGCCTACCTGCGCCGTCCGCCCGCCAACCTCGCACTGCTGACCCGGACCTGCGCGCGGCGGCTGGTGTTCGAGGGACGGCAGGCGACCGGGCTGGTGATAGCGGGGCCGGACGGCGCGACGCGCACCCTGCACGCGGCGCGCGGGGTGATCCTCTGCCTCGGCGCCTTCGGCTCGCCGCATCTGCTGATGCGCTCGGGCATCGGGCCGGCGGCGCATCTGCGCGCGATGGGCATCGCGGTGCTTCACGACTTGCCCGGCGTCGGATCGGCGCTGTTCGACCACCCCAACCTGCCGCTCCGCTTCGGCCTGCGCGATCCGGCGCTGTCCTTCGCGCGGTTCCAGCGGCTGGACCGGACGCTCGGGATGGGCTTGCGCTACCTTCTGGGCCGCCGCGGCCCGGCCGCCGCACCGTTCTGGAGCAGCGGCCTCTTCCACGGCCGCGCGGCCGGCGGTCTGCCCGACCTCGAGGTGTTCTTCACGCCCATGGCAACGCAGGAAGCGCCGCGCGACGGCGCCGGTCCCGGCCGATCGGGCGGCCTTGGCGCGCAGATCATCGCGCGGGGCAGACGGGCGCTGCCGGGCGTGCAGTTCGACGTCAACCTCCTTCGCCCCGCCAGCCGCGGCACGGTGCGGCTCGCGCAAGACCCCGACGCGCCGCCGCTGATCGATCCGGCGCTCTGCCGCGAGACGGCCGATATCGACGCGCTCGCGGCCGGGCGCGCGCTCGTCCGCCGGCTGGTCGCGCAGCCGGCCCTTGCCGCGGTGCTGACCGGCCCCATCGCGGGCGACGGCACGCCGCTGGCCGCGGACGAGGATATCCGTGCCGCCGTCACCACCGGCCACCATCCGGTGTCAACCTGCCGGATCGGCGCCGATGGCGATGCCGGCGCCGTGCTCGACGCCGCGTTCCGGCTGCGTGGGGTCGCGGGGCTGCGCGTCGTCGATGCCTCGGCCTTTCCCGACCAGATCAGCGCCAATCCGACCGCTACCGTCGTCATGATGGCCGAACGCGCCGCCGACATGATTGCCGGCCGGCCCGCACCCCCGCCCGATGACCCGCGGCGGGCCGGAGCGTGAGGGAGGCAAAGCCACAGCGGCGGCGCGGCGGCGGACCCGGATGCTGGCATGCGGCGGCCGTGCATGGTGACATGGCGCGCGGGCAGGGTGGAGGGACGAGATGACGGACCAAGGATATTTTGCCGGTGGCGCCTGGCATCGGCCGGACGGCGGCGCCTGGCTCGACAGCATCGATCCCGCGACGGGCGCGGTCTGGGCGCGCATCCCGCGTTGCGGCGCAGCAGACGTGGACCGGGCGGTCGGTGCGGCGGCGGCCTGCTTCGCCTCGCCGGCGTGGCAGCGGACGACCGGCGCCGGCCGCGCGCGCCTTCTGCACCGGATGGCCGATGCTCTAGTCGCGGGCGCCCCGCGCCTCGCCGAGATCGAGACGCGCGACAACGGCAAGCGCCACCGCGACATCCTCGGCGCGCTCACCGGCAACCTGCCCGATACGCTGCGCTACTACGCGGGCCTCGCCGAAGCGATCGAGGGGCGGGCCATCCCGGTCGATGTGCCCGATATGCTCAACTACACCCGCCCGGTGCCCTTCGGCGTTGCGGCCTGCATCACCGCCTGGAACTCGCCCCTCCTGATCGCGGTGTGGAAGATCGCGCCGGCCATCGCGGCGGGCAACACGGTGGTGCTCAAGCCATCCGAACATGCCTCGGTCTCGACCCTCGCGCTGGCGGGGGTGCTGGAGGGGGCCGACCTGCCGCCCGGCCTTGTCAACGTGGTCACGGGGCTGGGGGACGAGGCGGGGCAGGCGCTGGTGGAGCACCCGGGCGTGGGCATCGTCAGCTTTACGGGCGGCCTTGCCGGCGGGCGGGCGGTCGCGGCCGCGGCGGCGCGCGGACCCAAGCCCGTGATCCTCGAACTCGGCGGCAAGTCGCCGCAGGTCGTGCTCGACGATGCCGACCTCGACCTTGCCGCGGCCGGTATCGTCGGCGGCATCTTCCCGCCCGCGGGGCAGAGCTGCATCGCCGGCGCGCGGGTGATCGTGCACCGCAGCGTGCATGACGCGCTTGTCGCGCGGCTCGTGGCGCTGGTGGAGGGCGTGCGCCCCGGCCCGCCGATGGATGCGGCAACCCGGATGGCCCCGATCGCCAACCGCCCGCATCTCGATCGCGTGCGCGTCGCGATCGATGCGGCCCGCCGCGACGGGGCGAGGCTCGTCGCGGGCGGCGGGGCCTTGGATGGGCCGGGCTATGCCGTCGCCCCGACCATCTTCACCAACGTGCGCCCCGACAGCGCATTGGCGCGCGACGAGGTCTTCGGCCCCGTGCTCGCCGTGCTGGCGGTCGATGACGACGCGGCCGCGCTCGCCATGGCCAACGATGGCGAGCATGGCCTCGCCGCCGGGGTCTGGAGCCGCGATACCGCCCGTGCCATGCGGCTTGCAGACCGGATCGCGGCGGGGACGGTGTATGTGAACACCTATTTCCACGCCGCGCCGCAATCGCCGGTGGGCGGGATGAAGCGGTCGGGCTACGGGCGCGAGAACGGGATCGAGGGGCTGCGCGCCTATCAGCAGACCCGGTCGGTCTGGGTCGCCCTGGACCCCGTTCCAGCCGACCCCTTCGCCTGAACACCGCCGCCGACCCGGCCCGAACGGAATGGGAGATCGCCCGCCATGCGCCTGAAAGATCTTGAAATCTTCGTCGTCGCCCCGCCCCCGCCCGGCTGGGGCGGCCGCTACTGGATCTTCGTCAAGCTGACGACGGATGACGGCATCACCGGCTGGGGCGAGGTCTATGCCGCCAGCGTCGGCCCCGATGCGATGCGCGCGGTCATCGACGATGTGTTCAGCCGGCACATGCAGGGCGAGAGCCCCGAGAACATCGAGATGATGTATCGGCGCGCCTATTCATCGGGTTTCACGCAGCGGCCCGACCTGACCGTGATTGGCGCCTTTTCGGGGCTGGAGATCGCCTGCTGGGACATTCTGGGCAAGGCGCGGGGGCGGCCGGTCTGGGCGCTTCTGGGCGGGCTGATGAACGAACGGCTGCGCAGCTACACCTATCTCTATCCCGAGCCGGGACAGGACGAGGACAATTTCTGGTTCGACCCCGACGCGGCGGCCGAAGCGGCGGCGGCCTGTGTCGCGCGGGGCTTCACGGCCGTCAAGTTCGACCCCGCCGGCCCCTATACGCTGCGCGGCGGACATCAGCCGGCCATGTCCGACATCGCGCGGTCGGTCGCCTTCTGCCGCGCGATCCGGGCGGCGGTGGGCGACCGGGCGGACCTGCTGTTCGGCACGCACGGCCAGTTCTCGACCCCGGGTGCGATCCGGCTGGGCCGCGCGCTCGAACCCTACGATCCGCTTTGGTATGAGGAACCGGTGCCGCCCGACATGCTGCCCGAATTCGCCGAGGTCGCGCGCCATGTCCGGGTGCCGCTGGCCACGGGCGAGAGGCTCACGACGCGGGCCGAGTTCGGCACGCTTCTGCGCCTCGGCGGCGTGCGCATCCTGCAACCGGCGCTCGGCCGGGCGGGAGGGATCTGGGAGGGGCGCAAGATCGCAGCCATGGCCGAGGTCTATGGCGCCGAGATGGCCCCCCATCTCTATGCCGGGCCGATCGAATGGGCGGCCAACATCCAGCTTGCGGCCGCGATCCCCAACCTGCTGCTGGTCGAGACGATCCAGACCGGCGGGGCCTTTCACCGTGCCCTCATCCGCGACACGATCCGGTGGGAGGACGGGTTCATCGAGACGCCGCAGGCGCCCGGCCTCGGCATCGACGTGGACGAAGCGCTGATCCGCGCCAATCCCTATACCGGCAGCCGGCTGCACCTCGAGATGCAGGAAGCGCCCTGCGACTGGCGCCATGGCAACCGGTTCGCCGGCGGGGCGCCTGCACGCAAGGCGTGACGCGGCGGGGTGCGATGTGTGCTGCGGCGGGCGTCAGCCCGGCGGCCTGCGCCGGAACACCGCCATCTGGCTCGCCCCGCCGAGGTCGGGGTGCCGCCCGCCGATGTCGGCATAGGACGCGTCATAGCCATGCCGACCCGCCACCCCCGCGCCCCAGCGCCGGAACCGCGCCCGGCCCCATTCGAACCGGTGTCCGGGGTGGCGAAAGCGCGCCGGCGGCACCCCGAGGAGCGGGTTGAACTCGGCATTCGGGGTGGTGACGATCACCGTCCCCGGGCGCATCGCCTCAAAGACGGCCGTTTCCAGGCGCGACAGATGCGCAGGGTCGAGATGCTCGATCACCTCGACAAGCGCCGCGCAATCGAACCCGGCCAGCGCCGCGCCGGCCTCGGTGACCGAGCGCTCGACCAGGTCGATCGCTGCGCCGCGCCGATCGGTATCCGCGAGCCGCGCCCTGAGCCGGTCGAGCGCGGGGCGCGACAGGTCGATCCCGACGATGCGCGCGATCCCCGGCTCGTCCGCAAGGCGCAGAACCAGATCGCCGTCGCCGCATCCGAGGTCGAGCACCCGGCGCGCCCCGCAGCCGCGGATGACCGCAACCACCGCACCCAGCCGTTCGTCATGCAGCCATGATGCCACGCCCGATCCCCCGGCCTGCGCGGCCCGGCCGCAAGGCGGCGTCCCGCTGGTTCTGCGCCTTCAGGCGGCGCGCCCGTCCGCAAGGCCGAGCGCCGCCGCCGCGCTTTCGTGAACATAGCGCTTGTCGCAATAGCCGCAGTCGATCCAGCCGCGATCCTCGGGGATGACCAGCCAGACGCGCGGGTGCCCCAGCGCGCCGATACCGCCGTCGCAAGCGACCTTCCAGCGGCGCACGACCTCGGTCTCGGGGGCGGGGTGGGGCGGGACTTGGTTGGTCATGGTCGCGGTCCTTGAAGGGCGGGCGCAGGATAGCGGATCGGCGTGGCAAGGCAAGGCGGCGTGGGGGCCGCTTCCCCGGCCGACCGGCCGGCTATTCCGCCGCCTCGGCCGCCCAGCCGGAGATCGACTTGACCTCCATGAACTCCTCCAGCCCCCAGGTGCCGCCCTCGCGGGCGCGGCCCGACAGGCCGACGCCGCCGAACGGGGCGCCGGCGCCGCGCGACATCCCGTTCATCTCGACCATCCCCGACCGCAGCCGCCGCGCCAGCCGGTTGCGCCGCGCGCCGTCGGCAGTCTGGACATAGTTGGTCAGCCCGTAGGGCGTATCGTTGGCAATCGCCAGCGCCTCGTCCTCGGTGTCGAAGGGGATCATGGCGAGCACCGGGCCAAAGATTTCCTCGCGCTCGATGGTCATGCCCGGCTTGACGTCGGCAAAGACGGTCGGCTTGACGAAGAACCCGCGGTTGAGGTGCTCGGGCCGCCCCGGCCCGCCGGCGACCAGCCGCGCGCCCTCGGCGATGCCGATCTCGATATAGCGCTGGATCTGCTCCCACTGGCGCTTGTTGACCACCGGGCCAAGGTGCCGGCCGGGCTCGGACGCCGGGCCGACCCGGGTCGCTTCGGCCAGCTCGCGCGCGATCTCCACCGCCTGATCGTAGATCGGCCGCTCCACCAGCATCCGCGAGGGCGCGTTGCACGACTGTCCGGTGTTCTCGAACATGTGCCGCACGCCGCGCTTGACCGCCTTGTCGTCGGCATCGGCAAAGATCAGGTTCGCGCCCTTGCCGCCGAGTTCCAGCGTCACGCGCTTGAGCGTCTCGGCCGCCGCCGCCGTGATCGCCCGCCCGGCGCGGGTGGAGCCGGTGAAGCTGATCATCTGCACGTCCGGGTGGCGCGACAACTGGCTGCCGACCCCCGCGCCGTCGCCGTTCACGAGGTTGAACACCCCGGGCGGCACGCCCGCGTCATGCACCATCTGCGCGAAGAGGAGCGAGGACAGCGGCGCCTCCTCGCTCGGCTTGAGCACCATCGTGCAGCCCGCCAAGAGCGCCGCCGGCACCTTGAGCGCGACCTGGTTCATCGGCCAGTTCCACGGCGTGATGAGGCCGACGACCCCGATCGGCTCGTGCGCGATCATCGCGCCCGGGGTGCCGTCGCCCAGCGGGCGCAAAAGCTGCATCGACTTGAAGGCGGTGATGAAATTGCGGATGTGCCAGTTGCCCGACGGCGCCTGCTCCTTGCGGGCGAAGTCGATCGGCGCGCCCATCTCGAGGCTGATGGCCTGCGCCATCTCCTCCATCCGGTCCTCGTAGATGGCCAGCAGCCGCTCGACGGCCGCCAGCCGTTCGTTCGGGTCGGTTTCGGCCCACATCGGCCCGGCGGCCTTGGCGGCGGCGACGGCGGCATCGGTGTCGGCCTGTCCGCCGAGGCTGATGACGGCGCAGGGTTCCTCGGTCGAGGGGTCGATGACGTGATAATCGGTGCCCTGCCGCGCGGGGGCCCACTGGCCGCCGATGTAGAAGTCGCGTTTCTCGATCATGGCCGGTTCTCCCATTTTGGCGCAGCGTGGCACCGGCGGGCGGGCGCCGCAAGCCCGGCCGTGCCGCGCCTTGCGCGGGGGCGAGACCGCGCCGGACAGCATGGGCATGTCACAGGTCGGTCATCGAGCGCGGGTAACCACCCGCCGGAAGTTTCGAAGAGGATACCCCATGGGTCGCTCAATCCTGCTTGCCGGCACCGCCGTTCTTGCCCTCGCCCTCGCCCCCGAGGCGCGGGCCTGCTCGCTCAGCGCGCTTACCCTCACCTGCGTCGGGGCCAACGGGCCGCAGGCGAGCGCGCTGTCGGACCTGACCGTGACCATCGAGACGGGCGCCAGCGTCACCAAGCCCAACGAGACGCCGAACGCGCCGGCCCTGCTGCTGTCGGGCGACCGGGTGCGGGTGGACAACGCGGGCACGATCCTGGCCGAGCGGACGACGGGCGACAATGCCAACGCCGGCATCCAGGGGACGGGCAGCAATCTGACCGTGGTCAACGCGGGCGCGATCACCAGCGCCAGCCGCGGCATCCATATCACCGGCGGCACGGGCGGCTTTACCCTGACGAACGAAGCGGGCGCGACGATCACGGCCGTGCGCCAGGCGGTGCGCACGCTCAACGCACTCGCGCTGCCGAATTCGACCGTGACGAACCACGGCACGATCACCTCGACCGGCGACCGGGCGATCCAGCTTCGCGGGCCGGGGGCGCGCGTGTTCAACTATGGCGACCTCTTCGGCGGCGACGAGGTGATCGAGGCGCGGCAGGGATTCACCCTCTACAACGAAGGCACCATCGTCGCCGCCCCGACCACGACCGATGCGGACGGGGTGCAGTTCGCGTCGGGCACGGTGGTCAACCACGGCCTGATCTCGGGCACCGACGACGGGATCGACGTGGACGAGGGGTCGATCTTCAATGGCGCCACCGGGATCATCCGCGCCCGCATGGGCGGCGCGGGGTCGGGGATCGATATCGACCCGTTCTACGAGCCGACCGATCCGGCCGACAACCGCCGGTCGGGCGATCTGTCGATCGTCAACGAGGGGTTGATCGAAGGGCCGCGCGCCATCGGGTCCGATGACCATGCGCAGAACCGCATCACCGTGACCAACCGCGGCACGCTGATGGGCGGCACCGGCACGGCCATCGCCTTTGCGCCGCTGCAGGGCGACAGCAGCGTGACGAACGAGATGAACGGGATCATCATCGGCGATGTGATCTTCGGTGCCGGCAACGATGTCTTCGGGCTCGCGGCGCTCGGGATGAATGCGGCGATCCGGGGCGTGATCGACGGCGGCGCCGGGCTCGATACCGTCCGGCTCGACTACAGCCTCGCCGACATCCTCGGCTTCGACGTGACCGGCAACCGGGTCGATCTGCTGCTGGCGCTGACCCCGCGGCAGACCTTTGACGCGACCTTCCTGAACTTCGAGGCCTGGTCGGTCGGCGGGATCGACTATACCACGGCCGAGCTGCGCGCCGCGCTCGCCCCGGTGCCGCTGCCGGCGGGGCTGCCTCTCATGGCGCTGGGCCTCGGCGGGCTCGCGCTCTTGCGCCGCCGCCGCGGTTGAGACCGCGCGGACCCGGGGCGGGCCTGCACCGATGTCGCAGGCCCGCCCCGGGTGTTGCATCTCGCGCGAGCATCCCGATTTGAAGAAGGCGCCGCGACACGCGCGGCGGCATGCCGACAGGAGACTTCGCCCATGGCCTTGCGCATCAACGACATCGCCCCGAACTTCACCGCCGACAGCACAGACGGCCCGATCACGCTGCACGACTGGATCGGCGACAGCTATGCGATCCTGTTCAGCCATCCCAAGGATTTCACGCCCGTCTGCACCACCGAATTCGGCGCCGTGGCGCGGATGGCCGAGGAATTCGCCCGCCGCGGCACCAAGGTCGCCGGCATCTCGGTCGATCCGGTCGAGGAGCACCTGCGCTGGAAGGCGGATATCGAGGCGGTGTCGGGCCGGCCCGTGACCTTCCCGATCTTCGCCGACAGCGATCTGACCATCGCCAAGCTCTATGACATGATGCCGGCCGAAGCAGTTCTGCCCGATGGCCGGACGGCCGCCGCGACGGCGACGGTGCGCAGCACCTTCATCATCGGCCCCGACAAGCGCATCCGCCTGATGCTGATCTATCCGATGTCGGTCGGGCGCAACTTCGACGAGATCCTGCGGGCGCTGGACGCCATTCGCGCCACCGATGGCGCGCCGCTGGCCACGCCGGCCGACTGGCGGCCGGGCGAGGACATGATCGTGGCGCTGACGCTGCCGACCGCCGAGGCCGAGGCGAAATTCGGCAGCGTGGATGTCGTGCTGCCCTATCTGCGCAAGGTCAAGGTGCCGGCCGCCTGACCCCGGCCGCGGCGGCCGGGTGCCCCCGGCCCCAGATGCGCGCGGCATCCCGGGCGATGCTGCGCGCCTCGGCCGCGTCGAGACGGGCGAGGGCATCGGCCTCGCAGCCCGTCTCTGCCATCGCCCGATGCCACAGGCGCAGGGCGCTCGCCACGCTCCAGGGCAGTGCCGCCCGCTGGAGCCAGCGGCGCAAGGCCGGGGGCAGGCGATCGAAGGCGGCCATCGGCGCAGCCTGACGGTGTCGCAGCGTCGTGACGATGTTGCGCCGCGCCCGTCCCGCCCGCCTAGCCATGCCCGTGATCCCCCGCGTCGATCACCAGCACCAGTCGCACCACACCGGTCCCGGCGATGGGGGGCGAGCGATGGACGAGCGCGCAGCCCGCGCCGGGCCAGAGCCGCCCGCGGAACATCCCCGCCGCGCCCGTCGCCATCCGCTGCACCGGATCGGGATCGCCGCCGACCCGGGCGGTGCCGTATTCCGTCCCCGGCCCGCGATAGCTGCACAGGAGCCGCGCCGTCACCATGTCGCAGTGAAACCGGCGGCAGGCATCGCCCGTGACCACGTCGAGCCGGAGGTGCAGGTGCCCCGTCGCCATGATCGCGGCAAAGCGGCGGGCCAGCGCCGCGACATCGGCGACAAGCGCGGCGCGCAGCCCGCCCGCCGGCGCACCGGCGATGGTGCAGGCCTCGTCCACCGCCGCGCCCGCATCGGCCGCGGCCACGCAGGCCCGCAGCCGTGGCAGGTTCGAGGGCGGCAACAGCGCCAGCGCATGAAGAAGGTCGGCGTCGAGCCGGCGATCCCAGATCGCCGCGGCGCAGCCGGCCTCGTGGATCGCCGCCAGGATCTCCGGCGACGGATCGACGGCGATGCGCGCCGCCGGCATGCCGTCCCTCATGCCGCCTCGCGCCGCCAGGACGGAAAGGGGTCGGGCAGGTGCGCCCAGGCCGCTGGGGTGTAGGCCGCCGCCGGCACGAGTGCGCCATCCAGCGCGGCCGTGATCGCGGCGCGGTCCATGCCGTGGCCGATGAACACGATCTCCTGCCGCCGGTCGCCCCAGGGTTCGACCCAGTGTTCCATCATCTTGGCGACCGCGCCGCGGTCCTGCGGCCAGCGGTCGCGCGGGATCGCGGCCCACCAGCCGCCCAGCGGCGCCACCGACGACACGGCGCCCGCCAGCGCAAACTCGGCCACCCAGTTGGGCCTTGTGGCGATCCAGAAATGCCCCTTGGCGCGGATCACGCCGGGCAGGGGGCCATTCAGGACCGCATGCACCCGCGCCGGATCGAAGGGGCGCCGCGCGCGATAGACGAAGGACGTGATGCCGTATTCCTCGGTCTCGGGCACATGGTCGGCGTGACCGTAAAGCTCCTGCGCCCAGAGCGGATGCTGGTGCGCGCGGTCGAAGTCGAACAGGCCGGTGTCGAGGATGTCGGTGGCGGCGACGCGCGCATGGTCGGTCTCGATCAGCCGGGCGACCGGGTTGAGCGCCTTGATGATCTTGCGCGCCGCATCGGCCCGGTCCGGCCCCGCATCGGTCACCTTGTTGAGCACGATCACATCGGCAAATTCGATCTGGTCGGTCAGAAGGTTGACGAGGCTCCGGTTGTCCCCCTCGCCCGCCACTTCACCGCGGTCGCCCAGAAAGTCGTGGGACGAGAAATCGCGCAGCAGGTTGATCGCATCGACCACCGTCACCATCGTGTCGAGCCGCGCGACATCGCCGAGGCTCCGCCCCTCGGCATCACGGAAATCGAATGTCGCGGCGACCGGCAGCGGTTCGGACACGCCGGTCGATTCGATCAGCAGCGCGTCGAACCGGCCCGCCTCGGCCAGCCGGCGCACCTCGATCATCAGATCCTCGCGCAGCGTGCAGCAGATGCAGCCGTTCGACATCTCGACCAGCCGCTCCTCGCCGCGCTTGAGGTCGGCGCCCGCGGCGATCAGGTCGGCGTCGATGTTGACCTCGGACATGTCGTTGACGATCACCGCGACGCGGCGCCCGGCGCGGTTGTTGAGCACATGGTTGAGCAGCGTCGTCTTGCCGGCCCCGAGAAAGCCGGACAGGACGGTGACGGGCAGGCGGGTGTCGGGCATGGGTTCCTCGCTTGTTATGTGATAGTATAACAATTGCGAGGTGATGGGCAAGGCCCGCCGCCTTGGCCCGGACGTGCTGCCGGGCCTGCGGATCGCGGTCCGCTCAGCCGCGCGGCGGCGCGAGGATCGCCCGCGCCATCGCCCGCCCCTCGGGCGTGAGCGCCAGAGCCGCCCCGGCGCGGCGCACAAGGCCGCGGTCCTGCGCGGCCATCAGCACCTGCGCGATGCGGGCGCCGTCCCAGCCCAGATGCCCGGCAAGCCCGCCCTCGGTATTCTCGGCCGCCGCCTCGGGCCCTGCCTCGTGCGCGGCCAGATGGGCGGCCAGCGTGCGGCAATCGGCGTCAAGCCGGGCCCGGGTCCGCGCGCGCCCGGCGGCGAGGATGCCGTGCCGGGGGCCGGCGAGCAGCGCAGCGGCGAAGGCCGCCCCCGCCGCCAGCGCCATGGCGCCGCCGATCGACACATCCGCCGCCACCGCCAGCGGATAGCCGACGGCTGCCGACACCGCCGCGATGGCCAGCGCCAGCGCCAGCATCGCCGAAAGCCGGTCGGTCAGCAGCAGCGCGGCCGCGGGCGGGACGATCACGAAGGCGACGAACAGCACCACCCCCACCGCATCGAACGCCGCCACCGCCGTCGCCGCCGTCAGCGCGAGCAAAAGGTTCCCGATCAGCCGCGGCCGCAGGCCGAGCGCGGCGGCAAGACCGGGATCGAAGGCGGCCAGCTTGAGCTCCTTCCAGAACGCCGCAACGAAGGCCGCATTGACCGCCGTCATCGCCGCCAGCGCGATCACAGCGCGCGGCACCTCGGCGCCGAGAACCGGCACGGTGTCGAGCCAGACGAACCCGATCTCGCCCAGCAGCACCGCATGGGCATCGAGGTGCAGGTTGCGCGCGTTGAGGTTGATGAGCAGGACGCCGAGCGCGAACATCGCCGGGAATACAAGGCCGATGGCCGCATCGTCCCGCACCAGCCGCGTCGCCGCCACCGCCTCGGTCGCGAGGACGCAAGCGACCCCGGCCGCCGCCGCCCCGACGATCAGGACCGGCCCCGCCGTCGCGCCCGTCGCCAGCCAGACCGCCACGATGCCCAGCACGATGGCATGGGCGATGGCATCGGCGAGCATCGCCTGCCCGCGCAGCACGAGGAAGGTGCCGGGCAGCGCTGCCGCGAGGCCGGTCAGCACGCCGGTCAGCACGATCATCGCCGGGATCGAGTCGAACGCGGCCGCGATCATCGCCCGCCCCCGTCTGCGGCGCTGCGCCCGGCGGCCGTCAGTTCCCAATGCGGCGTATTCTCGGGCGCGTGATCGACCGCCCGCACCAGCCCGGCCGCTTCGAGCCTTGCAAGCGTGGCGCGCGCGGCGCGGCCGTGCAGCGCCTCGATCATCCCGCGCTCGGCCGGATAGGCGGGGTCGGCATGCGCCCGCGCCAGCGCCGACAGGCTGCCGAGCACGCGCCCCTCGGCCGCACTGTTCCGCGCCCGCCCGCGCGCCCGCGCGCCGCGCAGCACGGCGGCGAGTGCCCCCCTCTCGGGCGCGAGCAGAAACGACAGCACCACCATCCCGGTCGCCGTCAGCACGATCACCGGCCCGGTCGCAAGGCCCCGCGACGCCGCGCTGACCAGCGCCCCGGCCACCCCCGCCACCGCCCCGAACGCGGCAGACAGCGCCACCATCGCACCGAGCGAGCGCGCCCATTGCCGCGCCGCCGCCGCCGGGGCGACGATCAGCGCCGTCATCAGCACGACCCCGACGATCTGCACCCCCGCCACCACCGCGACCGCGATGAGCGCGGTCAGCCCGAGGTCGATCCGCGCCACCGGCCAGCCCTGCACGGCGGCGAAGGCGGGATCGAAGGTCGCGACCTTGATCGGGCGCCAGAGCAACGCCACAGCCGCCACCGAAACCGCCCCGAGACCGGCGAGCAACACGACGTCGCCGGCCAGCATCGCCGCCGCCTGCCCGAACAGGAACGTCTCGAGCCCCGCCTGCGACGCCCCGCCGGTCGCCTGCACATGCGTCAAGAGCACCACCCCCGCGGCGAAGAACAGCGACAGCACGATCCCGAGCGCGGTATCCGGCTTGATGCGCGTGGACCGCGCGACGACCGCCACCGCCCATGCCGCCGCCAGACCCGCCGCCAGTGCGCCCGCCATCAGCGCCGGCAGGTGCCGCCCGCCCGCGACGAGGAACCCCAGGCACACGCCGGGCAGCGCGGCATGGGCGAGGGTGTCGCCCAGCAGGCTCTGCCGCCTGAGCAGCGCAAAGGCGCCCGCCAGCCCCGCCAGCGCCCCGGCGAGCGCGGCGCCGAGCGCGACGATCCGGGTGGTGTAGTCGGCCAGCAGGTCGATCACGCCCCGGCCCCCAGCAGCGCCGCCTGCCCGCCATAGGTGCGCGCCAGCGCCTCGCGCGTGTAGACCTCGCCCACAGGGCCCTGCGCGATCACCCGCACGTTCAGCAGCACCATCCAGTCGAAATAGCGCTCGACCGTGGAAAGGTCATGGTGGACGACCACGATCGTCCGCCCCTCGTTGCGCAGGGCCTGCAACACGGCGACGATGGCCCGCTCGGTCGGCGCATCCACCCCCGCCATCGGTTCGTCCAGCAGGATGAGGTCAGCCCCCTGCACCAGCGCCCGGGCGAGGAACACGCGCTGCTGCTGGCCGCCCGAAAGCTGCCCGATCTGGCGGCCGGCATAGTCCTGCATCCCCACCCGTTCGAGCGCCGCCATCGCCGCATCCCGCCCCGCGCGCCCCGGCCGCCGGAACCAGCCGAGCCGGCCATAGGTTCCCATCGTCACCACGTCGAGCACGTCGGTCGGGAAATCCCAGTCCACGCTGGCGCGCTGCGGCACGTAGGCGACGCGCTGGCGGGCGGCGGCGAAGGGCAGGCCGAAGAACCGCACATGCCCGGCCGCCGGGCGCACAAGGCCGAGCGCGGCCTTGAGCAACGTGGATTTGCCCGCGCCGTTCGGCCCGACGATGGCCGCCATGACGCCGGGCGGGATGTCGAGGTCGATGTCCCACAGGACCGGGCGTTCGTGATAGCTGACCGTCAGATCCTCGATGTGCAGCGCGATATGCGGCTCGTGCAGATCGCTCATCCGATCCCCCAGATCGCGCCCCAGTCCCGCAGCGCCTCCGGCAGCGGCAGCGCCCTGCCGCCGAGGGCGGCGGCGATGGCGGTCACATTGGCATGGATCATGCCGATATAGGTGCCCGCCGCCGTCCCCTCGGCCCCCATCGCATCGGCCAGCAGCGCGCCGCCGATGGTCACCTCGTGCCCGAGGCTGCGGGCGGCGGCGATCAGCGCCTCGATGGTGCGCGGATTGATCGTGCTTTCGACGAACACCGCCGGCACGCGCATGTCGGCGACCAGCCGGGCGGTTTGGGTGATGTCGGCCACGCTCGCCTCGGCCTCGGTCGAGATCCCCTGGATCGCCTCGACCCGGATGTCCCAGTCGCGGCCCATATAGCCGAAGGCGTCATGCGCGGTCACGAGGATCCGCCTGTCCGCGGGAATCGTGGCGAGGCTTGCGCGCCCCCAGGCGTCGAGCGCGGCAAGTTCGGCCGCGTGCCGCCCGGCCGCCGCCGCCACGGCCTCGGCGCAGGCCGGCGCGGCATCGCGCACCGCCGCCGCAACCGCCGGGATCGCGAGGGACCAGAGCGCAGGCGACATCCAGACATGCGGATCGGGGGCGCCATCCTCGACCAGCAGCCGGTCCGCCGGGATCGCCGCGCCGATGGCGACCACCGTCTTGCGCGTGCCGAGCCGGCCGAGCACCTGCGCAAGCTGGCCTTCGAGCCCGAGGCCGAGATAGAGGATCACATCCGCCCGGTTCAGCGCCGCGACATCCGACGGCGTGGCGCGGTAGGTATGCGGATCGGTCCCCGGCCCGATGAGCGCGCGCACCTCGGCGCAGTCCCCGGCAAGGGTGCGGGCCATGTCGGCGATCATGCCGATCGTCGCCACGATGCGCGGCCGGTCCGCTGCCGCCGCGGGCGCTGCGGCCAGCGCCGCGGCGAATGCAACCGGCAGGACAAGCGACCGGACGAGCCATCGGGCGCCGCGCGCCGCTGCGCGGCGGCGCGAGACCTGGAGGCGGGAAAGACCGAAGGCGGGCATGAAAACCTCCATTGCGCCGAAACTGATAATCATTCGCATTCCAAAGTCAAGCCGCGCGCCCCTCCGGGCCCCTTGCCGCCACGCGCGCGCTGCCGCACAAGGGCGTGACTGCGCAGGCGGGGACGGGCATGGCCGACAATCACCTTTTCGACGCGCTCTTTGCGCCGCTCGACGGGCGGACGGGCGATCTGATGATCCTGCCCGACGGACGGACGGTCACGGGCGCTGCCTTCCACGCGATGGTCCTGCGGATGGCCGGCGCGCTCGCGGCGCTCGGCATCGCCCCGGGCGACCGTGTCGCGGTGCAGGTCGCCAAATCGCCCGAGGCGCTGGCGCTTTATGGCGCGGCAGTGGCGGCCGGGGCGGTGTTCCTGCCGCTCAACCCCGCCTATACCCCGGCCGAGGTCGCCTATTTCGTCGGCAATGCCGAGCCGCGGATCCTCGTGTGCGATCCGGGCCGGGCGGCCGCGCTGGCCCCGGTCGCGGCCGGCGCGCGGATCGTGACGCTGGACGCGGGCGGGGCGGGCAGCCTCGCCGATCTCGCGGCGGGGCAGGACGGGGCCTTTGCGCCGGTGGGGCGCGGGCCGGGCGATCTGGCGGCGATCCTCTATACGTCGGGCACCACGGGCCGGTCCAAGGGCGCGATGCTCACCCATGCCAACCTTCTGTCCAACGGTGCGGTGCTGGCGCGGGAATGGGCCTTCACCGACCGCGACGTGCTGCTGCACATGCTGCCGGTGTTCCACACCCACGGCCTGTTCGTGGCCACCAACATCGCGCTGCTGACGGGCGGGCGGATGATCCTCTGCCCCGGTTTCGATGCGGCCGAGGCGCTGCGCCTGATCCCGCAGGCGAGCGCGATGATGGGCGTGCCGACGTTCTACACCCGGCTCTTGGACGATCCCCGGCTGGACCGCGCCCTGACCGCCCACATGCGCCTGTTCGTCAGCGGCTCGGCCCCGCTGCTGGCCGAGACCCACCGCGCCTGGGAGGCGCGGACGGGCCACCGCATCCTCGAACGCTACGGCATGACCGAGACCAACATGAACACCTCCAACCCCTATGCGGGCGAGCGGCGCGCCGGCACCGTGGGCCTGCCCCTGCCGGGGGTCGAGGTGCGGGTCTGCGACCCCGCGGGCCGCCCGCTGCCGCCGGGGGAGACGGGGATGGTCGAGGTGCGCGGGCCGAATGTCTTTGCCGGCTACTGGCGGATGCCGGACAAGACGGCCGAGGACCTGCGCGCGGACGGGTTCTTCATCACCGGCGATCTGGGACGGTTCGATGCCGACGGCTATCTGACCATCGTCGGGCGGCAGAAGGACCTCATCATCACCGGCGGCTTCAACGTCTATCCGGTCGAGGTCGAAGCGGCGATCGACGCCCTGCCGGGGGTTCTGGAAAGCGCGGTCGTCGGCGTGCCGCATCCCGATTTCGGCGAGGCGGTGGTGGCGATCGTGGTCCCCCGGGCGGGGGCGAGCCTCGAGCCCGCCGCGATCATCGGGGGGCTTGCCGAAACGCTCGCCCGGTTCAAGCAGCCCAAGGCGGTCGAGATCGCGGCGGCCCTGCCGCGCAACAGCATGGGCAAGGTGCAGAAGGCCGAATTGCGGGCGCGCCACGCGGCCCGTTTTGCAGGGGGGACATGACGATGGCCAGAACGGTCGTGATCCGGGCGCATGGCGGGCCCGAAGTGCTGGAGTTCGAGGATCGCCCGGTGGGCGATCCCGGCCCGGGCGAGATTCGCATCCGCCATCATGCCGTGGGGCTGAATTTCATCGACGTCTACCAGCGCGGCGGCCTCTACCCGATGGCCCTTCCCGCCGCGCTCGGGATGGAAGCGGCGGGCATCGTCGAGGCGGTCGGGCCGGGCGTGTCCCATCTCGCCCCTGGCATGCGCGCGGCCTATGCCAGCCAGCCGCCCGGTGCCTATTGCGAGGCGCGGGTGATGCCGGCTGCGCAGGTCGTCCCGCTGCCCGAGGCGGTGTCCTTCGAGACCGGGGCGGCGATGATGCTCAAGGGCCTGACGGTCGAATACCTCTTTCACCGCACCGCCGACCTGAGGGCTGGCGATACCGTGCTGTTCCATGCCGCCGCCGGGGGCGTGGGGCTGATCGCCTGCCAATGGGCGCGGTCCGAGGGGATCCGCCTCATCGCAACGGCCGGTTCGGCCGAGAAATGCCGCCTCGCGCTCGATCACGGCGCGGCCGAGGCGATCAACTACCGCGAGGCCGACTGGCCGGCGCAGGTGCGCAGCCTGACCGGGGGCAGGGGGGTGGATGCGGTGATGGATTCGGTCGGCGCGGCGACCTGGGACGGCTCGCTCGACTGCCTTCGGCCGCTGGGGACGATGATCTCGTTCGGCAATGCCTCGGGGCCGGTGCCGCCGGTCAACCTCGGGGTGCTGGCGGCCAAGGGTTCGCTCAAGGTCACGCGGCCGACGCTGTTCACCCATATCGCCGATCATGCGACCTGCCAGATGATGGCGGCGCGGCTGATGGCCAAGGTCACATCGGGGCTGGTGGCGGTCCGCATCGACCAGCGTTTTCCGCTGGGCGAGGTGGCCGAGGCGCACCGCGCGCTCGAGGCGCGGGCGACGACGGGGGCGACGGTCCTCATGCCCTGAGGGCGGGGGCGGGTGGCGGGCGGGGGGGGGGGGGGGGGGGGGGGGGGGGGCGGGCGCCGGGGGCCAGCCCCCGGACCCCCGGAGTATTTCGCGAACGATGAAGTGGGGCGGCCTATGCCATCCCCGGGGGCTGCGCGCACAGGTGTTGAGGCCGGCGCGCCGCGCCGCGGTCGGGACGGGCCGCGGCGGATTGACACGGCCGCGCTTGCGAAAAATGACGCACCCGACATACTTGTGTCCGGGTGGAGGCGGTCAATCAGAAGCCGAAGCGCCCGTTCATTGGGAGGACTTCATGACACAGCGCCTGCGCTTCGGCGTGTTTCTGGCCCCGTTTCACAAACCGGGCATCAACCCCACCCTCGCGCTCGAGGACGACCTCGACCTGATGCGGTGGCTCGACCGTTGCGGCTATGACGAGGCCTGGATCGGCGAGCATCATTCGGCCGGGTCCGAGATCATCGCCAGCCCGGAGATCTTCATCGCCGCCGCGGCCGAACGCACGCGGCACATCCGGCTCGGCACCGGCGTGACGAGCCTGAGCTATCACAACCCGCTCTGGGTGGCCGAGCGGATCGTGCAGCTCGACCACATGACGCGGGGCCGGGTGATGCTGGGCGTGGGGCCGGGGGCGCTGCCGACGGATGCGCGGATGATCGGCATCGACCCGAGCCAGACGCGCGGGCTGCTCGAGGACAGTCTGGGGTGCATCATGCACCTGCTGACCAGCGAGGCGCCGCTGACCTTCCGCAACGACCGCTGGGATCTGCGCGAGGCGCGGCTGCACCTGCGGCCCTATTCGCAGCCGCTGTTCGACATCGCGACTGCCGCGGTGGCATCGCCGGCCGGGCCGCGGCTGGCAGGGCGGCACGGGGTCGGGATGCTGTCGATCGGCGCGACGACCGCCGCCGGATTCGATGCGCTGGCGCTGCACTGGGATGTGGTCGAGGCCGAGGCGAAGCAGCATGGCAAGGCGGTGGACCGGTCCAAGTGGCGGCTCGTCGGCCTTGTGCACATCGCCGACACCGCCGATCAGGCGGCGCGGGACGTCGAATACGGGATCGAGCAGTGGTTCCACTATTTCCAGGCCGTCGCGGCCTTTCCGCAGATGGCGGTGCCGGGGAATACGGTCGAGGAGATGATCCGGTTCGTGAACGAAAGCGGCTTTGGCGCGATCGGCACGCCCGACATGGCGGTGGCGCAGATCGAGCGGCTGATGAAGCAGTCGAACGGCGGGTTCGGCGCCTACCTGATGCTGGCGCACAACTGGGCCGACCCGGCGGCGACGCGCAAGAGCTATGAACTGATCGCCCGTTATGTGATGCCGCATTTCCAGGGCCATCACATGGCGACGATGCAGGCCGCCGCCCGGGCGGAAAAGCTGCGCCCCGATCTTGCGGCCAGACATGCCGCGGCGGTCGAGGCGATGACGGCGCGGTATCAGGCGGAACTGGCCGAACGCGTTCACTGACGCGGGGCCTTGCGGATGCGCGGCCCGGGCGGCGCATCCGCACCTCGTCAGGCGTCGAGGTTTTCCACCGACAGCGCGTTGTCCTGGATGAACTGCCGGCGGGGTTCGACGATATCGCCCATCAGCTTGGTGAAGATGTCGTCGGCCTCGGCAAGGTCATCGACCTTGACCTGAAGGAGCGTGCGCGCCGTCGCATCGAGCGTGGTTTCCCACAGTTGTTCGGGGTTCATCTCCCCGAGGCCCTTGTAGCGCTGCAGCGTCAGGCCCTTTTCCCCCTCGGCCAGCACGGCCTTGAGCAGGTCGCGCGGGCCCATGATCGGCTGGTCGCGGTCCTTGCGGATCAGCCGCGCCGGCGTGCCGTAGACCGCCTGAAGCGCGCCGGTATGCTGCGCCAGCCGCCGCGCCTCGCCCGAGCGCAGGACGGCCCCGTCGAGCACCCGCGCCTCCTCCACCCCGCGCAGGGTGCGGGTCAGGCGCAGCCCGTGGTCCTGCGTCGGCCGGCCCTGCCAGCCGCGTTCGTATTCCGCCGCGATCAGGTCGAGCCGCGCCGCCACACGGTCGGCCACGCCCTGCGCATCGCCGTCCACCGCGCCCGGCAGCAGCGCCCCGGCGATCGTCGCCTGTTCGAGGATATGCGCGGGGTAATGCGTCGGAAAGGCGGAAAGGCTGCGCCGGACCACCCTTGCCTCGTCTACCACCGCCGCCAGATCCGCCCCGGCCCGTTCCTCGCCCGACCCGAGCCGCAGCACTGCGCCCTCGATGCCCTGCGCGATCAGGAAATCCTCGAGCGCGGCCTGATCCTTGAGATAGACCTCCGACCGCCCCCGGGCGACCTTGTAGAGCGGCGGCTGCGCGATGTAGAGATAGCCGCCCTCGATCAGCTGCGGCATCTGCCGGAAGAAGAACGTGAGCAGCAGCGTGCGGATATGCGCGCCGTCCACGTCGGCGTCGGTCATGATGATGACCTTGTGGTAGCGCAGCTTGGCGATGTCGAACTCGTCCCGCCCGATCCCGGTGCCGAGCGCGGTGATGAGCGTGCCGATCTCCTGGCTCGACAGCATGCGGTCGAACCGCGCGCGTTCGACGTTCAGGATCTTGCCGCGCAGCGGCAGCACGGCCTGGTTCTGCCGCGACCGGCCCTGTTTGGCCGACCCGCCGGCGCTGTCGCCCTCGACGAGGAACAGCTCGGACTTGGCCGGATCGCGCTCCTGGCAATCCGCGAGCTTGCCGGGCAGGGACGCCACATCCAGGGCCGTCTTGCGCCGCGTCAGCTCGCGCGCCTTGCGCGCGGCTTCGCGCGCCAGCGCCGCCTCGATGATCTTGCCCACGATCACCCGCGCCGGCGCCGGGTTCTCGTCGAACCATTCGGTCAGCTTTTCGTAGACCAGGCTCTCGACCGCCGGGCGCACCTCGGAGGACACGAGCTTATCCTTGGTCTGCGAGGAAAACTTCGGGTCAGGCACCTTGACCGACAGGACGCAGGTGAGCCCTTCGCGCGCGTCGTCGCCGGTGAAATCCACCTTCTCGCGCCTCGCGATCCCGCTCGCCTGGGCATAGCCGTTGATCGCCCGCGTCAGCGCCCCGCGGAACCCCGCCATATGGGTGCCGCCGTCGCGCTGCGGGATGTTGTTGGTGAAGGGCAACACCGTCTCGTGATAGCTGTCGTTCCACCACATCGCCACCTCGATGCCGATCCCGCCCCGCTCGCCGGTGATGAAGATCGGCACCGGGATCAGCGCGGTCTTGGACCGGTCGAGATAGCGCACGAATTCGCGCACGCCGCCCTCGTAGAACAGCTCTGTCCGCTGCGGCTCGGCGTGCCGCTCGTCGGCCAGCACGATGCGCACGCCCGAGTTCAGGAACGCCAGTTCCCGCAGGCGCGTCTCGAGCGTCTTGAAATTGTAGTCGAGATTGGAAAACGTCCCATCGGGCCGGTTGGTGCGCGCGCTGGCGAGAAACCGCACCTCTGTCCCGCGCCGGCCCGGCGCCGGGCCGACCGGATGGACCGACACGGTGCAGATGCCATCCTCGAAGCGGGCGCGATATTCGGTCTCGTCGCGCCAGACCGTCAATTCCAGCCAGTCGGACAGCGCATTGACCACCGACACGCCGACACCGTGCAGACCGCCCGACACCTTGTAGGCGTTGCCGTTGTCGGCGGTGTTGTCGAACTTGCCGCCCGCATGCAGCTGGGTCATGATGACCTCGGCCGCGCTCACCCCCTCGCCCTGGTGGATGCCGACCGGGATCCCGCGCCCGTTGTCGCGCACCGACACGCTGTCGTCGGCATGGATCGTGACGATCACCTCGGTCGCATGGCCCGCCAGCGCCTCGTCGATGCCGTTGTCCACCACCTCATAGACCATGTGGTGCAGGCCGCTGCCATCGTCCGTGTCGCCGATATACATCCCCGGCCGCTTGCGCACGGCCTCCAGCCCCTTGAGAACCTTGATGGAATCGGCGCCGTATTCCTCGGCTTTCCGGGCGGCTTCGGCCATGTCTGGGGAACCCCTTCGGTTGCCTGCTACGTATAGCGGGCGGGCGGGGGATTGTCACGGGCCGGATACAAGGTTTGGGGGCACCCGAATGGCCGCGCGCGGCCCGCGCGACGCCGCGGCAGACCGGGGCCGCCGTCAGTCCGCCCGCTCTACCACCGACAGACCCGCCCGCTCGGCGACCGTCAGGTGCAGCGCGGCCAGCCCGTCGAACAGCGCCGCCTCGGTGCCCGTCAGGAAGGCCTGCATCCCCAGCGATCCGATGGCGGCGTAAAGCGCGGCCCGCCGCCCCGCGTCCAGATGCGCCGATACCTCGTCGAGCAGCAGGACGGGCGGCCCGCCGCCCCCCGACGCCAGCGCTCGCGCATTGGCCAGCACGACCGAGATCAGCAGCGCCTTCTGCTCGCCGGTCGAACATTGTGCGGCCGGCAGGCCCTTGCCCGCCCAGACCGCTGCCAGATCGGCCCGGTGCGGCCCGACCAGCGTGCGCCCGGCCGAAAGGTCGCGCCGCCGCCCGGCCGCAAGTGCGGCGGCCAGATCGCCGCCGTCGCGCGCCTCCTCGGGCAGCACGACCGCAAGATCGGGCACCGGAAACGCCTGTTCCTCTGCCAGCGCCGCCGCGATGCGCGCCAGTGCCGCGGCGCGGGCCGCGGCGATCTGCGCCCCCGCCGCGGCCATCTGCGCCTCGAGCGCGCCATACCAATGCGCGTCCTGCACCCCGTCGCGCAACAGGCGGTTGCGCTCGCGCATCGCCCGGTCATAGACAAGGCTCGCCTTGGCATGCGCGGGCACAAAGCTCAAGGTGAGCCGGTCGAGGAACCGCCGCCGCCCTTCCGGCGCCTCGGTCCAGATCCGGTCCATCGCCGGCGTCAGCCAGAGCACCCGCAGCACCGCCCCCAGCGCCGCCTGCGGCGCCGCCTTGCCGTCGATGCGCACCTGCCGCCCCTCGCCGGGCAGCGCCCAGGTCTCGAGCGCGCGCCCCGCCGCCTCGGCCGCGATCTTCCAGCCGACCCGCGCCCCATCCGGCCCCGCCCCCCGACGCGCCAGATCCTCGGGCGCCGCCCCGCGCAGGCCCCGCCCGGGCGAGAGCAGCGAGACCGCCTCGAGCACATTGGTCTTGCCCGCGCCGTTCGGTCCTCGCAGAACGACCGGCCGCCCGTCGAGTTCGAGCCGCGTATCGGCATGGCTGCGGAACTGGGCAAGCCGCAAGGTGCCGATCACCGCGCCCCCCCCGCCCGGCGCCTGCCGCGCCCAAGGCTCGAAGCCACGGCGATCACACTCCGCCCGACACGGCGCGGGGGACGGGATCGGGACATGCGCCGCCATGCCTTGTTATGCCCGAAAACATCCTCAGGGGCGTGGCTTGGCCGCAGGGCCCGGAGGGGGACGGAATGCCCCGTTTCTTCGCCGTCGTCCTCACACCCGCATGGGCATGACGACATAGACCGCCGAGGTATCGTTGCCCTCGCGCATCAGCGTCGGATCGCCCGCGGAATTGAACAGGAACACCGCATTCTCGCGGTCCACCTGGTCTGCGATCTCCTGCAGATACTTGGCGTTGAACCCGATTTCCAGCCGCTCGTCGCCATAGGCGACCGCCAGCTCCTCCTCCGCCGCGCCGCTGTCGGGGGCGTTGACCGACAGCACCAGACGGTCCTCGTCGAGGCTCAGCTTGACCGCCCGCGTCCGCTCGGCCGACACGGTCGCGACGCGGTCCACCGCCTTGGAGAATTCGCGCGCATCCACCTCGAGGCGCCGCGCATTGCCCATCGGGATGACGCGGGCATAGTCGGGAAAGGTGCCGTCGATCACCTTGGAGGTCAGCGACAGCACCGGCGTGGCAAAGCGCACCTTCGTCTCGCTAACCGATACGGCGATAGTCGCCGCATCGTCGTCGAGCAGCTTGCGCAGCTCGTTCACCGTCTTGCGCGGCACGATCACGCCCGGCATGCCCTCGGCCCCGTCCGGCAGCGGCGCGTCGATCCGCGCCAGCCGGTGCCCGTCGGTCGCCACGCAGCGCAGCACCCGCCCCTGTTCGCCCTGCGCCACATGCATGTAGACGCCGTTGAGGTAATAGCGCGTCTCCTCGGTCGAGATGGCGAACTTGGACTTGTCGAACAGCCGCCGCAGCACCGGCGCCGGCGCGGCGAAGTTCGAGGCATATTCGGCCGTCGCCATGACCGGAAAATCCTCCTTCGGCAGCGTCGCGAGGCTGAAGGTGGACCGCCCCGCCGTGATCACGACCCGGCCCTGCGTGCCGTCGTCGGCGAGCGCGACCAGCGCGCCGTCGGGCAGCTTGCGGACGATCTCGTGCAGCATCACCGCCGATACCGTTGTGGCCCCCGCCCGCTCCACCTGGGCCGCGGCACGGTCCACCACCTCGATATCGAGATCGGTGGCGCGAAAGCTGACATCCCCGCCCTCGGCCTCGATCAGCACGTTCGCTAGGATCGGAATGGTGTTGCGACGCTCCACGACCGACTGGGCCTGCGAAACGGCCTTGAGCAGCGCCGCGCGCTCGATGCTGAACCTCATCCCGTCCCCCTGACGTTGCCCGCCGCGGATCATTCTGGCAGCCGCCCGCGCGGGACGCCGAAAGTAGCCGAAACGCGCTTGACCGCAAGAGCCTTGCGCCGGGGCCGACCATCGCGCGGCGCCCGCACCCCCCGCCCGGGCGATCAGCTTTCCAGCGCGCGCCGCAGGATCTGGATGTCGTCGGCAAGCTGGCTGTCGGTCGCCAGCAGTTCCTCGATCTTCTTGACCCCGTGCAGGATCGTCGTGTGATCGCGTCCGCCGAACCGCCGGCCGATCTCGGGCAGGCTCCGCGGGGTGAGCTGCTTGGCCAGATACATCGCCACCTGCCGCGGCCGCGCGATGGCACGGGTGCGCTTGGGCCCCGAAAGATCGGCGAGGCGGATGTTGTAGTGCTCGGCCACATGGCGCAGGATCTCGTCCAGCGTCACCTTGCGGTCGGATTGCCGCAGGATGTCGGCAAGGCAGTCCTGCGTGAGGTCCAGCGTGATCTCGCGCCCCACGAGGCTTGCGAAGGCGAACAGGCGCTGCATCGCCCCTTCCAGCACGCGCACGTTGGTCGCGATCCGGTGGGCGAGGAATTCCAGCACGCCGGGCGCAAGCCGCAGGTCGCGGTACTGCGTCTTGTAGTATTCGAACTTGGTCTGGAGGATGCCGAGGCGCAGTTCGTAGTCGGTCGGGTGGAGATCGACCACGAGGCCGCATTGCAGGCGCGAGCGGATGCGCTCCTCCAGTCCCTTGATCTCGCCCGGCGCACGATCGGCCGAGATCACGATCTGCTTGCCCAGATCGACCAGTGCGTTGAAGGTGTGAAAGAATTCTTCCTGCGTGCTGTCCTTGCCGGCGATGAACTGCACGTCATCGACCATGAGCATGTCCACCGACCGGAACATCTCCTTGAAGCCCATGATCTGCTTGTCGCGCAGCGCCTGCACGAAGCGATACATGAACTGCTCGGCCGAGAGGTAGAGCACACGCTCGCACGGACGGCGGGCCATCGCTTCCTGCGCGATCGCATGCATCAGATGCGTCTTGCCGAGCCCGACGCCGCCATAGAGGAACAGCGGGTTGAACGTGACCGGCCCGCCCTCGGCAACCCGGCGCGCGGCGGCATGGGCAAGCTCGTTGGGCTTGCCGACAACGAATGATTCGAACGTGAACCGCGCGTCCAGCGGGGCGCCCGGCAATTCGCCGTCGTCGCCGGAGCTGCGCGCGGGCGCGACCGCCCGCGGCCGTGCCGCCAGCCGCTCGCCCCGATTTGCGGCCTGTGCGCCCGCTGACGCACCGTTCGCAGCGGTCGCCGCTGCGGGTTCGATCGCGAACTCGAGCCGGTTGACGGCGACCCCTGCCGAGTTCATCTGCTGTCGGATCTGGTCGGCGTAATGCCGGGTGACCCAATCGCGCACGAAACTGGACGGCGCGGAAAACCGCGCGACGCCGTCCTCGATCTCGCGGTAGTGCAGCGGCTCGATCCATTGCTGGTAGCTGTTCCGCCCCACCCGCTTCAACAGCGCCGCCTGAACCTGCCCCCAGGTTTCTTCCGTCATGTTCGTCCCGCCTGCCCCAAGCAATGCCGTCTTTGTCCGTCACGGACGGCCGTCTGGCACCGGCCGTCCGTTGCATCACGAGGGCCAGCGCGCCCCTGCCGGGCATGGCCCGGCGGCGCGCGCAGATTGGGGGGTGTGCCCGGACATGCGACATTCAAGCCCGAACGGCCCGTCGAAAACCCGGCATTGATCCGACTGGCATCGGATCGCGCAACTTCATGACTGCAAAGAGAAAACGGGGCTACGTGCGTCCGTTCTTCCCTTTGCGACCGCCATGTCCCCCCAAGGACATCGTGAATCGCTCACCGACGCTAGCAACAGCGCGCGGCGCGGCGCAATCGAACTTCGCTGTTGACGCTGGCGTGACATCGAACGAATCCCCCGCCCGTGTCGCGGCGGTAACGCCGTGCCGTCGCGGCATCCGGAACGGCCGGCCGGAACGCAAAAACGCCCCGCAAGCGGGGCGTCGGGCAGTGCGGCCGCAACGGTCGGATCAGGCCGAAGCCGTCACCGACAGCGCCTTAACCCGTGCGGACAGGCGCGACACCTTGCGTGCGACGGTGTTCTTGTGCAGCACGCCCTTGGTCACGCCGCGCGCCAGTTCCGGCTCGGCAAGGCGCAGCGCGGCCGTCGCGGCCTCGGGGCTGCCCGAGGCGATCGCCTCCTCGACCTTGCGCAGGAAGGTGCGGATGCGCGAGCGGCGCGCCCTGTTGATGTCGTTGCGGCGCTCGGCCTGACGGGCACGTTTCTTGGACTGTTCGGTGTTGGCCATGGATCTCGTTCTTCCCGGTCGGGTATCTGGTTGCGCTACACATCACCCCGCCCCGGTCCGATCGACCGGATACGTTCTCGCCAGAGCGGGCCCACGCGCATGTGACCGCAGCACTTACGCCATGCGCGCCGCGAAGGGAATACCCTCCGTGTCACCCCGCCCGTGACGCTCAGCGGTCGCGGAACTGCGGCTCGCGCTTGGCCACGAAGGCCGCCATCCCCTCGCGCCGGTCCTCGGTGGCGAACAGCGCGTTGAACACACGCCGCTCGAACAGCACGCCTTCGCGCAGCGGCGTCTCGTAGCTGCGGTTGACGCATTCCTTGACCGCCATGACGGCGAGGGCCGATTTCTCGGCGATCTTGCGCGCCGCCCCCACCGCCTCCTCGATCAGCTTCTTGGCCGGGACGACGCGGGATACGAGGCCCGACCGCTCGGCCTCGGCCGCATCCATGAAGCGGCCCGTCAGATGCATGTCCATCGCCTTGGACTTGCCGACAAACCGTGTCAGCCGCTGGGTGCCGCCGATGCCGGCAACGACGCCGAGGTTGATCTCGGGCTGGCCGAATTTCGCGGTATCGGAGGCAATGATGAAATCGCACATCATCGCCAGCTCGCACCCGCCGCCGAGCGCATAGCCCGACACGGCGGCGATGATCGGCTTGCGCACGCGCAGCATCGCCTCGGTTTCGGGGGTGAAGAGATCGGCGGTGAAGACATCGACAAAGCTCTTGTCCGCCATCTCGCGGATGTCGGCGCCGGCCGCGAAGGCCTTTTCCGATCCGGTCAGCACGATGGCCCGCACCGCGGCATTGGCATCGAGCGCGGCAAGAGCCTGCGCGAGCTCCGCCAGCAGCTTGTGGTTGAGCGCATTAAGCGCATCCGGCCGGTTGAGCCGGACGAGCGCGACGCCGTCATCGACCTCGACGATCAACGTTTCATAGACCATGGTCGGCTCCCCCGTTGGACATCGCGTCCCAGTCCTATCAGGACGCTGGGCCGGTTCAACCCCGCGCCTCAGCGCTGGCAGGACGGACACCAGAAGGTGGATCGCCCGGCCTGCACCATCCGGCGGATCGTCCCGCCGCAGCCGGGGGCGGGGCAGGGCTGCCCCGCGCGCCCGTAGGCGCGCAAGGCGTGCTGGAAATACCCGAGCGCGCCATCCGCCTGCCGGTAGTCGCGCAAGGACGATCCGCCCGCCGCGATCGCCTCGGCCAGCACGTCGCGGATCACCGGCACGAGGCGTTCCACACGCGCCGCCGCGATCCGCCCCGCATGGCGCCAGGGCGCGATCCCGGCGCGGTGCAGCGCCTCGCAGACATAGATGTTGCCCAGCCCCGCAACGATCCCCTGATCGAGCAGCGCCGCCTTGACCGGCGTGCGCTTGCCGCGGAACCGGGCGATCAGATGCGCCGCGGAAAATCCGTTGCCCAGCGGCTCGGGGCCGAGCCCCGCGAGCAGGCGATGCGCCGCGGCCTCGCCGGTCGGCACGAGGTCCATCGCGCCGAACCGGCGCGCGTCGTTGAAGGTGATCCGAACCCCGGCATCGGTGGTCAGCACCACATGGTCGTGCAGCGGCATGCCGCCCTGCGCATGGACGAAAGCCCCCGGCATCGCCCCGCGCGCCGCCCCGGCGCCCGGCGCTCCCGCGTGGGCGAAAGGGGCCGCATGGCCCGCCGCCGGCTGCGGCACCGCATCGCCGGCCGCCGCGATCAGCAGTCGCCCCGACATCCCCAGATGCACGATCAGCGTCTCGCCGCTGTCGAGATCGGCGAGGATGTATTTCGACCGACGCCGCAGCCCGAGGACACGCACCCCCGTCAGCCGCGCCGCCATGCCCGGCGGAAAGGGCCAGCGCAGATCGGGCCGCCGCACTTCGGCGCGCAGGATCACATGCCCGGCCAGCACAGGCTCGAGCCCGCGGCGAACTGTCTCGACTTCGGGCAATTCGGGCACCGATCTCTCCCCGCACGGGCGGGCCGCATTGCAGCCCGCCCCCCGCCGCCTATAAGAAGGTCCACCGGATACAGCCGCAAGGGCCGCCCCCCGCAATGACCGATACCTCCAGACAAGACGGCGAGACGACCGGCCCGCACACTGGTCCCACAACCCATTTCGGCGCCCGCACCGTGCCCGAGGGCGACAAGGCCGGCCTCGTGCACGGCGTCTTCAGCCGCGTTGCCAGCCGCTATGACCTGATGAACGACCTGATGTCGGCCGGCATCCACCGCATCTGGAAGGACGCGATGATGGACTGGCTCGCCCCGCGGCCGGGCCAGCGCCTCGTCGACGTCGCCGGCGGGACCGGCGATATCGCCTTCCGCTTCCTGCGCCGCGCGCCCGGCGCCTCGGCCGTCGTCTGCGACATGACCGCCGCCATGCTCGACGAGGGCCGCAGCCGCGCCGAGGCCGAGGCGCTTGGCCCCGCACTCGACTGGGTGGTGGGCGATGCGATGGCGCTGCCCTTCCCCGATGCGGCCTTCGACGTCTATACGATCAGCTTCGGCATCCGCAACGTCACCCGCCCCGCCGCCGCACTGGCCGAGGCGTTCCGCGTGCTGCGGCCCGGCGGGCGTCTGATGGTGCTCGAATTCAGCCGCATTCCGAACGAGGCCCTGCAATGGGCCTATGACCGCTACTCCTACAATGTCATCCCGGCGATGGGCCAGGTCGTGACGGGCGACCGCGACAGCTATCAGTATCTCGTCGAATCGATCCGCCGCTTCCCCGACCAGAATGCTTTCGCCGCCATGATCGCGGACGCGGGCTTTGGTCAGGTGAAATACCGCAACCTCAGCTTCGGCATCGCCGCCCTCCATTCGGGCTGGAAGCTGTGAGACACCGCGCCCTTCATCGTTCCCCAAATACTCATCGCGCGCCCGCCGCCCGCGCTGCCGCCGGGGCGGAGCGACGCCGGTCGGGCCGGGGTGCCATGCGGCGCGCCTTCGGCCGGGGCTGACATGCGCGGGCCCCACAACATCGTGCGGCTCGTCCGCACGCTGGCGACCTTCGAGCGCACCGGCGCCATCGGCGTCGTGCTCGCCGCGCTTGATGCGCCCCCGCGCCTGCGGCTCGTGGCCCGCATCCTCGGCTGGCCGTTCAAGTGGCTGGGCGAGGCGGGCGACCCGGCGCTTCCCCCCGCCACGCGCTCGCTGACCGCGCTAGGCCCGGCCTACATCAAGTTCGGGCAGATCCTTTCCACCCGCCCGGACATCGTCGGCGACGAGCTTTCGGTGCAGCTCAAGTATCTGCAGGACAAGCTGCCGCCGTTTCCCACCGCCGTCGCCAAGCGGATGATCGAGGAGGAGTTGCAGCTTCCCGTCGATACCGTGTTCTCGGCCTTTTCAGAACCCGTCGCCGCCGCCTCGATCGCGCAGGTCCACCGCGCGCGGATCGCCGAGACGGGACAGGAGGTCGCGGTCAAGGTGCTGCGCCCGGGGATCGAACGGGCCTTCGCCCGCGACATCGACGCCTTCTACCTTGCCGCGACGCTGATCGAATGGCTTGCGCCGTTCAGCCGCCGCCTGCGCCCGCGCGACGTGATCGCGCATTTCGAGGGCGTGGTGCAGGGCGAGCTCGACTTCCGGCTCGAGGCCGCAGCCTGCGCCGAATTCGCCGCCAATACCGCGCGGGACGAGGGGTTCCGGGTGCCCCGGCCGGTCTGGTTCCTGTCGGGGCGGCAGGTGATGACGCTCGGCTGGGCCGAGGGGATCGGGCTGAACGACAATGCCGCGCTCGACGCGGCCGGGCACGACCGGCGGGCGCTGGCGGCGCGGGTGCTGCAGCTTTTCCTCAGCCATGCGCTGCGCGACGGGTATTTCCACGCCGACATGCACCAGGGCAACCTCAAGGTCGGCGCGGATGGCGAGATCATCGCCTATGATTTCGGCATCATGGGGCGGATCGACGAATACACCCGCCGCGTCTATGCCGAAATCCTGATGGGCTTCATCCGCCGCGATTATCGCCGCGTGGCCGAGGTGCATTTCGAGGCCGGCTATGTGCCCGCCGACCGCGACATCGACGAGTTTGCCCGCGCGCTGCGGGTGGTGGGCGAGCCGATCTTCGGCATGGACGCATCCCGCATCTCGATGGCGCGGCTGCTGGCCTATCTCTTCGAGGTGACCGAGCGCTTCGGGATGCAGACGCGCACCGAGCTCATCCTGCTCCAGCGGACGATGGTGGTGGTCGAGGGCGTGGCGCGCAGCCTCGATCCGCAGGTCAACATCTGGCAGGTGTCGAGCCCGATCGTCGAAAGCTACATCCGCGAGAATATCGGGCCGCGCGCGGCGTTGCGCGACCTCGGGCGCACGCTCCAGGTGCTCGTGCGGTTCGGCCCGCGGCTGCCGGCGCTGGTCGAGGCGCGGCTCCTGGCGCAGAACGACCCCCCCCCGCCGCCGCCCCGCCCACCCTTGCACCCGATGGTCTGGGCCGGGGCGGGGGCCGCGCTGACCGCCGCGGCGATCTGGGTCGGCACGCGGATCTGACGGGGCGCGCGGTCAGCGCGGGCGGTCCTGCGGCACGACCTCCCAGGCCCCGAAAGCGATCGTGCCCGTCCAGCCCTCCGGCCCGTCGCGCGCCGCGCGCACCGCCTTGACCACGCCGGCATGGGTCACGGCAAGCCGCGGCGCGGGCCTTGCGCGCCAGTCGTCCAGCGCCGCGCCGACGCGGGCTGCCAGCGCGGCCACCGTCTCGCCCCCGTGCGGGCAGGCATGCATCAGGTCGGCGGCCCAGGCGTCGATCTCGGCCCGCGGGATCGCGGCCCAGGGGCGCCCCTCCCAGGTGCCGAAATCCATCTCGGCAATGCGCGGATCGATGGCCAGCGTCACGCCGCGGGCGGCCGCCAGCGCCTCGGCCAGCGCGCGGCAGCGGGTCAGCGGGCTTGTCACCACGACCGCGAAGGGCGGCAGGTCCGCCGCCAGCCGCGCCGCCTCGGCGCCAAGGTCCGGCCCGGGGGCGAGGTCGGTGCGCCCGTAGCACAGCCCCTCGGCGCCGAGCGGCCGCGTATGCCGCAGCAGCGTCAGAGCCACGCGACCAGCCCGATCAGGAAGCCGATCTCGGAACATTGCTGCACCGCACCGAGGCAGTCGCCGGTATAGCCGCCCAGCCGCCGCTCGTAGATCCGGCGCATCGCGGCATGGCCCAGCGCCAGCCCGCCCAAGCCCGCCACCAGTGCCATCGGCGGCAGCCAGACCGCCGCTGCCGCGGTGACCGCTGCGGCGCTGAGCGCGACGACCGCGGCGCCGGTCCGGTCCACCCCGTCCTGCACCGGCTTGGCCGTGCCATGGTCGCGCACATAGCGGCTCGTGGCCATCGCGAGCACGGCCGAGGCGCGGCTGAGCGTCTGGCCGGCGATCAGCGCCACCGGCACGGCCGCGGGCGGCAGCACCGCCAGCGCCGCGATGCGGGCCGCCAGCATCAGCCCGAGCCCGGCCGTGCCATAGGTGCCCAGGCGGCTGTCGCGCATGATCTCGAGCGCGCGTTCCCGCGTGCTGCCGCCGCCGAGGCCGTCGCAGGCATCGGCAAACCCGTCCTCGTGGAACGCACCCGTCAGCACGAGGCCGAGGGCGACCGTGACGATCGCCGCCAGCACCGGCGGCAGCGCCAGCGCGGCAAGCCAGAACACCGCCGCCATCAGCGTCCCGGTCAGCGCGCCCACGGCCGGAAAGTAGCGCGGGATGGCGGCCATCCGCCCCGGCGACCACAGGCCGGCATCGCGCACCGGCAGGCGGGTCAGGAACTGCACCGCGAGCAGGAACACCGCCCGTTCTTCGGCCAGCCGCGCTGCCAGAGGGTTCATGTCGCCCCGCCCGCGCGGGGGATGGCAGGGCCGCGCGCGGCCGGACCGGTCGCCGCTGCAAGAGCCTTTGCCAAGGTCCGCGGAACAGGGCCGGCCGCGCCTTTCGCCGCATCGCTGCGGCCATCATGCGCACCCCGCGCCGTCCGCGACCCCTGTCGGTTGCGGCAATCGCCCTTGGCCCCTTCGCGCATCCTGATCTCCGTCCCAGTCCCCGCGCGGCCTAGCATCGGGCGACTTCGCCGCACAAGGGCGCGGGAAAACGACGCGCTGCGCCATTGCCGCCCCGGACCGGCGGTGCTATCTGCCGCACCGCACACGAAAGGATTGAACATGGCCCGCGATTTCGTCGTCAAGGACATCGGTCTTGCCGGTTACGGCCGCAAGGAGATCATGATCGCCGAAACCGAGATGCCCGGCCTGATGGCCCTGCGCGAGGAATACGGCGCGGCGCAGCCGCTCAAGGGCGCGCGGATCGCCGGGTCTCTGCACATGACGATCCAGACGGCCGTGCTGATCGAGACGCTCGTGGCGCTCGGCGCCTCGGTGCGCTGGGCGTCCTGCAACATCTTCTCCACGCAGGATCACGCGGCGGCGGCCATCGCCGAAAGCGGCACCCCGGTCTTTGCCATCAAGGGCGAGACGCTCGAGGATTACTGGGCCTATACCGACCGCATCTTCCGCTTCCCCGAGGGCACCTGCAACATGATCCTCGACGACGGCGGGGATGCGACGATGTATGTCCTCATCGGCGCGCGGGTCGAGGCCGGCGAGACCGACCTGATCGCCGTGCCGACGAGCGAGGAGGAAGAGTATCTCTTTGCCCAGATCCGCAAGCGCATGGCCGAGGAACCGGGCTGGTTCACCGCGCAGCGCGCCGCCATCCGCGGCGTGAGCGAAGAGACGACAACCGGCGTGCATCGCCTCTATGAGCTGCACAAGAAGGGGCAACTGCCTTTTCCCGCGATCAACGTCAACGACAGTGTCACCAAGTCCAAGTTCGACAACAAATACGGCTGCAAGGAATCGCTCGTGGACGGCATCCGCCGCGCGACCGACACGATGATGGCCGGCAAGGTCGCGGTCGTCTGCGGCTATGGCGATGTCGGCAAGGGTTCGGCCGCCTCGCTCCAGGGTGCCGGCGCGCGTGTCAAGGTGACCGAGGTCGATCCGATCTGCGCGCTGCAGGCCGCCATGGACGGGTTCGAGGTGACGCTGCTCGAGGACGTGGTCGAGACCGCCGACATCTTCATCACCACCACCGGCAACAAGGACGTGATCCGCATCGAGCACATGCGCGCGATGAAGGACATGGCGATCGTCGGCAACATCGGCCATTTCGACAACGAGATCCAGGTCGCCGCGCTCAAGAACCACAAGTGGACGCGCATCAAGGACCAGGTGGACATGATCGAGATGCCTTCGGGCAACCGGATCATCCTGTTGTCCGAGGGGCGCCTGTTGAACCTCGGCAACGCGACGGGGCATCCGTCCTTCGTGATGTCGGCGTCCTTCACCAATCAGGTGCTCGCGCAGATCGAACTGTGGACCAAGGGCCAGGACTACAAGCCCGGGGTCTACATCCTGCCCAAGCATCTCGACGAAAAGGTGGCGCGCCTGCACCTTGCCAAGATTGGGGCCAAGCTGACGGTGCTGAGGCCCGATCAGGCGGCCTATATCGGCGTGGCGCCCGAAGGGCCGTTCAAACCCGAACACTACCGCTACTGACGTGGCGCGCCCGCCACGCGGGCGCCCTCGCGTGACGGATGGCGCTGGCCTGAACGGCCGGCGCCGTTTACGTTCGTGCGGTATCCGGCGCAGACCGGCGGCATGAGGGCGAGCGGATGAGCGATGCGGACGGCGGCGCGGCGGCGCCCGGGAAATCGAAACGCGAGGCCGTGCGCGAGCGCCTTCTGGGGCGCATGCCCAAGGGCGGCGTCGTCGCCGAGATCGGGGTCTGGCAGGGGCGGTTCAGCGAGAAGATCCTCGCGCTGACCGAACCGGCGGCGCTGCACCTGATAGACCCGTGGCTCTATCAGCCCGAATTCGGCAACACGGGCTTCGGCAAGAAGAAGAACGAACATGCGATGGAGGCGATGCATGACGACGTCGTCGCCCGCTTTGCCGCCGACCCGCGGGTGACGGTCCACCGGGCAACCTCGGATGCGGCTCTCGCCACCTTCCCCGATGCCCATTTCGACTGGGTCTATGTGGACGGAAACCACAACGAGCCCTTCATCGGCAACGACCTGGCGCTGTGCCGGCGCAAGGTCAGGCCGGGCGGGATCATCGCGGGGGACGATTTCAACTGGCAGGCCGAGGCCTGCGGCGCGCCGGTGCGGCGGGCGGTCGAGGCGCTGGTGGCCGAACTCGGGACGCAGGCGAGCCTCAAGCTGATCGCGAACCAGTGGATGATCCGCCTTCCGGCCTGACGCCTTGAAACTTTCGGTCGCGCGGCCGGCGCGCGGGCGCTAGTCTGCGCCGCGCGCGGGCTTGACCTGCGCACTGACGGGCAGGACAGGGAGAATGCCATGAGCAAACGGGACGATCTGATCGCGAAATATGCCGCCGCCCTTCGGGACAAGACCGGGGCGGAACCCGACATGGCGCTGCTGACCAAGGTGACCATCGGCTGCGGGCCGTCGATCTACAATGCCGACAGCGAGACGATCGCAGCATCCGATCCCAGCGAGGTGGAGCGGGTGCGCACCAATTTCCTCATCAAGAAGCTCGGCCTGCCCGACACGCCCGACCTCGCCGCGGCCCTCGACGCAGCCTTCGAGGCCTACGGCAAGTCCGATCGCAACAAGTATCGGCCGGCGATCTACTATATGCTGGTCAAGCACTTCGGCAAGGAAGCCGTCTACGCCTGATCGCGCGCGGGTGGCCCTGCGCGCAGGGCCGCCCCTTCGCTTTTGCGGCAAATGAAGCGGACTTGGCGTTGGCCTCGTGATGCCGAAGCGCGTAAGGTAGTCGTATCCGGGCAGGATGGCCGGAACCAATCAGTTTCCTGTGGTGCGAGGGGTGCCAGGGGAGGCGGGGGGTTCCAGCTCTGCCGGGGCCCCCCGCCGCTTGCACGCCGTCAGAACAGCGCCAGAACCGCGCCGACGATGGCGCATCCGATCGCGGCATAGCCGCCGTCGATCAGCGTCAGCGCGGCGGGACGCACCGCGCAGGGATTGCTCACGCCCCCTCCCGCGCTGTCGCAACGCCCCGCGACCCCAGCCTAGCCTGCCCGGGCCAGTTCGGGCGATAGTCCGCCGAGGGTGCAGATCACGTCCCATTCCTCGGGCGTCACAGGTTGCACCGACAGGCGCGAATTGGTCACCAGCGCCATGGACGCGAGCCGCGGGTCGGCCTTGCAGGCCTCGAGCGTGACGGGGACCGGCAGGGGCATCACGGCGCGAATGTCGACGCAGTCCCAGCGGGGATCGTCGGTCGTGCTGTCGGGATGCGCGAGGGCGCAGACCTCGACGATCCCCACCACCGCCTTGCCGATGTTGGAATGGTAGAAGAAGCCCCGGTCGCCCAGTTCCATCGCCCGCATGTTGTTGCGCGCCTGATAGTTGCGCACGCCGCTCCATTCCTCGCCGGCATCGCCCCGGGCCACCTGCATGTCCCAGGACCAGACGTCGGGTTCCGACTTGAAGAGCCAGAACTGCATCAGCCGATCACCTTGCGCCATTCGTTCATCGTGACGTTGTCGAACAGCCCCGCCACCGCATAGGGATCGCCCGCCGCCCAGGCCTTCGCCTCGTCGAGCCCCTCGACCGACAGGATCAGCAGCGACCCGGCCATCTCGCCGTTCTCGATCAGCGGCCCGGCCATCTCGACGATGCCGCTCGCGGCGATGTAGTCGAGATGCGCCTGCCGGTTGGCCTTGCGCACCTCGAGCGCACCGGGACGATCCCGGCAGATCAGCGCCACACGCATGTCATTCCTCCCTCAAGGGCCGCGTCATCAGCGCGCGCACCGCATCCTCGATGCCCATCCGCCCGCCCGTCACCGCCGCCACCATGGCGGCAACCGGCACCGCGACGTCAAGCCGATCGCCCAGTGCGGCCATCGCCCGCGCCGTCGCCAGCCCCTCGACCGTGCCGCCCTCGGGCGGCGTGCCGGCGCCGAGCGCGTGCCCGTGGCGAAAGTTGCGCGATTGCGGCGCGGTGCAGGTCAGCACCAGATCCCCGAGCCCCGACAGGCCGGCCAGCGTTTCGGCCCGCGCGCCGCAGGCGACGGCGAGCCGCACCATCTCGGCATGCCCCCGCGCGATCAGCGCCGCCCTCGCGCTGGACCCGAGGCCGGCGCCGATCACGATCCCGGCGGCGATGGCGATCACGTTCTTGAACGCGCCGCCCAGCTCGGCCCCAGTCACGTCCGTCGTGCGGTAGAGGCGCAGCGCCGGAGTGGCGAGCATGGCCTGCAACGCCTCGCCTGCGGCAGGGTCGGCGCAGGCCAGCGTGAGGGCCGTGGGCAGGCCGGCGGCGATGTCGGCGGCGAAGGACGGGCCGGTGAGCACCGCGGGCAGGGCCGCGGGGCAGGCGGCCGCGATCAGCGCCGTCGGACCGGCGAGCGTATCGGGGTCCACCCCCTTGGCGCAGGCGATCAGCGGCCGCGCGTCGAGCGCCGCCGCCCCGGCCGCCAGCGCCTCCGGCAGCGCGGCCATCGGCAGGGCGATCAGAACCGGCCCCGTGCCGGGCGGCACCGCCGCCGCCACCGCCACCCGGTCCGGCAGCCGCACCCCCGGCAACCGCCCGCTTTCGCGCCGCGCCGCCAGCGCGGGGTCGCGCGCGACCAGCGTCACCGGCCCGCGCGCCGCCAGCGCGACCGCCAGCGCCGTGCCGAAGGCGCCGCCGCCGAGCACCGTGACGCTCACGCCTTCGCCCCCTTCTGCCCCGACCCGAGGAGCGCGGGCGCGTCGGTATCGAGCGGCCAGCGCGGCCGCGCGGCAAGGCCCGGCCCGTCGCGGTGGCCGGCGCGGAAGCGCTCGATCCCGGCCCAGGCGATCATCGCCCCGTTGTCGGTGCAGAGCGCAAGCGGCGGCGCGACGAAGGGCACGCCCGCCCGCGCCGCCTCGGCCGCCAGCCGCGCGCGCAGCGCGGCGTTGGCCGCAACGCCCCCCGCGACCGCAAAGGCGGTGATCCCGGGGCTGGCTGCGAGCGCGCGCCCTGCCTTGACCGCGAACACATCCGCCACCGCCGCCTGGAACCCGGCGCAGAGATCGTCGCGGTCGGCCTCGGTGATCCCGGCCTGTTCGGCCACCAGCGCATCGCGTGCCCGCAGCACGGCCGTCTTGAGGCCCGAGAACGACAGATCGCAGCCCGGACGGTCCAGCAGCGGGCGCGGAAAGGCGAAGCGTCCCGCATCGCCCCGCGCCGCAGCCCGTTCCACCGCCGGCCCGCCCGGCTGGGGCAGGCCGAGCACCTTGGCCACCTTGTCGAACGCCTCGCCCGGCGCGTCGTCGATGGTGCCGCCGAGCCGGCGAAACGCCGCCGACCCTTCGACGCGCAGGAACTGGCAATGCCCGCCCGACACCAGCAGCATCAGATAGGGAAAGGGCAGCGCATCGGTCAGCCGCGGGGTGAGCGCGTGGCCGGCAAGGTGATTCACCCCGACCAGCGGAAGGCCCGACGCCGCCGCGATCCCCTTGGCGCACATCACCCCCGCCAGCACCCCGCCGATCAGCCCCGGCCCCGCCGTCACCGCCACCCCGTCGAGATCGCCGAGCCCGAGGCCGGCGGCATCCAGCGCCGCCTCGATCGCGTGATCGACCCGTTCGGCATGGGCGCGGGCGGCGATTTCCGGCACCACGCCGCCGAAGGCAGCATGCAATGCCTGCTGGTCGAACACGATCGACGACAGGATCGCCGCGCCTCCCGGCCCGCCGCGCACGACGGCGGCGGCCGTCTCGTCGCAGCTCGTCTCGATCCCGAGGAAGGTCAGCGTGTCGATCATCGCCCGTTGCGCCTCCAGCCCCGCTGCGCCTACACCCGTGGTCATGGCCGCACAAGTTCGCCCCGCCGCAACGCGCCCCGTCCTGCTGCTCACGCGGCCCGACCCGGGATCGAGCGCCTTTGCGGCAATGGCGGCAGCGCGGTTCGGCGATCGGGTGCAGGTTCTCGTCGCGCCGCTGATGGAGATCGCGTTTCTCGACGCGCCGCTGCCGGCCGCGCTGGCGGCGGCGGCGGGGCTTGTGTTCACCTCGGCCGCCGGCGTGGCCGGTCTGGCGCGGCTTGCGCCCGGCCTCGCGCGTCCGGCCTGGTGCGTGGGCGAGCGCACGGCCCGCGCGGCGGCCGAGGCCGGGCATGCGGCGCAGGCCCTCGGCGGCGATGCCGAGGCGCTGGTCGCGGCGCTGGCCGCGGCCCCGCCGCCGGCACCGCTGGTTCATGTGCGCGGAACCGAATCGCGCGGGGCCGTGGCGGCCCGGCTGAGTGCCGCCGGTATCCCGACGACGGAATTCGTTGTCTATGACCAGCGTCCGCTGCCGCTCGGCGACGCTGCCCGGGCGGCGCTGGCGGGGCCGGCGCCGGTGATCGCGCCGCTGTTCTCGCCGCGCAGTGCGCGGCTCTTCGCCGCGGCGGCGGCGGGGGCGGCGGTGCAGGCGCCGCTGTTTCTGGCGCCGATCAGCGATGCGGCACAGGCGGCGGCAGGCGGTTTGCACCCCCATGCCGTCGCCATCGCCCCGACGCCGGATGCCGCCGGCATGCTCGTCGCGATCGAAGCCTTGCTCGCCGCAGCGCCGCGCGCTTGAGCGGGCGGCCGGTCGCGGCTAGTCTGCCCCCGCGGGCCGTGTGGCCGGCGGCATGCAGGAGGGCGTCTTGACCGGCCCCGACAGGAAAGACCCGGCGAAACCCGCCGACGACGAGACGGTTCCCGCGCACCCGACCGACCCGCGGGAGATGCACGACGCCGCCGCGCGCGCCCCGGAGGATGCGCCGGCCGCACCGGCCGAGCCGCCGCCGCCGCCCGGCGACATCGCCGAAGCGCAGGACCCGGCCGATGCGACTGCGCCCGAGGCCGACCGACCCCGTGCGGCGGCCGATGCCATCGAGGATGCCGAGATCGTGGCCGAGACCGTGCCGGACGCGCGAGCCGATGCCGATGCGTCCGATCCCGCAGTGACGCTCGAGACCACTGATCCGGTGACCCCGGCTGCCGCGGCGGCCCGCGAGGAACCGGCCCGCCCTGCCGCAGAAGCGCCGCGGCGGTCCGATCCGCCGGCGCGGCGCGGCGGCGCCGGTTTTGTCGCGCTCCTGCTCGGCGGGGCGATCGCAGCGGCGGGCGGCTTTGCGCTCGCCCGCTATGTCCCGAACGGATGGCCGATCACCGCTGCCCCCGATCCGGCACTTGCGGCGCGCATCGCGGCGCAGGATGCCGCGCTCTCGGCGTTGGCGGCCCGAATCGACGCCTTGCCGCCCCCCGCCGATCCTGCGCTGCCGGACGCGGTGGCGGCGCTCTCGGGGCGCATCGCCGCGCTTGCCGACGAGCATGCGGCCCTGGCCGCGAGGCTGACGGCAGCCGAATCGGCGCTCGCCGATCTCGCTTCCCGGCCCGCTGCTGTTGCGTCCGGCGAGGGCGGCGCCGATCCGGCGGCGCTGGCCGCGCTTGCCGCCGAGGTCGAGGCGCTGCGGGCGCAGGTCGCCGCCGGCCCGGATCCGCGGCTGGCCGAGCAGATCGCCGCCCTGACCGAGGCTGCGGCGGCCGAGCGTGCGGCGGCCGAGGCGCGGGCCGAGGCGCTGCGCCTTGAGATGGAGGCGGCATCGGCCGCCACGCGCGCGCGCGCCGCCCTTCTGCGGGTGCAGGCGGCGGTGGACGGCGGCGGCCCGCTCGACGCCGCGCTCGGCGACCTCGAGGCGGCGGGCATCGCGGTGCCGCCGGCGCTGCGGGCGCAGGCGGCCGGTGTGCCGACGCTGGCCATCCTGCAAGCCAGTTTCCCTGACGCGGCACGGGCCGCGCTGGCCGCATCGGTGCGCGTGCCGCCCGATGCCGACGTCACCGGCCGGATCGGCGCGTTCCTGCGCGCACAGACCGGCGCCCGGTCGCTCGAGCCGCGCGAGGGCGACGATCCTGATGCGGTCCTCTCGCGGGCCGAGGCGGCGCTGCGGGCGGGCGATCTTGCAGCAACGCTCGCCGCACTCGACGCCCTGCCGCCCGAGGGGCTGGGGGCGATGGCGGGCTGGCGGGTGCAGGCCGAGGCGCGGGCGGCGGCGATCGCCGCCGTGGCGGGCCTTGCGGCAAGCCTTGGTGCGGATTGAAGGGAAACAGCTCATGCTCTGGTCATTGACGAAAGTGCTCGTGTTCATCGCGATCGTCGCGGGGGCGACCTATGGCGCGGGCATGCTGGTCGATACCGGCGGCGGCATCCGGGTGGCGTTCGGCGGGTGGGAATTCACGCTCGGCCCGCTTCAGGCAGTGATCGCGGCCCTGCTGCTGGTGGCCGCGATCTGGATCGTGATGCTGCTGGTCGGCCTTCTGGTGGCGGTTCTGAAATTCCTGACCGGCGACGAGACCGCGATCACCCGGTATTTCGACCGCAACCGCGAGCGGCGCGGCTATGCCGCGCTGAGCGATGCGCTCATCGCGCTGGCCTCGGGCGAGGGGCGGGTGGCGATGGCGCGGGCCAGCAAGGCCGAGCGGCTCTTGCACAAGCCCGAACTGACCACGCTCATCACCGCGCAGGCGGCGCAGTCGATCGGCGAGATCGACAAGGCCAAGGAAGCCTACAAGAAGCTGCTGGAAAACGACAAGTCGCGCTTCGTCGGGGTGCGCGGCCTGATGCGCCTCAAGCTTGAGGAGGGCGATACCGAAACCGCGCTCAAACTGGCGCAGAAGGCGTTCGAGCTGAACCCCAAGCACGCCGAGACGCAGGATGTGCTGCTCAAGCTTCAGGCCGGCGCGCATGACTGGAAGGGCGCGCGCGCCACGCTGGGCGCGAAACTCAAGACCGGCGCGCTGCCGCGCGACGTGTTCCGCCGCCGCGACGCTGTGCTTGCGCTGCAGGAGGCCAAGGGGGTCTTCGACGACAGCGCCACGATCGAACAGCGCGAGGCGGCGATCATGGCCAACAAGCTGTCGCCCGACCTGATCCCCGCTGCCGCGATGGCCGCCCGCAGCCTTGCCGCCAAAGGCGACATCCGCGGCGCAACCCGCGTCATCAAGAAGGCCTGGGAGGCGCGGCCCCACCCCGATCTCGCCGCCGCCTTCGCCGCCATCGTGCCCGACGAGACGCCGGCCGCGCGGGTCAAGCGGTTCAAGGCGCTGACCGCGATCCGGCCCGACGACGACGAGACGCGCATGCTCGAGGCCGAGCTGCTGCTGGCGGCCGAGGATTTTCCGGGCGCACGCCGCGCGCTCGGCGATGTTGCGACGCGGCATCCCACGACGCGCAGCCTGACCATCATGGCCGCGATCGAACGCGGCGCCGGGGCGGACGAGGCGGTGGTGCGCGGCTGGCTCGCCCGGGCGGTGTCGGCGCCCCGCGGGCCGCAATGGACCTGCGAGGCCTGCAATACCGTCCATGCGCAATGGGCGCCGGTCTGCGACAATTGCGGCGGGTTCGACACGCTCGCCTGGATCGAGCGGGCCGAGACCGGGGCCGTCCCGCCGACAGGAACCGAGATGCTGCCGCTGATCGTCGGCCCCGCCAAGCCAGCACCGGCCGATGACGCGACCGCCAAGCCGGCCGCGTGAAGCCGGTTGACCGCACCGCCGCGCCGTCGTAACGGGATCGCGGCGCCGCTGTAGCTCAGCTGGTAGAGCACGTCATTCGTAATGATGGGGTCGGGGGTTCGAGTCCCTTCAGCGGCACCACCTCTGGCAGACCGCCCTGCCACGATCCGGCGCCCGTCAGACGTGAGGATGCGGCACCTTCGGTGCGTGCCTTGCATCTTGGGTGCGCCGATCGACCATCGCGCAGGACCGCCCTTGCGATGCCGGGGCGATACTTCGGCCGGGGGGGTGAGCGAGGTCGGGCAAGAACAAGACCCTGTCGACGGATCTGCCGGGCGGCGCGTATCGGCCGGTCGGGGCCGCCGCATGTGATCGGACCCCGCGAGCCGCCGCAGCCGCGGCTGACGATCCTGCAGTTGCGGTGCCGGACGTGCAGGCCCAAGGCACGCGGGATGCCGCAGTCTCGATGGTGCAGGGCGCATGCATCGTCCCTCCCGGCGCGGGGTTTGCGCCCGGGGGCGACGCTCGGCGGGGTCGCTGCGGAACGCTGCACGGCGCTCTTCGGTGTGCCGGCGATGGCCTCGACCATGCTGGCGGCCCGGGCCGGCCGTCGGTGCGATGTGACCTGCCTGCGCGAGATCACCATCTGCTACGGCATGACCGAGACATCGCCCGTGTCCCTCCGGAGCCTCACCGACGATCCGGTCGAACGCCGCGCCTTTCGGGCGCTGCGGTGCCGCAAGCCGGCGCCGGCATGCCGCAACCTGCCTCGACGGCGCGGCGCGGCCCGGTTATCGCGGCAGGGCAGGCAGGAGGCACGGGCATGGCAATGACGCGCGAATGGGTTCTCACGATCAGCTGCGCCGACCGGCCGGGCATTGTCGCCGCCGTCACCGGGCGGCTGGCGGAAATCGGGGCCAATATCTCGGAAAGCGCGCAATACTGGGACCGGGGGCCGAACCGGTTCTATCTGCGCACCGCCTTCCTGCTCGATGCCGGCACCGAGGCGGCCGAAATCGAGGCCGCCTTTGCCCCGGTCGTCAAGCGTTTCGCCATGGCGCACCGGATCGCCGATCTCGGGCGGCGGCCGCGCATCGTCATCATGGTGTCGAAATTCGACCACGCGCTGCTGCATCTGCTCTACCAGATCCGGGTCGGCTGGCTGAACGCCGAGGTGGCCGCGATCGTGTCGAACCACGCGGACAGCCGCGCCACGGCCGAGGCGGCCGGCATCCCCTACCACCTGCTGCCCGTCACGCCCGACACCAAGGCTGCGCAGGAGGCGCGGCTCGAGGCGCTCATCGCCGAGACGGGGGCGGAGCTGGTGGTGCTGGCGCGTTACATGCAGGTGCTGTCGGACACGCTGGCACAGCGGCTGTCGGGCCGGGTCATCAACATCCACCATTCGTTCTTGCCCTCGTTCAAGGGCGCAAGGCCCTATCACCAGGCCTATGATCGGGGGGTCAAGCTGATCGGGGCGACGGCGCATTACGTGACCGGCGATCTCGACGAGGGTCCGATCATCGAGCAGGAGACCGAACGGGTGAGCCATGCCCTGACGGCCGAGGATTTCGTGGCGACGGGCCGCGACATCGAGGCGCGGGTGCTGGCGCGCGCGGTCAAGCTGCATCTCGAGGCACGGGTGTTCCTGAGCGGCGCGCGGACGGTGGTGTTCAGCCGCTGAAGGGGGGCCAGCCCCCCGTCGCCGCGGGCCGCGGCGACGCCCCCCGGAGTATTTTCGGAACAGTGAAGCGGGGCGGGGGCGGGGTCAGCCGGCGATGAGCATCCTTCCGTCGTGACCGGTGATCCGCGCGGGCAGGACGGCGCCGACCGGGGCATCGGCCGCGAGGCGCGTTTCGGTGAAATCCGGCGTGCGGCCGCGGCGCGGGCCTTCGGCGAGCACGGGCAGGATGCGGCCGACCTGGGCGTCGAGATGGCGGGCGAGGGCGGCCGCGCCGGCGCTGCGCAAGGCGGCGGCGCGGTCCCTGACAAGCGCCACGGGGAGTTGCGGCATGCGTGCGGCCGGAGTGCCGGGGCGGGGGCTGAAGGGGAAGACGTGGAGGAAGGCAAGGCCGCAGGCGTCGATCAGGCTTTCGTTTGCCGCGTGGTGGGCGGCGGTCTCGGTCGGAAAGCCGGCGATGATGTCGGCGCCGAAGACGATGTCGGGGCGCAGGCGGCGGGCAGTCTGGCAGAACCGGATCGCATCGGCGCGGCTATGGCGCCGCTTCATCCGCTTGAGGATGAGGTCGGCGCCGTGCTGGAGCGAGAGGTGGAGGTGGGGCATCAGCCTGTCCTCCTCCGCGAGGGCCGCCATGAGGGCGGGATCGGCCTCGACCTGGTCGATGGAGCTGATCCTGAGGCGCCGGAGCGCAGGCACCAGCCGCAGGATGCGGCGGACGAGATCGCCGAGGCGCGGCTGGCCCGGCAGGTCGGCGCCCCAGGACGTCAGATCCACCCCGGTGAGCACGACCTCGGCATGGCCTTCGTCCACGAGCCGGGCGATCTGGTCCACCACCACGCCGGCGGGGACGGAGCGCGAATTGCCGCGGCCGAAAGGGATGATGCAGAAGGTGCAGCGGTGGTCGCAGCCGTTCTGGACCTGCACCCAGGCGCGGGCGCGGCTGCCGAAACCGTCGATCAGGTGATGGGCGGTTTCGCGCACCGCCATGATGTCGTTGACCTGCACCCGTTCGGTCCGGCCGATCAGGTCGGGGGCGAGGGCGGCCCAGGTGGCGGGGGCCATCTTTTCGGCGTTGCCGATCACCCGGTCCACCTCGGGCATGGCGGCGAAGGTTTCAGGTTCGATCTGCGCCGCGCAGCCGGTGACGATGAGCGTCGCATCCGGGTGTTCCCGCCGCAGCCGCCGGATGTCCTGGCGCGCCTTGCGCACCGCCTCGGCCGTGACGGCGCAGGTGTTCACCACGACGGCCGGGCCGATCCCGGCCCCGGCGGCGAGGGCGCGCATCGCCTCGGTTTCGTAGGCGTTCAGGCGGCAGCCGAGGGTGTGAAAGACCGGCGCGGTCATAGCGCGGCGAGGAAGGCCGGCGTCAGCACGCCGTCGAACACATGCGCCGTCGCCCCTTCCATCCACACGCCATCGTCCCGCCAGTCGATCACCAGCGGCCCGCCGTCGGCGATGACCGTCACGCGCCGCCCGGTCAGCCCGCGCCGCGCTGCCGCCACGGCCGCCGCGCAGGCGCAGGACCCCGAGGCGAGCGTCACGCCCGCGCCGCGTTCCCAGACGCGCAGGCGGATCGCGGCGCGATCGCGCACGGTGGCGAGTTCGACATTCGTGCGCTCGGGGTAGAGGGGATGGTGCTCCATCGCCGGACCGAAGGCGGGCAGGTCCACCGCCTCGGCATCGGGCACGAAGAAGGTCGCATGCGGGTTGCCCATGCCGGTCGCCACCGGATCGCCGGCGATCGGCAGGTGGAGCGTATCGACCGCGCGGGCCAGCGGGATATCCTGCCAGTCGGTCAGGGGCTGGCCCATGTTGACCCGCGTGATGCCGCCGCCCGCATCCTCGGCCGCAAGGATGCCGCGTGCAGTGCGCAGGGCGAGCCGGCCGAGCCCGGCCTCATCCATCAGGAACCGCGCGATGCAGCGCGTGGCATTGCCGCAGGCCGCCGATTCCGAGCCGTCGCTGTTGAAGAACACGAGCCGCGCCGCAACCGCAGGGTCGGCCTCGATCACCGCAAGCTGGTCGAAGCCGACCCCGCGATGCCGGTCGGCGAGCGCCCGCGCCAGTGCGGGCGTGACCGGCGGGCCGCCGCGGCGGCGGTCGATCACGACGAAATCGTTGCCCAGGCCGTGCATCTTCATGAACGGCAGGGCTGAGGCGGCGCGCGCGGTCATGCCGGCGATATAGGCCACGACGCGGGGGTGCGCCAGTCGGTCGCTGCGCCGCGATGTGCGGGAAACGCCCTTGACCCCCGGGCGGGGAATCCGTATCGCACCCTCCACGATGCCAAGCGCCGGTCGCAACAGGCATCGCGCCGGTGGTGTGGGCGGGTAGCTCAGTTGGTTAGAGCACGTGACTTTTAATCATGGGGTCGAGGGTTCGAATCCCTCCCCGCTCACCACCGCCTGACCCTTCAGAACCGCCAGGCGAGCGCCAGCATGGGCCCGGCGAGGGTGATGTCGGCCTTGGTCGCGCCGTCGTCATAGGCGATGTTCATCAGCCGGACGCCGCCCGACAGGGTCAGGCTGTCGTTGACGTGGTAGTTGAGCAATCCCGTGCCGACCGCCGTGAACCGCGAGCCGACGCCGAACCCGCCGATATCCGCCTGCAGCGTGGCCGACCAGCGCGGCGCGACTTGCGCGTCGTAGCGCAGACCGATGATCGGATCGACGAAACTGACCGACCGCGATGCGACCGGCGTGCCGGCCGGCACCTCGACCGTGCCGTCGAGCCAGAAGGCGCGGATGCCGGCATAGACGTCGAGCGCCGCGGTCTGGTCGGACCATGCCCTGTAGCCCGCCGCGAGGCTGACGATCGTCTGGCCCGTGGCAGCCCGCGCCGGCAGGCCCGGCGGCACGATGCCGCCGCGCGCGGTCGAGACGGTCCAGAAATCGCCCAGCATCACGAACCGTTCGCGCCGCGCATAGACGGCCAGCGCGAAGGCACCATCGACGATCGACAGCGATTCGCCGATCGACTGGTTGAACGAGAAGGTGGGCGATGCCGCCGTCGGGCGGATGGTGCCCGAAACGCCCGTGGCCCAGACATAGGGCTGGACGGTCACCTGCCATTCGGGACCGCCTTGCGCCTGTGCGCGGTCGGCGGCGGTCGCGGCGAGGGCGGCGAGGCAGAGCGCGGTCAGAAGCCTCGGGGTCATGCGCGGGTGTCCTTCACGATTCGCCCGCCCTTCATGATGAGGCGCAGGTCGGTCACATGGTTCTCGACCGGATCGAGATTTGCCGTCAGATCGCCGTCGAACAGAAGGATGTCGGCAAACGCCCCCGGCGCGATGACCCCGAGCGGCCCGCCATAGGGCGCGCGCGGCCCCGACAGCGCCAGAAGCTCGCCCGCCGCCCCGGTTGCAAGGTGCAGCGCGTCGAGCGCGCCCATGTAGCGGGTGAACTTGTTGAGCTGCCGCCCGAGCCGGCCGACCCCGTCGCCGTTGAACAGCACATCGGTGCCGAAGGTCATCTTTACCGGATACTTGCGCGCCAGTTCGAACGCGCGTTCGGTGCCGCGGGCAACGTCCTGCTGCTTCCGCTGCTGCACGGGATCGGTCTTGGGGTTGGAATCCTCGTCGGCGAGGAAGGGCTGGATCGACCACCATGTGCCGCTGTCGGCGATCATGCGCACGGTTTCCTCGCCGGCAAGCTGGCCGTGCTCAACGCATTTCACGCCGGTTTCCATGCAGCGGCGGATGCCGTCGTCGGTGTAGACATGGGCGCAGACATAGGTGCCCCAGTCTGCCGCCGCCTGCACGGCCGCCCGCATCTCGTCGGCGGTGTATTGCGTGACATCGAGCGGGTCGTAGAGCGATGACACCCCGCCGCCGGCCATGATCTTGATCTGGCTGGCGCCCTTCATCAGCTGCTCGCGCGTGCGGCGCAGCACCTCGGGGACGCCGTCGGCGATCACCGCCACCCCTTCCACCTCGGTCCGGTGCGCAGCGGTCATCGGCATGCGCGGCAGCTCGGCCAGCAGGCGAAAATCGCCGTGGCCAGAGGTCTGCGACAGCATCGCGCCCGAGGGGAACACGCGCGGCCCCGCGACGATGCCTCGGTCGATCGCCATCTTGAGGCCGAACACCGGCCCGCCCACGTCGCGCACGGTCGTGAAGCCCTGCATCAGCATCGCGCCCGCGACCTGCCCCGAGATCAGATGCAGAAGCGACGTCTCCCCCGCCAGCGCGCCGAGCATCGTCGTGCCTGCGAGCGTCAGGTGCCCGTGCGTCTCGATCAGGCCGGGCGTGACGGTGCGCCCGCCGCAGTCGATCCGCTGCGCCTCTTGCGGCCCCTGGCCGGCGGCGGGCAGGCCCGTGATCCGATCGCCTTCCACAAGGATATCGACCCCCTCGCGGATCGCCTTTGTCGTCCCGTCGAAGAGCCGCAGGTTCGTCAGCAGGATCGGCCGCCCCGGCGCCTGCCCCCAGACCGGGCGCGGGGCGAGACCGAAGCCGGCGAACATGCCCATCACCGCCGCCGCACCGCCCAGAAACTCCCGCCGCTTCAGATCGGCCTCGAGCCGGGCATAGGCGGCAATCGTGTGGGGCGCGCCGCAATGGCAGGGGTCGATGCCGAGGTCCAGCCCGAGGGCAGCAAGGTCGCAGGCCGTGCACATGATCCGTTGTCTCCTTGGCTCAAGGGGCTGCGTGCGCATCGCTCGCCCGATCCGACCGTCACACGGGATTGCGACGGGATCAACATCATCCCGCCTTGCTACGGCGCACGATGGCGATGCCTGCGGCCCCCGATTTCCCCGTTGCTTTCCGCACGTTCGCCCTTAGGCTGGCCGAAGTTCGGCCGGCAACAGGCCGGAGCGACAGGGAGACGCAGCATGACCATTCTCAGACTCGCGGGGACGAGCGCGCTGGCGCTGGCGCTCGCCATAGGCCCGGCAGCCGCGCAGCTCGCCGCACTCGGCACGCCCGAGGGGCAGGTGAACATCGTCGCCTGGCCGGGCTACATCGAGCGCGGCGAGACGATGAAGGAATTCGACTGGGTGACCAGGTTCGAGGCAACTTCGGGCTGCAAGGTCAATGTCAAGACCGCCAACACCTCGGACGAGATGGTGGCGCTGATGAACGAGGGCGGGTTCGACCTTGTCACCGCATCAGGCGATGCCTCGCTGCGGCTGATCGCCGGCAAGCGGGTGCAGCCGGTCAACATCGACCTGATCCCGTCCTGGTCCACGGTGGACGACCGGCTGAAATCGGCGCCATGGCATACGGTCAACGGCGTGCACTACGGCGTGCCCTACATGTGGGGCCCTAACGTTCTGATGTACAACACCGAGGTGTTCGGCGATACGCCCCCCACCTCGTGGAACGTCGTGTTCGAGGAGATGACGCTGCCCGACGGCAAGTCCAACAAGGGCCGGGTGCAGGCCTATGACGGGCCGATCCATGTCGCGGACGCCGCGCAATACCTGATGTTCCACAAGCCCGAACTGGGCATCACCAACCCCTATGAACTCAACGATGAACAATACAAGGCCGCGCTCGACCTGCTGCGCGTGCAGCGCACGCTGACGGCACGCTACTGGCACGACGCCTTCATCCAGATGGACGACTTCAAGAACGAGGGGATGGCGGCGTCGGGCACCTGGCCGTTCCAGGTCAACCTTTTGCAGGCCGACAAGGTGCCGGTGGCGAGCGTCATCCCGCAGGAAGGCGCGACCGGCTGGGCCGACACCACGATGATGCATGCCGATGCGGCGAACCCGACCTGCGCTTACCTCTGGATGGAACACACGCTTGCCTCCAACCTGCAATCCGATCTTTCGGTCTGGTTCGGCGCCAACCCGAGCGTGCCGGCCGCCTGCACCGACGGGCGCGGGATGCAGAATGCAGAAGGCTGCACCCGCAACGGCTTTGACGATTTCGACCGCATCCGGTTCTGGACGACGCCGGTGGCCAATTGCAGCCAGGGGCAGGGCGCCTGTGTGCCCTATTACCGCTGGGTGTCCGATTATGTGGGCGTGATCGGCGGGCGCTGAGCGCCCCGCCCCAGTCCCCTCCCCGCCGGGGGGAGGGGCCGCCCTTGCCGCCCCTCTCGCCCGCGGCCAAAGTCGGGGCACCTCCCGCCTTCCCGGCGGGGGCAGGCCGGGGGGGGGGCTTTGCCCGGAAGGCATGCATGACCCCAGCCGTCGAATTCCGATCCGTCGCCCGCCATTTCGGCGCCGTCCGCGCCGTCGATGGTGTGGACCTGACCGTTGCCGAGGGCGAGTTCTTCGCCATGCTCGGACCCTCGGGGTCGGGCAAGACGACCTGCCTGCGCCTGATCTCGGGGTTCGAGCGGCCGACGGCAGGCACGATCCGCATCTTCGGGCAGGACGTCGGCGGCGTGCCGCCCAACCGGCGCAACGTGAACACGGTGTTTCAGGACTATGCGCTGTTCCCCCACCTCAACGTCCGGGACAATGTCGCCTATGGCCTGATGGTGCGCGGCGTGAACCGGCGCGCGCGGCACGACCGGGCCGAGGCGCTTCTGGCGCTGGTCAAGCTCGAGGGCTATGGCGACCGCAAGCCGGGGCAGCTTTCGGGCGGGCAGCGGCAGCGGGTGGCGCTGGCCCGCGCCCTCATCAACGAACCGCGGGTGCTCTTGCTTGACGAGCCGCTCGGCGCGCTCGACCTCAAGCTGCGCGAGGCGATGCAGGACGAACTCAAGGCGTTGCAGCAGCGGCTCGGGATCACCTTCGTCTTCGTGACACACGACCAGGGCGAGGCGCTGTCGATGGCCGACCGCATCGCGGTGTTCAACGAGGGGCGCGTGGCGCAGGTCGGCACGCCGGCCGAGGTCTACAACACGCCCCGAACCCGGTTCGTGGCCGATTTCGTCGGCTCGTCCAATGTCCTGTCGCCGGCCTTCACCAAGGCCTTCGGCGGGCCGGAAAAACTGTCGAGCCTCAGGCCCGAGGCGATAAGGCTCGTGCCCTGGGACCGCTCGCCGCATCGCGGGTCGGTGCGCGACCTGCGCTTCCTCGGGTCGGGAACGCGCGTCGCGATCCTGATGCCGCAGGGCGAGGTGTCGGCCCTGGTGCCCGCGGGCCTGCCGCTGCCGAGCCCGGGCGACAGCGTCGGCCTGCTGCTCGCCCCGAACGCGCTGCATGTGATGGAGGATGCGGGGTGACCGCGGCGCTTTCCCCGCGCGCGGGCGGCGCGCAGGCGCCTGCGGCCGTCCTGCCGGACCGGGGCGCGGGCGACCGGCTGTCGCGGCTGTTCTGGCGCCGGCCGGGGGTGCTGCTGGTGCTGCTCGTCACCCCGCCGCTGCTGTGGCTGGGGGTGGTCTATCTCGGATCGCTCGCCGCGCTGCTGCTGCAAAGCTTCTACTCGATCGACGAGTTTTCCGGCCTGATCGTGCGGGAATTCACCCTGCGCACCTATCTCGAACTGCTGCGCCCGGCGAACCTCGACATCATCCTGCGCACCGTGGCGATGGCGACGGCGGTCACGCTGGGCTGCGCCGTGATCGGCTTTCCGGTCGCCTATTTCGCCGCCCGCTATGCCCGCGGGCGGTGGAAGGCGCTGTTCTACCTCGGCGTCCTGCTGCCGCTGTGGTCGTCCTACCTCGTCAAGGTCTATGCGTGGAAGCTGATCCTGGCCAAGGAGGGCATCATCTCCTGGGCCGTGGACGGCATCGGCGGCTCGGCGGTTCTCAACGCCATCCTCGCGCTGCCGGTGATCGGGGGCAATTCGCTGTCCACATCCTACCTCGGGACATGGATGGTCTTCGTCTATGTCTGGCTGCCCTACATGATCATTCCCATGCAGGCCGCGCTCGAACGGGTGCCGGTCTCGATGCTCGAGGCGTCGAGCGACCTCGGCGCGACGCGCGGGCAGACTTTCCGCACGGTGGTGTTTCCGCTGGCGTTGCCGGGGATCATCGCGGGGTCGATCTTCACCTTCTCGCTGACGCTCGGCGACTACATCATCCCGCAGGTCATCGGCACCTCGGCGCGATTCATCGGGCTGATGGTCTATCAGCTTCAGGGCACGGCGGGGAACATTCCGCTGGCGGCGGCCTTTGCCGTGGTGCCCATCGTCATCATGCTGATCTACCTTGCCATCGCGCGGCGCAAGGGGGCCTTCGATGCGCTCTGAGGCACGCCCCCCGCTCGGCCTGACGCTGGCGGCCGGGGCGGGCCTTCTGTTCCTGCATCTGCCGATCCTGCTGATCTTCCTCTACGCCTTCACGACCGAGGAGCGGACCTACCAGTTCCCGCCGCCTGGCTACACGCTGCAATGGTTCGCGGTGACGTGGAACCGGGCGGATGTCTGGCCGCCGCTCTACCTGTCCTTGCGCATTGCCGCGATCTCGACCGCGCTGGCCCTCGTGCTCGGCACGCTGGCCGCCGCCGCCATGGCGCGGTCCAGGTTCTTTGGCCGCGACCAGATCAGCCTGCTCATCATCCTGCCCATCGCGCTGCCCGGCATCATCACCGGCATGTCGTTGCGGTCGGCCTATTCGGTCATGGAGATACCCTTTTCCACCCTGACCATCATTCTCGGCCATGCGACGTTCTGCATCGTCATCGTGTTCAACAACGCTGTCGCGCGGTTCCGCAGGCTTTCGGGCAACATCGTCGAGGCATCGCTCGACCTCGGCGCCAACGGGTTCCAGACGTTCCGGCATGTCATCCTGCCCAATCTCGGCTCGGCGCTGCTTGCGGGGGGGATGCTCGCCTTCGCGCTGTCGTTCGACGAGGTGATCGTGACCACCTTAACCGCCGGCCAGCAATCGACCCTGCCGATCTGGATGCTCAACGAGCTTGTGCGGCCGCGCCAGCGCCCGGTGACCAACGTGGTGGCCATCGTCGTGTTCGCCACCACCTTCTTTCCCATCCTGCTCGCCTACTATCTCACCCGCGGCGGGTCCGAAACCGCCGGCGGGGGCAAATGACCAACAGGGAGGGTCCCATGGACACCGCACAGATGACCATCGACACACAGCTTCTGATCGGCGGCGCCTTCGAGGCGGGCGGCGGCGCGCCCGAGCCGGTGCTCAACCCCCGCACCGGCGCGCTGATCCTTGCGGTGCCCGAGGCGACGACGACGCAGGTGGACCGCGCGGTGGCCGCGGCGCGCCGGGCGTTCGGCAGCTGGGGGCGGACCACACCGGCCGAACGCGCGGCCGCCCTCCTGCGGATCGCCGACCGGATCGAGGCCGAGGGCGCGGGCTTTGCCGCGCTCGAGGCGCTCAACTGCGGCAAGCCGATCAACGCGGCGACCAATGACGAGATCCCCGGCATCGTCGATTGCTTTCGCTTCTTCGCCGGGGCGGTGCGGTGCCAGCACGGGGCGGTGGCGGGCGAATACCTTGCCGGCCACACCTCGATGGTGCGGCGCGATCCGGTGGGGGTGATCGCGTCGATCGCACCGTGGAACTATCCGCTGATGATGATGGCGTGGAAACTGGCGCCGGCCATCGGCGCGGGAAACACGGTGGTTTTCAAGCCTTCCGAGATGACGCCCCTCACCGCGCTGAAACTCGCCCGGATCCTCGCCGATGTTCTGCCCGAGGGGGTGGTGAACATCATCTCGGGTCGCGGGCCGACGGTGGGCAGCCATCTCGTGAACCACCCGGACGTGGACATGATCAGCCTGACGGGCGATATCGGCACCGGCCGCAAGATGCTCGAGGCTGCCGCGAGCACGGTCAAGCGCACCCATCTTGAACTGGGCGGCAAGGCCCCGGTGATCGTGTTCGACGATGCCGACATCGCCGCCGTGGTCGAGGGGCTGCGGGCGTTTTCCTTCTACAACGCCGGGCAGGATTGCACGGCGGCCTGCCGCGTCTATGCCGGATCGAAGGTCTATGATGCGCTGGTGGCCGACCTGACCGCCGCCGCCGCGTCGATCGTGCTGGGGCAGGAGGACGACACGGCCAACGAGATCGGGCCCGTGGTCTCGGCGCGGCAGCTCGAGCGGGTGGCGGGGTTCGTGGACCGCGCCCGGATGCTGAACCATGTCGAGGTGACGACGGGCGGCAGCGCGATGGGACAGGGGTTCTACTACCGCCCGACCGTGATCGCCGGCGCGCGACAGGATGACGAAATCGTGCGGCGCGAGGTGTTCGGCCCGGTGGTCTCGGTCACGCCCTTCTCCGATGTCGATCAGGCGGTCGCCTGGGCCAATGACAGCGACTATGGCCTTGCCTCGTCGGTCTGGACCCGGGATGTGGGCCGCGGCATGGCGACGGCGGCGCGGCTGCGCTACGGCGCGACCTGGGTGAACACGCATTTCATGCTGGTCAGCGAGATGCCACACGGCGGGCTCAAGCAATCGGGCTACGGCAAGGATCTGTCGGCCTATGCGCTCGAGGATTACAGCGTCGTGCGGCATGTGATGGTCAGGCACGGCTGAGGTCTTGCGGGTGGCCCTGCCTGCAGGGCCACCCGCAAGCTTCACCGACGGGGCAGGGCGCTGCGATGCGGATCGGCCATGCTGCCGGCGTTCAGCCCATCGAGGCCCGGCCGCGCCCGGCATGCTTGCTGTCGTAAAGTGCCCGGTCGGCATCCGACAGCATGCGGTCGGCCTCGGGGTTTTCGTAGCGGCTCGACAGGACGAACCCGATCGAGGCCGAGATGCGGCACGTATTGCCCTCGAAGGCGATGGGCTGGGCCAGCGTGTCGATGATGCGCTGGGCGATCCGCAGCACGAGCGCATCATGGACAACGCCCGGCAGGATCACCACGAATTCGTCGCCGCCGATCCGCGCGATCGTATCGCCCGCCCGCGTCGCGCTGCGCAGCGCCGCGGCGACGACAGTCAGGACATGATCGCCCGCGGCATGGCCGTAGGTGTCGTTGACCTGCTTGAACCAGTCGAGGTCGATATGCATCAGGGCGAAGGGCTGGCGCGCCGCGATCAGGCCGGCGATAACCTCGTCCATCACGCGCCGGTTGCTCAGGCCGGTGAGCGTGTCGGTCTTGGCCTGTTCCTCGGCGGCGATGCGGGCCGACTGCAGTCGGCCGGTCAGCCGCTGCAACTCGGCCATTACCAGCGTCTTGGCCTCGATGAGGTAGAGCAGCTCGATGGCAAGGTCGGTGGGCGCGAAATCGGAATCGGTCAGCGCGTGGTCCTGCACCGCGCGCGCAAGGTCGATCCCGAACGACAGGTTCACCAGCAACCGCGCCGGATCGGCCAGCGGCAGCGCGACGCCGCGGAACGTGGTGGCAGGCGGGGCGATCAGCCCCAGCCGCACCGTCTCGCCTGCCATGGCCAGCAGCCCCGGCACATCGACGATGCCGCCGGGCCGTCGCAGCTGGAAATGCGCAAAGAAGCCCTCGCCGATCAGGGGCTGCCGTGCCACCTTCCTGATCGTCGGCCCGGCCGAGAGGATCCGGCCGTCGGACGCAAGGCAGAGGTGCATCGGCATGAGCCGGTCCAGCACCGGCCGGGATATGGCAAGGGTCGGGTCGATCCGCGCACTGTCCACAGTCAGTCCGCCCCGGCCGAAAGGTGAAAGCGCCGTCCCTCCGAGTGGCGCTGATCGAGCAGCTGGATCGTGATGACCTCGCCCCCGTCGCTTTCGGCATGGTCGAGCAGGACGAGCGCGCCGTAGTCGTCCGCAAGGGCGCGCAGCAGGCCGAGCATGACATGCCCGATGCCATCCAGTGGCCCGGCGCAGGTCAGGCGCAGCCCCGCCTCCGAGCCTTCGAGGTCGAGCGACGGCAGGTCGAGGTCGGGCACGGCAAGGCGCCCGCGCCCCGGCAGATCCTCGAGCGAATCGAGAAAGTCGGCGAAGCTGACGCCGCCGAACCGCAGGAGCCGCCGCAGCGCGGCCGTGTTCGGATGCGACACGAGATAGGTGCCGATATCCTCGAGGATGGTCTCGCGCGGCCGGTCCAGCCGCTGCGCCGCCGCGACCAGCAGCGCCTCGGTCGTGCTGGCGGGGTAGCGCAGCATGGCCTCGAACCCCTCGGGCGGCGCCCCGGCCGCGGCCGCCACGCCGGACCAGAGCGCATCACCATAGGTGTCGCGCAGGAAACACTGGATCGCCCTGTTCACCAGACCATGCACCGCCGCCGCCCCCTTTCGCAGCGGGATTACCCTACGGCGGCGAGCCTTAACAATTGCCCAATCGCAGGCCGGTCGGGCTGGACCGATCGGGAGGCCGTGCGGGCCGGGTCAGAAGTCGGTCGGTGCACCGCCCTCCGCCTTGCGCCGCGCGACGAAATCGGCCAGCGCCTCGCGCCGCGCCTCGTCCATCGGCGGGGCCTCGTAGTCGGCGAGGATCGCCTTGTAGATCCGGTGCGCCCGCTCGGCCGCCCAGACCGACCCGTCCGCCGCCCAGGCCTCGTAGTTGCGCCAGTCCGAGGCGAAGGGGGCGTAGAAGGCCGTCGTGTAGCGGTCCTGGGTGTGCTGCACGCCGAAATAATGCCCCCCCGCCCCCACCTCGGCGATGGCGTCGAGCGCGATGTCGCCCGGTGTCGTCGCCCAGGTCGCCTCCTCGAAATAGCGCTGGATCATCTGCAGCATCTCGCAATCGAGCACGAATTTCTCGGGGCTCGCGATCAGGCCGCCCTCGAGCCAGCCGGCGGCGTGATAGACCATGTGGGTCCCGCTCGTGACGGCGGCCCAGAGCGAATTGCACGTCTCCCACATCGCCTGCGCATCGGGCACGTTGCCCGCGCAGACCCCGGAGGACCGCAGCGGGATGCCGTAGAACCGCGCGAGTTGCCCGGTCATCTGCGTGGCGCGCATGTATTCCGGCGTGCCGAAGGCCGGCGCCCCGGTCTTCATGTCCACGTTCGAGGTGAAGGTGCCGAGCGCCACCGGGCAGCCCGGCGCGATCCATTGCAAGAGCGCGATCGCCGCCAGCCCCTCGGCCACCGATAGCGCGACGGCGCCGGACATCGTCACCGGCGCCATCGCCCCGGCCAGCGTGAAGGGCGTGACCACCACCGGCTGCCCGCGCTGCGCGAGCCGCATCGCCCCGTCGAGCATCGGGAAGTCGTGCTTGAGCGGCGAGACCGAATTGATATTGGTATACATCCGCGGGCTTGCGTCGAATTCCGCGTGGCTGAGGCCGGCCGCAAGGCGCACCATCTCCATCACATCCTCGACCCGCTCGCGCCCGAGGCTGTAGGCGTGCACCACCTTGTCGGTCAGGGTGAGCTTTTCGTAGAGGCAGTCGAGGTGACGGACCGCCGGATGGATGTCCACCGGCTCGACCGGATAGCCGCCCGCGATGTGGATGCAGTTGAAATACTGCGTCAGCTTCATGAATTCGCGGAAGGTCTCGAAATCCCCCGGCCGCTTGCCGCGGGCGAGGTCCCAGGCATTGGGCGGGGACGAGACGTTGACGAACACCATGTGCCGCCCGCCTATGGTGACGCTGCGGTCCGGGTTGCGCGGGGTGATGGTGAACTGCGCCGGCGCCCGCCGCACCATCGCCATCACGAAATCCTCGTCCATGCGGACGTTGGTGCCCTCGATGCGACATCCGGCGGCGCGCAGGTGCTCGACCGCCTCGGGGTTGAGGAACTCGATCCCGATCTCGCTCAGGATGCGCATCGCCCCGCGGTGGATCGCCTCGATGCCGCCTTCGTCCAGTGGCTCGGTCGGCCGGTCGGGGTTGACGGGCACGCGCCAGGGCATCTGATCGATGGCGCGGGTGCCGGCGCGGCGCTGGTTGCCCGCCCGCCCGCCGCCGCGTGCCCCCGGCCTGCGCTTTACCGCTGCATCGTCCGTCATCGCCCAGCCCCTGACCCTTTGCCCTATCCTGCGCGGGATGGCCGGGGCGATGTGATGCGGTTGGCGACAGGTCCGGGTCGTTTTTCGTCCTGCGCTGTCCGGGTTCAGGCGGCCGCGCGCGCTGCGATCCACGCCTCGAGGCCGCCGATGTCGGGCAGCACGACAGCGGCATGGGGCGCAAGCTCTGCATGGCCGGCCACCCCGGTCAGGACCGCGACCGGGATCATCCCCGCCGCCTGCCCCGCGTGCAGGTCATGCAGGCTGTCGCCGACCATCGCCACGCGCGCGGGGTCAAGCCCCGTTGCCGCCGCAAAGGCAAGCAGCGGTCCGGGGCCCGGCTTTGACCCGTGGCCCGAATCATACCCGGCAACGAAGTCGAACAGGTCCGTTACCCCCGCGGCGGCCAGATGGGCATGCGCCGGCGCCTCGGCATCGTTGGTCGCCACGCCGAGGCGCAGGCCGCGGCCCCGCAACCGCATGAGGAACGGGCGCAGCGGCACGGCCTCGACAAGATCGGCGGCCGCGGCAAGCGCGTTCATCCGGTCGAGCAGCGCCGGCAAGGCGATATCCGGGCGGTGCAGCGACAGGATCGCCGCGATCTCGCCTGCCGTTCCGGCGATCACCGGGCTGTCGGGCGCGAACTCCTGTGCCGCGAGGTCGAACCCGATCGCCGCGGCCATGGCCCGAATCCGCGCCGCCTCGCCATCGCCCAGCTCGGCGAGCAGGCGCGCCGCCCAGCCCGCCCAGGTGCGGCGGAAATCGAAAAGCGTGCCGTCCTTGTCGAACACGATGCCGTCGATCATGCGCGGTCCTCCCCGACCGCGAGCATGCCGGCCGCGCACCGCTCTGGCAACCGGCAGGCCGGTGCGGTCAGGTCCAATGCGGCAGATCGCCTCCGGGAAGGGCGGTGCGGGCCGCCATCGGCGCATCCGGAGGCAGACCGGCATCGGCGCAGAAGGCCAGCACCGTCCGGTCGTCCTGCATCAGGAAATCGAGCACCGCGCCCAGGATGATCGGTTCTTGCGCCCGCGCCCGCAGATCGGCCGGCGCCAGCCCGGTGAGGTCCAGAAAGGCCGCGAGCCGCCCGTCGTCCGCGGCGATCCAGCCGAGCGCCTGCAAGGCCACCACGTCCGCGTGCGGTTTTCCGCCCATCGCGTCGCCCTCCCTCAAGTAAAGGTCTGTTCCGCCGCATCCCGAAAGGAAATGTTAACCAACACGGCGTCAATCACTATAGCAGGTCGAGTGGAAAGAGGCGCGTGCCGCGATGCCCGGGACTATCCTGATCGTGGATGACGTGGCGACCAACCGGATCGTCCTCAAGGTCAAGCTTGCCCATGAATGCTATGCGGTGCTGCAGGCCGCAACGGGACGCGAGGCCTTGGGGATGGTGCGCGGTCGCCGGCCCGATCTCGTGCTTCTCGACGTGGGCCTGCCCGACATCGACGGCATCAGCGTGTTGCGCGCGATCCGGTCCGATCCGGCGATCGCCGACCTTCCGGTCCTGATGTTCACCGCCGCGCGCGACAGCGACCTGCGGCTGACGGCGCTGCAGGCCGGGGCGGACGGGTTTCTCGACAAGCCGCTCGACGATGCGGTCCTTGTCGCGCGCATCCGCAGCCTGTTGCGCGACCGCGCCCGGACGGACGAGACGCGGGCGGAAACCCGCGCGATCGGCCTGGCCGAGGATGCGGCGGGCTTTGCCGCACAGCCGCATATCGTCCTGGTCGCCGCCCGGCCGGATACCGCGCTGCGCTGGCGCGCGGTGCTTGCGCCTCATGTCGCGGGCAGGCTTTCGGTCGCCACCCGGGACGAGGCGCTGGCGCTGAGCGCAGCGCCCGGCGGCCCCGACCTCTATGTGATCGGCGGCGATGCGCAGGGCCGCGGCGGCGGGCTCGCCATGCTGGCCGACCTGCGCTCGCGCGCGGGAAGCCAGCATGCGGCGATCTGCGTCGTGCTGCCCGAGGCGGGCGGCGAACGGGCGGCGATGGCCTTCGATCTCGGCGCGGGCGACGTTCTGGCCGAGGGGTTCGACGGCGCCGAGGCGGCGGCACGGCTGCGCGTGCTGCTCGCGCGCAAGCGGACGGCGGATGCGCAGCGGGCGGCGGTGCGGGCCGGGCTCGAGCTTGCCGCGGTCGATCCGCTCACCGGTCTGTGGAACCGGCGCTATGCGATGCCGGCCCTTGCGCGGATGGTGGCCGAGACGGCGGGCGGCCCGGCCTGCGCGGCGATGCTGATCGACATCGACCGGTTCAAGGCGGTGAACGACACACACGGCCATGTCGCCGGCGATGCCGTCCTGTCCGGCGTGGCGCGTCGGCTGCGCGCGCTCTGCGATCCCGGGGCGCTTGTCGCCCGCATCGGCGGGGAGGAGTTCCTGGTCGCGCTTCCCGATATGGCCGAGGCTGCGGCGCGGGCGCAGGCCGACCGCATCCGCGCCGGGATCGCCGCGGCGCCGTTCGATCTGCCCGGCGAGGGTGCGGCGGGCGCGCTGCGTGTCACCGTGTCGATCGGCGTTGCGCTCTCGGCCGACGGCAGGCCGGATGCCGACGGCCTGATGGCCGCGGCCGACCAGGCGCTGCTCGACGCCAAGGCCGAGGGGCGCAACCATGTCACCCTCGGGCGCAGCGCGGCCTGAGCGCGCGGAGCGGCGGCGCGCAATCGATGCGCGGCGATACGGGCAAAGCGCGCAGGCTGTCGGTCATGGCCGCTGCGCGCAGCGCGCGGCGGCCGCGACGGCGATGGCCGGGCGCTCGCGATCCCCCGCCCCGGGGCGGCCCGGCATCGGCCGGTGCCATGCCCCGCCCGGCACCACGCCCGGCCGATGGCGCGGCTGCCGTCAATCGGCACCGGGCGCCGGCGCGGCGCGGTCGCGGTGCCGGTCGGGCTCTGCCTTGTCGCCGCGGCTGCCGGGCCGCTTTGCGAAGGCCGCCTCCAGCCGGGCCGCGAAGGCCGCCCGTTCCGCCGCCGTCATCCCGAGGACATGCGCCCGGATCAGCCGCTGCCCGAGCGCGGCACGCTCCTGCCCGCGCGCCGTCAGCCGCGCCGCGGCGGCGTCCATCGCCGCCGGATCGAACGGGTCGGCCCGCAGCGCCGCGACCAGCGCCGCGCGGTCGTCACGGTCGGCGCGGATCCCTTCGAGGATCGCCCCCCGTTCGGCCAGAAAGGCGCGCCGCAGTGCGCGCCGGTCCTCCGGCGAAAGGGCCGCCGCGAACGGGCCGAAACCGGGATCGAGCGCCAGCGCGCGCGGCGGCGCGCCCGGCAAGACCCCGCGTTCGCGCAGGATCACGCCGACCGCCAGCCCCGCCACCGCGAGGTTCAGCGCCAGCGAGAGCACGAGCAGCACGCGCCACCACCCGGTCACGGTGCCGCCTCGATCTCGAACAGGGCAAGCATGGCGGCCTCGGCATCGGGCAGCAGGTCGATCTGCGCGGCGGTCTCGATCCCCAGCGCGGCCAGCGGCAACGGCTCGACAAGGCCGATCACCAGGCCGGCAAGGCCCGCCGTCGCCATCCCCGCAAGGCTGCCGGGCCCCGCCAGCCAGCGCCGCAGTGCCCCGGTCCGGCGGCCGCGGTGCGCCGGTGCGGGGCGCAGGCTGGCCTGCACTGCGGCGGCATCGGCCAGCACGCGCGCGGTCAGCGCCGCCGGCGGTGCCGGCGCATCGGCCGCGAGCGCGGCAAGCGCGCGGTCCAGCCGGTCGTCCGCGCGGTCAGATCTCGTCGTCATACCCCAGTTCCCCGCGACGGCCCGCAAGCAGCGCCGTCAATGCCCGTTTTCCGCGCGCGGTCAGACTTTCGACCGCCTCGACACTCATGTCCAGAACGGCGCCGATCTCGGGGTTGGACAGGCCCTCGATATGCCGCAGCACTACTACCTGCCGCTGCCGCAGCGGAAGGGAGGCCAGCGCCGCCGCGAGCGCTGCGGCGCGGTCGGCGGCGATCAGGCCCGCAAGCGCCCCCGGCGCGCCATCCGCCACGTCGGGCGCCGCGTCGAGCGGGGCGCCGCGCGCCGCGCGCCGCCGGCGGTCGATGCACAGATTGGCCGTCACGCGGTAGAGCCATGTCGACACCTTTGCCTCGCCTGCCCGCCAGTCTCCGGCAATGCGCCACAGGCGCAGCATCGTTTCCTGCGCCACATCCTCGGCCTCGGCCCGGTCGCCCAGCGTCCGCGCGGCAAAGCCGAGCACACGCGGCAGATGGCGGCGCGCAAGCTCTGCCGCCGCCGACGGATCGCCGTTGGCGTAGAGCGCGAGCAGCGCCTCATCGGGTGTGCCGGTCAGGGCGTCGAACGGCATCGTCATCCTGCCTCTGGCCTCTAGCGGTGCCGCCCGGCGCGGGCAACGGGGCCTTTCCGCATCGGAACGGCCCCGGCCGCATCAGTTGCCGCCGCCGTGGTGCCGGCCGCCGCGCCCCTCGCCCGACCGGTCGGGCTTGCCGCGGGCCCGCATCGCGGCGCGCGCCGCCTCGGCCTCGGCCCGGGTGATCGCGCCGTCCCCGTCGGCGTCGAGCCGGTCGAACATCATCGTCAGCGAGGGCGCGCCGGCCCGGTCGGCGGCCGTCATCACCTCGGCCGCCGAAAGCCGCCCGTCGCCGTCCGCATCGGCGCGGTCGAACATCGCACCGGCCGCCCGTTCGGCCCGTGCCGCAGCCTCGGTCCGGGCGAAGGCGATCGCTTCGTCCCGCGATACGAAACCGTCGCCGTCCGCATCGAGCGCAGCGATCCGTTCCGCGCGATGGTTCGCGATCTCTTCCCGCGTGATCCGGCCGTCGCCGTTGGCATCGAACCGTTCGAAAAGGCCGTCCAGCATGCCCGGGCCGCGCCCGTGGTCGCGGGCGAAGGCGGGTGCGGCGGCCGCGGCGATCAGCAACGCCCCCAAGGCGATGGTGCCGAATCTGGTCGATCCCTGCATGTCGAAGTCTCCTGTCGGTCCCGTGGCGCGCTGGCCTGTCCTGCGCATCCTGACCGGTTGAACGGCGAGGGCGGCCGGTTCCGTCGCCACCATCACGCGATTGCGACATGGGGACGCAAGGCACCCTGCCGCCTTCCGGGCGCCGCGGGGGCGCATACATTGCGGGGGTCGCGCCGCTTGCGGCTGCCCCTGCCGCCAGAGAGATGCCATGCCCTTACCGACACACGGCCCCGATGCCCCCGACGCCGAAGTCCCGGACGCCGAAGTCCCGGACGCCGAAATGGCCGAGCGCCCGCTGTTCCCCGCGATCCTGCGGGGCTGGCGCCGGCGCTGTCCGAATTGCGGCGCCGGCCCGCTTCTGAGCGGCTATCTGCGTGTGCGCGACCGCTGCCCGGTCTGTGGCGAGGCGCTTCACCACCAGCGGGCCGATGACGGGCCGGCTTACCTGACGATCCTGATCGTCGGGCATGTCATGGCACCGGCGCTGCTGATCGCGTTCACCACATGGCGGCCCGATCCGCTGGTGCTGGCGGCGATCTTTGCCACCGGCACGGTGGCGCTGTCGCTGTTCCTGCTGCCGCGGCTCAAGGGTGTGATGGTGGCGGTGCAATGGGCCAAGCGGATGCACGGGTTCGGACTTGCGGCACCCTGACAGGCGCGCGATGGTCGCCGCGTGATGACAGCGCCCGATGCCGCCGACCAGCCGATCCGCCACGCCGCGACCGTGATCCTCGCGCGGCCTGTGCCCGGCGGGCATGCGGTGCTCATGGGCCAGCGCGGGGCGTCGGCGGCGTTCATGCCGTCGAAGTTCGTCTTTCCGGGCGGTGCGGTGGATGCCTGCGATGCCGGCGTGCCGCTCGCGGCGCCGTTGTCCGGCACCTGTGCGGCGCGGCTGTCCCTCGCGGCCGACTCGGTGGCGCCCGCGCCCGAAACGCTCGCCGCAACCGCGATCCGCGAGCTGTGGGAGGAGACGGGGCTGGCCCTCGCGCGCCCGGGCGCATGGCCTGTGCCCGCGCCGCCGCCCTGGGCAGCGCTGGCAGGCGCCGGGCGCCTGCCGGACGCCGGCCCGCTGCGATTCGTGTTCCGCGCCATCACGCCGCCCGGCCGCACCCGCCGGTTCGACGCGCGGTTCTTCCTCGCGGACGCCGGGGCGATCCTCGGCGATCCCGACGATTTCGGGCAGGCGGCGGACGAGCTGTCGCATCTGCGCTGGGTGCCGCTGGCCGAGGCGCGGGCGCTCGACCTGCCGTTCATCACCGAGATCGTGCTGGCCGAAGTGGCGTATCTGCTGCGCGGCGGCGCGGACGCGGCGGGGGTGCCGTTTTTTGACAACACCACCGCCGCGCCGACCTTTCGCCGCCTGCGCTGACGCTCAGCGGCGCAGCCGCGACAGCGCCACGAGGCCGAGGCCCCCCGCCACGAAGGCTGCCGCCATTCCCGCCACCCGGACCGCGACGCCGCCATATCCCAGGGCGCCGGCATCGAGGAACGGATAAGGGTAGAACCCGGTCGCCGCGCCGCGGACCAGCGCATAGGCGCAATAGACCAAGGGCCAGATGGCCCAATGTGCCGCCGCCCGCCACGGCAGCGGGGTGGCCGGCGCATGGGCCCACCACCAGAGCGCGACCAGCACCGGCATCGCGGTATGCAGCCCTTGGTCGGCCCACCACGCCAGCCCGTCGAGCACCCGCAGGTCGGCCAGCAGCAGGTGATAGACCACCCCGACCAGCCCGATCCAAGCCACCAGCCCGCCGGCGCGGACCGCCCCCACACGGCCGCCCGCCGCGATGGCGACGAAATGCGCGGTCACGAGCGCGTTGGTCAGGATGGTGAAATACCCCGCCAGCCGCCAGAGCACCGACAGCGCGGTCCCGAAGGGCGGGATTGCGGCCAAGACCGCGGCCTGCGCGGCAAGCGCGGCGATCCCGACCGCGGCGATGGCGCCCGCTGCGATCCGTCCGCTCATCTCGATCCCCCCCGCCCCACCCGCGCCCATGGCACGATGCCCCTGCGCCGAGGTCAAGCCGGAACCGTGCGGATCGCGGCATCGCGCGGCGGGCGTAGCCGCCCCTTGACGGCGCGGCCGCGCCCGCCATCCTGCCGGGCATGGACTGGCGTGGTGAAGGCATCCTGCTGTCGGCCCGCCCGCATGGCGAGGCGGCGGCGATCATCGAGGTGTTCACCGAAGGGCTCGGCCGCCATGCCGGGATCGTCCCCGGAGGCGCCGGGCGGCGCATGGCGGGCGTGCTGCAACCGGGCGCGCAGATCGCCCTCGCCTGGCGGGCGCGGACGGATGCGCAGCTTGGCACCTTCACGGTCGAGCCGCTGCGCCCCCGCGCGCCGGCGCTCCTGCACGACGCGCGCGCCCTTGCCGCGTTGTCCTCGGCCTGCGCGCTGGCGCAGCGCGCCCTGCCCGAGCGCGCGGCGCATCCCGGCCTCTACCGCGCAACGCTCGTGCTGCTCGATGCGCTGGCCGAGTTGCCCGACTGGCCGATCCTCTATCTGCACTGGGAACTGCGCCTGCTGGCCGACCTCGGCTTTGCGCTCGATCTCGACACCTGCGCGGTCAGCGGCGCGGCGGAGGGGCTGGCCTATGTCAGCCCGCGCACCGGCCGCGCGGTGACCGCCGCGGCGGCCGGACGATGGGCGGACCGCCTGATGCCCCTTCCGGCCTGCCTGACGCGGGCGGGCGGCCCCGTGAACGGGGCCAGCCTTGCGCAGGGCATGGCGCTGACCGGCCATTTCCTTACCCGCGCGCTTGTTCCCGACAGCACCGCCCGGCCGCTGCCCGAGGCGCGCGCGCGGCTGGCTGCCGCACTCGCCCGCGGCTGACCTGCAGGATGCGACACGGCGCCGTCGCGGGCGGAACAGACGCCGCCGGGCGGCGGCGCGACGCTATGCCACGCGCGGCAGGCAGCCATGGTCGATCGTCCCCTCATCGTCTCGCATATCCCCGCTCCCGGCGCGCATGCCTTCGCGCTGCTCTCGGGGCTCGAGGCCGGGGTGCGCGGCATGCTTGTCTCGGTGATGCCGCTCGAGATGTATCGGGCCTTCGGCGATGCCGGCACGGTGTCGGGCCTCTACTTCGCGATCGGCTGCCTCTCGATGCTCGCCGGCCTTTTCGTGCCCTGGGTGACGACGCGGCTCCCGCGCCGCTGGACCTACACGGCGGGTTGCGTGCTGTTCCTCGTCGGACAGAGCTTCGGCATCCTTGGCGGACCGCTGATCGCGGTCGCGGCGGCCTGCAATGCGGTGGCGACGGTGACGGTGTTCATCTGCCTGAACGCCTATGTGCTCGACTACATCGGCAAGACGCAGCTCGGGCGGACCGAATCGCTGCGCATGTTCTATGCCGCGACATCCTGGACGGCCGGGCCGATCCTCGGCGTTCTCGCGCTCGAATTCTGGCGCCCGCTGCCTTTCCTGATGGCGGGCGGCATAACGCTTGTGCTGATCGCCACGTTCTGGGTGCTGCGGCTCGGCAACGGCAAGGCGATCGCACGGGCGCGGGGACCGGCGCCGAACCCGCTGGCCTATCTTGCGCGCTTCGCCGCGCAGCCCCGCCTGATCCAGGGCTGGATCTTTGCCGTCATCCGGTCGTCGGGCTGGTGGGTCTTCGTGGTGTTCCTGCCGATCTTCGCGATCGAGGCGGGGCTTGGCGACAAGGTCGGCGGGATCACGCTCTCGCTGGCCTCGGGGATGATGTTCCTGACGCCCGTCATGCTGCGCTGGATGCAGGCGCGGTCGATCCGCCATGCGGTCCGGGTCGGCTTCATGGCCGCCGCGGCCGCCTTTGTCGCCGCTGCGCTCCTGTCGCCCTGGCCCTGGGCAGCGGTGGCGGTTCTGCTGGCGGGGACATTCTTTCTCATCCTGCTCGATGCCTGCGGCGGGCTGCCCTTCCTGCTCGCAGTCAAGCCGTCGGAGCGGACCGAGATGGCGGCGGTCTATTCGAGCTTTCGCGACGTGTCGGGGATCGTGACGCCGGGTCTGGCCTGGCTGATCCTGCTGGTGGCGCCGCTGCCGGCGCTGTTCGGCGCGATGGGGCTGCTGCTGCTGGGCTGCTGGGGACTGGCCGCGTCGATCCCCGCCCGCCTCGGCACCCCGCGCCCGTCGCACGGGCGGCCTTTGCCGGCCGAATGACCGCCCTCAGAACCGCCGCCGCGCCCGCATCGCGGCACCGATCGTGCCATCGTCGAGATAGTCGAGCTCGCCGCCGATCGGCACGCCCTGCGCCAGAGAGGTGACGGCGACGCCGGTCGGGGCCAGCGCCTCGGCGATGTAATGGGCGGTGGTCTGGCCATCCACGGTCGTGCCGAGCGCGAGGATCACCTCGCCCACCCGTTCGGCGGCGATCCGCGCCACCAGCGCGGGGATGCGCAGGTCGTCCGGCCCGACCGCGTCGAGCGCCGACAGCGTGCCGCCGAGCACATGATACCGTCCCCGGAACGCGCCCGCCCGTTCCATCGCCCAGAGGTCGGCCACATCCTCGACCACGCAGATCGCGCCCGTTGCGCGGCCCGGATCGGCGCAGATCGCGCAGGGGTCGGTGGTGTCGATGGCACCGCAGATGCTACAGTCGCGGGCGCTGGCGGCCACGCGCCGCAGCGCCTCGGCCAGCGGTTCCATGGCCTGCGCGCGGCGCGAGAGCAGATGCAGCACGGCCCGCCGCGCCGAGCGCGGTCCGAGGCCGGGCAGCCGCGCCATCAGCGCGATCAGCGCCTCGATCTCGCGCGTGGCCTCGGCCACATCAGAACGGCAGCTTGACGCCCGGCGGCAGGCCGAGCGCCTCGGTCAGCCGCCCGAGTTCGGCCGCCGCATGTTCCGATGCCCGTGCCTGCGCATCCTTGATCGCCGCGATGATGAGATCCTCGACCACTTCCTTGTCCTCGGCGGAAAAGATCGACGGATCGATCGTCAGCCCGGTCAGTTCGCCCTTGCCGGTCACGATCGCCCGGACGAGCCCTGCCCCCGCCTCGCCCTGGACCGGCGTGCGGGCGAGCGTTTCCTGCATCTCGGCCATCTTCGCCTGCATGTCCTGCGCGGCCTTCATCATCTTGGCCATGTCGCCCAGACCGCCGAGCCCGCCCAATCCCTTCAGCATCGCATCCTCCGTGTCACCCGCCCGCAGATACGCGCCCGGCCCCGCGGCGGCAAGTCATCCCGCCTCGAAGGGATCCCATTCGTCCTCGACCGCCGGCAGCGCCTCGGCCGCCGCCTCGGCCGCGCGGGCTTCGGGGCTGCGGACGGCCGCTATGCGCGCGCCGGGAAAGGCGGCGAGCACGGCCTGCACCAGCGGGTTGGACGCCGCTTCGGACAGGGCGGCGGCATCCTGCGCCGCGCGCGCCTCGGCCAGCGTCGGCGCACCGCCCGCCGCGACGACCGACAGGCCCCAGCGCGCGCCCGTCCAGCCCTGAAGCCGCGCCCCGAGCCGCGCGGCAAGGTCGGGCGCGGCGCCGGGGGCCGGTTCGAACTCGATCCGGCCGGGCTGGTAGCGGACAAGGCGCAGGCCGCGTTCCACCTCGATCAGCAGGGCGATGTCGCGCTTCTCGCGGATGAGATCCACCACGCCGTCAAAGGTTGCCGGCAGCGGCCGGCCGTCGAGTGCCGGGGCGGCCGCGGTGCCGCCCGGGCCGGGCCGGGGCGCCGCGGCGCGCGGGCCGGG
>JBKBQT010000009.1:0-129224 GCA_046292445.1 Gemmobacter sp.
CGGCCCCGCGGGCGGCGACGGCCGCCCAGGCGGCGCGCGCCGCCTCGGGCACCGCGAAGGGCGGCAGCGTCCAGCCGGCGGCCGCGCGCGCTGCCGCGATCTCGGCTTCGCCGAGCGGGGCGCCGTGCACATGGTGGCTGCCCGCCTTGGTCGGCGCGCCCTTGCCGATCACCGTGCGGCAGGCGATCAGCGAGGGGCGCGGATCGGCCTGCGCCGCGCCGATCGCCTCGGCCACCGCGTCGCGGTCGTGCCCGTCCACCCGCTGCGTGTGCCAGCCGGCGGCAGCGAAGCGCGCAAGCTGGTCGGTCGAGGTGGACAGCGATGTCTCGCCGTCGATGGTGATGCGGTTGTCGTCCCAGAGCACCGTCAGCCGCCCGAGCCGCAGGTGCCCGGCAAGGTCGATGGCCTCGTGGCTGATCCCCTCCATCAGGCACCCGTCGCCCGCGATCACCCAGGTCCGGTGATCGACGAGGTCGTCGCCGAAACGTGCCTGCGCCATGCGCTCGGCCAGCGCCATGCCGACCGCGGTCGCGATGCCCTGCCCGAGCGGGCCGGTCGTCGTCTCGACCCCCAGCGTATGGCCATATTCGGGATGTCCTGCCGTGGTCGATCCGAGCTGGCGGAAGGCGCGCAACTGATCGGCGCCCATGTCGGCATAGCCGAGCAGGTGGTTGACCGCGTAAAGCAGCATCGAGCCATGCCCGGCCGACAGCACGAAGCGGTCACGGTCCGGCCAGGCCGGATCGGCCGGGTCGAGGGTGATATGGCGGTTGAACAGCACCGACGCCACATCCGCCATGCCCATCGGCATGCCCGGATGGCCCGAATTGGCGGCCTGCACGGCATCCATCGCCAGAAAGCGGATGCAGTCGGCCATCAGCGCCTCGGGATCGGGCGCCGCAGAGATGTGGGTGTTCATGGCGGCCTCCCTCAGGCCCGGCGGGCGTTGTCCACGAGACGGAAGATCATCGGCGTCAGGATCAGCTGCATCGCGAGGTCGAGCTTGCCGCCCGGGATCACGATGGAATTGGCCCGCGTCATCCAGGAGTTCTGGATCATCGAGGTCAGGTAGGGGAAATCGATCCCCCGCGGGTTCTTGAACCGGATCACGACGAGGCTTTCGTCGGCGGTCGGGATCCAGCGGGCCACGAAGGGGTTCGACGTGTCCACCACCGGCACGCGCTGGAAATTGATGTCGGTTTCCGAGAACTGCGGGCAGATGCAGTGCACATAGGCATTCATGCGCCGCAGGATCGTGTCGGTCACCGCCTCGGTCGAATAACCGCGCTGCGCCCGGTCGCGGTGTATCTTCTGGATCCATTCGAGGTTGATGACCGGCACCACCCCGATCTTGAGGTCGGCGTGATCGGCGATGCGGATGTCGTCGGTGCGCACCGCGCCGTGCAGGCCCTCGTAGAACAGAAGGTCGCTGGGGTGCTCGAAGTCGGCCCATTCGGTGAAGTGCCCCGGCGGCACGCCATAGCGCTCGGCCTCCTGCGCGTCGTGCACATAGTGGCGCGTCCGGCCGCGTCCGGTGGTGCCATAATCGCGGAACACGCGTTCGAGTTCGTGCAGCTCGTTGGCATCGTAGCTGAAGTGGCTGAAGCCGAAGTCGCCCTCGGCATAGCGCCGCTCGAGTTCGGCCTTCATGTCGGCGCGGTTGTAGCGATGGAAGGCATCGCCCTCGATCGACACCGCCTTGACGCCCTCGCGGCGGAAGATCTGGTCGAAGGTGTTCTTGACCGTCGTGGTGCCGGCGCCGGAGCTGCCCGTGACAGCGATGATGGGATGTTTGCGGCTCACCTTGCGCCCTCCACGCTGAACAGGCCGCGCTTGCCGAAGAGCGGCGACACCTCGGTATCGGGAAGGTCGTGATAGGCCGCCACGCGCGCCACCTTCTCGGCCGAACCGAAGACGAAAGGTGTGCGGGCATGAAGGCCTTCGGGCACCTGGCCGAGGATGCGCGTGCGCCCGTCGGTCGCGCTGCCGCCGGCCTGTTCGACGATCATCGCGATTGGCGCGCATTCATAGACCATCCGCAGCCGCCCGTGTTCGTAGCCGCGCCGCGAATCCGCCGGGTAGAGGAAGATCCCGCCCCGCATCAGGATACGGTGCGTCTCGGCCACCAGCGAGGCGACCCAGCGCATGTTGAAGTTGCGCCCCCGCGGCCCGTCCTCGCCGGCGACGAGATCATCGACATAGGCCCGGATCGGCCGCGACCAGACCCGATAGTTCGAGGCGTTGATGGCGAATTCGGTCGCCGCAGGGGCGATCCGCAGCGTCTGGGCGATGCTGGGCCACCGGCCCGATACCGGATCGTGCAGAAAGGCCGCTACCCCGGCCCCGAGCGTGAGCACGAGGATCGTCTGCGGCCCGTAGATCACATAGCCCGCCGCGATCTGTTCCGAGCCCGGCCGCAGGAACGTTGCCTCTGCGCTCTCCCGCGCCGGGCGGATCGAAAAGATCGTGCCGATCGACACGTTCACCTCGATGTTGGACGATCCGTCGAGCGGGTCGATCGCCACCGCAAGGGGCGCGGCCGGGTCGAGCTCCTGCGCCGCGTCGGTCTCCTCGCTCGCCAGCCAGCGCACCGGGGTGTCGCGCAGCGCCGCGGCGAAGGCCGCATCGGCGATCACATCGAGCGCCTTCTGCATGTCGCCGTCGGGGTTGGCTCCGACCGCGTCGCCCAAGGCGCCATCGAGCGGCCCGCGGGCGATGCGCCGGGACAGCGTCCCGGCGACCGTGGCGATGGCTTCGACAACCACGGCGACCCCGGCCTCGGCCGCTGTCGCCAGATGGTCTGTCAGATCCCGCTGCTCTGCCATAGCTCCCCCCCCCACAGCCTGAACACATCTCGGTTCTTGCATCTTTCTTGCGCCCAAACCGCAGAAAAGGAAATTGAAGAATTTCTCTGCTGCGTTAAAGAAAGCTATGCGCCACTTCGAGACGATCACGATCAAGCAGCTCCGCGGTCTGGCCGCCGTGGTCGATCAGGGTGGGGTGACGGCGGCGGCCGAGGTTCTGGGCCTGACGCCGCCGGCGGTATCCACGCAGTTGCGAACGCTTGAGGCCAATATCGGCACGCCGGTCCTGCGCCGCGATGAGGCGGGGCGGATGGTGCCGACCGCGGCAGGGGTGCAGGTGCTGGCGACCGCCCGGCGCGTATTCCGCGCGCTCGACGATTGCCGCGGTCAACTCAAGGCCTTGCGTAGCGGCGCGGCGGGCATGGCGACGCTCGGCGTGGTGAGCACGGGCAAGTATTTCGCCCCCCGCATCGTCGCGCTGGCGCGCCGCGTGATGCCGCAGGTGACGATCGCGCTGCGGATCGGCAACCGCGAGGAAACGGTGGCCGCGCTGGCCGAGGGCGCGATCGACCTTGCGGTGATGGGCCGCCCGCCCGCGGGCCAAGCGGTCGAGGCGGCGCCCCTCGGCCCGCATCCTTACGTGATGATCGTCGCGCCCGATCACCCGCTCGCGGGTGCCTGCGACGTGCCGCCGCAGGCGATCCTCGGCGAGATGTTCCTGCAGCGCGAGGCGGGATCGGGATCGCGCCTGCTGGTCGAGCGGTTCCTCGAGGAGATCGGCTCGGGCCATGGGTTCGAGACGCTGGAATTCGCGTCGAACGAGACGATCAAGCAGGGGGTGATCGCCGGCCTCGGCGTGGCGATCATCTCGGCTCACACCGTCGTCGGCGAAATCGAGACGGGGCGGCTGGCGCTGGTCGGCCTGCGCGGCCTGCCGGTGGCGCGGCAGTGGTATGTCGTCTCGGCCGCAGGGCGCGAGCGCTCGCCGACCGCCGCCGCGGTCGCGCGGTTCCTGTTCGAGCAGCGCGATGCCTATCTGCCGCGGTTCGTCTGGCCCTTTGCGGCGCCGGATGGCCCGAGCGAAGGCTGATCGGCGCGGCGCCTGTCAGACCGTCTCGATGCGCAGCGCGACGGCCTCGCCCACGACGACCCCGGTCTCGGCAAAGGCGGCGAGGGCATGGGCAATGGCGTCCGGCGCGCAGCGGTGCGTGACGATGATGACCGGCGCTGTCGCCGCCTCGTGCCCGCGCTGGCGCATCCGGTCGATGCTGATCCCGGCATCGCCGAGGGCGGTGGCGACCTTGGCCAGGGCGCCGGGTTTGTCCACCAGTTCCATCCGAAGGTAGTAGGGCGCGGGGGCCGCCACGGCCGCCGGCTGCGCATTGGCCAGCGCGGTCGCCCGGATGCCGAAGGCCGGGTAGCGGTTGCCGCGCGCAAGGTCGATCACATCGGCCAGCACCGCGCTGGCGGTCGGGCCGGCACCTGCACCCGCGCCGCGCAGGACGATCTGCCCCGCCGCCTCGCCATCGAGCACGACCATGTTCGTGCCGCCCTGCAACTGCCCCAGCGGGCTTGCCACCGGCACGAGGCAGGGTGTCATCCGCTGTTCGAGACCCCGCCCGGTCATCTGCGCCACGCCCAGCAGCTTGATGCGGAACCCCAGTTCCCCGGCATAGCGGATATCCTCGATCCGCACCCGCCCGATCCCCTCCATCTGCACCGCATCGAACCTGATGCGCGTGCCGAAGGCGAGCGCGGCGAGGATCGCGAGCTTGTGCGCGGCGTCGATCCCGTCCACGTCGAGCCGCGGATCGGCCTCGAGATACCCCAGCGCGCGGGCCTCCTCGAAGACGGTGTCATAGGGCAGGCCGGCCTCTTCCATCCGGGTGAGGATGTAGTTGCAGGTGCCGTTCATCACCCCCATCACCCGGCGGATGCGGTTGCCGGCAAGCCCCTCGGCCAGCGCCTTGATCGCCGGGATGCCGCCCGCCACAGCCGCTTCGTAGCGCAGGCAGCGCCCGGCCACTTCGGCCGCCTCGGCGATGGCCTGGCCGTGATGGGCCAGCAGTGCCTTGTTCGCCGTCACCACATCCTTTCCCGCGCCGAGCGCAGCCATGACCGCGGCCCGCGCCGGGCCGTTCTCGCCGCCGATCAGCTCGACCAGCACATCGACATCGGGCCGCAGGGCCAGCGCCACGGGATCGTCGGCCCAGGCATAGGCGCTCAGGTCGGCATCGCGGTTGCGCGTGCGGTCGCGCGCGGTGACGGCCGCGATCTCGATGCTGCGGCCGGCGCGCGCGGCGATCAGCGCGGCCTCGGCCTGCACGAGCCGCACGACACCTGCGCCGACGGTGCCAAGACCGGCGATGCCGAGACGCAGGGGGGCGGGCATGGGGAACCTCATCGCTTGGATGACCGCCCGTTACCGGATCGCCCCGGCGCGCGCAATCAGCCGCCCGGCGCGGGAATGCGGCGCAGCGCGGCCGCGCGCGCGGTCAGCCGCGCCGCCCGCGCCTCGACCGCCGCGGTGTCGGTGGCGGATACCGTGCCGGCCGCCTCGGCGGCCATCGCGGCATCGAGCGGCACGAGGCGCGGATAGGGCGCCATCCGCGCCTCGGCCGTTTCGGCCTTGTCCAGCTCGGGCGGCAGCGTCGTGCAGGCCGCTAGGAAGGCGAGGGTCGCAAGGGCGGGCAGGCGGCGCATCAACGGGCTTTCGGGGACGAGGGCAGCGGCACCCTAGGGCCCGGCCCCGCACCGGGCAAGGGACGGCTGTCCGCGAGGCGGGGATGCCGCGGCTTGAACTGAACGGCCGTTCAGATAATCCTGCGCCATGGCCCGCAAGACCGGATCGCATGCAGACATCACCGGCCCGAGGGTGCGCGCCGCCGCCGAGCGGCTGTTCGCCCGGCACGGCTATGCCGCCGTGTCGATGCGCCGGATCGCGGCCGAGGTCGGGGTGCAGGCCGGGGCGCTCTACCTCTACACGGCCGACAAGCAGAGCCTGCTGGCCGATCTGATGCACGGCCATCTGACCGACCTGATCGCGGCGCTCGATGCCGAGCCCCTGCCGGCGGCGCCGGCGGCGCGGCTTGCCGCCTTTGCCCGGTTTCACGTGCGGTTCCACGTGGCGCGCCCCGATGCGGTCTTCATCGCCTATATGGAATTGCGCAATCTTGCCCCCGAGAATTTCGCCGCGATCCAGGCGCTGCGCCGGGCCTACGAGGATCGGCTGGCGGCGATCCTGCAGGCCGGGGCGGCAGCGGGCGATTTCGTGCTGGCCGACATCCGGCTGGCCACCCGCGCGCTGATCGCGATGCTGACCGGCGTGACGACCTGGTATCGCCCTGACGGGCCGATGGGCGCCGATGCGGTGGCAGAGGCCTATGCCGCCATGGCCTGCCGTGCCGTCGGGGCAGCGGTTCCGCTCGCCACCGGCACGCAGGCAGGATAGGCGGGTGCGGGAGGTGCGCCGATGACCCATGACGACGACGACACGCTTGCGCCGGGGCGGGTGCGGGCGCGGCTCATGGCCTCGCCGCCGCGCCGGGTCATCGCGACGGCGATGATCGCGGCGCTGGGCCTGCTGATCCTCTACCTTGCCGCGACGGTGCCACCCGCATCGCTCGGATGGCGGCTGTTCCTGATTGCCTGCGGTGCGCTCTGCCTCTGGCTGGCGGTGCGGCTGTGGCGTGCGACCGGGATCGCGCTGGAACTGACCGGCACCGAACTGCGCGAAGCGGACGGGCGCGTTCTTGCACGGCTCGAGGATATCGACAGCATCAGCCGCGGGGCCTTCGCGCTCAAGCCGTCGAACGGGTTCACGCTGGTCCTGCTGCGTCCGGCGCCGGCGGTCTGGGCGCCGGGCCTGTGGTGGCGGCTGGGGCGGCGGATCGGCGTGGGCGGCGTCACCGGGCGCTTCGACAGCCGTCGCATGGCCGATACGATCGCCGACGCCGTCGCCGCCCGCCGCAACCGCTAGGTCACGACGTCAGCGGGATGGGCGACAGCCAGCGCGGCCGTGTGACGATGAACTGCGTGAACACCCGCGCCTCGAGGCCAACGCGGAACAGCGGCGTGTATTCGCGCCATGTCTCGACGATGATGACCGAATCGTCGTTGGACATCGCGGGAATTTGCGCCCGGATGTTCGCAAGCATGGCATTCGTCATCACCGGCGCGCGCACGCCGTTGGTGGATCGCGACCACAGGACGCGAAAGGTGTCGTCCGCCTCGGTGTACCGCACGCTGGTCACGCGCATCCATGTCGGCTCGTCTGTCTGCATCATGTAGCGATAGACGTCGTGCATTCCGTTGATATAGGCGGTGTTGATCCCCGTCATCTCGCGCGAGAGCGCATCGGTCACCGCATAGGTCGCCTTCATGTGCGCGTTGTGCGTCCTGAAGGTGTCCCAGTAGACGAAACTGGCCATCAGCGCCCATATCAGCAGCGGCAGAATCAGGACGCTCTCGACGGCGACCGCCCCCCTCGTGTCGGAGCGGAAGCGGCGCAGGGCGGCGCGGATGCGGTCCATGGTTTACCTCGGCTCGTTCACGAAGGTGGACATCGCAAGCAACTGATACCCGCCGCTGGCATCGAGCGGCAGGCGCAAGCCCCAGGGCGTTGTCGGGAAAAGCGGGTTGAAGATCGCGCAGAGCCGCACGATCACAAGCTGGTTCGCGCCGCCCGGAATGAACGTCGTGGCCGGCTCGATGTCGGTGGTGCGGTCGATGCAGGGCTGGCGCCCGGTCGGCAGATCCCAGGTCGCGCGGCTGATGGGCCGCATTTCCAGCATCACGTCACGGGCGCAGTTTGGCATCACGACCGTCCGCGCGCAGATGTCGGCGCGCAGCTGCGCGACAGTCGGGTTCGTGTAGCGGCCGAGGCGGAGGTCGCGCACGACCATGTCGAGCGAGCGGTCGAGCATGGTATGCCGCACCATCAGCATGCCGGCCTCGATCGTGCAGAGCAAAAGCGTGATGAACAGCGGCAGCATGAGCGCCACCTCGATCGTCATGCTGCCGCGCTCGTCCCGCCGGAACCGGCGAAGCGCCCACATCGCGATCCGCGTCATTGGGTCAGCCTCAGGTCGCGGATCGAATTGGCAATCGTGCGGAAGGCGGTGTTGATCTCGAAGCTCTGGACGTCGAAGAACAGCTCGGGCGCCGAGGCGCAGTTGCGCATTTCGGTGACGGCCGAGCCCGATGTGTTGAAGGCGATCGTGTAGACGACCACACCGTTTGCCTTGGCCCGGTTGCAGACTTGGTAGAACCGGTCGCGGTTCCAGTTCCGGCTGCTCAATGTGGTGCGGTCGCCCGACGGCCGCCGGGTCAGTTCCCGCGTCGCGTTCAGCGGATGCGAAGGATCGGACGGGCGGAATTGTTCGGTGATGTATCCGTCCGTCATCAGAACGATGACCTTGAGCGTTTCGGGATCCGTGTAGGGCGCGGGGCGGTCGGCGAATTTCGCGTCCACGACAGAGGTCGCGATGAGTTCCGACATCAGCCAGCGGTTCGCAGGGTCGAGAAGCCCCAGCCCCCACCACATCCCGATCTGCGTCCCCGTCCCGTCATGCAGACGCATGTTCTGGATGTAGTTCTTGAGCGCGGTCGCATCCGAGGACCAGTACTGGACCGCGGCCGTCGTGTCGTTCGGGCACCACCCCCAGTCCATATAGGACGTTGCAATATCCCACATCATGAAATGGGGCACCTGCGTGCGCGTTCCGCTCCGCGGGAAGGCGCTGGAGTTGAAATGCGTCGCCGTCAATTCCATGCAATGGGACGCCGCATGGGTCTGCGTCACGCCGAGCGCCGAGAACACCTGAGGGCCCGGATTGACCGATCCGGCATAGGGAACGATCGAGATCGAGAACAAATCGCGCCGCTCGCCGGCCAGCATCGTGTCGATGAATTCCTGCGCCGCAGGGCGCAACAGGTCGATCTGCGGCGCGCCCGAAGCATCGGTGAACCGCATCGACCCCGAGATGTCGAGCACCAGCGACACCTCGACCTTGGGCACGCGTTCCTCTGCACCGCTGGCACCCGTCGCGGTCAGCGTATCGATCCCGAGCAGGCGCATGAAGAGCGTGCTCACCGATGCCTCGGTCTCGACCTCGACGTTGCGGTAGTTCAGGCCCCCGTCGACGGAAACATCGGTCAGGTTGCCCGACAGCCCCTCGCGCTCGAAATAGTCGCGAACGACCGACTCGGGGTCGAGCTCCTGGCGCAGGGCCGCGGCGGCGAGCGATGCGCGGTCGGCGGTGTTCTGCACCCGCGTGCGCTCGGCCTCGTGGCGCATCAGATCGACGGCCAGCCCGCCGGCCATCAGCATGACGACGAACAGCATCAGGCCGAAGACGATCATCATGCCGTCCTCGGCCCGCAGGAACCGGCGGGCCGCAAGACCTGGATCAACAGAACGCAAACAGGCGGGGCCGCGAAAGCGTGCCATGGTAACCTCACTGACCGACGGGGGCGTGCCATATGGCACACCCACCTTTCGCCACCCACCTGACCTCAAGCCTATGGCGGAAATGCGGCCGGCAATCCAGAAAATCCAAACACATCAACTAGTAATGGAAACGATACGGGGGCTGGACCCGGCATTGTAGCGATGGTGCGAAACGAAGCGCCTGCGGGTCTCATGTCTCGGGCGGGGTCGGCCTGACGGACCCAAGCCATGATTCGGGATCGACGAGCGGTGGTTGGGGCTTTGCCGGTTCCGCAAAGTGCCTAGGATGCGGACAGTCGCACGTCATGGGAGGCCGCGCATGCAGACCGAAACCGAGCCGAGTTTCCGCCAATCCGTCGATCTGATGTTCAACCGTGCCGTCGCGCTGATGGACCTCGGGCCGGGGCTGGCGGAAAAGATCCGGGTCTGCAACTCCACCTATACGGTGCGGTTCGGCGTGCGCCTGCGCGGCAAGATCGAGACCTTCACCGGCTATCGCTCGGTCCATTCGGAACATATGGAACCGGTCAAGGGCGGCATCCGCTATTCTCTCGGCGTCAACCAGGACGAGGTCGAGGCGCTGGCGGCGCTGATGACCTACAAATGCGCCCTGGTGGAAACGCCCTTCGGCGGGTCCAAGGGGGGCTTGTGCATCGATCCGCGCAAGTATGAGGAGCACGAGCTCGAGCAGATCACCCGCCGCTTCGCCTACGAGCTCATCAAGCGCGACCTGATCCACCCGGCCCAGAACGTCCCCGCACCCGACATGGGCACCGGCGAGCGCGAGATGGCCTGGATCGCCGACCAGTATGCGCGGATGAACACGACCGACATCAACGCCCGCGCATGCGTCACCGGCAAGCCGCTGAACGCCGGCGGCATCCATGGCCGCGTCGAGGCGACGGGGCGCGGCGTGCAATACGCGCTGCGCGAGTTCTTCCGCCATCCCGACGACCTTGCCCGGGCAAGGCTCGCCGGCGGGATCGAGGGCAAACGGATCATCGTTCAGGGCCTCGGCAACGTCGGCTATCATGCAGCCAAGTTCCTCAGCGAGGAGGACGGGGCGCGGATCACCGCCATCATCGAACGCGACGGCGCGCTGATCGACCCTGCCGGCCTAAATGTCGAACTGGTGCGCGTGTGGATCAACCAGATGGGCAGCGTCCGCGGCTTTCCGGGCGCGACCTTCGTCGAGGACGGGGCGAGCGTGCTCGAGGCGGAGTGCGACATCCTGATCCCCGCCGCGCTGGAGGGCGTGATCCATCGCGGCAATGCCGAACGTATCCGCGCGCCGCTGATCGTCGAGGCGGCGAACGGCCCCGTGACCTATGGCGCGGACGAGATCCTGCGCGCCAGGGGCTGCGTCATCATCCCGGACATGTATGCCAACGCGGGCGGGGTGACGGTCAGCTATTTCGAATGGGTCAAGAACCTCAGCCACATCCGCTTCGGCCGGATGCAGCGCCGCGCCGAGGAGGCGCGGTCGCGCCTGCTGGTCGAGGAGCTCGAGCGGCTGTCGGCCGACAAGGGCCTCGGCTGGACGCTGGCGCCGGGGTTCAAGGAGCAATTCCTGACCGGCTCGGACGAGCTTGCCCTCGTCCGCTCGGGCCTCGACGACACGATGCGCACCGCCTACCAGTCGATGCGCGAGGTCTGGCACGGGCGCAATGACGTCGAGGATCTGCGCGTGGCCGCCTATATCGTCGCGATCGGCCGGGTGGCGGCGACCTACAGGTCCAAGGGGTTGTGACTGGCCGCGCCATACCGCATTTTTCGCATTGGGTGACCGGTCAAACAGCAATTCAATCGTCGATTGAAAATGGCTGACGTTGGGCAAGAATAGGGCGGAACTGAGTTGACTCGAATCGGCGCGTGATGACTTCTATCGCCATCGGCAATTTGCCGTCAATTGTGGGTGGAAAAATGTCAACTTTCAGCATATTCAAGCATCTGGTCGGGTCAAGCACCTTCGAGGTGTGGTTGACCGGCGGAGTCGCGCAGTTCGTGGTGAACGGAACGATCCGCCATGACATCTCGTCGGTGACGGAATTCCTTGTTGCGGCAGCGAAGCTGATCAACAAGCCAGATAATACCGACGACATGATCGTGGAGCAGACCGGCACGATCTCGGTCGATGCGCTCGAGAACGTCCAGGGCGGGGTCCTGGCGCTCGACACGAATGGCACCAACCCCGGGATCGCACTGCAGGACGACGGAACGGAAGTGCGGATCCACGGCGGCGGTGTAAGCGGCGCGCTGCGGGTCGATTTCGGCACCGGCGGGCAGGCCCAGGGCGAGGCAGCGAAGTTTCTCGCCTTCGCGCAGGATCTGCTCGGTCCGACGACTACCACCCTGATTGGCACCGAAACCGGCGTTCAGATCGGCGCCTACACCCGCACCGTGACGATTTCGACCCGCGACGACGACATCCGGGAAATCAAGTTCGGCTCGACAGGCGACAAACGGGACGTCAAGTGGGCCGACATCGTGGTGGACGACCTCGCGGCGCAGTTCGGCGGCACCAAGTTGTCGGACGGCAAGGTCGACGAGGTGAACTACAAGGCTGTCCAGCTCGGATTCGAAACGCCGACGATCGTCAGGATGGGCTTCAACGGTGTTAGCGGCACGGAGAAGTTCGAATTCGCCAATGCGGATGACGCAACGGCATTTCGCGACGCGATCCTCGCCACCTTCGGCCCGGGCAGCGACCGCGTGGCGGTCATCAACCGCGCGATCGAGGTGCTCGCCGAGAACCTCGACGGTGTGCAGCTCAGTGACGGCGTGGTCTCGCTCGCCTACAAGGCCGCGCAGATCAGCCGGACCGGCGCGGAAGTGCACCTTGGGTTCAACGGCGTTGGCGGCACCGAGAAATGGAAGTTCGAGGACGCCGACGACGCGCAGATGTTCCTCGACCAGGTGCGCGACGCCATGGGCCTCGAAGGGGGCGAGGGCAAGCTGGTGGATGAGTTCGTCTTCAAGGTCTCGGGCGGCGCCGGCATCTCGGGCTCGCCGACCTTCGTGGGCAAGGACGCGTTCGTGCATTACATCGCCACCGAATTCGGCGGGGTGCAATTGAAGAACGGGTCGGTCAGCGAGAGCTTCGACGGGGCGGTGTCGTATCTGGCCGACGACAGCCAGGTCAAGCTTGGCCCGCGGAACGTCGGCGGCACCGAGATCTGGGACTTTGCCGATGCGGCGACCGCGCAGGCCTTCGCAGCAACGCTGGACCAGATCTTCGGCTGATCGGACAGGCAACGGGCCGGGCCGCAGCAGCGGCCCGGCGGCGCCGGCCGGCACAGGCCGCCGGACCCAAAAGTGCTCAGACGCAGCGAACGGTCGCACCCGCCGCATCGCAGCTTGGGGCTTGCCAAGGCCGCGCAACGCGCGTTCAGTCCCGGCATAGGGCAAGGGCAGAACGGCATGCGCTATTCGGGTTGGCAAATCCTGAGACAGGGGCTGACGGGCAACCGCGGCTGGCAGCCCGCCTGGCGCGAACCCGCGCCGCGCCGGGAATACGACACGATCATCATCGGCGGCGGCGGGCATGGCCTGTCCACGGCGCATTACCTCGCTGCGAACCACGGGATCACCGATGTCGCGGTGCTGGAAAAGGGCTGGATCGGGTCGGGCAACATCGGCCGCAACACGACCATCGTGCGCGCGAACTATTTCCTGCCGGGAAACCAGGAATTCTATTCCCACTCGCTCAGGCTCTGGGAGGGGCTCGAGGCGGCGCTGAACTACAACGTGATGCATTCGCAGCGCGGGCTCATCAACCTGTTCCATTCGGACGGCCAGCGCGACGCCTTCGCCCGCCGCGGCAATGCGATGATAAACCAGGGCGACGATGCGATCCTGCTCGACCGCGAGGGGGTGCGGGGGCACCTGCCCTATCTCGACTTCGAGCAGACACGGTTCCCGATCTACGGCGGCCTTCTGCATCCGCGCGGCGGGACGGCGCGGCACGATGCGGTCGCCTGGGGATACGCCCGCAGCGCCGACCGGCAGGGGGTGGACCTGATCCAGAATTGCGAGGTCACCGGGATCGACATCGCGAACGGCCGCGTGACCGGCGTGCAGACCACACGCGGCCCGATCCGCGCGCGGCGGGTCGGCATCGTCGTGGCGGGCCGGTCGGGGCAGGTGGCGGCGATGGCCGGCATGCGCCTGCCGATCGAGAGCCACATCCTGCAGGCCTTCGTCACCGAGGGGCTCAAGCCGGTGATCGACCATGTCGTCAGCTTCGGCATGGGGCATTTCTACATCAGCCAGTCCGACAAGGGCGGGCTCGTGTTCGGCGGCGATCTCGACTTCTACGCAAGCTATGCCGCGCGCGGCAACCTGCCGATGGTCGAGCATGTGATGGAGGCTGGCATGACGCTGATGCCGATGATCGGCCGGGCGCGGGTGCTGCGGTCCTGGGGCGGGATCATGGACATGACGCCCGACGGCACGCCCATCATCGACCGCACGCCGATCGAGGGCCTCTACATCGATGCCGGCTGGAACTATGGCGGGTTCAAGGCCGTGCCCGCCTCGGGCTGGTGCATGGCGCACCTCATGGCCACCGGCGAGTCCCACCCTGTCGCCCGCCGCTTCCGGCTCGACCGCTTTGCCACCGGGCATGTGATCGACGAGGAAGGGACGGGTTCGCAGCACAACCTGCATTGAGGCCGCGATGCGCCTGACCTGCCCCCTCTGCGGCGCGCGCGACCGGCGCGAATTCACCTATCTCGGCGCCGACGACCTGCTGCGCCGCCCCGCGCCCGATGCCCCGCCCGATGCCTGGGACGCCTATCTCCACCTGCGCGACAACCCGGCCGGGGTCACGCGCGATCTGTGGTATCACGACCCCTGCGGCAGCTGGCTGGCGGTAACGCGCGACACCGTCACCCATGCCATCCATCGCGTCGAGGCACTCGATCCCCCGCCGGCCGCCACGGCGCCCGCCGCGCCGCCACCCGCCGCGAAACCTGCCGCGAAACGCCGAAGGAAATCGGCATGAGGCTCGATGGCCACGGCCTGATCGACCGCAGCCGGCGGTTGCGCTTCACCTTCGACGGCCAGCCCGTGACGGCCCATCCCGGCGACACCGTCGCCTCGGCCCTTCTGGCCAGCGGCATCCGTTTGCTCGGCCGGTCGTTCAAGTATCACCGCCCCCGCGGCGTGATGACGGCGGGCAGCGAGGAACCCAATGCGCTTGTCACGGTCATCGAGGGCCGCCAGCAGACGCCCAATGTCCGCGCCACCGTGCAGGAGGTGTTCGAGGGGCTTGCCGTCCAAAGCCAGAACCGCTGGCCCTCGCTGCGCCACGACCTTCTGTCGGTGAACGACCTCGCCGCGCCCTTCCTCGGCGCGGGCTTCTACTACAAGACCTTCATGGCACCGGCGAGCCTGTGGGAAAGGCTCTACGAGCCGCTGATCCGCCGTGCCGCCGGCCTCGGGGCGCTTTCGGGGCGGCATGACGAGGCGGCCTATGAAAAGGCCTGGGCCCATTGCGACCTCCTGGTGATCGGCGCCGGGCCTGCGGGCCTGATGGCGGCGCTCGCGGCGGGCCGGGCGGGGGCGGATGTGATCCTCGCCGACGAGGATGCGCGAATGGGCGGGCGTCTGCTGGCCGACCGGACCGAGGTGGACGGGCTGCCGGGGCCGGACTGGGCGGCCGGGGTTCTGGCCGAGCTTGCCGCCCTGCCCAATGTCCGCCTCATGCCGCGCACCACTGTCACCGGCGCCTATGACGGCGGCACCTATGGCGCGCTCGAACGGGTGTCGCTGCATCTGCGCGAACCCGGCGATCTCCCGCGCGAGACGTTCTGGCGGATCGTGGCGCGGCGCGCGATCCTCGCGGCCGGGGCGCTCGAACGGCCCATCGCCTTCCCGATGAACGACCGTCCCGGCGTGATGACGGCCGGGGCCGTGCGCGCCTATCTCAACCGCTGGGGCGTCGCGGCGGGGCGCAAGATGGCGGTGTTCGGCAACAACGACAGCGCCCATGCCACAGCCACCGCGTTGCGCGATGCGGGCGTGACGGTGACCGCGCTGATCGACAGCCGCCCGGATGCGGCGCTGCCCGCAGGCTTTCGCGGCTTCACCGGCGCGGCGGTCTGCGACACCGCCGGGCGCCGCGGCCTGCGCGCCGTGACGATCCGGCAGGGCGGCCGCGAGACGAGGGTCGAGGCCGATTGCCTCGCCGTATCCGGCGGCTGGAACCCCACGCTGCACCTGACCTGCCACATGAACGGCCGCCCGGTCTGGGACGAGGCGATCGCCGCCTTCATCCCCCGCGACGGCGCGATCCCCGGCCTGACGCCTGCCGGGGCCTGCCGGGGGGTGTTCTCGACCGCCGGCTGCCTCGACGACGGGCTGCGGGCGGCGGCGGCGGCGCTGGCCGATCTTGGGATGCAGGCGCCCGCGATGGACGCGCCGCGCGCCGAGGACGGGCGCTATGCCATCGCGCCGCTCTGGCATGTCGCGGGCAAGGGACGGGCCTGGCTCGATTTCCAGAACGACGTGACGACCAAGGATGTCGGCCTTGCGGCGCAGGAAGGCTTTCGCAGCGTCGAGCACATGAAACGCTACACGACGCAGGGCATGGCCCCCGACCAGGGCAAGACTTCCAACGTCCCCGCCCTCGCCGTGCTGGCCGATGCCACCGGCCGCGGCATCCCCGAGACCGGAACGACCACCTACCGCCCGCCCTTCACGCCGGTGTCCATCGCCGCCATGGGCGCGGGCGCGCGTGCCGAGGGCTTTGCGCCGCAGCGGTTCACCACATCCCACGCCGCCTCGCTCGCCCGCGGCGCCCCGATGATCGAGGCGGGGCTGTGGTACCGGCCGAGCTATTTCCCGCAGGCCGGCGAAACCGGCTGGCGCCCCGCCTGCGACCGCGAGGTGGCGATGGTGCGCAGCACGGTCGGCATCTGCGACGTGAGCACGCTGGGCAAGATCGACATCCAGGGGCCGGATGCGCCGCGCTTCCTCGACCTCGTCTATACGAACACCTTTTCCACCTTGCCCATAGGCCGCGTCCGCTACGGCCTGATGCTGCGCGAGGATGGGTTCGTCATGGATGACGGCACATCGGCGCGCCTTGGCGAGCACCACTATCTGATGACCACCACCACCGCCGCCGCCGGCCTCGTGATGCGCCACCTCGATTTCGTGGCACAGGCGCATTGCCCGGGCTGGGACGTGCGGATGATCTCGGTCACCGAACACTGGGCGCAATTCGCCGTCGCCGGGCCGCTGGCGCGGCGCCTCGTCGCCTCGCTCGTCGATGCGATGCCCGATCTGCCGTTCATGGGCTGCGCGCCCGTCACGCTCCTCGGGGTTGCCGGCCGGCTCTTCCGCATCTCCTTCTCGGGCGAGATGGGCTATGAGATCGCGGTGCCCGCCCGCTACGGCGCGGCCCTCTTCCGCGACCTCGTGGCCCGGGCCGAAACGCTCGGCGGCGGACCCTACGGGATGGAGGCGCTCAATGTCCTGCGGATCGAGAAGGGCTTCATCACCCATGCGGAGATCCACGGCCGCACGACCGCCTTCGACATCGGCATGCAGGGCATGGTCAGCGCGAAAAAGGACTGCATCGGCAAGGCGGCATCGCAGCGCCCCGGCCTGACCGGGCCGGAGCGCGAGCAACTCGTGGGCCTCAAGCCCGTCGGTCCGGCCGAACGGCTGACAGCGGGGGCGCATCTCTTTACCCCCGGCGAGGATCTCACGGCGGCCAATGCGCAGGGGTATGTGACCTCTGTCGGCCCCTCGCCCACACTCGGGCACTGGATCGCGCTCGGGTTCCTCAGGGACGGGCGCGCACGGGTGGGCGAGATGGTGCGGCTGGTGGATCGGCTGCGCGGGCTGGACCTGCTGGTCGAGGTCTGCAATCCGGTATTCCACGATCCGGACGGGGGGAAGATGCGTGGCTGACCTTCTGGCAACCGAAGCCTGCGCCGGCCTTGGCCTGCGGGTGGCGCGTGGCGGGACAACGCTGGCGGCCTGGGATCCCGGCCCGATCGCCGCCATCGCGCCCTATGCGGCCGGCACGGCCGCAACCGCCGCGGCGCTGGCGCCGTTCGGCCTCGCCTGGCCCGATCCCGGGCGCATGACGACAAACGGCGCAGCGCGGCTCGCCTTCGCCGGGCGCGGCACGTGCTTCCTGATCGGCGTCGCCCCGCCGTCCCTCGGCGCTGCCGCCGCCGTCACCGACCAGTCAGACGGCTGGGCCGGCCTCTGCCTGACCGGTGCAGCGGCGCCCGATGTCCTCGCCCGCCTCGTCGCCATCGACCTGCGCCCTGCCGCGCTCCCCCCCGGATCGGCGGTGCGCGCCATGCTCAACCACATGCCGCTCTGCCTGATGCGGACCGAGGGCGCGTTCGAGCTTCTGGTGTTCCGCTCCATGGCCCGCACGGCGGTCCACGACCTGACCGAGGCGATGATCCGGGTCGCCGCGCGGCGCTGAGGCGGCGCTGCGACCGCCGGTCCACCCGCCTGCGGCTTCAGGCTGGCTCAAATATCCCCGCCGGAGGCTCCGCCATCCGCCGTCCCGCACTGCCCCTCGGGCGATGCGCCGCCAGCCTCAGCCGACGTGCTGCTGCACGAAGGCGGTGATGTCCGAGGCGGGCCGCGCCCCGGCGAGCCGCGCCACTTCGCGGCCGCCGCTGTAGAGCACCAGCGCCGGGATGCCGCGGATGCCGACCCGGCCCGTAACCTCCGGGTAATCCTCGGTGTTGAGCCGCGCGAGCCGCACGCCCGGCGCAAGGCTGCGCGCCGCCGCCTCGAAGGCCGGGGCCATCATCCGGCAGGGTCCGCACCAGGGGGCCCAGTAATCGATCAGGATCGGCAGGGCATCGCGCACAACCGCCTTGTCGTGCGTCTCGGCGTTCAGGTCATGCACATGCCCGTCGTCGAGCGCCGCGCCGCAGGCGCCGCAGCGGGGCGCATCGGCGATCCGGTCGGCCGCGATCCGGTTTGCGCGCCCGCAGGCGGTGCAGGTCAGCGTCAGGGGTTCGGTCGTCATGCGGGGCTCCACATATTCGTGTTGCCGCATATATCGGCAGCGCGCGATCGTGCCGCAAGCCCTTCGCAAAGGATCGAGCGATGATTCCCGTCTGCAAGCTGCCCCCGATCGCCGACCGGCCCTGCGCGAAGCCCGGGCCGCGGTGGGCGCAGCCGCGGGCTGGATCTGTTCGCATGACGAAACGATCGCGCTGCGCCCCGCGTGCTCGCGCCGCCAGGCCTGGCCTTCATGGCCGAGGATGCGCCGCCACGATGACCCGCCCGCCCGCGCGGCGATGGGTGGCCGGCTTGCGCCGTCCGGCGCCGCGCCGGATGCGGCCGGCCCCGCGGACGGCATCGGCGGCGGGCACGTCCTGTGGCCGGCCGCCCTGCGCTATTGCGCCGCCTGCGCGTAATCCTCGACCGGCGGGCAGGTGCACACGAGGTTGCGGTCGCCGAAGACGTTGTCCACCCGGCCGACGGGCGGCCAGTACTTGTCCACCCGGAACGCCCCCGGCGGAAAACAGCCCTGTTCGCGCGGATAGGCGCGGGTCCAGTCGGCGACGAGATCCTCGACCGTATGGGGCGCATGGCGCAGGGGGCTGTCCTCGGCGCGGATCTCGCCGGCCTCGATCGCCGCGATCTCGGCCCGGATCGCGAGAAGGGCGGTGATGAACCGGTCGATCTCGGCCTTCGTCTCGCTCTCGGTCGGCTCGACCATCAGCGTCCCCGCGACCGGCCAGCTCATGGTGGGCGCATGGAACCCGTTGTCGATCAGCCGCTTGGCGATGTCGTCCACCGTCACCCCCGCCTCGGCGAAGGGCCGGGTGTCGAGGATGCATTCATGCGCCACGCGGCCCCGGTTGCCCATGAAGAGGACCGGATACGCCCCCTTGAGCCGCGCCGCGATGTAATTGGCATTCAGGATCGCCACCTTGGTCGCCTGTGTCAGCCCCGCCCCGCCCATCAGCAGGCAATAGGCCCAGGAGATCAGCAGGATCGAGGCCGAGCCATAGGGCGCCGCCGACACCGGCCCCTCGGCCCCGCCCGTCTCGGGATGGCCCGGCAGATAGGGCGCGAGATGCGCGCGCACCCCGATCGGCCCCATCCCCGGCCCGCCGCCGCCATGCGGGATGGCAAAGGTCTTGTGCAGGTTCAGGTGGCTCACATCCGCCCCGACCTCGCCCGGCTTCACGAGGCCGACGAGCGCGTTCATGTTCGCCCCGTCGAGATAGACCTGCCCGCCGTGGTCATGGGTGATCTGGCACACCGCGCGCAGCGTTTCCTCGAACACGCCATGGGTGGACGGGTAGGTGATCATGCAGGCCGCAAGCCGGTCGCCTGCCGCCGCTGCCTTGGCGCGGAAATCCTCGATGTCGATGTCGCCGTTCGGCGCCGTGCCCACGACCACGACCCGCATCCCGGCCATCTGCGCGCTGGCCGGATTGGTGCCATGCGCGGAAACCGGGATCAGGCAGATATCCCGATGCCCCTCGCCGCGGGCCTTGTGATAGGCCCGGATCGTCAGCAGGCCGGCATATTCCCCCTGCGCGCCCGAATTGGGCTGCATCGAAAAGGCGTCATAGCCGGTGATCTCGCACAGCTTGGCCGACAGATCGGCGATCGCCTCGCGGTATCCGGCCGCCTGATCGGCGGGGGCAAAGGGATGCAGGCTGCCGAATTCCGGCCAGGTGATCGGCATCATCTCGGCGGCCGCGTTCAGCTTCATCGTGCAGGATCCCAGCGGGATCATCGCGCGGTCCAGCGCCAGATCCCGGTCCGACAGGCGGCGCATGTAGCGCATCATCTCTGATTCGGCCCGGTTCATGTGAAAGACCGGGTGGGTCAGGTAATCGGTCTGCCGCACCATCGCTTCGGGAAATCCGAGCGCTGCACGATGCGGCGGCACGCCCTCGATGCCGAAGGCGCGAAGCACGCGCGCCAGAACCCGGTCGTCCGACGTCTCGTCGAGGCTGATCCCCACCCGGTCATGGCCGACCTTGCGCAGGTTCAGCCCCTCGGCCCGCGCGGCGGCGAGGATCCCGGCCTGCCCGACGCCCACCTCGACGGTGATCGTGTCGAAGAACGCCCGTGGCGATACCTTGGCCCCCGCCGCCTTCAGCGCCGTCGCCAGCCGCACGGTCAGGAAATGCACCCGCTCGGCAATCGCGCGAAGGCCGACGGGCCCGTGGAACACGGCATAGAACGACGCCATCACCGCCAGCAGCGCCTGCGCGGTGCAGACGTTCGACGTCGCCTTTTCCCGCCGGATATGCTGCTCGCGCGTCTGCAGGCTCAGCCGGTATGCCTTGTTGCCCCGCGCATCGATGGACACGCCGACGATCCGCCCCGGCATCTGCCGCTTGTAATCGTCGCGGCAGGCCATGAAGGCGGCATGCGGGCCGCCATAGCCCATCGGCACGCCAAAGCGCTGCGACGACCCGATGGCGATATCGGCCCCCATGGCGCCGGGTTCCTTCAGCATCGTCAGCGCCAGAAGGTCGGTCGCCATGATCGCCACGGCCCGCGCGGCATGAAGGCGGGCGATCGTGTCGGTGAAGTCGGCGACATGCCCGTAGGTGCCCGGATACTGGAACACCGCGCCGAACACTGATGCCGGGTCGAGGTCGGCCGGATCGCCGACCGTCACCGGGATGCCCAGCGGTTCGGCCCTTGTGCGGATGACGGCGATGGTCTGGGGATGGCAGTTGCGATCGACGAAGAACCCTTGCGCCCTGGTCTTGGCCACCCTCTGCGCCATCACCATCGCCTCGGCCGCCGCCGTCGCCTCGTCCAGAAGGCTCGCGTTGGCCACATCAAGACCCGTCAGATCGCAGACCATCGTCTGGAAATTCAGCAGCGCCTCGAGCCGCCCCTGCGCGATCTCGGGCTGGTAGGGCGTGTAGGCGGTATACCAGGCCGGGTTTTCGAGGATATTGCGCTGGATCGCCGGCGGCGTGACGGTGCCGTAGTACCCCTGCCCGATCAGGCTCGTCATCACCCGGTTGCGCCCCGCCACAGCCCGCATCCGGTCGAGCAGCTCATGCTCGGCCAGCGCCGGCCATGACAGCGGCGCCGCCTGCCGCAGGCTGGCCGGCACCGTTTCCGCGATCAGCGCGTCGAGGTCCGGGGCACCCACCACGGCCAGCATCGCCGCCATTTCCGACGGCGAGGGGCCGATGTGGCGGCGGTTGGCGAAATCGTAGGGGTCGTAGGCGACGGGGGTATAGGACACGGGCAAACCTCGGCAATCGGTGCAGGGAGTCAGGCGATGAGTTCGGCGTATTCGTCTTCGTCCATGAAATCGTCGAGCACCGAGGGATCCTCGATCCGCATCTTGAAGAACCAGGCATCACCCGTCGGATCCTCGTTCACCATCCCGGGGTTATCCACCAGCTTCTCGTTGATCTCGACGATCTCGCCGTCGAGCGGGGCGAGGATGTCGGACGCGGCCTTGACGCTTTCGATCACGCAGACCTCGTCGCCCTTGGCCACCATGGCCTCGACCTCGGGCAGTTCGATGAACACCACATCCCCCAGCTGGGTCGCGGCATGTTCGGTGATGCCGACCACCACGAGGTCACCCTCGAGGCGCAGCCATTCGTGATCTTCGGTGAACTTCATCGCTCGTCCTCAGCGTTTGTAGGTGGGGGGGCGGAAGGGCAGGGGGGTGACGGTCGCGGGCAGCCGCCGCCCCCGGACCTCGCCGGTCAGCGCGGTGCCCGGGGCGGCATGGGCGGCGGCGACATAGCCCATCGCCACCGGCCGGTCGAGCGAGGGCGAGAACCCGCCCGAGGTGACCGCGCCCACCGGCGTGCCGGTCGGATCGAAGAGCTGCGTGCCCTCGCGCATCGGCGCGCGGCCCTCGGGCATGAGGCCGACGCGCAGCCGCTCCGGTCCTTCGGCCAGTTCCTGCAGGATGCGCGCCGCGCCGGGAAACCCGCCCGCCCGCGCCCCGCCTGCCCGCCGCGCCTTCTGGATCGCCCAGGCCAGCCCTGCCTCGACCGGCGAGGTGCCCGTGTCGATGTCATGCCCGTAGAGCGGCATCCCCGCCTCGAGCCGCAGCGAATCGCGCGCGCCAAGCCCGACCGGCGCCACCCCTGGCAACGCCATGAGGGCGCGCGCAAGATCGCCCGCCGCCACGACCGGCACCGAAATCTCGTATCCGTCCTCGCCCGTGTAGCCCGACCGCGTGATCCACAGATCGACGCCGCGCCAGTCGAGCCCGGCCGCATCCATGAAGCGCATCGCGGCCACGCCCGGCACGAGGGCCGCCAGCGCGGCCTCGGCCAGCGGACCCTGCAGCGCCAGCAGCGCCCGGTCCGCAACCGCCTCGACCGCGACACCGGGCAGGCCGGCGCGCAGATGGGCGATGTCGTGCTCTGCCCGGCCGGCATTGACCACAGCGAAGAGGTGATCCCCCCGGTTCGCCACCATCAGATCGTCGAGGATCCCGCCCGTCCCGTCGGTGAACAGCGCATAGCGTTGCCGCCCCTCGGGCAGCCCCAGAAGGTCCGCCGGCACCAGCCGCTCCAGCGCCGCCGCCGCATCCGCCGCCCGGCCCGAGGGCGCGCGCAGGATGACCTGCCCCATGTGGCTGACGTCGAACAGCCCGGCCGCAGACCGGCAGTGCAGATGTTCCTTCAGCACGCCGGCCGGGTATTGCACCGGCATGTCCCATCCCGCGAACGCCGCCATCCGCGCGCCGAGCCTGCGGTGCAGATCGTCCAGCGGCAGCCTGCGCAAATCGGCCATCCCACCCTCCACGGCCGGGACATGCCCGGGCACAGGCGCGGATCCCGCCGCGCCGCCGTGCCCCCTCTGTCCTTCCGCCTGAGATCGTTATCCCTTCGGCGGGCGCGGCTGCGCCTCTCTCCAGAGTCCGTTGCCAGGACGGTCCTTTGGCCTGAGAGTTTACCGGGGCGGTTGCTCCTTCGGCACCGCCGCCGGGGGTCGCCCCGACGCCGGATTCTCCCGATCCTGACAGATGGCAGTTAGCCGCGCGGGCCTGCGGCTGGCAAGGGGGCAGACGCGGGCCAAGGCGCAAGGGCCGGTCACCTCGCCGGCGCCGGTCGCGTTCGTGACGGACGCGCGATCCGACGGCCTAGCGCCGCAGGCTCGACAGGCTCATCAGCCGACCCTCGCGGCCGAAGGGTTCCGGCGGGCCGCCGCGTGGTCCACCGATCACCCGAAGCGCGAGCCAGATCGCAAAGCCGCCGAACAGCACGCCCCCGACCGCCTGCCCGATGAGAACACCGGGCGCACCGAACCCCCAGGCCGCCACGATGACGAAGGGCACCGTGCCGACCGTGTGCCGCGCCCAGTTCGTCCAGGTCGAATAATAGGGATGGCCGAGGTTGTTGAACGCCGCATTGGCGGCAAAGATCGCACCGTTGAAGAACCACAAGAGCGCCAGCGGCCCGCAGAACAGATAGACCAGCGCCCGCGCATCGCCGGTTGCGTTGAACAGATCCGCGATCGGACCGCGAAGGGCAAAAAGCACGCCGGCGATCAGCACCGTCACGATGGCGCAGAACAGGAGGCTGTCGAGGAACCCGCGGCGCACCCGCGCCATGTTCCCGGCGCCGAAATTCTGCCCGATGATCGGCCCCACCGCGCCGGACAGTGCGAAAAGCACGCCGAAGGCCACCGGCGTGAGGCGCGAGACGATGGCAAGCCCTGCCACCGCCTCTTCGCCGAAGGTGGCCATGGCGCGCGTGACGAAGGCCTGCCCGACCGGGGTTGCGACCTGCGTCAGGATCGCCGGAAAGGCGATGGCGGCCACCGGCGCAAGGTCGCGCGCAAGGCCGCGCCCCGTGGGCCGGTCGAGCCCGCCATGCCGCATCAGGATCGACCGCAGCGCGACTGCCGCCATGGCGATGCGCGCCGCCACGCTCGCCAGCGCCGCCCCGGTCAACTCGAGGTCGAGCCCGAAGATCAGGATCGGGTCGAGCACGGCATTCACCAGCCCGCCGTAGATCGTCGTCATCATCGCCGCCCGCGCATCGCCATGTGCCCGCAGGATCGCGCCGCCGATCATGCCGACCATCAGCAGCGGCTGCGACGGCACGATGATGGCAAGGTAATGCACCGCCAGATCCGCCGTCCGCCCCGTCGCGCCGAGCACCCCGACGAGTTCCGGGAGCCAGGTCCAGACCAGCGCCGCAAAGCCGGTGCCGAACACGATCCCATGGATGAGGCCATGCGTCGCCCGTGCCCGTGCCCCCTCCCGGTCGCCGCGGCCGATCGCCTGCGCGACCAGCGCGCCCACCGCGATGCCGAGCCCGATGCCGACCGAGGCGGTAAAGAACAGGATCGCCCCGGCATAGCCCACCGCGGCGGCGAGTTCCGCCTTGCCGAGCATGGCGATGAAGATCATGTCCACGAAATCGACGAGAAAAACCGCCATCAGCCCGACCGAGGCCATCAGGCTCATCACCGTGATGTGGCGCAGAAGGTTGCCGGTCAGGAACCGCGCCGGCCGTGCGCCCGGCCGACCAGCCTCGCCGGCCCGTTCGCGGTCATTCGGCGGTGCACCCGTCACACGGCGCGTCCCGTCACCGTGCCGCGCCTAGGCCAAGCGCGGCGGGCGCAGGAGAGGCATCAGGACGGCCATCTCCGGTCCCGCCTCGCGGCCCGTCATCGCCAGCCGGAGCGGCCGGAACAGCCCCCGCCCCTTGCGCCCGGTTGCGGCACCGACGGCCTTGGTCCAGGCCCCCCAGGTCTCCGGCCCCCAGGGCGCGGGCGGCAAGAGCGCCATCGCCTCGGCAACGAACCCCGCGTCCTCGGGTGCGACCACCGGCTCGGCCCCGTCGCGCACCAGCGCCGCCCAGGGCTCGAGATCGTCCAGCACTGTGATGTTGCCCCGCACCGCGTCCCAGAACGTCTCGGCCTGCGCCGCGGGCACGCCGGCGCGAAGGATGCGATCGCGCACCTCGGCAAAGGGCCGCCGCGCGTTCACCGCCTGCGTGAGGGGCATCAGATCGGCCGCGTCGAACTTGGTCGGCGCCGCGCCAAAGGCCGAGACGTCGAAATCGGCGACGAGCTCCTCGAGCGATCCGGCCAGTTCCACCGGTCTTGATGACCCCAGCCGCGCCATCAGGCTCAGCAGCGCCATCGGCTCCACCCCCTGCGCGCGCAGATCGCGCAAGGACAGCGTGCCGAGCCGCTTGGACAGCGCCTCGCCCTGCGGTCCGGTCAGAAGGCTGTGGTGCGCGAAGGTCGGCGGCGTGCCGCCAAGCGCCCGCATGATCTGGATCTGCGTCGCCGTGTTGGTGACGTGATCGGCCCCGCGCACGATATGCGTCACCCCCATGTCGATGTCATCCACCGAGGAGGCGAAGGTATAGAGCACCTGCCCGTCCGCGCGGATCAGCACCGGATCGCTGACGCTGCCGGCGTCGATCGAGACCGGCCCGAGGATGCCGTCGGTCCATTCGATCCGCTCGATGTCGAGCAGGAACCGCCAGTATCCGCCCCGCTCGGCCCGCAGCCGGTCCCGCTCGGCCGGATCGAGCGCGAGGGCGGCGCGGTCGTAGACCGGCGGGCGGCCTATGTTCAGCAGCTTTTTCCGCTTGAGGTCCAGTTCGGTCGGGCTCTCGAAGCATTCGTAGAACCGCCCCGCGGCGCGCAACTGGTCGGCCGCCTCGGCATAGCGTCCGAGCCGCGCCGATTGCGCCTCTTCCCGGTCCCAGGTCAGGCCGAGCCAGGCCAGATCCTCGCGGACGCCGTCGGCATATTCGGGCTTTGAACGTTCCTGATCGGTATCGTCGAGCCGCAGGATGAACGTCCCCCCGGCCTTGCGGGCGATCAGGTAGTTCATCAGCGCGGTGCGCAGGTTGCCCACGTGCAGATAGCCCGTGGGCGAGGGGGCGAAACGGGTGACGACAGACATGGCGGCAGGCTCCCCGGCAACCGGCTCCGTGTTTCACAGCGCCGGCCCGTTGTCCAGTTCGCCGGCGCCCCCGGTCCCGCTGGCACTGCACCCGCCACGGGCCTATAGAGGGCCGCCATGACCGACGCCGCCGCCAGCCTCACCCCGCCGGACCTCGCCGCGATCGAGGCGCTCGCCCGCGCCGCCATCGCGCGCCTGCCGGCGCCCTACCGCGCCGCCGCCGGTTCGGTCGCCCTGCGCGTCGAGGATTTTCCGACCGAGGCCATGCTCGACGATCTGGGCGCGGAAGACCCGTTCGAGATCACCGGCCTTTACGACGGGATTCCGCTGACCGAGAAATCCGTCAGCGACCAGCCGCAGGGCCCCGATGTGATCTGGCTGTTCCGCCGCCCGATCCTCGACGAATGGTGCGAACGGGGGGACGTGGCGATCGGCACGCTCGTCGCCCATGTCGTCGTGCACGAGCTTGCGCATCACTTCGGCTGGACCGATGCGCAGATCGCTGCCATCGACCGCTGGTGGGAGTAAGCCTGCGCCAGCGCACAGGGCGCGTGCAGCCGCGCCCAACACGGACCTGTCAGTGGCCTTCGCGGCGGGCGGCGCTAAGCCCTTCGGCATCGCAACCCGCGACCCGGAGGAACCCCGAATGACCACATTTACCCGCCGCGCCGCCCTTGCCGCCGCCGCTGCGCTGCCCGCCGCTGCCCTCATCGCCCCGCGCGCCGCCTTTGCCGCCGCCGAGATGAAGGGCGCCGCGATCGCCCCCTTCGCCCGTTTTGCCATCGGCAAGGTCGAGGTGACGACGCTCCTGTCGGGGACGCGCACGGTCGAGAACCCGGGCCAGATCTTCGGCCTCAACGCATCGCCCGAGGATTTCGCGGCGGCGTCCGAGGCGGCCTTCCTGCCCACCGACCGCTCGCAGTTCTTCTTCACCCCGACGCTGGTGAATACGGGGGCGGAGCTTGTGCTGTTCGACGCCGGCCTGTCGGTGCCCGGCATCACGGCGGCGCTGGCCGCCGCCGGCCACACGCCCGATCAGGTGGACCGGATCGTGTTCACCCATTTCCACGGCGACCATATCGGCGGCCTCGGCGGCGCGAACCCGACCTTTCCGAATGCGGCCTATGTGGCAGGGCGGGCCGAGTTCGATTTCTGGGCCGGCGCGGGCAACGAGGCGTTCGAGGCGAACGTGCGCCCGCTGGCCGAGCGGTTCAGCTTCATCGAGTACGGGGCGGCTGCAGCGCCGGGCATCACCGCGATGGCGACCCACGGGCATTCGCCGGGCCACATGTCCTACATGATCGAAAGCGAGGGCGCGAGCCTGCTGGTCCTCGGCGACGTGACCAACCATCCGGTCTGGTCGCTTGCCCGCCCGGACTGGGAGGTGCGCTTTGACGCCGACAAGCCGGCCGCCGCCGCGACGCGCCGCCGCGTGCTCGGCATGCTCGCCGCCGACCGGGTGCCCTTCGTCGGCTACCACATGCCGTTCCCGGCGGTCGGGTTCGTCGCGGCCCGCGGCGAGGGGTTCGACTATGTGCCGGGCCATGCGGCGCTGATGACCAACGTTGCCGGCTGAGAGAAGGACGGCGGTGCCGCGCATCCGCCCGACGTCGCGATCCGCGGCGCCGGCCGGCCGCGCGACGACGCTCGGGAGGAGCCGCCTCGGAAGAATCGCGCGCCGGGGCGCCACCGCAAGGGGCGCCGCAGGCGCAAAGTCGATGGAGCGGCTGGAGCGGGTAGCGGGAATCGAACCCGCCCCATCAGCTTGGAAGGCTGAGGCGCTACCACTACACCATACCCGCGCGCCATATACCCGATACCCCGACCGGCGCCGCCCGGCAAGGGGAGCGCGGGCGGCGTGGCACGTCCCTGCAGCCGGTAGGCCATGCCTGCGGCGGGAAGGGTAGCCGCGTGTCCGCGATTGGCCCGGATGGGTCAGCCGACGGGCCGATCCGCCCCACGGCCTGCGCGCGTCGCGCGCAACCGCCGCGCGCGCCGGGATCAGCGGACCGCCTCGATCGGCCCTTCGGCGCGACCGTGGATGAACTGCTGCACGTAGGGATCGCCGTTCGTCTCGAGCTCGGCCACCGGCCCGTGCCAGCGGATCAGCCCGCCGTGCAGCATCGCCACCCGGTCGGCAACGGTGCGCACCGTGGTCATGTCATGCGTGATGGTGATCGCCGTTGCGCCCATCTCGACCACGATCTCGCGGATCAGGTCGTTGATGACGCCCGCCATGATCGGGTCGAGCCCGGCGGTGGGTTCGTCAAAGAAGATCACCTGCGGATCGGCGGCGATGGCGCGGGCGAGGCCGGCGCGCTTCTGCATGCCGCCCGAAAGCTCGGCCGGGTAGAGATCGGCCACCGCCGCGGTCAGCCCCACCCGGCGCAGCTTTTCGAGCGCGATGGCCCGCGCCTCGGCCTTGGGCCGCTTGGTCGGCCCGCGCAGCAGGCGGAAGGCGACGTTTTCCCACACCCGCAGCGAATCGAACAGCGCCGCGCCCTGGAACAGCATCCCGAACCGCGCAAGGAAGGGATCGCGCTCGGCCCGCGTCACATCCTCGCCGTCGAGCAGAATGGTCCCGCTGTCGTGCCGCACGAGGCCGAGGATGCTCTTGATGAGCACGGATTTGCCGGTGCCCGACCCGCCGATCACCACGAGGCTTTCGCCCGTTGCCACATCGAGCGTGATGCCCTGGAGCACGCGGTTGGCGCCGAACGCCTTGTGCACGTCCCTAAGCGCGATCATCGGGCGAAGAACGCTTCGGTCAGGATGTAGTTGGCGGCAAAGATCAGGACCGAGGCGCCGACCACCGCCGTCTTGGTCGCGCGGCCCACGCCCTGCGCCCCGCGGCCGGAGTTCATGCCATACCAGCAGCCGATCAGCGCCACGATGAAGCCGAAGACGGCGCCCTTCACGATGCCCGAGGCGACATCCCAGAATTCGAGAAAGTCTATCGTGTTCTTGAGATAGGCGGCAGCGTTGAAGTCGAGCCGGGTGATCCCGACGATGAAGCCGCCCATGATGCCGATCACGTCGCCCACGCCGACCAGCACCGGCACCGCCAGCGTCGCCGCGAGCACGCGGGGCACGACGAGGTATTTCATCGGATTGGTTGACAGGGTGACGAGCGCGTCGATCTGCTCGGTCACCTTCATCGTGCCAAGCTCGGCGGCGACCGACGAGGCGACGCGGGCGGCCACCATCAGCCCGCCGAGCACCGGGCCAAGCTCGCGCACCATGCCGATGGCGACGATCGAGGGCACCACCGCCTCGGCACTGAAGCGCGCGCCGCCCGAATAGATCTGCAGCGCCAGAGCGCCACCCGTGAAGAGCGCGGTCAGCCCGACCACCGGCAGCGACAGCCAGCCGATCTGCACGAGCTGCTGGCCGAATTCGCGCAGGTAGAACGGCGGGCGGAACAGGTGGCTGACCGCCGAGGCGGCAAAGATCGACAGCCGCCCGACGAGCGCCATCAGGCCGAGGACGAACCGCCCGACCGCCGCCAATGGTGCCGTCACCGTCATGCGCGCCCTCCCGTGTAGCGGCGTTCGTAACGCGGGCCGAGGGCGGTCAGCACCTCATACCCGATCGTGCCGGCGCAGGCGGCAAGCGCGTCGGCCGTCTGCATCGGGCCGATGAGGTCGAGCGCGCCGGGCACCGCGTCGAGATGCGTGACATCGACCGTGACCAGATCCATCGACACGCGGCCGACGACCGGGCAGGGCGTGCCCTCGGCCCAAAGCGTCGCGCGGTTCGACAGGCTGCGGAAGATCCCGTCGGCATAGCCCGCAGCCACGGTCGCCACGGTCGAGGGGATCTCGGCCGTCCAGGCGCAGCCATAGCCGACCGTCTCGCCCGCCGCGACCTCGCGCGTCTGGATCACGGGCAGCGCAAGGCGCAGGGGCTGCACCGCCTCGGCGAAGGGCGCGCCGCCGTAAAGGCCGATCCCCGGCCGCGTCAGGTCGAAATGGTAGTCCGCGCCCAGCAGGATGCCCCCCGTCGCCGCCAGCGACCGGGGCACGCCGGTGCCGTCGGTCATCGCGCGGAACGCGGCAAGCTGGGCCGCGTTCATCGGGTGACCGGGCTCGTCCGCGCAGGCAAGGTGGCTGAGAAGGACCTGCGGCCCGGCGTCGAGCACGATGGGCGCCACCGCCGACCATTCCGCCGCCTCCATGCCGAGCCGGTTCATGCCGGTGTCGAGCTGGATGCCGAAGGGCCGGCCGGGGAGCGCCTCGAGGTGCCGGGTAATCTGGTCGAGCGAATTGAGGATCGGCGTGAGGTCGAGATCGCCGATCGTGTCGGTATCGCCCGCCATGTGTCCTGCCAGCACGCAGATCTGCGGACCCGGCCCGAGCGCCTGGCGCAGCGCCGCGCCTTCATTTGCCAGCGCGACGAAGAACCGCCGCGCCCCGGCCTGGGCCAGCGCCCGGCCGACCCGCGCGGCGCCAAGGCCATAGGCGTCGGCCTTGACCACGGCCGCCGTCTGGACGCCCGGCCCCGAGGCACGGTCAAGCGCGCGCCAGTTGGCGGCAATGGCGTCGAGGTCTATGCTGAGCGTGGCCGAAGACATGGGCGGGGTTTTGACAGTCAACCCGGCAAGGTCAAGGGCAAACCCGCCGCCGCTGCGGTCAGCGCACGTCACATTCCGGCCGCACCCGTCCGAGGCGGTCGGTCCGGTTCACCGAGCAGGGGTCGGGGCGCGCGAGGCGCTGGCCGCTGCGGGTCGTGCCGCTGTTGCGGCGCACCGTCGGTGCGGGCTGCGCGGCGAGCCATTGCGGATAGGCCATCAGCGTTTCCTGCCGCAGCGCGCCGAGATGCGCGGCGTTGATATACCCCGTCGGCACGACACCCTGCGTCGCCTGCCACGCGCTGATGGCGGCGCGGGTGCGCGGGCCGAACGCGCCATCGGTCCCGCCCGGGCTGTGGCCCAGCGACGCGAGCCGCCCCTGGATCTCGCGCCGTTCGGCCTGCCCGAGGCCGAGCGCCCGCTCTTCGTATTCATAGGCCGGCTGGAGAAGCGCGGGCGGCGCGGGCGGCGTGGGCGCCGGGGCAAAGGGGTTCGGCGCAGCGGCCACGGGCGGCTGTGCGGCGGGCGGCTGTGCGCCTGGCATCGGTAGCACCGGGATGATCGGTGTCGGCGCGGCGGCCACCGACCCCGGCGCGGCATCCTGCACCGGCGGCACCGGCGCAGGCGGGACCGGCACGGCGGCCGGCGGCGTCGCCGCCATCCGCGAGTCGATCGCCGCGATCACCGCATCGTCCGCCATGCCGCTGTCGCGGTAGAGCCGGATCAGCGCCGAGAGGTCGGACGCCGGATGCTCGGCCTCGATCCGGTCGAGCAGCGCCGTGGCCCGCGGTGCATCGGTCGCGGCCGCACTGCGGGCGACGGCGAACATCTCCTCGGGGGTCAGCGACAACTGTGCCGATGCGGGCGGCGCGCCGGCCGACAGCAGCGCCGCGATCGCGGCGGCCGCGAGAAGGCGGGGCAAGTGTCGCCGAACGCTGTGGCAGTGCAATCGAACCATGGCGTGTCATTCCTTCAGCGGTCCCGGTGCTGCAAGCCTAGCCGCTTTGACTGCGCATGAAAACCGCGTGCGCGCTTTGCGGCGCGCCGTCGCCATGGCATCAGGGGGCATGTGCGGCCGTTTCACCCTCACCCATCCGGTCTCGGCAATGGCGCATCTTTTCGATGCGGCGCCGGCGAACGACCTGCCCGAGGGGCCGCGCTACAACATCTGCCCGACGCAGCCGGTGCTGGCCGTCCTGCCGGGGGACGGGCGCCGCCGCCTCGTGGCGCTGCGCTGGGGCTTCCTCCCGGTCTGGTACAGGACGCCGACCGACGGCCCGCTCATCATCAACGCCCGGTCCGATACGGTCGCGGTCAAGCCCGCCTTCCGCGATGCGATCCGCACGCGGCGCTGCCTCATCCCGGCGAGCGGGTTCTACGAATGGACCGAGGGCGCGGGCGGCGCGCGGCTGCCTTGGTACATCCGGGCCGCAGACGGCGCGCCACTGGCCTTTGCCGGGGTCTGGCAGGAGTGGCGCGGCGCGGATGGCGCGCAGATCGCCAGTTGCGCCATCGTCTCGACCGATGCGGGGCCCGACATGGCCCGCCTGCACCACCGCGAGCCGGTGACGGTGTCGCCGGAGGACTGGCGGCTCTGGCTCGGCGAGGCGGGCCGTGGCGCGGCGGTGCTGATGCGGCCGCGGCCGGCGGGGTTCTACGCGATGCACCGGGTGGACCGGGCGGTGAACAGCAACCGTGCGGCCGGCCCGCAGCTTGTCGAGCCGGTCGAGGTCTGATCCGATCAGCCGCCCGGCGCCGGCGGCCGGCGCCGGATGCCGACGCCGCGCCCGATTGCTTCGTGCCGCGGCAGGGCGGCATGCGCGGCCGCCAGCGCCGCCACGCGCGCCGCCGCATCCGGCGCGAAGGGCGCCGACCGCGGGCCGGCCGTATCGACATGAATCCAGACCACCTCGCAGGTTGCCGCGAGCCAGCCGTCAACATGGCGCAGATCCTGCCAGACATGCAGCCGCCGGTCGTCGTGGCCCACCAGTGTGCTCGCCACCGTGACCCGGGCGTCGGGGCGCAACTCGCGCCGGTAGCGCACCAGCGCCTCGGCGGTATAGAGCGCATGCCCGCTTGCGGCGCGCCAGTGCGCATCGAAGCCGAGCGCATCGGCAAGCCCGTCGCCGCCGGTGTCGAACAGCACATGGTAGTAGGCCATGTTCAGATGGCCGTAGTGGTCGATCCAGCCCGGCTCGAGGCCGCGGGCGGGCGCGACGAAGGGGGCGGGCAGGGCGGCCGGATCGGGCGGCGGCGGCATGGTGGTCTCCTGTGCGGCGGGGCGGTGCCGCAGCCTAGCGCAGGCCGCGCATGGCGGAAACGCCTGCCACCCCGCGCGCCTGCGGCACGGGTGCAACCGGCCGTGGCGGCGCTTGCGGGACGCGCCGGTATTGGCGATAGGTGAAGGCGGCAAGAGAGGTCCGTCATGCGCGCCCGAATCTATCGACCCGCCCGCACCGCGATGCAGTCTGGCACCGCCAAGACGCATCACTGGGTTCTTGAATTCATGCCGGCGGCGGCGCGCGAGATCGATCCGCTCATGGGTTGGACGTCCTCCCCCGACACCCAGTCGCAGGTGCGCCTGCGCTTTCCCACGCGCGAGGCGGCCGAGGACTATGCCCGCACCCAGGGGATCGACGCGGTGGTGGAACAGCCGCGCAGCCGGCAGCCGAACATCCGGCCGGGCGGCTATGGCGACAACTTCGCAACCAACCGGCGGATCGTCTGGACGCATTGATGCCGCCCGCGTCGGTCACGATCGCGCCCGAAAGCCCCCTCGGGCCGGATCTGGCGCTGCTCTTTGCCCGGCATGCCGCGGACATGCATGCAGAAACCCCGCCCGAGAGCATCCACATGATGGACGCCGGGCGGCTCGCCGCACCCGGCATCGCGTTCTATGTGATGCGCGACAACGGGCGCCCGGTCGGCATGGGCGCGTTGAAGCGCATCGATCCGGGGCATGGCGAGATCAAGTCGATGCATATCCTCGCCGAAGACCGCGGGCGGGGCCTTGCGCAGGCGATGCTCGATCATCTGCTGGCCGCGGCGGCGGCGGCCGGGATGCGCCGCGTGAGCCTCGAGACCGGGGTGCAGCCGGGCTTTGCCGCGGCGCGGGCACTCTATGCGGGGGCGGGGTTCGTGCCCTGCGGGCCCTTCGAGGGCTATCGCTCCGATCCCAACAGCCTGTTCATGACCCGCGATCTGTCCTGACGCCTTGTGCGGTCGGCGCGCATCGGCGATGAAACCGCTGTGGCCCCGTAGCTCAACGGATAGAGCATTCGCCTTCTAAGCGAACGGCTGCAGGTTCGAGCCCTGCCGGGGTCGCCAGCCCATCCCGCCGTAACGCAGTGCCGTCTCGGTCACGCGGGTGCCGCAGTTGTGCCCGGTTGTGCCGCCATCCTCGCCCCGACGAAGCCTGCGGAGGGCGGCATGGACGGTCTGGCCTCGATGATGAACGGCATTGCGCTGATGGCGCTGATCGCATCGGTTTTCGGCGTGCTGCTGCGCGCGCCGGTGACGGCGGGCATGCGCGATCTGGCGCTCGGCGCGCTCTTCGGCTGGTGCGCCGGGCTTCCGGGGCTGGTGCCGGCGGGCGCGGGGATCGTCGATCCGCAGGTGATGCTGCTCGGCTTTGCCGCGGCGTTCCTGAGCCTTGCGGGGCTGGCTGTGGCCGGCGCGATGGGCCTTGCGGTCATGGCGGCGGTCAGCGGCGGCCTGCCGGGCGATGCGCAGGCGGCGGCGCTCCTTGCGGCGGCCTGCTGCGGGCTGCTGTGGTCGCTGGTGCTGCCGCAGTCGGTGCAGGCGCGGCCCGTCGGTCATGCCGCGCTCGGGGTGATGGTCGCGGCCGGCGCCACGCTGCCGGCCGCCGGCAGCGGCGCTGGTCTTGCGAGCGCAGCCATGGCGACAGGGCCGGCCGTGCTCATGGCGCTGGCGATGGGCGCGATGGTGGGCCGCGAGCGCGCGCAGGCGGCGCGCGAGGCGGCGCTGGCGGCCGAGGCGCGGACCGATGCGCTGACCTGCCTGTGCAACCGCCGCGGCTTGACGGCAAAGTTCGACATGGCGGCGGCAGATTGGCCGCGCCGCGGGCTGGCCGTGGCGGTGTTCGATCTCGACCGGTTCAAGGCGGTCAACGACATCCACGGCCATGACGCGGGCGATGCCGTGCTACAGCGCGCGGCGGCGATCCTCGATGCGGCACGCGGCGGGCAGGGTGTCCTCGCGCGGCTGGGCGGCGAGGAATTCGCGCTGCTGCTGCCGGGGATCGGCCGGGCCGAGGCGCTGGACGCGGCCGAACGCATGCGTGCGGCACTGGCGCAATCGGTGGTGCCGGTCGCCTCGGGCGCGGCGCTGCGCCCGACGGTGAGCGGCGGCGTCGCGTGGTCGGGTGCGCCGCGCACGCTCGGCGCAATGCTCAAGGCTGCCGATCTTGCGCTCTATGCCGCCAAGGCCTCGGGGCGCAACTGCGTGCGGGCGGCTGGCACGGTCCCCGAGACCGGAGAGCTGCCGCGCCCGGTCGATACCGCAGCGCGTCGGGCGGTCGCCGCCCGCTAGCGACCGGCGCCGATGTCGCGGATCTGCAAGATCATTCGGAACAAGAGGCGCGGACAACGGGCGCGATGTTCGTTTCGTGATACCGCGCCGGACGCGTTCACCGCGCCCCCCGCGCCGCCACGGCCGCCGCCTGCGCCAGCACCGCCTCGGCCTGTCGCAGATGCGGGATGTCGTGCATCCGCCCGTCGATCCCGACGACGCCGATCCCCGGCGCCGCGGCAAAGGCCGCCACGACCCTTTCGGCATGGGCGACGTCTTCCGCCGAGGGCGTGAAGGCAGCATTGATCGGGGCGCATTGCGCGGGGTGGATGGCAAGGCGGCCGGTGAAGCCTTCGGCCGCCGCCGCGCGACTGTCGGCGATCAGTCCCGCCTCGTCGCGGAAATCGGCATGGAGCGTGTCGATCGGCGCGACCCCCGCCGCCCGCGCCGCTATCAGCGTTGCCGACCGGACCATGCGGTAGGTGAAGGCCCAGCCGCCATCCGGCCCGCGGTTGGTGCGCGCGCCGAGATCGGTCGCCAGATCCTCCCCGCCCCAGGTCAGGCCCCAGAGCCGGGTCAGCCCGGCATCGGCATAGGCGCCGAGCGCGAAGGGCGCGCGGGCGGTTTCGGTGGCGACGGGCATCAGTCGAATGGGCTGCACGACGCCCTCGCGCAGTTCGAGCACGTCGAGCATCGCGCTGATCCGGGCCAGAACCGCCGGACCGTCGGGTTTCGGGATCACGAGCCCTGCGGGGCCCGCGCGCACGACCGCAACGAGGTCGGCCAGCCCGCCGGCCTCCAGAGGGTTGATCCGCACCCAGAGCTCCGGCCCGGCCCCACGCAGCTGCGCGAGCGCCTCGGCCACAAGGCCCCGCGCGGCCGGCTTGCGATCCGGCGCGACCGAATCCTCGAGATCGAGGATCAGCGCATCGGCGCCCGACGCCGCGCCCTTGGCCAGTTTCCGGTCGCTGTCGCCCGGCACGAAGAGGAAGGACCGGATCGTCATGCCGCGCCCCCGGCGCCCGGCCGGCGCAGTTGCAGGCCGGTCCGCTTGCAGGACGCGACAAGCTCGCCCCGCTGGTTGTAGGCGCGGTGCAGGAAGGTCACGATCCCCGCGTTGGGGCGCGAACGGCTGTCGCGCAGATCGGCGATCTCGGTCTCGACCCGGATCGTGTCGCCATGGAACACCGGCGCGGGAAAGCGCACCTCGTCCCAGCCGAGATTGGCCACCGCGGTGCCGAGTGTCGTTTCAGCGACCGAGATCCCGACCATCAGCGACAGCGTGAAGCAGGAATTGACGATGCGCTGGCCGAATTCGGTCTCGGTCCGGCAGTATTCTTCGTCCAGATGCAGATAGGCCGGGTTGTGGGTGATGGCGCTGAACCAGACGTTGTCGGCCTCGGTCACGGTGCGCCGGATCGCGTGCCGGAAGACCTGCCCGACGTGAAGTTCCTCGAAATAGAGCCCTGCCATGTGTTCGCGCCTCCGCCGCGTCTGTGCTGGCCGGACGCTTCGCCGCCCGGCCCTGCCGCGTCCCTGATACCCCGGCCCGAGGGGCGGGGACAGGCCCCTGGTCATCGCCGCAACACCAGCCGCGCGGCGACGGGGGCCAGCATGATGACCAGCACGATCCGCAGCAGGTGATGGCTGACCACATAGGCCAGATCGCCCCCGGCGATGAGCGCGATGATAACCATTTCCGCCTGCCCGCCCGGCAGGAAGGCAAGGAAGGCGTCGAGCGCGGGTGCGGTGCCGCTCAGCACCACCGCCTCGAAGAACGCAAGGCTGATCGCGGCCAGCAGCAGGGCATAGACCGCGCCCGCGACCACGTCAAAGCGCAGCTCGCGCCAGGTGATGCCGGTATATTTCACCCCGATGGCGATGCCGATGAAGAACTGGGCGGCCCAGATGATCTCGGCCGGGGGGCGGGTGGTGATGACGCCGCCGAGCGACAGGGCGGCAGTCAGGATCATCGGGCCGAGGATGGAGGCGCCGAAGAGGCCGATGCGTTCGGCGATCTTCCAGCCCGCAAGGCCGGCCGCGACCATCAGGGCGATCTGCCGCGGATCGACCGCGCGGGCGGGGGCGCCGGGGGCCTGCGTCAGGTCCGCGCCCCACCACAGCGTCATGATGACGGGGGCGGCCGTGACGATCACCAGCACCCGCGTTGCGTGGATCAGCGACAGCGCGCGGATGTCGCCCCCCGCCTCCTGCCCGAAGACGAGCATGTCCTGCAGGCCGCCGGGCATCGCCGCATACCAGGCCGTCGGATGGTCGAACCCGAAGCCGAGGCGGAAGAGCGGATAGCCGATCGCGCCGATCACGATCACGAACAGCGGCACGAAGGCGAGCGAGGCGGCCATGTCGGGCAGGCGTCCGACAAGGTCGGGCGAGAGCGAGGCGCCGACCGCGACCCCGAGGAACGTGCGCATGAAGGTGCCGAGCCGGCCCGCGTCGCGCATCCGCACGCCGGCGAGCGCGGCGGCAAGGCAGGCCGTCAGCGGGCCGAGCAGCAGCGGCAGCGGCACGCCGATCAGGACAAACAGCTCCGCGCCGCACCCGGCGACGGCAAAGGTGGCCGCCCGGCCACGGTCAATCAAGCGCGGCTTCCTCCAGCAGGCAGGCCCAGGCCGCGCCATGCATGTCGCGGTCCTCGGGCGCGCCCTGCACGACGGGGCGGGGCAGGCTGAACTTGACGACCGAAAGATCGGCGATGTCGAACCGGCGCAGCGCATCGGGCGCAAGGCCGTAGAGCGCGGCGACACGAGCGGTGTCGAGGCGCGCGGCGACCTCGGCAAAGCGCGCCGCATCGCCGCAGAACACGTCGATCGTCACCCAGAACGGCCCGGCGTTCTTCGACCGCACCTTGAGCACCCTGTCGCCCAGCCTCATGGCCCCACCTCGGTCACGGTCATCCGGAACGCCGCCATCGGATCGTCGAGATGCATCACATGGTTGAGCGCAAAGGCATAAAGCGGGCCGCGGTCGGTCGTCGCGGGCGAATAGGGAAAGGCGAAGGTCGGCAGGTCCTCGTCGTCGGTCAGCGGGTAGTGGAGCACGAAGGGGTTGATGAGCTTGCCGATCTCGGCCGCGACGTCCTGCGTCTCGGCCGTCACGAGGCCGAGCACCCCGACCTCGACCGGCGCGCCGGATCGGTTTTCCAGCGGGCCGAGCGTGCCGTCCACCCCGATCAGCCGGAACTCCAGCGCGTAGGTGCCGGGGTGAAGGCCCATCCGGTCGGCGATCAGCCCGGTGAGGAACGCGGTCAGCCGCGCGACCCAGGTCCGCGCCGAGGCCACATAGCGGGCATCGCGCAGGATGGCGAGGATGGTGGTCTGATACCCCGCGATGGCCGCCCCTTCGAGCTTGACCGTGTAGGGGCCCGGCATCCAGACCGACCCCTCCACCCGTACCCGCCGGTCGTCGAGCGCGCGATACCGCGCGCCATGCACGTCGAGATGCCCGCCCGGCTCGTGCAGGATGAACGGATCGGCGTTTTCGTAGAGCATATGGGCAGACACCGAATGCGGCGTGCAGCGCGCGCCTTCCGCCAGCGGCTCGACCGTGAAGCCGGTTGCGTCGAAATCGACCTGGATCACCCCGGAGGTCGGGTTGGTCGAGCAGAGCGCGCCGCATTCGGCGATCTTGGCCCCATGCCAGGCCGCGCCGGCATCTGCGCCCCGCGCCAGCGGCAGTGCGGCGATGATCGCGGTGTCCGTGGTGCGGCCGCAGATCACGATCTCGGCGCCGGTGGCGAGGGCGGCCTGCACCTGCTCGACCCCGGCGAGCGCGACGATGTTGGTCATGGCGCGCAGGCGGCCCGCGTCGATGGGCGGGGCAGGGTTGAGCGGGGCGATCCGGCCCGCCTCCAGCGCGGCGACGACCCGCTCGGCCGGCTGGCTGGAATAGAGGCGCGCCATGCGCAGCCGCTGCCCGGTCTCGGCCGCGATCTCGGCGGTGATGCCCGCCATCCAGTCCACCGCCGAATCGGTGCCGCAGGTGCCCGCGGTGCCGATCACCAGCGGCACCCCCGCCGCCGCCCGCGCCGCCATCAGGAGGGACCATTCCCGCTTCGTCGCCGCGCGGGCGTATTTCGACTGGCCCGCGCCCAGCGACCAGGGCCCGCTGTCCGTCGATCCGCCGTCGATGGCGATCACGTCGGGCCGCCCGGCCACCCCGCGCGCCAGCGCCGCACGGTCGAACCCGAGCCCCAGAACGCCCGAAGGCACCAGCACGCGGGTCGGCATCGTGTCAGTCCTTGTCGGCCAGGTGTTCGGCCTGCGGCAGCGGCGGCCGGACGAGGAAGCGCCGCAGGAACAGCGGTGCGACAAAGCCGATCACGGCGAATGTCCACAGCCCGATCGAGACCGGCGAGGCGAACAGATAGGTCCAGTCGCCATCCGACAGGACCATGGCGCGGCGCAGCGAATCCTCCATGTGGTTGCCCAGAAGGATGCCGAGGATGATCGGCACCGTCGGGATATCGAGCTTGCGGCAGAGCCAGCCGAGCACCCCGAAAGCCACCATCAGCACCATGTCGAAGGACGATCCCGTCAGGCTGAAGATGCCCACGAAGGCGATCATCGTCACACCCGGCAGCAGCACCCAGGACGGCACGCTCAGGATCTGCACGAAGATCTTGACCATCGGCACGTTGAGCACCAGCAGCATGATGTTGGCGATCAGCAGCGAGGCGATCAGGCTCCAGACCACCTCGGGCTTTTCGGAGAACAGCAATGGCCCCGGCGTGATGTTCAGCGTCAGCAGCAGCGCGAGCAGCACCGCCGTCGTCCCGGACCCCGGCACCCCGAGCGTCAGCATGGGGATGAGCGCGCCGCCCGCCGCCGCGTTGTTGCCCGCCTCGGGCGCCGCAACGCCGCGCGGGTTGCCCCTGCCGAAGCTGGCCTTGTCGCGCGCGGATGCCTTCTCCGCGACATAGGCGAGAAACGAGCCGAGCGAGGCGCCGGCGCCCGGCAGGATGCCCGCGACGAACCCGATCCCGGTGCCCCGCGCCATCGCGCCGCGCGATTCGTAGAGGCTGCGCCAGGGGATGCTGATCCGCCCGAGCTTCACCCCGATGGCCGAGGATCGCCCATGGCTTTCGAGGAACACGAACACCTCGGCCACGGCGAACAGGCCCACGATGGCGACAAGGAAATCGATCCCGTCCATCAGGTGCAACTCGCCGAAGGTGAACCGCGGCATGCCGGTCACCTTGTCAAGCCCGATCATCGCGATCCCGAGGCCGAGGCAGGCCGCCAGCGCCGCCTTGGCCTGGTTGTTCGACCCCACGCCCCCGAGCGTGCAGAAGGCGAGGATGTAGAGCGCGAAATATTCGGCGGGGCCGAACCGGAACGCGACCCGGGCCAGCATCGGCGCGAGGAACATCAGCCCGACGGTGGCCACGAAGGCCCCGACAAAGGATGCGACCCCCGAGATCACGAGCGCGTCCGCCGCCTTGCCCTGCCGCGCCATCGGATAGCCGTCGAGCGTCGTCATCATCGCCGGCTCGTCCCCCGGGATGTTGAGCAGGATCGAGCTGATTCGCCCGCCATACATCGCCCCGTAATAGACCGATGTGAGCAGCACGAGGGCCGAGATCGCATCGAGCCCGAGCGTGAACGAGATCGGGATGAGCAGCGCCACCCCGTTCGAGGGCCCGAGGCCGGGCAGCGCGCCGATGATCGTGCCGACGAAGCAGCCGATCAGCGCGAGCATCAATGTCCATGGCGACAGCGCGATGCCGAAGCCCATCGCGAGGTTTGCCAAGGTTTCCATGCCCGCCCCTCACACCCAGCCGCGCGGAAAGGCGACAAGGCCGAGGCCCAGCACCAGCTTGAAGAGGACATAGAGCCCAATGCCAAGGCCCACCCCGGTCAGCGCCGCCGGGACGACGCGCGGCGCGATCATGTAGCTGAGGATCCCCGAGGCAACGATCGTCGGCAGGATGAACCCGGCGCGCTGGATCACCGCCGCATATCCGAGCAGCACCGCCAGCGCCGCCCCGAGCTTGAGCGCCATCGCAAGGCGCGGCCAGTCTGCATCCGGATCGGGCCGGGCCAGCATCACCAGCGCGCAGAGGATCGCGGTGCCGGCGATGAGATAGGGGAAGATGCGCGGACCAACCGGGTCCGACATGAAGCTGGTCTGGATCTGCGTGGCGCCGAAGATGTATCCCGCCGCCACGACGATCACGACCAGGCCGAAGACCCGGTCGGCCAGCATCACTGGATGATCCCGATCTCGCGGCTGATCGCCTCGATTTCGGCGATGTTCGCGGTAACCCAGCCCTCGAAATCGGCGCCGATCAGCGTGTAGGGCGCAAGGCCGTTGTCGGCCATGACCTGTTTCCACTGATCGCTCCCGGCGACCTTGCGCAGGGCATCGGCCCAGCGGTCGAAATCGCCGTCAGAGATGCCGCCGGGCACATAGAGCCCCCGCCAGTTCATCGCGACGAGGTCAATTCCCTGCTCCTTCGCCGTAGGCACGTCTTCGAACCCTTCGATGCGCGCCTCGGACAGGACCGCCAGCGCGCGCACGTCGCCCGACCGCAGGAAGCCCTAGATCTCCGACATGTCGCCCGTCATCGCCTGGGTGAAGCCGCCGACCGTCTGGGTGATCGCATCGGCGCCGCCGTCGAGGCCGATGTACTTGATCGCGCGGGCGTTGGTGAACCCGGCGCGGTTCATCAGCATCAGCACCTTGAGGTGGTCGAAGCCGCCGACGGCCGAGCCGCCGGCAAAGGCGACCTTGGCCGGATCGGCCTTCACCGCCGCGACGAGATCGCCGAGGGTCTGGAACGGGCTGTCCTTGGCGACCACGATCACGCCCGGATCGCCGCCGATCGTGCCGAGCCAGCGCACCTGCGATGCCTTGGCCCCCGCATAGGCGTTCTGCGCCAGCCGCGTCGTCGTGGCGGACGAAGCCGCGACGATCAGCCCGGCATCGTCGTTGCGCTTGCCGACCACGGCGGTGAAGGCGACGCCGCCGCCCGCGCCGGCCATGTTGGTGACCTGCATCGGGTTGGGGATGGCGCCGATTTCGTGCATGATGCGGGCGATCTGGCGGCAGGTGAAATCCCATCCCCCGCCGGGGTTTGCCGGCGCGATGCATTCGTTGGCACTGGCCGTGCCGCCGGCAAGGACCAGCGCGAGCGCGGTCAGGGTGCGTTTGAACATTCTGTCCTCCCATGGACATGCCTGTGCGGTGTCGGCTGCCCCTGTGGCATCCGCTTCTTCCCGCCCGTCGCGGCGCACAGAGGGTGCGTCAGCGATCCGCGCTACAGTTCACGCATGCGTGAGCGGACGTCAACCATTCGTGGGGGGGCGCCTGCGGGAGACCGCGGGGGCGCGTCGGTTCGCGCGGGCCAGCGGGGAGGCGCAACACCATTCCGGTTCGCGCCGCGACTTTTCTGTATGCAAGGAAGCGCGCGTTAATATACTTGACGGCATGGACCCACAGATCGTCTCCGCGCCGGCCGTCGTCATCCCTGATGGGGTCTATGACCTGACAGCCGCGGCCGACAACTGCCTGCGGGCGGCGTCCGATGCGCCGCCGCGGCGCGGCGATGCGGCGCATCCGGTCTTTGCCTTTGTCATGGCGCTGGGCGGCATGGGTTGGGGCATTGCGGATGTGGCCGCGGCGATCGGCCTCGATTTCGGCGCGGGGCCGGTGCTGGCGACCTGCCGGCTCGACTGGCACCAACCCTTGCGGACAGGGCGGCGCTACGGCGTCGCCGCGCGGGTCGCGGGGCTGGAGCGGCGTGCGTCGCACAGCCTCGGGGCGGCCGATCACCTGCTTCTGGCGATGACGGTGGGCGAGGGTTCGGCCGTGGCGGCGAAAGCAAGGCTGCGCATCGTGTTCCGGGTGCCGGGGGCGTCCGGCCAGCCGGCGCCGGCGGCGCCGGATGCGCCGGGGGGGGCGGGCCCGGTCCTGCGGCGCATTGCGCCGCTGGCGGCGGCGCCGATGGCGGTCTGGTGCGCGCTGATGCGCGACGACAACGCCATCCATACCGACCGCGCCGCAGCGGAACGGGCCGGTTTCGGCCCGCGTTGCGTCAATCCCGGACCGGCCAACCTTGCCTTCGTGCTCGACGCGCTCGCGGCGGCGCGGCCCGGCGCAAGCTTCGGCCGCGTCGAGGCACGCTTTCTCGGCGTGGTGGTCGAGGGCGATGCCCTGGCGGTCGAGGCGGCACCGGGCGGCGCGGTGCTCCGCCGCGCGGGGGGCGGTGCGCCGGTGCTCGCTGTCGCTGCGGCCTTTGCGGATGAGGGCGGGGCATGACGCTGGCGGAGGCGATGCCGGATGGCGGCGGGGCAGGGCACACGACGGTGCCGGCGCTGGTGGCGATGCAGGCGGCGGTGGCGCCCGGAGCGCTGGCGATCGAGGACGGGGCGCTGCGGCTGACCTATGGCGCGCTGCAGGCGCGGATCGAGGCGGTTGCAGCCGATCTGGCCGCGCGCGGGATCGGGCGGGGCGACCGGGTGGCGGTGCTGGCCGAGAACAGCGCCCATTACACGATCCTGCACCTTGCCGCAGCGCGGCTGGGCGCGATGGTCGCCTGCCAGAACTGGCGCCTTGCCCCGGCCGAGCTTGCCTGGTGCATCGCCCTCGTCGCACCTGCGCTGGTGGCGGTTTCGGCCCGGTTCGAGGGCCTTGCGCCCGATGCCGCGGGGGCGGCGGCGGTGGTGCGGATCGACGCGCTGGGCGCGTCCGGGCGGACCGAACCGGCGGCGCGGCCCGAGGACGGTCTGCACATCATCTACACCAGCGGCACGACCGGCCGCCCCAAGGCCGCCGTCATCAGCCACCGCGCGCAGATCGCACGAATGGCGGCGCTGCGGCTCGACCTCGGGCTGGCGCCCGGGGATGCCTATGTGTCATGGACCCCGATGTTCCATATCGGCGGGACCGAGCACCTTTTGTCCACGCTGATGTCGGGCGGGCCGGGGGTCATCCTCGACGGCTTCGACCCGGACCGGATCGTTGACGTGCTCGCGGCGCACAGGGTCGGCTGGCTGCTGCTGGTGCCCGCCACCATCGAGCCGCTCATCGCGGCGCTGGCGGCGCGGAGGCCGGCGATCAAGGGGGTGCGCGCCGTCGGATGCATGGCCGACCTCGTGCCGGGGGCGGTGATCGCGGCGATCACGCGGGCGCTGGATGCGCCCTATGTGGACACCTTTGGCGCGACCGAAACGGGGATGCCACCCCTCTCGGCCGCGCTGATCGCGCCGGGCGTGGCGCCGGCGCGGCTGCCCAAGCGGCTGAGCGTGCTGACCGAGCTGCGCCTGTGCGATCCTGCCGGCCGCGATGTCGCGGACGGCGAGACGGGTGAGGCCTGGGTGCGCGGGCCTACGCTTTTCAGCGGCTACTGGAATGCGCCCGAGGCGAATGCGGCAAGCTTTTCGGACGGCTGGTTCAGGATGGGCGATCTCTTCCGCCGCACGGCCGAGGGCTATGAATTCGCGGGTCGGTCGAAATACCTCATCAAGTCGGGCGGCGAGAACATCTATCCGGCCGAGATCGAGCGGGTGCTGCTGGCCGATCCGCGCGTGGCCGATGCGGTCGTGGTGCGGCGCGCGGACGCCCGCTGGGGCGAGGTGCCGGTGGCGGTGATCGCCCGGGCCGACGCCAGCCTCGATGCGGCGGCGGTCGAAGCGCTGTGCCGGGCGGCGTTGGCGGGTTACAAGCGGCCCAGGGCGGTGGTGTTCATGGATCATGCCGACCTGCCGCGCAACGTCAGCGGCAAGATCCTGCGCGAGGCGGTGGAGCGGATGGTGGCGACCTAGCGGGCGGCGCCCGCCGAGGCGCGCCCTGCCCCGGGCGTCAGGGGTCAGCCGTCCGGCGTGGCTGCGGCGGCGATGATGGCGGTCGCAGCGGCGAAGAGGCGTGCGGCGCGGTCGGCGGGCGTTACGCCGGCATCGGCCAGGCGGCGGAGCGGCACCTCGACATCCAGCCGCGTGCCGGGGGGCAGCGCGCGCAGGAAGGCGGCCAGCGGAAATTCGCCCTCGCCCGGGATGACGCGGTTCTCGATCGCCTCGGCGAAGGGCGGGCCGGGCGGCGGCAGCAGCGGTCCGTCGCACAGCTGCGCCGCGCGGACCAGCGCGGGCGGCATCGCCGCAAGTTCCACCACCGTGCCGCCCGTGCGAAAGAGGTGGAGCGGATCGACGAGCAGGCCGAGCGCCGGGTGCCCGACCTGTGCGACGAAGGCCGCGCCCGCGGCAAGCGAGCGGCATTGCGAGAACCGCATGAACTCCAGCGCCACGCCCATGCCGCGCGCCGCCGCCATGTCACACAGCGCGCCCATCCGGTCTGCCGCCCGCGCGCCGTCGGCATCCTGAACCAGCGCCGTCAGCACCCGCGCGCCGAGCCGCGCGCCGCGGTCGAGCGCGGGGGCGAAGGCCACGGGTTCGGTCTCGGGGGCGAGGGCAAAGACCTCGATCCCGTGGACCGCCACGCCGGCATCGGCGCAGGCGCGGGCGGCCGCCGCGGCATCGCCGTCGCACGCGATCCTCGGGAAGATGTCGAGCGCCGGGCCCGGCGGTTCGACGAACAGGGACACGGCGCCGAAGCCTGCGCCCGCGGCGATCGCCGGCAGGTCGGCCGGTGCCACGTCGCGCAGCGACAGGTGATGCAGCGACAGGGTCACGCGCCCAGATAGCTCTCGATGATCGCCGCATCGCGGGCGAGATCCGAGCTCGGCCCGGCATGGGCGATGACGCCGCGGTTGAGCACATAGGCCCGGCTCGTGGCCGCCAGCGCGCGGTGGGCGTTCTGCTCGACCAGCAGCACGGTCAGCCCCTCGGCGTTCAGTTGGCCGAGCGCGCCGAACACCTGGTCGGTGATGATCGGCGAGAGGCCCAGCGAGGGCTCGTCCAGCAGCAAAAGGCGCGGCCCGCCCATCAGCGCCCGCCCGATCGCGAGCATCTGCTGCTGGCCGCCCGACAGCGTGCCCGCGATCTGGCCGGCGCGTTCCTTGAGGACCGGAAAGAGGTCATAGACATGGTCGAGCGAATAGCGCGTCGGCCGGTTGCCGCGGGCGATCAGGCCCATCTGGAGGTTTTCCAGCACCGACATGTCGCCGAGGATCTGCCGCCCCTCGGGCACATGCAGCAGACCCGCCCGCGCCACCGCATGGGGGGGCATGCCGCGGGTATCCTGCCCGAGGAAGGTGATCGTCCCGCTCGCCCGGCGCACCATGTTCGACAGCGCGTTGAGCAGGGTGGACTTGCCCGCGCCGTTGGGGCCGATCAGGGCGACCATCTCGCCCTCCTCGACCGCGATGTCGATCCCGCGCAGCGCGCGGATGCCGCGATAGGCGACATGCAGGTCCTTGACCGAAAGGATCGTGTTGGTCATTGCACCGATGTCCCGATGTAGGCGGCGATCACCTTGGGATCGCGCGTGACCTCGCCCGGCGTGCCCTTGGCGATAAGCCGGCCGCTGTCGAGCACATAGACCGTCTTGCACAGGCGGGTGACAAAGCCGACGTTGTGCTCGATCAGCAGAAGGCCCATGCCGCTGGCGGCGAGATCGCGGAAAATCTCGGCCAGTTCCTCGGATTCGACGTCGTTCATGCCGGCGATGGGTTCGTCGAGCAGGACGATCTTGGGCTCTGACGCGATGGCGCGCATCATCTCGACCCGGCGCTGGTGCCCATAGCTGAGGTTGCCGGCCTCAAGCTGGGCATATTCGGTCATGCCGAACCGCTCGAGCAGCACCCAGGCCTGCTCGCGAAAGCGCCGCGTCTCGTCCAGCGCGGAGGGCAGGCCCAGAAGGCCGGCGAGCAGCCCCGCCCGCTCGCTGAGGTGAAAGCCGATCATGACGTTGTCGAGCACCGTCGCCTCGGCCAGCAGGCGGATGTTCTGGAACGTCCGCACGATCCCGGCGCGGGCGACCTGATCGGCGGGGAGCGTCCGGATCGACCGGTCGCCCAGCCGGATGTCGCCGCGGGTGAGCGCAAGGTTGCCGGCGATCATGTTCACAACGGTGCTCTTGCCCGCGCCGTTCGGCCCGATCAGGCCGGTGATGGTGCCCGGCGGGATCTCGATCGTGACATCCTCGACGGCCTTCAGGCCGCCGAAATGCTTGGCGATGGCATCAACGTAGAGCGACGGCATCGGATGCCTCCTTCGTCGCGGGCGCCTTGGCGCGCTGTGCCGCACGGCGGCGGCGTTCGAACCAGTGCACCAGCGAATCGCCTACCCCGAGCGGCAGGAAGATGATGACGACGATCAGGATCAGGCCGTTGACCAGCGGTCGGTATTCCGCAAGCGGGCGGGCGACCTCGGGGATCAGGGTCAGGATCAGCGCACCGAGCAGCGGGCCGAGCAGCGTCGTGCGCCCGCCGAGCACGACCATCGTCAGGATCGCGACGATCAGGTGGAACCCGTAGTCATGCGGCTCGATGCTGAAGACATAAAGGCTCTGCAGCGCCCCGAAGAGGCCGCCGATCGCGCCCGACAGGATGAAGGCGATGCCGTGATACCGGCCGATCGACACGCCGAGCGAGGCGGCCACCGTCTCGTTCTGGCGCAGCGCGTCGAAAACCCGGCCGAGGCTGGTCCGTCCGATCGACCACGACACATACATCGTCACCGCCACGGCGCCGATCAGCGTGAGCGTATCGACGGCGCGCGGGATGTTGAGGATGCCGAGCGCGCCGCCGGTGAAGCTTTCGCCGTAGAGGAGCAGCGACAGGATGATCTGCACGAAGGCGAGCGTCGCGATGGCCTGGAATGCGCCCCGCAGCCGCGCGAGCGGGATGGACAGGGCAAGCCCGGCAAAGCCCCCGAGGATCGTCCCGCCGGCGACCGCGACCACGAACGGCATGCCATAGCGCGTCACGAGGATCGCGGTGCAATAGGCGCCGAGGGCGGCAAAACCCGCCGTCGCGATCGAGAACACCCCGGCGCGAAAGACGATCTGCTGGCTGTAGGCAAAGCCGACCGCGATCAGGAAGAAGTCGATCAGCGGCTTGTTGGCGAGATAGAGCTGCATCATCGACGGTTACCCCCGGAGAGCGCGGTCACACGCCCGAAGAGGCCGTTGGGCCGCACGAGCAGGACAAGGAACAAAAGCCCGAAGATGATCGTATCGACGAGACCCGACGGCAGATAGGCGACGGTCAGCGACTGCATCAGGCCAAGCAGGAGGCTCGCGACAAGCGCGCCGGGCACGCTGCCGAGGCCGCCGATCACCACGATCACGAAGGCGCGCAGCATGTAGGGCTCGCCCATCATGAAGTGGATGGAATTGAACAGAAGGCCGATCAGCACGCCGGCAAGCCCTGCCAGCGCCCCCGCGATCAGGAAGGTCTGCATGAACACGCTCTGGGCGTTCACGCCCAAGAGGGCGGCGGCGCGCTCGTTCGTGGCGACGGCGCGCACCTGGCGGCCAAAGCTCGTCTTCTGGAGATACAGGATCAGCAGCGAAACCAGCACCAGCACCGTGACAAGGATCACGATCTGCAGCAGCGAGATGCGCAGGCCCGCGACCCGGTAGAACTCGACCGGGAAGGTGCCGAAGGGAAAGTTGAGCACCCGCGTGTTCGACATCTGCTGCGCGATGCTGATGAGGATCAGGCTGACCCCCAGCGACGACACGATGGCGGGAAATTCCGCGAACTCCACGTCGCCCTTGGCGCGCAGCGGGCGGAAGGCGACCAGATCGATCAGGATGCCCAGCACGCCGCAGGCGACGACCGCAAGGATGACGGCCAGCCAGAACGGCAGGCCCGAGATGGTGGCGTAATAGGCGACGAAGGCACCGGCCATGAACGTCGCGCCATGGGCGAGGTTCAGGAGCTTCTGGACGCCGAAGATCAGCGTGAAGCCGAGCGCGAAGAGCGCATAGACCGACCCGGAGACCAGCCCGTTGAGGATCTGCTGGGTAAGCATGGATTATCCTGTGATGGGCCCGGACGCGGCCGGGCCGGCCCGTGACGGTGCCCTCAGGCGGGCGGGCTGGCGGGGGGAGGGCGGCGGCGCCCGCAATCGGGCGCCGCCTGCATGCGTCAGCGCGGCGCCTCGACGAACTGTCCGTCCTTGACGGTCAGCACCTTCATGCCAAAGCGGGGCACGCGCTTGTCGTCAAAGCTGTAGGTGCCGTCGCCGATCACGACCGGCACGTCCGTCACCTTGACCAGCGCCTCGGTGAAGCGTTCGCGCGTGACCTCGGGCATCGTGTTCTTGAGCGCGGTGGCGAGCACATAGGCGCCCGAATAGCCGACCGCGTTCCAGTCGTCGGCCGGCACGTTCTTCCACGCCTGGAACCGCGCGGCAAAGTCGCGGCTGGCATCGTCGAACCCGCCGGGCACCCAGCTTCCCATCAGGTAGACGCCTTCCACCGCGGCGCCGCCGGTCGAGACGAAGGCGGGTGAAGAAAAGGCATTGTGGCCGATGATCTTGGTCGCGGGATCGAGGCCGGCCTGCCGCAACTGGATGATCACGTTCGCGCCCTGCGAGGCCGGCGCGCCGATGAACACGCAATCCTGGTCCGCGCTGGCGATCCGGGTGGCCAGCGACGAGAAATCGCTGTCGGTGACTGCGATGCCATCGACCGAGGCAAGCTTGACTCCGCGTTCGGCCATGATCGATTCGAACATCCGCTGGAGCGCAACATAGGATTCCACATCGCGGATCCCGATAACCGCACAGGCCTTCACGCCCAGAACGTCCGCGGCGTAATGCGCGATATAGGGCATCGTGACATCGCCCGGCTGGGTCAGGATGTTCGACCATTTGCCGCGCTCGATGATTTCGTGGCTGTTCGAGGTCGGCACGATCGGGATCGCAAGCTCGTTCGCAAGCGCCGCGGCGGCGAGGGCGACCGCACCGCTTGTCGGGCCCATGATCCCGATAACCGACGGATCGGCGGCATAGCGGGTGATGAGCGACAGCGTCTGGGTGCGGTCCGTGGCATCGTCCGCCACTTCGAACACGACCTTGTTGCCCTCGCCGAAGAACCCGTTCGCGTTCATTTCCTCGAATGCCATCACGGCCCCGTCGGCGATCGAGGCGCCGATGAAGGCTGCTGCCCCCGTCAACGACTGCATCACCACCAGCTTGTAGTCGGCAGCCGTGGCCGTCGTCGCGGCAAGCGCAAAGGCGCCAGCGACCGTTCCCCTCAGCACGTGCGAAAGTTTCATCCGTTCCTCCCTGTTGGCCGGCCGTCTCGCCCATCCGCAGCGACGTGGTTCGCCCTGCACTCCCCGACTTGCGGACGCCTGTGCTGTATAGTAATCTGATCCATGCGTATACACAATAAGGCGCATCTGCGGACACACGGCAGTTTCGATGCCCTCAGATATGCGTCCAAGAGGGCGTTTCGGGCGGGGTGCGCCCCGGACCGGGCGCGATCGACGCAGGTTTTTCGGCGATCCGCCGCGGCCTGTATTTTTATCTTGGGGTCGGAACATCCCGAAGATGAGGGGCGCCATGACGCAGAGGTGCGGCATGCTTGATTTCCACGCCTTCACCGCCGTGACAACGATCGGCGATGTGCTGCTGCGCGCGGCGCAGGCCATGCCCGACAAGGACGGGCTGGTCTTTCCCGACCGTCGGAGCAGCTTTTCCGAGCTTTCTGCCGGCGCAAGGGCGCGGGCGCGGGGGCTCCGGGCGCTCGGCATTGAGCCGGGCGATCATGTCGGCGTGCTGCTGCCCAGCTCGATCGAATGCGTCGAAAGCCTCTTTGCGATCGCGCTGATCGGGGCCGTGGCCGTGCCGGTCAATGCGCGCTACCGCAGCCACGAATTGCGATACGTGGTCGAGAATGCCGATCTGGTGGCTCTCGTCACGCAAGGTCGGGTTGCCGAGCAGGTCGATTTCATCGCCCGGCTGACCGAAGCGTTTCCGGCGCTTGCCGGCGCAGCGTCCGATGCCGCCCTGTCGCTGCCCGAGGCGCCGCGCCTTCGCCACCTGATCCTGACGGATAAGGCTTCCGCGCCCGGTTTCCTGTCGGCGGCGGCCTTCGAGGCTGCCGCGACGGCCGTCCCCGAGGCCGAGGTGGAGCGTCTGCGCCGCGGCGTGCGTGTGCGCGATACCGGGCTGATCCTTTACACCTCGGGGACCACGTCGCAGCCCAAGGGCTGCATGATCAGCCATGAGGCGCTGGTGCGCACGGGCCAGTCGCTCGCGCTGCGCTATGCGATGACGGATGCGGATGTGTTCTGGTCGCCGCTGCCGATGTTCCATATCGGCGCGATCTTCCCGCTCTGCGCGGCCTGGTCGGTCGGATCGACCTATCTGTCGATGCAGTATTTCGATGCTGCCACCGCGCTCGAGATGATCGAGCGGGAACGCGCGACGGTTACCTACCCGAGTTTTGGCACCTTCATCGCCGACATGATCCACCACCCCGATTTCGACCGGCGCGACCTGTCGTCCGTGCGGCTCATGAACGGCAACATGGCGATGCAGCCGGTGCCCTTCCGCGAGGCCCTGAAGGCGAGGATGCCCGGCGCGATCCAGGTCGGCACCTACGGGATGACCGAGACCGCGGGCACGGTGACGACCAGCCACCCGTCAGACGATTATCGCGCCCGCACCGAGCGGCTGGGCCGGCCCTTCGACGGGCTCGAGGTGCGCATCCTCGGCGCGGACGGGCGCATCTGCGGCGTCGGCGAGATCGGCGAGATCACGGTGCGCGGCTTCTCGCTGCTGACGGGCTATTACAAGGATGCGGCCAAGACTGCCGAGGCGCTGCGGGGGGGCTGGTTCCACACCGGCGATCTCGGCGCGCTCGACGCCGAAGGCACGCTGATGTTCCACGGGCGGCTCAAGGACATGCTGAAGGTCGGCGGCGAGAATGTCGCGGCGCAGGAGATCGAGGCGATCGTCGGCACCCATCCGGCAGTCAAGCTGTGCCAGGTGGTGGGCCGGCCCGATGCGCGCCTCGCCGAGGTGCCTGTCGCCTTCGTGGAGCTCAAGCCCGGCGCCACCGCGACGGCCGAGGACATCATCGGGTTCTGCAAGGGGCAGATCGCCAGCTTCAAGGTGCCGCGCGATGTCCGCTTCGTGGCCGAATGGCCGATGTCGGCCAGCAAGATCCAGAAGTTCCGGCTGAAGGAGATGCTGGGCGAGGGTGGTTGAGGCACGGCCATCGGCCGCGGAAAGGGGTGCTCGCACCCCCGCCCGCTCAGTCCTCCGGTGCGAGCGTGACCTTCAGCCCGTCGAGCGCGTCAGACACTGCGATCTGGCATGAAAGGCGCGACGTCGGGCGGTAATGCGCCGAAAACTCCACCAGTTCGTATTCGTCCGGCGCCTGCGGCGGGAGCCGGTCGATCCAGGCCGGATCGACATGGACATGGCAGGTCGCACAGGAACATTGCCCGCCGCAGATCGCGGCGACGTCCATCCCGCCCCGGTCGCGCAGCGTTTCCATGAGCGATTCGCCGTCGCGCGCCTCGATGACGATGGTCGTGCCGTTGCGGTCGGTTGCGTGGATGGTCGGCATGGGCAATCCTTCGGTCAGAGGTCGATGCGGGGCGCCCTGCCGTCCCAGGTCGCGGCGGCGGCGTCGATCCGGGCGAAGAAGCGCAGCAGACCGGGCGTCGGCTGGACGAGTTCGAGGACACCGCCCCTGTCGTCGGGATCGGTGTCGAGATAGGCGAAGGCGACGCCGGCCGCCGTGCGCCCGGCCTGCAGAACGCCGACCCCGCGCGCCGCCCAGGCTGCGAGATCGCCCGCAAGGTCGTCCGTCAGCGCGCAGACATGGTGCATCCCGCCGCCGCGGCGGGCGAGGAAATCGGAAAACACCGTCCGCCCGCCGGCGACCTGCGCGATCAGTTCGATCTGCATCCCGCGATGGCTGGCCAGCGCGACACGCGTTTCCGCCGCGACCGGCGCGCCGCGAAAGGTCAGTTCGGCATAGGGTATCGCAGCGGCGACGAAGAACGGCCCCACCCCCAGCGTGCCGGACCAGTGGCGCAGCGCCGCGTCGAGATCCGGCACGACATAGCCAAGCTGCATGACCGGCCCGAACCGGCCCGCCGCCTTTTGTCCCGTGGCTGAGGTCATGCCGTGGCCTGTCCGCTTGCGCTTTCCCTTTGCATATACCCAGAGCCTTTTTAGTATACAATAGAGCGGTCGGGCGGCAACTGCCGCAGGGCCCAAGGCGAAAGGAGCGGGCATGCTGCGGGCGGAATTTCAGCGGATCCTCGATCAGCAGGCATACGAATCGGCACGCGGCGGCCCGCCCGAGGATTTCCCGCAGCTTCCCGACATCCCCGGTGAGCGGTATGTGGACCCGGCCTTCAACCGGCTGGAGCGGGACCGGATGTGGCATCGGAGTTGGGTCTATGCGATCCACGGCGACGAGGTGCCGGAGGTCGGGTCGTATGTCCAGTGGACGCGGCTGGGCGAGCCTCTGTTCTTCATCCGGGGCGAGGACGGCGCGGTGCGCTGTTTCTACAACACCTGCCGCCATCGCGGCGCACCGGTGGTGACGGAGCCGTCGGGCAAGTCGCGTGGCGTGATGTGCAAGTATCACGGCTGGACCTACAACACCCGCGGCGAGCTCATCAACCTGCGGGACCGGCGCGATTTCGTCGGCCTCGACCTCGCGTGCCGGTCGCTGATCGAGGTGCGCTGCGAGGTGATCGGGCGGCTGCATTTCGTCAACCTCGACCCGGCGGCGCCCCCCTTGCGCGACGGCCTCGGCCCCGTCGCCGCGGCGCTCGACGAGGTGCGGCCCGATACGCTCGTGCTGGTGGACAAGACGGCAATCCGCGTCGCCTGCAACGTCAAGATCCTGCTCGACGCGTTCCTCGAGGTCTATCACCTCAAGTCGATCCACCAGAACACCGTGGACCGGTTCCTCGACCATCGCGGCACGGCCATCACGCTCTGGCCGCAGGGCCACAGCCGCATGGTGACGCCCTACAAGCGCGCCGGCTGGACCGATCCGGGCGTGCGGGGCCTGCCGGAAGTCGAGGGGATGGACAGGTTCTATCGCGATACGAACTATTCGATCCTCGCCTATCCCAACTTCGTCTCGCCCATTGCCACGGCCGGGATTCCGGTCCTGTGCTTCTGGCCGGACACGATCGACACCATGACGATCGAGGTGCACTGGTTTGCGCCGTCCTGGGGCGAGGGGCCGCGGCCCGAGGTCTGGGACATGCGCCTGAAGAACTTCCTCGCCATTCTCGACGAGGATCTGCAGTTCGCCGACAAGATCCAGAAATCGGTCGAAAGCCGGGGCCTGCGCGGCTTTCCGCTGAACTATCAGGAACGGCGGATCTACCACTGGCACGAGGAACTGGACCGCCGCATCGGGCGCGCCGACATCCCGGCCGCCTTGCAGGTGCCCGACCGCCTGGGCGCGTGGGTCGAAAGCCCCGGGGCGGCGGTCCCGGCGCGGGCGGCCGAGGCGGTCGGATCCTGACGGCGATGTCGGCGGGCGCGGCGTCGGGCGCGGCGGCGCCCGTGCTTTATGCGGTGCGCGGGGCGCTTGGCGTGATCACGCTCAACCGGCCCGAGGTCGCCAATGCGATGGACGCCGCCGGTTCGGCGATGGTTGACGGCCATGTACGCGCCGCCGAGGCCGACCCGGCCATCGGCGCCATCGTCGTGACCGGCGCGGGGGATCGGGCGTTCTGTGCCGGCATGGACCTGCGCGAGGCGGCGCTGCGGGGGGCTGGCCATGGGCTCATCCCCGGCGCGGGGTTCTGCGGGCTGACCGAACGGGCCATCGCCAAGCCGGTCATCGCCGCCGTCAACGGCGCCGCGGTGGCGGGCGGGTTCGAGATCGCGCTGGCCTGCGATCTGGTCGTGGCCGACGAAGGCACGGTGTTCGCGCTGCCCGAGATCCGTCGCGGCATGGTCGCCTTTACCGGCGGTGTGCAGCGCCTTGCGCGCATCCTGCCGCGCGCGGCGGCGATGGAGATCATCCTGACCGGCGCGCCCGTGCCCGCCGAACGGCTCGCCGCGCTCGGCGTCATCACCCGCGTCGTGCCGCGCGGCACGGCGCTCGCGGCGGCCTGCGCACTGGGCGATGCGATGCTCGCGAACAGTTGGGCGGCCATCGCCGGGGCGCGGTCGCTGTTTGACCATGCCTGCGACGTAACGCTCGCGGCCAGCATCGCCCATGCCCATGCACGGCGCGACACCCTGCTCGGCTCGGCCGACAGCCGCGAAGGGATCGCGGCCTATGTCGAGGGCCGCGACGCAATCTTCGGGAAGGACCAGCCTTGATGACAGACCAGACCACCCCCCCGAAATGGGGCCTGAGCGACGCGGAACTTGCCACCCGCGCGACCGTCTATCGCCCCGGCCTGCTGGACGGGCAGCGGTTCCTCGTGACCGGGGGCAGCCAGGGAATGGGCAAGGCGATGGCCTTTCTGCTTGCCCGGCTCGGGGCGCGGGTGATGATTTGCGGGCGCAGCGAGGCGAAACTTGCCGCGACCGCCGCGGCGGCCGACCGCCTGCTGGGCGCGCGGATCGAGACGATGGCGATGTCGATCCGCGATCCCGACCAGGTGGATGCGCTGCTCGACGCCTGTTTCGACCGGCTGGGCGGGCTCGACACGGTGGTGAACAATGCCGGCGGGCAGTTCCCGCAGGATGCCATCGACTATACCCGCAAGGGCTGGAACGCGGTGATCGACCTCAACCTCAACGGCACCTGGTGGGTGATGCAGGGCGCGGCGCAGCGCTGGCGGGCGCGGGGGCAGGGGGGGCATGTGGTCAGCATCGTCGCCCATGTCGAGCGCGGCATGCCGCAGGCGGCGCATACCTGCGCCGCGCGGGCCGGGGTGATCTACCTGTCGCGCAGCGTGGCGACGGAATGGGCGCCGCTGGGCATCCGGGTCAACTGCGTGGCGCCGGGGGCGATCGCGACCGAGGGGCTGGCGAACTATCCGCCCCATGCCATGGCGCGGATCAACAACGTCAACCCGATGCGCCGGATGGGCGACGGGTGGGATGTGGCCGAGGGGGTGGTGTTCCTGTCGGCGCCCTCGGGCAACTTCATCACCGGCGAGGTGATGACGATCGACGGCGGGATGCGGATGTGGGGCACCGTCTGGCCGGCGGGCGTGCCCGAGCATTTCAACGTGGTGTGAGCAGGCGGGCGGCAGGTCGCGGTCGTCAGCGCGGGATCATCGCCAGCGCGGCCCGGGTCAGCCCGCCATCCACCACGAGATGGTGCCCGTTGACATAGTCGGCCTCGGGCGAGAGCAGGAACATGATCGCATGGGCGATATCCTCGGCCGTGCCGAGGCGGCGGGCCGGGATCGCGCCGATGCGGCGGGCGCGGGTGTCCGGGTCGGCATAGACCGATGTGGACATGCCGCCGTCGATCATGCCGGGGGCGAGCGCATTCACGCGCAGGCCGAGCGGCGCCCATTCCAGCGCCATGAGCTCGGACAGCGCGGCAAGCCCTGCCTTGGCGGGCGCATAGGCGTTGGTGCCCGGGCTGGTGGTGATGCCGCCGATCGAGGTGACATTGACGATGGCGCCCGACCCGCGGGGGATCATCCGGGCCGCCACCGCGCGGGCGACGGTGAAGGCGCCTGTCAGGTTGATCGCGATGGTGCGGGCGAAATCGGCCGTGGTGGTGTCGATCAGGGGGCGGAACTCGACGATCCCGGCATTGTTGACCAGCGAATCGGGCACCGCACCGAGGGCGTCGAGGGCGGCGACGACCGACGCTTCGTCGGTCACGTCGCAGGCATGGGCCGTCGCACCGGGCAGGTCGGCGGCCAGCCGCGCCGCACCCGCGCCGTCGCGGTCGAGGATCGCCACGGCATGGCCGCGCGCCGTTGCCAGCCGCGCCGTCGCTGCGCCGAGGCCGGCAGCGCCACCTGTGATAACGATCAATGCCATGCTGGCCTCTCTTTCGTATACCGTAATATTAGGCTACGGACACAAGGATGATCGCTTCGCGGTCCCGACGCAAGCCCCGAGGGAGCCGACCATGCCCCCCGCCCCCGATCTGCTCGCTCTAATCGACGATGCGGCGACCCGCTGGCCAGACGCGCCTGCGGTGATTGCCGCGGATGGCACAACGACCTTTGCCGCCCTGGCCGCCGCAACCCGGGCGCCAGCGCGGGTCGGCGAGGACGGGCCGGTGGGCCGGATCGCGGCGGCGCTGGCCGGACTGCGGGCGGGCCCCGCACCACGCGCGCGCGGCGCGCTTGCGCTGGCCGGCGCATCCGGCGCGGCGCCGGTGTTCTTTTCCGCGGCCGGCATCGTGCGGCACGGGGCCGCGCTGGCGGCGCGCCTTGCGCTGACCCCCGCCGACCGGATCGGCGCGTCGCAGGGGCCCGGCGATCCGGCGTTCTGGGCGGCGCTGGCGGCTGCCGTCGTGACTGGGGCCGCCGTCGCGTTTGACACGGACGACGCGGCGACAACGGTCGCCTGGCTGCCCGCGGCGCCCCCGCCGCGCCGCGCGGCGCTGCGCCTTGCCGTCATGCCTGCCGCGCCCGAGGCGATGCGCGCGCTGCGTCGGGCGCTGTCCGGTGTCACCGTGCTAAACGCCCTGCCGGTAGCGGGCACGCTCGGCCCGGTGGTGGTCGGCGATCCGCGCGATCCGGTGCGGACAGTGGCAAGGACGCGCGGCAGGCCCCTTGCGGGCTGCGAGGTGATGATCGTCGAGCCGGGCACGGGGCAGGATCTGCCGATTGACCGGCAAGGCGAAATCTGGCTTCGCGGCGCCGGCGTGATGATCCGGGCCGACGCACATGCGCCGCCGCCACCCGGCCTCGAGCCGGACGGCTTTCTGCGCACGGGCCTCGTCGGATCGCTCGATGCCGAAGGGCGCGTGGTTCTGCGCGCGGCCTGACGCTTGGGCGACGCGCGTTTGCCTCAGCGACCCGTGAATGCCGGGCGCCGCCGGGCGATGAAGGCGGCCGCACCCTCGCCGAGGTCGTGCCCCGATGCGGCCGCAACGAAGGCATCGCGTTCGGCGGCCATGTGTTCGGCAAGGCTGCGTTGCGGGGCGGCGTCGATCAGGCGGCGAAAATGGCCGAAGGCGCCCGTCGGGCCCTGCGCGAGGCGCGCGGCGAGCGCGCGGGCGCGCGACTCCACGTCTTCGGCCGGGCAGGTCTCGGCGACGAGGCCGGCCGCCAGCGCCTCGGCCGCGGTCAGCGCGCGGCCCAGCAACATCATCTGCGTGGTCAGTCCGCGACCGATCCGCTGCGGGAGGAACCAGCTTGCGCCGCAATCGGGCACGCCGCCGATGGCGTCATAGGCCATCACGAAGCGCGCCCCCTCGTCCGCGATCGCCAGATCCGCCCCGGCGACAAGCGCCAGCCCGGCCCCCGCCGCAACCCCGCGCACCGCCGCGACGACCGGCGCGTCGCCGGCCCGCAGCGCAAGGATCGCGGGGATCAGCGTGTCGATCAGCGCGCCAATCATCCCCGGGGCAGCAGCCGGGTCGGCTGCCATCGCCGCGACATCGCCCCCCGCGACGAAGGCCCGCCCCTCTGCCGTCAGCAGGATCGCCCGCACCGCCGCATCGCCCGTCGCCGCCGCGACCGCCGCCGCAAAGGCGCGCGCCATGGCGATGTCGAGCGCATTCAGCGCTTCGGGGCGGTTGAAGCGGATTTCGGCGACGGGCCCGTCGATTGCCAGCCTGACCAGTTCGCTCTCGGCCATCCACCCCTCCGCCGGTTCCTGCGCCATGGCCGGTGCGTCGGCGATCTGCCGACTGGCCCTCAGCGCGCCGTATACCCGCCGGCCGGCGCGCGTGCAAACAATGTGTCCCCCGGCCGTCTTGGCGGCCGGAAACCCGGGGATCGGCGCGGCCCGGTAGCTCATGGACAATCGTTGCTGCCGATTGTATACGGATGGCGGCTGTATTCATACTCAAGGGGCGGGCGCGGCATGGATCTGGGATTGAAGGGCAAGAGGGCGATCGTCACCGGCGCCACCAAGGGTATCTGCCGCAGCCTTGTGGACATTCTCGCCGCCGAGGGCTGCGACATCGCCTTTTGTGCGCGCAATGCGGCCGAGGTCGATGCAACGGCCGAGGCACTGCGGGCGCATGGCACGAAGATCGTCGGCGGCACCGCCAATGTGAAGGACGGCGAGGCCTATCAGGCATGGCTCAAGAGCGCAGTCGATGACCTGGGCGGCTGCGACATCTTCGTGCCGGGTGTGAGCGCGGGCGGCGGCCTCGAGGGCGAGAAAAGCTGGTATCGGGCCTTCGAGGTTGATCTGATGGGCTGCGTGCGCGGGTTCGATGCGCTGTTCCCGACGTTCAAGGCGCAGGGCTCGGGGTCGGTGGTGTTCATCTCGACGACGGCGGCGGTCGAGACCTTCATCGCACCGATGGCCTACAACGCGATCAAGGCCTCGCTCATCACCTATGCCAAGCAGCTCAGCCAGGCGCATGGCAAGCGCGGGATCCGCGTCAATGTCGTCTCGCCCGGCCCGATCCTGATCGAGGGCGGCAGCTGGGACACGATCCGCCAGAACGATCCGGCCTTCTTCGCCTCGATCCTTGCGCAGCAGCCGGACGGCCGGATGGGCGAGGCCGCCGAGGTCGCCCGCTGCATCGCGTTCCTTGCATCTGACGCGGCAAGCTGGGTGACGGGGGTCAACCTCGTCGTCGATGGCGGCTTCACCAAGCGGGTGCAGTTCTGATGCGCGCCGGCCGACCCGCGCGATGCTGATCCGCTACGACGCGCGGGCGAACGTCCTCGTCTCGACCAAGGGGCATCCGTTCGACCGCGCGGCGTTCTGCGATCTCTTCGACAGCTTTCGCGGCATGACCTGGACGCATGTCGAGCAGCCCGCGACGGCGGCGCTCCTGTCGCCCGAGGGGACGGCGGATTTCGCGGCACTGGTGTTCTACGATGTGCCGGGCATCCAGTTCCGCACGCCCGCACCGCCCGACCTGATCGCGCCCACCGAGACGATGAAGGCCGGGTTTCGCGCCTTGCTCGCGGCGGGCAAGCCGATGGTTTTCCTGCATCATGCCATCGCCGGCTGGCCGCTCTGGGATGGCTATGCCGAGGCGATCGGGGCGCGGTTCTTCTACCAGCCCGGCCGCTACAAGGGGCGCGACTACCCGGATTCCGGCTATCTTTTCCCCGTCACCTACCGCGCCGTGCCGCAGGGCGCGCATCCGGTGCTGGCCGGGCTGGAAGGCGGGTTCGAGGTCACGGACGAGCTTTACCTCTTCGAGATGCTCGAGGCCGGCATCGTGCCGCTCCTCGCCGCCGACCATCCCTTTGACAGGGGCCATTTCTACAGTGCCGCCCATGCGTTGAACGGGCGGATGTGGACGCGCGACGGCTGGGATCACCCGCCCGGCACGCCGCTGATCGCCTGGGCGCGGGCGGCGGGCAACGCGCCCATCGTCGTCATCCAGTGCGGCAACGACGGGGCAACCTTCGGCAATCCGGCATTCCGGCGGCTGTTGCGCAATGCCATCGACTGGGTAACCAGCGCAGAGGCGGCGGCATGGGCGCGGGGCTGACGGCGCAGGGCCGGATCGACCGGGCCGGTCGGCTGACCACCGGGCGGATGCTAGCCGAGGCGGCAGAGACCTGGCCCGATCGCCCGGCCCTCGTGCTCGACGGCGAGCGGCTGACCTGGGCCGGCCTCTACGCTGAGGCGCGGCTCTGGGCGCGGGGCCTTGTGGCGATGGGGCTGGGGCAGGGGGCGCATGTCGGCATCCTGATGCCGAATGCGGTGGACCATGTGCGCCTTGTCTACGCCGCCGGGATGATCGGGGCGACGGCCGTGACGCTCAACGCCCGGTTCGGCGATGCGGAACTGGCGCATGTGGTTGGCCATTCGGATTCGGATGTGCTGTTCATTGGCGGGCACGCCTTGCCGCATGTGGATTTCCGCGCCGCCCTTGTGCGAGTGCTGCCCGAGCTGGCAGGCTGGGACGGCGGGCCGCTCGCGTTGCCCGGAGCGCCGCGGTTGCGCCGGATCGTCAACCTCGCCGATCCGCGCGAGGCCGTCTGGCCGACGCGGGACGCCTTTCTGGCCGGCGCGGGTTCCGTGCCGGATGCGGCGCTCGATGCGCTGCCCGCCGACCCTGATGCGCCGGCGCTGATGATGTATTCCTCGGGCACGACGGCGCGGCCCAAGGCCTGCCTGCTGCCCCATGCCGCGTTGAACAGGATCGGCGCGGCCTTCGCGGCGCGCTTTGGCCTCGGCCCCGACGACCGGATCATGAACCCGCTGCCGTTCTTTCATCTGTCCACGATGCTGCCGATGGCGGCCTGCCGGGCCTCGGGCGCGGCGCAGCTTTGCACCCTGCGGTTCGACGCCGGCGCGACGCTGGCGACGATGGAGGGCGAGCGGGCGACATTCGGCTATCTGTCCTTCCCGGCGATCGTCAACCAGGTGCTGGCCCATGACAGCTTTGCCCGGCGCGACCTGTCGGCGCTGCGTTTCCTCCATGTCGTCGGCCCCGCCGACCTCATGCGCCGCTACGCCGCCGCCCTGCCGCAGGCGCGCTATGTCAACGCCTACGGGCTTACCGAGGCGACCGGGGTGCCGGTCTGGACCGACCCCGCCGATCCCGCCGAGGATGCGCCGGCTTTCAGCGGGCGCCCCTTGCCCGGCCTCGCCGTCAAGGCGGTGGACCCCGAGACGGGCGCGGACCTTCCACCCGGCGCGCGGGGCGAGTTGTGCATCCGGGGGTGGAGCGTCTTTGGCGGCTACTACAAGGACGCGGCCGGCACGGCGGCCGTGATCGGGCCCGACGGCTGGCTGCGCACCGGCGATCTCGGGCGCGTCGATGCGGCGGGGCAGGTGGTCTATTCCGGGCGCCTCAAGGACATGCTCAAGGTCGGCGGCGAGAATGTCGCGGCGCTCGAGATCGAGACGCATCTGAGCGCCCATCCCGCCATCGCGGTTGCGCAGGTCATCGGGGTCGAGGATGCGCAGTATGGCGAGGTGGCGGCGGCCTTTGTCGAACTGGTGCCGGGCGCTTCGATGACTGCGCAGGACGTCGTGCGCCACTGCGCGGGGCGTCTCGCGCGCTTCAAGGTGCCGCATTACGTGCGCTTCGTGCAGGACTGGCCGATGAGCGCGACCAAGATCCAGAAGTTCCGCCTGCCGCGGGACTTCGTGCCGGCCGAGCGGATCGACCCGCGCGCGCTCTAGTCCCCCGCCCTCGCGGCGCGGGCGGCTGCCCGCACCTCGGCGTTCGTCGGGTTGCGGCGCAGCGTCAGGCCGCCGTTCACCTGGATCACCGATCCGGTGACGAAACATCCGTCCGAGCAGAGCCAAGTGATCGCCTCGGCCGTGTCGGCGAGCGTTCCGACCCGCCCCAGCGGCACCTCGCGGGCAAAGGCGCCGACCACCGCCGGGTTCGCCGCCGCGCGCGCCGTCATGGGCGAGGCCGTGAAGCCCGGCGCCACGCTGTTGGCCCGGATACCCCGCGCACCGAATTCGTTGGCGATGCAGCGGATCACATGATCGGTGCCCGCCTTGGTCCCCATGTAGGCGGCATGATCCTCCATCATGATCGTCGCCGTGGCGGAGGAAACCTGCACGATGGCCCCGCCATCGGCCATTACCCGGAGCGCCGCCTGGCAAAACTGGAACGGCCCGATGAACTGGAGCGCGGCCATCCGTTCAAGCTCGTCCCGCGTCGTTTCGAGAAAGGGCTTGAGCAGCCCCCACCCCGTCGCGTTCACCGCGAGGTCGAGCCCGCCGAAGGCCGCCACTGCCGCCTCGGCCATGCGGCCGAGGTCGCCCTCGTCGGTGATGTCGCACAGACACCATTCCCCGCCGATCTCGGCTGCGAGCGCGGCAAGGGGCGCCGCGTGCCGCCCGGCGACGAGAACCCGCGCCCCTTCCGCCGCGAACTGCCGCGCCGTCACCTGCCCGAGATTGCCCGGACCGGCAGCGCCGAGGATGACTGCCCGCTTGCCTTCGAGCCTGCGCATCGCGCCCTCCATACCGCCGCGCGATGATTCGCGACATCTTGTATGTTGAGCAATGCCGAACGAAATACAAAACACAGAACCAATCCGCGGTTGATTCGGCCGTCCCGCACATGCATCTTCTCCAGCCGGACACCCCCTTTGGTCGAAGCCATTGGTATTCGCATGGAAGGGCGGGTAACCTGAGTGATAAGCATTCGTGTGCGGGGCGGCAGCGCATCCGCCCGCCCAAGGAGCGCAGCATGTCGAAGACGACCGGATTGACCCATGCCGAAACGGTGCGCCTGTCGCTCGAGCGTGACATCTTTTCGGGAAGCCTGCCCCCCGGGTCGTCGCTCGACGAAGAGGCGCTGGCGCAGCGGTTCAACGTCTCGCGCACGCCGGTGCGCGAGGCAATGCTGCACCTGATCCAGTCGGGTCTTGTCGAGAAGAAGCCGCGCCAGGGCGCGATCGTCACCCGCATCGACGTGCCCGACATGATCCAGCTTTTCGAGGTGATGTCGGAGCTTGAGGGGATTTGCGCCAAGTTTGCCGCCCGCCGCATGTCCGACCAGGAACGCGCCGACCTGCGCGCCCTGCACGAGGCGTCCGAGGCCGCGCATCGGGCCGGCGATCACGAACAGTATTACCTGCTCAGCCGCCGCTTCCACTTGATGGTGATCGCTGGCACGCACAACCAGGAGCTGATCGAGACGACCAACCGGCTCGGGGTCAAGCTGCTGCCCTATCGCCGGTTCCAGCTTTCCTATCCGGGCCGGTCCGAAAGCAACCTGCGCGACCACGCCGCGATCATGGAGGCGATCTGCGCGGGCGACTATCAGGCCGCCCGTTCCCTGTTCCAGAAACATACCAACGTGCAGGGCGACGTGCTGGCCGAATACATCGCCATGGGCAACCGCGAGCCGCAGCGGTCCACGGCCGGACTGCGCTGAGGGTTACATCAGCAGCCGCGCCGGGCTTTGCAGCAGGTCGCGGATCGTGCCGAGGAATTGCGCCGCCAGCGCCCCGTCCACCGCCCGGTGATCGGCCGATAGCGTCAGCGTCATCACATCGGCAAAGCGCATGCCGCCGCCCGGCGCCGGCCGCGCCTCGGGCCGGACCGCGCCGACGGCGAGGATGGCCGCCTGGGGCGGCATCACGATCGCATCGAACGCCCGCACGCCGAACATCCCGAGGTTCGAGACGGTGAAGCCCGCGCCCTCGATCTCGTCCGCGCCGAGCATCCGCGCGCGCGCCCGGGCGGCGAGATCCGCCGCATCGGCGGCGATGGCGCGCACACCGCGACCGCCCGCGTCGCGGATCACCGGCGCGACGAGGCCGCCGTCGATCGACACCGCAACCGCGATGTCGGCGCGCGGCAACGCCGTCGTCCCGCCCTCGCTGACATGCACGTTGACCGCCGGATGAGCCAGCAGTGCCATGCCGCAGGCCCGCAGGATCAGGTCGTTCACGCTGACCTTCGCCCCGTCGCCGGCCGCGTTCAAGGCTGCGCGAAGGTCGGCGAGCGCGTCGGTTTCCACGTCCATGGCGGTATAGAAATGCGGCACCGTGGCCTTCGAGCGCGTGAGCGTCCGCGCGATGGCCTTGCGCAACGGTGTGAACGGGGTTTCCGCCGGGGCCGGCAGCGGTGCCGCGGACGGTGGTGCACTTGCGGGGGCCGGGGGCGACCACAGCCCCGCGGCCGCCGCAGCGGCCTGTGCATCGGCGAGCGATACGCGCCCCTTGCGGCCGGTTCCCGCGATGCCGGTCATCGACAGGCCGATGGCGCGGGCGAATTTCTCGGCGACTGGGCTGGCATGGACCGCCGCGGCCGGACCGGCCTGCCGGGCCGCGCCCTCGACATCGCCCCTGCGCACCTTGCCCTTCGGCCCGCTGCCCGTCACGCCGGCCAGATCGACGCCGGCCGCGGCCGCGGTCCGGCGGGCGAGCGGGGTCGCCGCAACGGCCGCGGCGGGCGTCCTCGCCGGTGGTGCACGCTCCTCCGGCGCTGCCGCCTGCGGCTCGAACGAGGCATCGACGGGCCGGTATTCGGCGATGAAGCGGTCGAGGGCGGCATCCTCCACCCCGTCATCCGCGATGACCGCGATCAGCGTGCCAACCGCCACCGTCTCGCCCGCAGGCACGAGGATCCGGCGCAGGATGCCGGGCTTTTCGACCTCCATGCTGTTGACGATCTTGTCCGTCTCGACATCGCAGAGTTCGGCCCCAGCCTCGGCCCGGCCGCCTTCGGCGACGTGCCAGGCGGTGACGGTGCCCTCGGCCATCTCGAGGCCCCATTTGGGCAGGGTGACGGGGATGATGCCCTTCATCTCAGGCTCCTTCCATGGCGCGGCGCACGGCGGCCTCGATCTGCGTCGGGCCGGGGACATAGAGCCGCTCCAATTCGCGCGCGAAGGGCACCGGGGTGTGGGGGGCCGTCACCTTCTGCACCGGCGCCCGGAGGTGACGGAACCCGGCCGTAGCGGCAAGCGATGCGACCTCGGACGCGATCGAGCAGACGGGGTTGGATTCGTCCACCACCACCAGCCGCCCGGTCATCGACAGGCTTTCGAGGATCGTCTCCCCGTCCATCGGCGACGTTGTGCGCAGGTCGATCACCTCGCAGGATATCCCGTCTTTGGCGAGCGTCTCGGCGGCTTTGGTCGCGAACTGCACCATGCGGGCCAGCGCAACGACCGTCACATCCAATCCCTCGCGCACCAGCGCCGCCTCGCCGAAGGGCACAAGGTGCTCGCCCTCGGGCACCTCGCCCTTGCGGGCGTAAAGCGCCTTGTGTTCGAGGAATATCACCGGATCGTCGTCGCGGATCGCCGTCGTCAGCAGGCCCTTGGCATCCGCCGGGGTCGAGGGGACCACGACCTTGAGGCCGGGTATCGCCGACAGCATCGGATAGATCGTCTGCGAATGCTGGGCGGCGGCATTCATGCCCGCGCCCATCGACATGCGCAGCACCACGGGCGTCCTTGCCTTGCCGCCGAACATGTAGCGGAACTTGGCCATCTGGTTCATGATCTGGTCGAGCGCCACACCGACGAAATCGGCGAACATCAGTTCGGCCACTGGCCGCAGCCCCGCCAGCGCCGCGCCGTTCGCCGCGCCGACGATGTTGCTTTCGCTGATCGGCGTGTCGATCACGCGCTTCTCCCCGAACCGGCCGATCAGCCCCTTGGTCACGCCGAAGATGCCCCCCGCCGCATCGCGCGTCCCCGAGGTGCCCCCGGCGCCGCCAGACACGTCCTCGCCCAGCACGATCACGCGAGGATCGCGCGCCATCTCCTCGTGCAGCGCCTGGTTGAGCGCATCGCGCATCGTCATCTCGGGCATCGGCGCACCTCAGTAGTCGGCATAGACATCGGACAGCATGACCTCGGGCCCCGGCACCGGCCCCTTGCGGGCCGAATCCACCGCCGCGTCGATCTGCGCCAGCACCTCGGCATCCACGGCGTCGAGCGTGGCGGCATCGAAGATCCCCGCCTCCGTCACGCGGGCGCGGAACTGCATCAGGCAGTCCTTCGTCTCGCGGAACATCTTCACCTCGTCCTTGGCGCGGTAGTTCTGCGGATCGCCCTCGAAATGGCCGAAATACCGCGTCGCGGTGGCCACGACCGCCGAAGGCCCCTTGCCCGCACGGGCATGCGCGATGGCCGCCGCCGCCGCCTCGTGGACCGAGAAGTAGTCGAACCCGTCCGCCTCCCACACCGGGATGCCGAAGCCGCGCGTCCGCGTCACCAGATCGGACCCGATCCCGTAGCGCGAGCCGGTGTGTTCCGAATAGCCGTTGTCCTCGAAGACGAAGACCTTGGGCACCTTGAGCACCACGGCCATGTTCATCGCCTCGAACACGGTCCCCTGGTTCGACGCGCCGTCGCCGGTGAACGACAGCGCCACCGATCCGTCGCCCTTGATGTCGCAGGCAATGGCGGCGCCGAGGGCGATGGGCTGGCCGCCGCCGACGATGCCGTTCGCGCCGAGCATCCCCTTGTCGAGGTCGGCAATATGCATCGATCCGCCGCGCCCCTTGCACAGCCCGTCCGCCCGGCCGTAGATCTCATGCATCATCCCGCGCACGTCGCAGCCACGCGCGAGGCAATGGCCGTGTCCGCGATGGGTCGACACGATCCAGTCCTCGGCGCGCAGGTTCTCGCATACGCCGACCGCGATCGCCTCCTGCCCGGCATAGAGGTGGGTGAAGCCCGCGATCTCGCCCTTGGGGTTCTCGACGTGCAGCCGTTCCTCGAACGCGCGGATCAGGCGCATCTGCCGGTAGGCGCGCAGGATCTGCTCCGGGCTTTGCTGCATGGGTTGCCTCCGTCGCAAGGCCGCGGGCAGGCGCCCGCCGCACGATTGCCCCTACTCTTTCCAGATTTCATTGTATATTGAAAGGGCAATCTTTGTATTTTGTGGCGGGGAGGCTGGCACATGGACTTTCGTCTGACCGACGAGCAGGCAGCGCTGCAGGAGGCGGCGCGGCGTTTCGCCCAGGCCGAGCTGCCGCCGCTCGCGGCCGAGCTGGAACGGGACGCGCGCCCGGTGCCGCAGGTCTGGCTGGACCGGTATGCCGCCATGGGCTTTCTCGGGATCAACGTCGCCGAAGCCTACGGCGGGCTTGGCCTTGGCAATCTCGAGGCGCTTCTCGTGGTCGAGGAATTCGCCAAGATCAGCTCGGCTGTCGCCTTTCCGGTGTTCGAAAGCTGCGTCGGGCCGGTTCGGGCGATCGAGTACTTCGCCCCCCAATCCCTGCGCGACCGGGTCATCCCGCGCGTCTGCCGCGGGGAACTAGTCGTCGCGGTGGGCATGAGCGAGGCCGACGCGGGCAGCGCGCTCACCGACCTCAAGACACGGGCGCGGATCGAGGGCGACCGGGTGATCCTGAACGGCACCAAGCGCTGGTGTTCGGGCGGCGGGCATGCGGGCGGCTATGTCGTCTATGCCCGGTTCAGCGACCGGCAGGGTGCGGCGGGAATCGGCGCGGTCTATGTCGAGAAGGGCACGCCCGGCTTCACCTTCGGCCCGCAGGAAGAGCTGATGGGGTTCCGCGGTGTTCCCTCGTCGGATCTCTATTTCGACAATGTCGAACTGCCGCTCGACGCGGTGATCGTGGGCGAAGGCGGGTTCAAGAAGCTGATGGAGGCGTTCGACCTTGAACGCTGCGGCAACGCGACGATGGCGCTCGGGCAGGCGTCCGGGGCGCTCGACGACGTGCTGGTCTATGTGCAGGAGCGCGAGCAGTTCGGCCGGCCGATCGTCGAGTTTCAGGGCGTTCAGATCAAGCTGGCCGAGATGAAGCTGCGCGTCGATGCGGCGCGCCTGCTGATCCAGCGGGCGTCAAAGAACGCCGAGGACGGGATGCCGTCGCTGCTCGACTCCTCGCTCGCCAAGTGTTTCGCCAACGAGATCGCGCGCGAGGTGACGGGAACGGCGGTGCAGCTCATGGGCGGCTATGGCTATTCCAAGGCCTATCCGATGGAACGCCGACTGCGCGACAGCTGGGGCTGGGGCATCGCCGGCGGGGCGATCGATATCCAGAAGGTCAACATCGCCTCGGCCCTCGTCGGGCGGCGGTTCAACCAGCGCGCGGGCTGACCGGTGCTGCCGCGGGCGACGGCCGAATTCGTCGATGTCGCCGGCACGGCGCAGGTGCCGGCCGCCGGCGCGCTGTTCGTGGCGGCGGGTTCGCAGGAGATCATGCTGACGCGGAACGGGGCGGGCGAGATCGTCGCCTTCTCGGGCCGCTGCCCGCATGCCTTCGCGCGGCTGGCCGAGGGCAGGATCGAGGGCGGGCAGGTGATCTGCGCCGCCCATGGCGCGCGGTTCGATCTGGCGACGGGCCGGTCGCAGGGCGGCTGTCCCGACCTGCCCGCTTATGCGGTGCGGGTCGATGGTCGCCGTGTTCTCGTGCGCCCCGGTGTTGCGCCTCAGGCATAGGGTGCGGCACGTATCGCCCACAGAAGGCCCCGGCGCAGCAGGGTGCGGAACACCGGGTGGGGCCAGGATCCGCGCTCGACGAAGGGGTAGGCGTCGGTCAGGGGCTGCATGTCATGGCGGCCCCGCGTATGGCCCAGCGTCAGATAGAGGACCGCGCCCGGACCGTGGTCGCGCAGGCTCAGGACCGGATGGGCGGGTTCGTCCCAGTCGGCCCGCGCGAACAGCGGCGTGCGCCCGGTGAAGGCGCAGGTGAGCAGGACCGTCGCGCCCGGGTCCACGTCCTGCAGGTATAGCTCATCCTCGACAAAGAACGTGCCGAACCCTGCGACGAGCGGGTGATCGGGCGCAGCGAGCCGGACCTTGAACCGCGCCGGGGCGGGATGGGCGGCGAACTGGCTACCCAGCATCGCCCGCAGGCGCGGGGGCAGGGGCGGGCATCGCACCGGCGCGTCCCCGTCGAGGATCAGCCGGGCGTTGGTGGCATGCAGCGCGAACCACCGGCCGCCGCGGGCAAGGAAACGGTCCAGCGCATCGAGCGCCGCATCATCGGGCATCACGTCGCAGGTATAGGTGACCAGCAGGTCGGCCGCATCGAGCATCGCGGGCGCATAGCCCTCGGCCACCCGCACCCGCAACCCTTCGTGTTCCGCCATGAGGGTCAGAAGCTCCAGCCGCGCATGGTCCATGTCGTGCCATGGACCTGCGCAGATCAGCACCCCGTCGCGGCGCGCCATCAACCGGCGGGCCGGCGATAGACCATGTCGGTCGAGGTGAAGGACAGCACGGTTTCGCCGTCCTGATTGGCCAGCGCATGCCGCAGCACGGCAAGGCCGACGCCGGGACGGCTGCCCGAGGGGCGCTTGGACAGCACCTCGGAGGTGGCGACCAGCGCGTCCCCCGGCCGCACGGCGCGCGGCCAGCGCACCGTGTCCCATTGCACGCCGCAGACCCAGGCGATATCGCCGTTCGCCCGGTGATCGAGGATCCGCCAGAGTGCGGCAGTGTGGATCCCGCTCGCGATCAGCCCGCCAAAGAGCGATTCCTTGGCCGCCTCGGCATCAGCATGGAACCATTGCGGGTCATAGCGGGCGGCGAAGGCGAGGATATCCTCGGCCGTGACCGTCAGCGGCCCGGCCCGCGTCGTCTCGCCGACCGTCAGATCTTCCCAGTAGCGCGACGGCCGGTCAGTCGCCGACATAATCCATCAGCACCTTGTGGAAGTGGCGGATGCGCAGTTCCTGATCGCCGAGCCAGAGCCCCTCGAACCCTGCCGAATGCATCCCCGCCTGAACGCCCGGCAGGTTCGCCGCATCCTGGTCGATGACGAGGCCCATCGACCGCTCGCCATGCCTGAACCGTTCGTTGCGCGGCTTTTTCGGCCGCTCCTCGCCGGCTTTGAGCAGGCGGAACATCTGGACGTCGAAATACATCCGGTCGGGATCGGACTCGTGCGGGCGCTGGCGGAACAGCATCAGATCGTCCGCATGGGTGTTCATCGTGATGTTGGGAAAGATGAAATAGTGATAGTCGTCCGTCAGCTGGTCGTCGTTGAGCTCGGAATAGTCGAGCCCCTGCGCCGCCCCGTGCTTGCGCTTCCACAGTTGCAGCGCCCGCCGCACCTCGGTCACCCGGCCGTCGAAATCGGCCGGGTCCATCCCCGCCTCGGCCATCGCATGCCTGATGAGATGGGGGATCTCGGTCGTCTCGTTCACACGGTGGCTGATGGTCGAGAACGGGATGAGATAGCGGTTGTGCCGCCCGTAGGTGTCGATCTGGATGTGCTTGTCCTCGATGAAGTAGAGAAGCTCGGGGTGGATGCCCTGGACATGGTAGGATTCGTTGAACGCATCCACCGAGGTCTTCCAGTTGCACATCCATTCCACCGTCCAGTCGGTGACCTTCACCATCCGCTCGAAGTGGTAGGGCCCGAGGTGCCGGGGCAGGGGGTCGAGGTAATCGGTCAGCGACCCGGCACCGGGATCGAGCGTGAAGAACACAAAGCCGTTCCAGACCTCGCAGCGCACCGGGGCAAGGCCGCCGCAGGGGGGCGCGCCCTGCGGAAAGGTCTCGATGTCGGGAATGCGGGCGAAGCCGCCGTCGGTGCGGTATTCCCAGTGGTGATAACGGCAGCGGAAGCTGTCTGCCCGCCCCTCGCCGACCATGAGCCGGTTCCCCCGGTGCTGGCAGACGTTGTAGAACGCCCGCACCGATCCGTCGGGCTGGCGCACGATGAGGATCTCCTCGCGCCCGATCGACGTCACATGGTAGCAGCCGGGTTCGGGAACATCCTGTTCCGCACAGCCCCAGAGCCAGACCTTGGTCCACATCCGGTCCCATTCGCGCTGCATGAAGGCGGCGCTGGTGTAGCGCTCCTTGGGGATCATTGCGGTCCCCAGGTCCGGCGGCGCGGTCTTGTCGACTGGGGTGATGGTGAAGTCGCCGGGCTGCACGCGCGTCATGGTCATGATAATCGCCTCCCTTCCGCCTAGAACCCTACCCGCTTCGACCAGCCGCCATCCACCGTCAGATGCGCGCCGTTGCACCAGCTTGCCGCGGGGCTTGCGAGGAACACGGCGGCGCGGGCAACCTCCTCGGCCGTGGCGAGGCGGCCGAGCGGCTGCTTGCGGATCACGTCGCGATAGGTCCGGCTGCGGGCGACCGCGATCATCTCCCAGTTCGATCCGGGGAACATCGTGGGGCCGGGCGACAGGACGTTGACGCGGATCCCGGCGCGGGCGACCGACTGGGCAAGCTGCTGCGCCCAGGCGACCAGCGCCGCCTTGATCGCGTTGTAGGCCATCGGCGCGACGAAGGTTTCCGATGCGGCCATGGTCGCCATGACGAGGATGCTCGGATCGCGCCCGTTGCGCAGATGCGGCATAGCCGCGTCCACCATGCGGGTCGCGCCCATCAGGTCGATCTCGAAGTTGCGCCGCCAGTAGCCTTCCGCATCGGTGCCGCCGCCGCCGCTGACATTGGCCACCACAAGATCGAGCCCCCCGAACGCTGCCGCGGTGTCATCGACCCAGGCGCCCAGCGAAGACCCGTCCCGCGCCTGGAGCGGGCGGTCGAACGCACGCACCCCGCGCGCCTCGATCGCAGCGCGTGCGGCTGCGAGCGCTTCGGGCCCGCGCGCGCAGATCGACACGTCGCACCCCTCTTCCGCGAGCAGCAGCGCGATGGCCCGGCCGATGCCGCGCGATGCACCCGATACCGCCGCCCGTTTGCCACGCAGCCCGAGGTCCACCCTCCCAAGCCCCCCCATCGTCGGGCGGGGCTCCCGCCTGCTGGCCGGGCACCCGACGCCGCTATCCGTTTTTCCACTTTACACGTATATCAAAGAAACTCTATTGTATACCTAGAACGTAGTCACGACATATGAAAATCGCATGCACAGGTGTCGTGGCCAGCTCGGCCACGGGCGGAGGGATGGGCGCGCCATGAACGACGTGTCGGGTCGGCAGGCCGCGCAACCCGCCACGGATTCGGATGGCGCGGCGGCGGGCGGCGTGCTCGCCGGGGTCCGTGTGCTCGATCTCAGCCGCGTCGTCGCGGGCCCGCTGGCGGGGCAAACGCTGGCCGATCTCGGCGCGGACGTGGTCAAGATCGAGCGCGTGGATGGCGGCGACGACCTGCGCACGCTCGGGCCGCCCTGGGTGACCGCGCCGGGGGGCGGGCGCGAGGAATCCACGTATTTCCAGACCGTCAACCGCGGCAAGCGCTCGATGACGCTCGATTTCGCCCAGCCCGAGGGGGCCGCGATCCTGCGCGGGCTGGTCGAGACGGCGGATGTCCTGATCGAGAATTTCCGCACCGGCACGCTGGCGCGCTACGGGCTCGGCTATGACGATCTGTCGGCGATCAATCCGCGCCTTGTCTATTGCTCGATCACCGGGTTCGGCCAGACGGGGCCCTACAGCGACCGGTCGGGCTATGACTACCTCGTGCAGGCGATGGGCGGGCAGATGGCGGTGACGGGCCTGCCCGAGGGCGCGGTCGGTGCCGGGCCGATGCGCGTGGGCGTGCCGATCGCCGACATCACGGCCGGCAACAACGCCGTCATCGCCATTCTGGCCGCCCTTCTGCACCGAACCCGCACCGGGCGCGGGCAGCACATCGACATCGCGCTCTTCGACAGCCAGGTGGCCTTGCTGCTCAACAACCTCGGCGCCTGGCTCAATGCCCGGGCGCCGCTGCCGCGTACCGGAAACGACCATCCCACGGCAGTGCCGAACGGTGTCTTCGCGGTGGCCGACGGGCATATCCTGATCGCCACCTTCAACGACCGCGAATTCGCGCGGCTGGCCGAGGTGCTGGGCCATCCCGAATGGGCGGGCGATCCGCGCTATGCCCGCTCGCGCGACCGGCTCGCAAACCGGCGGTCGCTGACGGCGGACATGACGGCGGCGCTGGCGGGGGCGGGGCGCGCGGCCTGGATCGCGCGGCTGAACGCTGCCAAGGTGTCCTGCGGGCCGATCAACGACATGCCCGATATCGAGGCCGACCCGCAGCTCGCGGTGCGCGAGATGGTCGTGACGCTGACCCATCCGGTGATGGGGCCGGTTCGGGTGGTGGGCAGCCCGCTCAAGATGTCGGAAACGCCGGCCGTGCTGCGGGGCGCGCCGCCGCTGGCAGGCGAGCATACCGACGCGGTGCTGCGCGAGCGGCTGGCGATGCCGCCCGAGGCGATCGCCGACCTGCGCGCCCGGCGCATCGTGTGACGGCCGTGGATCCGGCGCCCGAGGCCGTCTACCTTGCGCATCTTGCCGCCGGGCGGCTGATGCTCCAGCGCGATCCGGCGACGGGGGCCTGCGTGTTTCCGCCCCGCCTGCGCGCGCCCGGAACGGGGGCGCCGCTCGGGCCCTGGGTGGCGGTGTCCGGGTTCGGGACGGTGCATGCGGTGACGGTGCAATACGCCCGCCCGCCGGCCGCGCCGCGCGCCATCGTCCTTGTGGATCTCGACGAGGGCGGACGCATGCTGTCCGAAGCCATCGTGTCCGATCCCGAGGCGATGCGCATCGGCGATCGGGTGCGGGCGCGCATCGTGGCGGACCCGCTGCGCGTCGTGTTCGAGCCTGCGCCATGAGCGGGGTCTTTCCGCGCGGTCGGACGGCGGTTGCAGGCGCGGCGACCTTCGGCCTTGGCACCTGTCCGGGCCATACGGCGATCGAGATGGCGGCCGAGGCGGGGCACCGGGCACTGGACGATGCCGGCCTGTCGATCGGCGATGTGGATGCGCTGTTCGGCTGCCTGCCCGAGGATTTCCTCGGCGGCCTCGCGCTGGCCGAGTATTTCGGCATCCAGCCGCGGATCACCGACAACAACCGCACCGGCGGGTCGTCCTTCCTGTGCCATGCGATCACCGCGGCGCTGGCGCTCGATGCCGGCTATTGCGACGTGGCGCTCATCGCCTACGGGTCGAACCAGCGTTCGGCGGCGGGGCGGCTCGTCTCGGCGCTGACGGGGTCGGTCCACGAGGCGGCGCATGCGGTGCGCATGCCCATCGGCGGCTATGCGCTCGCTGCGGCACGGCACATGCACCTTTACGGCACGACGCGCGCGCACCTCGCCGCCGTCGCGCTGGCGGCGCGGGGCTGGGCGCAACTGAACCCCGAGGCGGCCGAGCGCGGGCCGCTCGATCTGGCCGCGGTGCTGTCGGCCCGCATGCTGTCCTCGCCGCTGACCGCGCGGGACTGTTGCCTTGTGACCGACGGGGCTGCGGCGGTGGTGATGACGCGCGCAGGCCGCGCGCGCGACCTGCGCCGGCCGCCGGTCTACCTGCTCGGCGGTGCATCGACCGTCACGCACAAGGAGATTGCCGCCATGCCCGACCTGACCGTCACCGGCGCCGCCCGCACCGGCGCCGCCGCCATGGCCGCCGCCCGCGTCACGCCTGCCGAGATCGACGTCGTGCAACTCTACGACGCCTTCACCATCAACACGATCCTGTTCCTCGAGGATCTCGGCTTCTGCGCCAAGGGCGAGGGCGGCCCCTTCGTGGCCTCGGGCGCCATCGCCCCCGGCGGCGCCTTGCCGGTCAACACCGATGGGGGCGGCCTGTCCTGCTGTCACCCGGGCATGTATGGCCTCTTCACCATGGTCGAGGCGGTGCGCCAGCTTCGCGGCGACTGCGGCGCGCGGCAGGTGCCGGGCGCCTCGCTCGCGCTCAGCCACGGCAATGGCGGGGTTCTGTCGTCGCAGGCCACGCTCGTCTTCGGCACGGCCGATACGCTCTGATCCCGCCTGAAGGAGGCCCCGATGACCGACCCCGCCCTGCTTGCCCGGATCGACCGGCTTGAATCCCGCCATGCGATTGCCGAGCTTGTGGCGCTCTATTGCAAGGCCTGCGATGACCGCGACGTGCCGCTCCTGCGCTCGCTCTTCACGGCCGATGCCGCGATCCGCTCACATGACGGGATGATGAACGCCGAAGGCATCGATGCGGTGATGACGATGTATGCCGGGCGCTTTTCCGTGCTCGGCCTGTCGGTTCACTGGACGCATGACGCCATCGTCCGCTTCGACGATGGCGATCCCGATGCCGCCACGGGCGAGGTGTTCTGCCATGCCGAGGCGCACCGGGCGGGCACGACACTCGTCGGTTCCCTGCGCTATGGCGATGCCTATCGGCGCGAAGGCGGGCGATGGATGTTCGCAAGGCGGGTGCTGGCCTTCGGCTATTATGTGCCGGTGACCGAATATGCCGAGGCCATGGGCTCGACCCTGCGCCAGCGGGCCTATGGCGACCGGAGGCCGGCCGACTACCCCGAGACGCTGGAATCGTGGGACGGATGGCGCGCGCATTTTCCGGGCTGAGGCGGCGCCAAAGCCGCGGCGAACCGTCGCCCGGGGCAGCCCCGCGCCGCGCGGCAGATCGGCCGTGCATCCCGAACGCAAGGGCCTCGAACGATTGCATCGTCGCATCACGCCCGTTTCCGCCGCGATCGCGGGCGGCAGCGCAATCGTGACGGCGGGCGCGGGGCCGCAGGATCGGGCAGGATAATCGTTCAGAAGACAAGGTCGTGCCCAACGGTCCGCAAAGTGGCCTTGGCGAAACGGAAGTTCAGGCGCGAGGGCATGGTCGAGCCCGCAGGCTGCTGACGGTCTTTCAGGCGGTCGATGGACGTCATTCGGGCTGTTCCCAAGTCCCGAACCTTGCGCGAACAGAAGGTTGATTGCGCACGGGGCAAGAACGGCTGCCACCGATCTGATCGTCAGACGACACGTCGCATGAGCCGCGGCGGACGTCTAACCGCGTCAGATCTCTGCCTCCAGCGCCTCCAGCGCCGCGGCCAGATCCATCGCCCCCTCGTAAAGCGCGCGCCCCGAGATCGCCCCGGCGATCACCCGCGTGGCGCGCAGCGCCATCAGGTCGGCCATCGACGCCACCCCGCCCGAGGCGATCACCGGGATCGCCACGGCGCGTGCCAGCCGTTCGGTCGCTGCCACGTTCGGCCCCGCCATCGCGCCGTCGCGGTCGATGTCGGTATAGATCACCGCCGCCACCCCCGCATCCTCGAACCGGCGCGCAAGGTCGGTCGCGTCTTGGTCCGTCACTTCGGCCCAGCCCCGCGTCGCCACCCGGCCGCCCCGCGCGTCGATCCCCACCGCGACGCGCCCCGGAAAGGCCCGCGCGGCGTCGCGGACAAGGCCAGGGTTCTCCACCGCCGCCGTCCCGAGGATCACCCGCGCCACGCCCCGCGCCAGCCAGCCCTCGACGGTCGCCATGTCGCGGATGCCGCCGCCGAGCTGGCAGGGCACCGACACCCGCGCGAGGATCGCCGCCACCGCCGCGGCATTGGCGGGCCGGCCGGCAAAGGCCCCGTCGAGATCGACCAGATGCAGCCAGTGGCACCCTGCTGCCGCAAAGGCCGCCGCCTGCGCCGCCGGATCGTCGCCGAACACCGTGGCAGACCCCATGTCGCCGCGCAGCAGGCGCACGCATTGGCCGTTCTTGAGGTCGATGGCGGGGTAGAGGATCATGGCCGGCGTCTCCGATCTGTCACGCGGCTATGGCATCGTCACGGGTCGATGCCAAGGTGCGGGCAAGCGGGATGGCGAACGGGATCGAGGACGACAGCCGGCCAGCCGACCAGCCCGCAGCGCGCAGTATCGCGGCGCGCGAGGCGGCGGGCTTTGCGCTGATCGCCTTCGCCCTGGCCTGGGCGACGCTCCTGCCGCTGATCCTTGCCGGGGCGACTGTGCGCGGGGGCGCGCTGCCGACGCATTTTCCTGCGCTCGCCGCGCCGGCGGCCGCTGCGCTGATCCTCGCCGCCCTGCGCGGAGGGGCGGCCTTGCGCGCCTTTCTGGCGCGGCTTTTCCGGGGACCGGAGGGTGCCGCCGGATGGCTGTTGGCGTTCACGCCGCTGCCGGTCCTGATCCTTGCGGCCATCGTCGGGGATGCTGCGGGGCTGCGGGTCTATTCGGGCCTGCCGCTGATGCCGGTCCTGCCCTGGCTCGCGCTGATCGTTGTCGTGAACGGGATCGGGGAAGAGGCGGGCTGGCGGGGCTATCTTCTGCCGCGGCTCCAGACGCTCTGGGGGCCGGCGGCGGGGACGGCGGCGACGGGCCTTGTCTGGGCGCTCTGGCATGCGCCGATGTTCCTTGTTGTCGCGACCTATCGCGCGATGGATCCGTGGACGGCGTTTTTCGGCTTCGGCCTCGGCATCCTCGCGGGCGCCTTCGTTCTGGCGCATCTGACGGCGCTGGCGCGGGGCGGCATAATGCCCGCTGTTCTGTGGCATACGCTCTTCAACCTGGCGACGGCGACGGCGGTGGGCGGGCCGGCGGCGCCGATCCTGACGGTTCTGGCCATCGGCTGGGCGCTCTGGCTCTTGCGGCGGCCTGACCGGCTTGCCGTTCCGCCTCGCTGACCGGCGCGCAGGCGGGCGGGTGGACGCCACGTCGGGCTTGCCCGAATCTGCTCCACCGGCGATCTTGCCGGCGCCGATTCCCGGGAGGAGCCGCCCCATGAAACGCCTGATCGCCGCCGCCCTCATCACACTAGCCGCCCCGGCCGCCGCCGACCCCGTTCTGGGCGTCTGGCAGACCCAGCCCGACGACGGTGCCTATGCGCATGTCACGATGGCCCCCTGCGGCGGGGCGATCTGCGGCAAGATCACCAAGACGTTCAACGCATCGGGCGAATACCGCTCGCCCAACATCGGCAAGACGCTGGTCATCGACATGAAGCCCGAAGGGAACGGCCGCTATGCCGGCCAGGTCTGGCGGCCCTCGAACGACAAGGTCTATCGCGGCAAGATCGAACTGGCCGGCAATACGCTCAAGCTCGCGGGCTGCGTGGCCGGCGGGCTCATCTGTTCGAGCCAGACCTGGGCGCGGGTGAAGTAAAGGGCCCGGCTGGTCCACCCGCGGCGGCACTCGCCGGCGTGCCCAAGCCGTGCGCCGCGCATCCCGACCGGCAGGGGCGGGCCGGCGATCGCCCGCCGCGGGGCCCGGCGCCGCTCAGGGCCGCCAGCGCAGGAAATTGGCGATGATCCGCAGGCCGGTGGCCTGGCTTTTCTCGGGGTGGAACTGCGTGCCGACCACGGTGCCGCGCCCGACCACCGCCGCCACAGGCCCGCCGTGATCGACATGGGCGAGCTGATGCGCCGGATCGGCCACGGCAAAGCGCCACGAATGGACGAAATAGGCATGATCGCCCGTCCCGATCCCGGCCAGCACCGGGTGCGGGCGGTCGATGACCAGATCGTTCCAGCCCATGTGCGGCACCTTCAGGCGCGAGTCCTTCGGGGTGATGCGCACCACCTCGCCGGGGATCCAGTCCAGCCCGGGCGTGTCGCGATATTCCCGCCCCACCGTGGCCAGAAGCTGCATCCCGACGCAGATCCCGAGGAACGGCACCCCGCGCCGGTGCACCGCCGCGTCGAGCGCCTCGACCAGCCCCGCCACGGCATGGAGCGCATCGCGACAGGCCGGAAACGCGCCGTCGCCCGGCACCACGATCCGGTCGGCCGCCGCGACATCCTCCGGCCGGGCCGACACGCGCACGGTTCCCGCCCCGGTCTCGGCCGCCATCCGCTCGAAGGCCTTGACGGCCGAATGGAGGTTCCCGGCCTCGTAATCGACCAGAACCGTGAGGCTCACAGCGCGCCCTTGGTCGAGGGGATCGCATCGCCCCGGCGCGGGTCGGGCTCCACCGCCGCGCGCAGCGCCTGTGCCACGGCCTTGAACGCGGCCTCGGCGATATGGTGGCTGTTGACCCCGTGGATCAGATCGACATGCAGCGTGATGCCGCCATGGGTGGCCAGCGCCTGAAAGAATTCGCGCACCAGTTCGGTGTCGAAGGCGCCAACCTTGGCGGTGGGAAAGGCAACACCCCAGACAAGGAACGGCCGGCCCGACAGATCGAGCGCGGCGCGCACCAGCGCATCGTCCATCGCAAGGTGGCACGCGCCATAGCGCCGGATGCCGCGCTTGTCGCCAAGCGCGGCGGCCAGCGCCTGCCCGAGCGCGATGCCGCAATCCTCGACCGTGTGGTGATCGTCGATGTGGCGGTCGCCGGCCGCCGCGAGGTCGATGTCGATCAGGCCATGCCGGGCAAGCTGGTCGAGCATGTGGTCAAAGAACCCGACCCCGGTCGCGATGCCCGACCGCCCGGTGCCGTCGAGGGCAACGGTCACGGTGATGTCGGTCTCAGCCGTCTTTCGCGTGATCGTGGCGCGGCGCATGGCATCCCTCCGGCTTTGGCGTTCTATAGGCAGGCCGGGGGGCGAGGGGAAGGGCGACCCTTTCAAGGGCCGGCGGCGATGCGTTACGCTGGCGCCCGGAGGTGAAGCGATGCCCCTGACCGCCCTGACCGGCACCCGGATCCGCCAGCGCCGCAGCCTGATCGGCCTGCAGCAGGCCGAGCTTGCGCGCGCAGCAGGGATTTCGGCGAGCTACCTCAACCTCATCGAGCACAACCGGCGCAAGGTGGCGGGCGGGGTGCTGACCCGCATCGCGGGTGCGCTCGGGGTGGATGCGGCGACGCTGACGGGCGGGGCCGAGGCGATGCTGCTCGACGATCTGCGCGAGGCGGCCTCGGCGGCGGTCTGGGGCGGCGCGGACGCGCCGGCAGGCGGGGCGCGGCCCGAGATCGACCGGATCGAGGATTTCGTCAGCCGGTTCCCGGGCTGGGCCACACTGGTCGCGGCGCAGGTGCGCCGGATCGCCCAGCTTGACCGGGCGGTCGAGGCGCTGTCGGACCGCATGAGCCACGACCCGCATCTGTCGGCCGCGCTGCACGAGGTGCTGTCGGCGGTCGCGGCCGTGCGGTCCACCGCGACGATCCTGACCGATACGCCCAACCTCGAGCCGGTCTGGCGCAGCCGGTTCGAGCGCAACCTTGCGGCCGATTCGGCGCGCCTTGCGCAGGGGGCCGAGGCGCTGGTGGCCTATCTCGACGCGGTGAGCGAGCAGGACAGCGCCATCGCCGCCCCGCTGGAGGAGCGCGAGGCATGGCTTGCGGCACGCGGCTGGACGCTGCCCGAGCCCGAGACGGGCGAAGCGGCCTTGCCCGAGGCGCCGGAGCTTGCGAGCGCCGCGGCACGCAGCCTTGCGGCCGACTGGATCGCCACCGCGCAGCGCGATGCCGCCGCACTGCCGCTGTCGCGGCTGGGCGCGCATCTGGCGGGCGGCGCGGCGGGCGCGGGGCCCGACCCCGGCGCGATCGCCCGGGCGTTCGGGGTCGATCTGGCGGCGGTGCTCCGGCGGCTCGCCATGCTGCCGCAGGCGGCGTTGCCGCCGGGGGTGGGGCCCTACGGCCTCGTCATGTGCGACGGCGCCGGTGCGCTGGTGCTGCGCAAGCCGGTGGCGGGGTTCGGCATGCCGCGGTTCGGCGCCGCCTGTCCGCGCTGGCCGCTCTTCGCGGCGCTGGCGCGGCCGGGTGTGCCGCTGCGCTGCCGCGTCGCCATGCCGGGGCCGGCGGGGGCGCGATTCGTCGTCTGGGCGCTGGGCCGGCCGCGCGACGGCAGCGATTTCGCGCCGCTGCCGGTGCTCGAGGCGGTGATGCTGATCCTGCCCGACGTTGCCGGAGATGCCGCCGGGCCGGTCGAGCCGGTGGGCGTGTCCTGCCGGATCTGCCCGCGCGGCGATTGCGCGGCGCGGCGGGAACCGGCGATCGTGTCGGCCGGCTGATCGCCCGCGCGGCAGTGCGGCGGGTTATCCCCCGGCGGCGGCTAGCCCTGCATGCCGCCCGGTCGCGAGGCACGCGGTCAGCAGGTAGCCGCCCGTCGGCGCATCCCAGTCGAGCATCTCGCCCGCCGCGAAAACGCCAGAGAGCGCATGCAGTTGCAGCCCGTCGTCCAGTGCGCCCCGCGCGATGCCCCCGGCGGTGGAGATCGCCGCGTCGAGCGGGCCCGGGCCGTCGTGGCGCACCACGAGGCGCTTGAGCCGCGCAGCAAGCGCCAGGGCGCCGGCTGGCAACGGGCGGCCCCATTCCTGCGCGACGGCCACGCGCGCCGGATCGCGCAAGGCGCGGCGCAGGCGGTTGGGCAGGCTTTGCCGGCCGTTGCCGAGCCGCGCGGCAAGCGCCTCTGGCGTCAGATCGGGGGCGAGGTCGAGCGTCAGGGGCGCGCCCGCGCGCAGCGCCGGGGTCAGCGGATAGAGACCGCCGCCCTCGATCCCCCTTTCCGTGATCACAAGTTCGCCCCGGCTCACCGCTGCGCCCGCGCTCAGCCGGATGCCCTTGAGCGGCGCACCCGCCAGCGGCGCCATATGGGCCGACCAGGCGACGCGCAAGGCGGCGTTGGACGGCGCGAAGGGCGTGATCGCCACCCCGCGCGCGGCGAGGATCGGCGCCCAGGCCCCGTCCGACCCGAGCCGCGACCAGGACGCGCCGCCGAGCGCCAGGATCGTGCGGCGCGGGGCGCAGGTCACGGCGCCGCCCGGCGCGTCGAAGGCCAGCGCGTCGCCCGCAAACCCCGTCCAGCGCCAGCGGGTGCGCAGGGTGACGCCAAGCCCTGCGAGGCGGCCGAGCCAGGCGCGCAGCAGCGGGGATGCCTTCATCGCCACCGGAAAGACGCGCCCCGTGCTGCCCGTGAACACGTCCTGCCCGAGGTCGCGGGACCAGGCGGCGACATCGTCGGGGCCGAATGTGGCGAGGATCGGGGCGAGCCATGGCGCCGCCGGGCCATAGGCGGCGGCGAAGGCCGCGGGCGGCTCGGCCTTGGTGAGGTTGAGGCCGGATTTGCCGGCCATCAGGAACTTGCGTCCCGCCGTCGGCATGGCCTCGGCGACCGTCACGCGCAGCCCGGCCCGCGCCATGACCTCGGCCGCCATCAGGCCGGCCGGGCCGGCGCCGATCACCAGCGCGTCGGGGGGGGCGGTCATGCGGCGGACCGGGGTCGGCCGTGCGCCGATGCCGGCCGCTGCGCCTCCGGACCCGCCGTCACGGCCGGTGCAGCAGCAGCGCCACGCCCTGCCCGACGCCGACGCAGAGCGTGACCAGCGCGTGATCGCCGCCCTCCTCGGTCAGCCGGCGCGCGGCGGTGGAGGCGATGCGCGCGCCCGACATGCCCAGCGGATGGCCCATGGCGATCGCACCCCCCCGGCCATTCACGCGCGCATCGTCGTCGGCCAGCCCCCATGCGCGGGTGCAGGCGAGCGCCTGGGCGGCAAAGGCCTCGTTGAGCTCGATCACCGCCATGTCGCGGGGGGCAAGGCCGGTGCGCGCGGCGAGCCGTTCCGCAGCCGCGACCGGGCCGATGCCCATGATCCGCGGCGGGACGCCCGCGCTCGCGGCGGCACCGAGGCGCGCAAGCGGCGTCCAGCCGTGGCGGTTGACCGCCGCCTCGGAGGCGAGCAGAACCGCCGCCGCGCCGTCGTTCACGCCGCTGGCATTGCCGGCGGTCACCGTTCCCCCGGCGCGGAAGGGGGCGGGCAGCGCAGCGAGGGCCGCCATCGTCGTGGCGCGCGGATGTTCGTCGGCGCTTACCACGGTGTCGCCCTTGCGCGCGGGGATCGTCACCGGGGCGATGTCGGCGGCGTGCCAGCCGGCATCGTAGCGGGCCTGCGAGCGCAGCGCGAAGGCATCCTGGTCGGCGCGGGAGATGCCCATCTCGGCGGCGAGGGTCTCGGCCGTCTCGGGCATCGCGTCGATGCCGTATTGCCGCTCGATCGCGCGGTTGACGAAGCGCCAGCCGATGGTGGTGTCGTGGATCTCGGCGGTGCGGGCAAAGGCGCTGCTTGCCTTGGGCATCACGAAAGGCGCCCGCGACATCGATTCGACCCCGCCCGCGACGATCACATCGGCCGCGCCGTCGCGGATGATCCGCGCGCCCGCGATCACCGCGTCGAGGCCGCTGGCGCAGAGGCGGTTGACGGTCAGCGCCGGCACCGTCTCGGGCAGGCGCGACAGCAGGACGGCCATGCGCGCAACATTGCGGTTGTCCTCGCCGGCCTGATTGGCGCAGCCCAGCACGACCTCGTCCACCGGCGGGTTGCCGGTGGCCTCGAGCAGGGCGTCGATCACATGCCCGGCCATGTCATCGGGCCGCACAGCCGACAACACCCCTGCATAGCGCCCGATCGGGGTGCGCCGCGCTGCGACGAGAAAGACCTGTGTCATGCCCTTGTCCCTCCGGCTTGCCGCGCCATCCTAGCGGGTGGGTCGGATGCTTCAAGCTAGAAATTTCAAGCTTGAAATAAGTCCGGCGCGATGGCATGGTGGCCGCAAGACGGCGCGGAGGGCAAGGGCGATGAAGATACTCTGTCTGGGGGGCGGGCCGGCGGGCCTTTACTTTGCGATCTCGATGAAGTTGCGCGATCCGTCGCATGACGTGACCGTGCTCGAGCGCAACCGCGCCAACGACACCTTCGGCTGGGGCGTGGTGCTGTCGGACGACGCGCTGAGCCGGATGCAGAAGAACGATCCCAAGTCCACCAACGCCATCCGCGACCATTTCGCCTACTGGGACGATATCGCCGTCGTCCACAACGGCGTGCGCACCGTGTCGGGCGGGCATGGGTTTGCCGGGATCGGGCGCAAGCAGATGCTGATCCTGCTGCAGGAGCGCGCGCGCGAACTGGGCGTGACGATGCAGTTCCAGACCGAATTCCGGTCGGCCGAGGAATACCGCCGGGAATACGACCTCGTGGTGGCCTGCGACGGGCTCAATTCCGTGGTCCGGCGGGAATACCAGGAGGTGTTCCAGCCCGAGATCGACATGCGCAAGTGCAAGTTCGTCTGGCTGGGCACGCACCAGAAATTCGACGACGCTTTCACCTTCATCTTCGAGAAGACCGAGCACGGCTGGGTCTGGGCGCATGTCTACCAGTTCGACGCCAACACCGCGACCTTCATCGTGGAATGCATGCCCGACACCTGGGACCGCTGGGGTTTCGAGGCGATGTCCAAGGAAGAGACGATCGCGACCTGCGAACGGATCTTTGCCGCCCATCTGGGCGGGCATGCGCTGATGTCGAATGCGGCGCATCTGCGCGGCTCGGCGGTCTGGATGCAGTTCCCGAGGGTGATCTGCCAGAAGTGGTATCACGAGAACGTGGTGCTCATGGGCGATGCGGCGGCGACATCGCATTTCTCGATCGGCTCGGGCTCGCGGCTGGCCTTCGACAGCGCGATCGCGCTGGCCGAATACCTCCATTCCGAACCGACGATGGCGCGGGCCTTCGAGCGCTATCAGGACGAGCGGCGCGTCGAGGTGCTGCGCACGCAATCGGCGGCGCGCAACAGCCTCGAGTGGTTCGAGGAGGTCGAGCGCTATCTCGACATGCCGCCCGCGCAATTCGCCTATTCGCTGCTCACGCGCAGCCAGCGCATCAGCCACGAGAACCTGCGGATGCGCGATCCGCAATGGCTGCGCGCGGCCGAGGACTGGTTCCAGGCGCAGGCGGGGGGCAACGCGGGCCGTGCACCGATGTTCGCGCCGTTCCGGCTGCGCGAGATGTATCTGACCAACCGCGTCGTCGTCTCGCCCATGGCGCAATACAAGGCCGTCGATGGCGCGCCGACGGACTGGCATTTCGTCCATTATGCCGAGCGGGCCAAGGGCGGGGCGGGTCTGGTCTATACCGAGATGACCTGCGTGAGCCCCGAGGGGCGCATCACCCCCGGTTGCCCCGGCCTCTATGCGCCCGAGCACGAGGCGCAATGGAAGCGGCTGGTCGATTTCGTCCATGCCGAGACCACGGCCAGGATCTGCTGCCAGATCGGGCATGCCGGGCGAAAGGGCTCCACCCAGCTCGGATGGGAGGAGATGGACGCGCCGCTCATGGACGGCAACTGGCCGCTGCTGAGCGCCTCGGCCATTCCCTGGAGCCCGCGCAACGCGGTGCCCAAGGCCATGGACCGCGCCGACATGGACCTGGTGCGCGACCAGTTCGTCGCGGCCGCCGAGATGGCCGACCGGGCCGGGTTCGACATGATCGAGCTGCATGCGGCCCACGGGTATCTTCTGTCGTCCTTCATCTCGCCGCTGTCGAACCTGCGCGACGACGAATACGGCGGCAGCCTCGAGAACCGGATGCGCTATCCGCTCGAGGTCTTTGCGGCGATGCGCGCGGCCTGGCCTGCGACCAAGCCGATGGCGGTGCGCATCTCGGCCACCGACTGGGCGGGGCCGGACGGCCTGACGCCCGAGGAATCGGTGCAGGTGGCGCGGATGTTCACGCAGGCGGGGGCTGATATCATCGACGTGTCGGCGGGCCAGACCTCGACGGAGGCGCGGCCGATCTACGGCCGGATGTTCCAGACCCCGTTCAGCGACCGCATCCGCAACGAGGGGCATGTCGCGACGATGGCGGTCGGCAACATCTACGAGCCCGATCATGTCAACTCGATCCTGATGGCCGGGCGGGCCGATCTTGTGTGCCTTGCCCGCCCGCATCTGTCCGACCCCTACTGGACGCTGCGCGCGGCGACCACGCTGGGCGACGAGGCGACCGAATGGCCGCTGCCCTACCTTGCGGGGCGCGATCAGGCGCGCCGGCTCGCGGCACAAAAGCAACCCGAAAGCATCCGGGTGTGATGCTTGCGGGGCGGCGCGCGCTGGTGACGGGCGGCGGGACCGGGGTCGGTGCCGACCTCGCGCGCGGGCTTGCCGGCGCGGGCGCCGAGGTGGTGATCGCCGGGCGGCGGCTGGCGCCGCTCGAAGCGGTGGCAGCCGCCCTGCCCGGCATCCGGCCGCTGGCGGCCGACGTGACCGACGCGGCGAGCGTCGCCGCGCTCTTCGCGGCGGCGGGGCCCTGCGACATCGTCATTGCCAATGCGGGGGCGGCGGACAGCGCCCCCTTCGGGCGCACGACGCTGGAGCAATGGAACGCGATGCTTGCCGTGAACCTGACGGGCGTGTTCCTGACGTTCCGCGAGGGCCTCGCGCGGATGGACGGCTGGGGCCGGCTGATCGCGGTGGCCTCGACGGCGGGGTTGAAGGGCTATGGCTATGTGGCGCCCTATGCTGCGGCCAAGCACGGCGTCGTGGGGCTCTGCCGGTCGCTCGCGATCGAAGTGGCGAGGCGCCCGGTGACGGTCAACGCGCTCTGCCCCGGGTTTCTCGATACCGAGATGACGGATCGGTCGGTTGCCAATATCGTCGCCAAGACCGGCCGCAGCGCGGAAGAGGCGCGCGCGGGCCTTGCCGCGACCAACCCGCAAAAGCGGCTGATCCGGCCGGCCGAGGTGACGGCGGCGGCGCTGTGGCTCTGTGCGCCGGGGTCCGAGGGCGTGACGGGGCAGGCGATCGCGATCGCGGGGGGCGAGGTGTGATGCAGGTGCCGGTGGCCTCCGATCCCCTGTCCAAGCGGCGGCTCAAGATGTGGATCCGCCTTCTGGGGGCAACCCGGGCGGCCGAGAGCCATTTGCGCGAGTATCTGCGCACGCAGCATGGCACGACGCTGCCCCGGTTCGACGTGATGGCCGCGCTCTGGCGGCGGCGCGAGGGGGTGACCATGTCCGAACTCTCGCGCATGTTGCTGGTGTCGAACGGCAATGCGACGACGGTGGTGGACCGGCTCGAGGCCGACGGCCTTGTCAAGCGCACGCAGAGGGCGAGCGACCGGCGCACGGTGCATGTCGCGCTGACCGAGGCGGGGGCCGAGGCCTTCGAGGCGCTGGCGGCCGGGCACGAGACCGAGATCGCGAAACTGTTCGGCGATCTGACCGAGGCGGAACTCGACACGATGACGGCGATACTCAAGCGGTTGGGCTGAAACGGATGGGGAGGACGGAGATGACCGAGCTTGCAGGGTTCAGCCCGCAGCATTTTCTGTGGGCGGTGAGCGAGCGCATCGCGGTCGTGCGGCTGAACCGCCCCGAGCGGAAGAACCCGCTGACCTTCGAGAGCTATGCCGAGCTGCGCGATCTGTTCCGCCAGTTGCCCTATGCGACCGATGTCGATGTGGTGGTCTTTGCGTCGAACGGCGGGAACTTCTGTTCCGGCGGGGATGTGCACGAGATCATCGGGCCGCTGGTGGGCATGGACATGAAGGCCCTGCTGGCCTTCACCCGGATGACCGGCGATCTTGTGAAGGCGATGATCCATTGCGGCAAGCCGGTGATCGCGGCGGTGGACGGCGTCTGCGTGGGCGCGGGGGCGATCATCGCGATGGCGGCGGACCTGCGGCTGGCGAGCCCGGGGGCGAAATGCGCGTTCCTGTTCACCCGGGTGGGGCTTGCGGGCTGCGACATGGGGGCCTGCGCGATGCTGCCGCGGATCATCGGACAGGGGCGGGCGGCCGAATTGCTCTATACCGGCCGGGTGATGCGCGCCGATGAGGGCGCGGCCTGGGGATTCTGGAACGCGCTGCATGCGCCCGAGGCGCTGGAGGGGGCGGCGATGGATCTGGCGCGCACCCTCGCGGCGGGGCCGACCTTCGCGCATGGCATGACCAAGACGATGCTGGCGCAGGAATGGACCATGAGCCTTGACCAGGCGATCGAGGCCGAGGCGCAGGCGCAGGCGATCTGCATGCAGACGCGCGATTTCGAGCGGGCATACCGCGCCTTCGTGGCGAAGCAGACGCCGGTCTTTGCCGGGGACTAGGCGTCGTGCCCGGTCCAGCCGCCGGGGGCTTCGCGCCCCCGGACCCCCGCGGAGTATTTGGAGAACAGTGAAGTGGCGGATCGTTCCTTTCTGACTTGGCCGTTCTTCGAGGACCGGCATCGGGCGCTGGCGGCGGCGCTGGACGACTGGTGTGCGGCCCATCTTCCGGTGGAGCACGGCGACGTGGATGCGGCCTGCCGGGCGCTTGTGGCGATGCTCGGCGCGGGCGGGTGGCTGGTGTATTCGGGGGCAGGGGCGGGCGAGCGGCTCGACGTGCGCACGCTGTGCCTGATCCGCGAGACGCTGGCGCGCCATGACGGGCTTGCCGATTTTGCCTTTGCGATGCAGGGGCTCGGGATGGGCGCGGTGTCGCTGTTCGGCACGGATGCGCAGCGGGCATGGCTGGACCGCACGCGGGCGGGGCGGGCGATCTCGGCCTTTGCGCTGACCGAGCCAGGGTCGGGGTCGGATGTGGCGCGCACGGCGACCGTGGCGGTGCGGGACGGGGACGATTACGTCCTGTCGGGGGAAAAGACCTATATTTCCAATGGCGGGATCGCGGATGTCTATGTCGTTTTTGCCCGGACGGGCGAGGCGGCGGGAGCGCGGGGGCTCTCGGCCTTCCTGATGCCGGCGGATGCGCCGGGGCTGTCGGTGGTCGAGCGGATCGCGGTTGTGGCGCCGCATCCGCTCGCCCATCTGCGGCTCGACGGGGTGCGCCTGCCGGCTGAGGCGATGATCGGTGCGCCGGGGGCGGGGTTCAAGGTCGCGATGGCGGTGCTCGATGTGTTCCGGTCCACCGTCGGGGCGGCGGCGCTCGGGTTCGCGCGCCGGGCGCTGGACGAGGCGGTAGCGCGGGTCAAGGCACGGCAGCTGTTCGGGGCGCCGCTCGCCGAGTTGCAGATGGTGCAGGGGCATGTCGCCGATATGGCGGTGGATGTCGATGCGGCGGCGCTGCTCGTTTACCGGGCGGCCTGGACCAAGGACATGGGCGCGCCGCGTATCACGCGCGAGGCGGCCATGGCCAAGATGCATGCGACCGAGGCCGCGCAGCGGGTGATCGACGCGGCAGTGCAGCTGTTCGGCGGCGACGGTGTGCGCAAGGGGTTCATCGTCGAGAGTCTTTACCGCGAGATCCGGGCCTTGCGGATCTACGAGGGCGCGACGGATGTGCAGAAGGTGGTGATCGCGCGGGCGGCGCTCGAGGGGTGAGTTACACCAAGGCGATCCCGATCGAGTTCAACCACTGCGATCCCGCGGGGATCGTGTTCTATCCGCGCTACTTCGAGATGACCAATTCGGTGGTCGAGAATTTCTTTGCCGATGCCGTGGGCTATCCGTTCCGGCGCATCAGCATGGACGAGGGGCGCGGCGTGCCGACGGTGCGCATCGCGATCGATTTCCGCGCGCCCTCGCGGCTGGGCGATGTGGTGCGCTTCACGCTCGACGTGGTGGGCCTCGGCACCCGGTCGGTGACGTTCCGCATCACCGGGCGGGGCGATGACGGGATCCGGCTCGAGGGGCGCTTCACGCTCGTCTGGGTCGAGCGGGACGGAAAGGCGGCGGCCTGGCCCGAGGCGATCCGGGCGCGCCTGGTGGAGCATCTGGTGGAGGACGCGGCATGAGCGAGAGCCCGCATGAGTTTCTGCATCCCGCCGGCTGGAAGCCCGCCGCGGGCTATGCCAACGGCGTCGCGGCGCGGGGGCGGACGGTCTATTGCGGCGGGCTGATCGGCTGGAATGCCGACCAGCAGTTCGAGACGGACGATTTCGCCGGGCAGGTCGAGCAGACCTTGCGCAACATCGTCGCGGTGCTCGACTGTGCCGGGGCGCGTCCCGAGCATATCGTGCGGATGACCTGGTATGTGACGGACAAGCGCGAATACCTCGGCGCCCTGCGCGAGGTCGGGCGGGCCTACCGGGCGGTGATCGGCAGGCATTTCCCGGCGATGGCGCTGGTTCAGGTGGTTGCGCTGGTCGAGGACCGGGCGAAGGTCGAGATCGAGGCGACGGCGGTGGTGCCTGAGGATGCGGACCGGGGGGCTGGGGCATGAAGCTGGGGCCGAGCGGACATGTCGATACCTTTACCCGCGACCACCTGCCGCCACAGGACCAGTGGCCGGAGCTGCGCTGGGGCGGCTTCGGTTACCCCGACTGGCTCAATGTCGGGGTCGAGTTGACCGACCGGATGGTGGAGCGGGGGTTCGGCGACCAGATCGCGCTGATCGGCAACGGGCGGCAGCGGACCTACAAGGAGCTGACCGACTGGTCCAACCGCATCGCCCATGCGCTGGTCGAGACCTATGGCGTCAAGCCGGGCAACCGCGTGCTGATCCGGTCGGCGAACAATCCGGCGATGGTGGCCGCTTGGCTGGCGGCGACCAAGGCGGGCGCGGTGGTGGTCAACACGATGCCGATGCTGCGGGCGGGGGAGCTGGCGCAGATCGTGGACAAGGCCGAAGTGACGGTTGCCCTCTGCGACACGCGCCTGATGGAGGAAATGGTTGCCTGCGCCAAGTCGAGCCGCTTCCTGCGGCAGGTGGTGGGGTTCGACGGGACGGCCAACCATGACGCCGAACTCGACCGGGTGGCGCTGACCAAGCCGGTCCGGTTCAAGGCGGTGCCGACGGGGCGGGACGATGTGGCGCTCCTCGGCTTTACCAGCGGCACCACGGGCCAGCCCAAGGCGACGATGCATTTCCACCGCGACATCCTCATCATCGCCGATGGCTATGCGCGCGAGGTGCTCGGGGTGCGCGAGGACGATGTATTCGTCGGCTCGCCTCCCCTTGCCTTCACCTTCGGCCTCGGCGGGCTCGCGGTCTTTCCGCTGCGCTTCGGGGCGGCGGCATGCCTGCTCGAGAACGCCTCGCCGCCGAACCTGATCGAGATCATCGAGCAGCATCGCGCGACCGTCTGCTTCACCGCGCCGACCGCCTATCGGGTGATGCTCAAGGCGATGAGCGAGGGGGCGGATCTGAGCTCGCTGCGCGCCGCCGTCAGCGCGGGCGAGACGCTGCCGGCGCCGGTCTACGAGGAATGGATCGCGCGGACCGGCAAGCCGATGCTCGACGGGATCGGCGCGACCGAGATGCTGCATATCTTCATCTCGAACCGCTTCGACGATCATCGCCCCGGCTGCACCGGCAAGCCGGTGACGGGATACGAGGCGCGGATCGTGGACGAAAACGGCTCCGAAGTGCCGCGCGGCACGGTCGGCCGGCTTGCCGTGCGGGGCCCGACGGGGTGCCGCTACATGGACGATCCGCGGCAGGCGGCCTATGTGCAGAATGGCTGGAACATCACCGGCGATGCGTTCTGGCAGGATGACGCGGGGTATTTCCATTTCGCCGCCCGCAACGACGACATGATCGTGTCGTCGGGCTACAACATCGCCGGGCCCGAGGTCGAGGCGGCGCTGCTCAAACATCCCGATGTCGCCGAATGCGCAGTGGTCGGCGAGCCGGACGAGGCGCGCGGGCAGATCGTGGTGGCGCATGTGGTGGTCGCAGGCGGGGTGGCCGAGGACGAGGCGACGGCGCGGCGCCTGCAGGAACATGTGAAGGCCGTGATCGCGCCCTACAAATACCCGCGCCGGATCGTGTTCTGCGGCGCGCTGCCCAAGACGGCGACGGGCAAGATCCAGCGGTTCCGGCTTCGGTCGGCAGACGGCGCCGCCCCGGCCGGTGCGAGCGGGGATTGAGCCGGGCGGGCTTTCGCGGCATGGGGCGGGCATGACGACGCTGACCGCGATCTGGGAAGCCCGGGTTGCCGCGGGCGCGCTGCGCCCGGATCCTGCGCAGGCGGCGGTGCTGCCCCGGCTCGAGGCGCTGCGGCTCTGGCTCGAGGCACAGGGCGGCGCGCGGCGGCGGGGGATGCTGCCGGGCTTCCTGCGCAAGGCGCCCGAGGTGCCGCGCGGCCTCTACCTCTGGGGCGGGGTGGGACGGGGCAAGTCCATGCTGATGGACCTGTTCTTTGCCGAAACCGCCATCACCGCCAAGCGCCGGGTGCATTTCCACGCCTTCATGCAGGAGATCCAGAAGGGCCTGCATGCAGCACGGGGGCGGGGGGCGGCCGATGCGCTGGCCCCGGTGGCCGAGGCGGTATCGCGCGACTCGCGCCTGCTCTGTTTCGACGAGATGCAGATCACCGACATCGCCGATGCGATGATCGTGGGTCGGCTGTTCCAGTTCCTGCTCGATGCCGGGGTGGTGATCGTCACCACGTCGAACCGCCCGCCGGATGATCTTTACAAGGACGGGCTGAACCGCGCGCTGTTCCTGCCGTTCATCGACCTGATCGCGGCGCGGCTCGACATCGTGGCGCTGGAAAGCCCGAACGACTGGCGCCAGCACCGGCTTGCCGGCGCGCCGGTCTGGTTCGTGCCGCCGGGGGCGGCGGCGCGGGCGGCGCTGGATGCGATCTGGGCCGATCTGACGGGCGGGGCGGCGGGGGCAGCGCTGACGCTGACGGTGAACGGGCGGGCGGTGGTGATCGACCGCTTTGCCGGCGGGGTGGCGCGGGGGTCGTTCTGGGATTTCTGCGGCCGCCCGCTCGGCCCGGCGGATTTCCTTGCGATCGCCGCGGCGGTGCGGGTGCTGATGGTCGAGGACATCCCGCGGCTGTCGGCGGCGAATTACAACGAGGCGCGGCGGTTCGTGACGCTGATCGACACGCTCTACGAGGCGCGGGTGCGGCTCGTGGCCTCGGCGGCGGATGCGCCGGAAAAGCTCTATCTCGAGGGCACGGGAAGCTTCGAGTTCGCGCGCACCGCCTCGCGCCTGCGCGCGATGCAGGGGGCGGACTGGGGCGGCTGAACGGGCCGCGCGCACATCGTTGCCCCGGGGGCCAGCCCCCGGACCCCCGGAGTATTTGGTGAACAGTGAAGTCGGGGGCGTGCCGGGTGGGCGCGGGTCCGTCGGGCGCGGGGCCGTGGCGCGTCGGGGCGGGCGAGGCAGAGGGTGCCGCGGGCGCGGTGGCGGTGGCCGTGCCGGCGGCGGACCTCGGCGGCCGGGATTACAGGGCCAGCGGGCCGGCGCGGCCCGTTATGAGGCGGACCAAGGCAAGGGCGGTGAGTTCGGAGGATTTGGGATTGCCGGCGAGGGGGCGGTTTTCGACCTCGGCCCGCAGCGTGCCGAAGGCGCCGGTCGCGGCCAGTCGGTGTGCGTTGCGTGTGGCGGACGGATCGGCGGTCAGCGCGATGGTGGTGGCGGCCGGGCCTATCCCGGCGAGGGCCGAGATCATCGCGACATTTGCGTTCTGGGGAAAGCGGGCGGCGGCCTGATCGGCGGGGCCTTCCCAGAAGGTGACGGGGCCGGTCAGCGCAGCGAGGTCGCACAGCGCCTCCGCTTCGGTTCCGGCCCAGGCGGCGGGCGGCTTGACGATCTCGTGGCGCACGGCGTGGAGCGGCAGGTGGCCGGCGGCGGCCAGCGCGTCGATCCCGGCGAGCGCGCCGGGGGCGATGACGATCTGGCGCCCGCAGGCCGCGGCCCGGGCCATCAGGTCGGGCAGGAGGGCCGGGTCGGCGAAGGCGGCGGTCGAGGCGGGGGCGAAATCGGCGCCGGCGGCGAGGGCCGCGCGGCCCCACGGCGCGACGGCGGCCCGGCCCGCCGCCTCGACGACGAGGGTGGGGCTGAGGGCGGCAAGGGCGCCGGGGTCGTGGATCAGCGCCGCGCCATCCGGCAGGGTGCGGGCGCGGGCGGGATCGCGCACCGCGACGGCGGCGAGGGTCAGGCGCGGCGGGCGGCGTTCGGCCAGCAGCGCGGCGATGCGCTGCGCGATCGCGCCCCAGCCGACGAGGACGAGGCGGAAATCAGACCCCGACATAGCCCTGCACGCGGGCGGCATCGCGGTCGAGGTCGGCGCCTGTGCCGGACCAGACGGTGCGCCCCTTTTCGAGGATGAAATGCCGGTCGGCGAGCCGCCGCAGCACGCCGAGGTTCTTGTCGATCAGCAGGATCGACTGCCCCTCGCGCTTGAGCCGCTCGATGACATGCCAGATCTCGGTTCGGATGGTCGGGGCGAGGCCCTCGGTCGCCTCGTCGAGGATCAGAAGGCGCGGGTTGGTCATCAGGGCGCGTCCGACGGCCAGCATCTGCTGCTCGCCGCCCGACAGCGTGGCGGCCATCTGCCCGGCCCGCTCGCCGAGGCGGGGGAAGAGGCCATAGACGCGGCCCAGCGTCCAGGGGCTCGGCCGGCGCAGGCGGTTGGCGGCGCAGGCGACCAGGTTTTCGCGCACCGTGAGCGTGGGGAACACCTGCCGCCCCTCGGGCACGAGGCCGGCGCCGAGGCGGGCGATGCGTTCGGGCGCAAGGCCGGTCGCCGTGCGTCCGCCGAGCGTGACCGACCCGCCGCGGGCGGGCAGCAGGCCCATGATCGTGCGCACCGTCGTCGTCTTGCCCATGCCGTTGCGGCCCAGCAGCGTGACGACCTGCCCCTCGCCGACCTCGAGCGCGACATCGAAGAGCACCTGCGCGGGGCCATAGCCCGCCTGAAGGCCGGTCACGTCAAGCAAGCTCGTCCTCCGCGCCCAGATAGGCCTCGCGCACCGCCGGATCGCTGCGGATCGCCTCGGGCGGGCCCTGCGCGATGATGCGGCCGTAGACGAGGACGGATACGCGGGTGGCCAGGGCAAAGACCGCATCCATGTCGTGTTCGACCAGCAGCATCGGCGTCCTGCGCCCGATGGCGGCGAGGCGTTCGATCATCTCCTGGCTTTCGGCATGCCCGAGGCCCGCCATCGGTTCGTCGAGCAGCAGGATCGCCGGGCGGCGGGCGAGCGCGACGAGCAGTTCGAGCTGTTTCTTCTCGCCATGGCTGAGGTCGCGCGCTGCGATGCCGGCGCGGGGGGAAAGGGGTGTGCCGGCCAGCAGCGCCTCGGCCTCGTCCCAGATCGCGCGCCGGGACCGTAGTCGGTCGAGGATGCGAAAGCTGCGCCCCATGCGCGCCTGCACGGCCATCCCGATATTCTCGCGCACCGTCATGTCGTCGAGCAGGGAAGTGACCTGAAAGGTGCGGCCGAGGCCGAGGGCCACCCGCTCGGGCACGCTCGCGCCGGTGATGTCGCGCCCCGCGAGGCGGATCGTGCCGGCGTCGGGCGCAAGCTCGCCGCAGATCTGGTTGATGAGGGTCGATTTGCCCGCGCCGTTCGGGCCGATCAGGGCGTGGATCTCGCCCGGCTCGACGGTCAGCGTCACGTCGTCGGTCGCGGTGAGGCCGCCGAACCGCTTCACGAGTCCTGCGATGTCGAGGATCGCCGTCATCGCCGCAGCCCCGGCAGGCGCGCGATCAGCCCCGCGACCCCGCCCCGGGTGAACAGCACGATCACGAGCAGGATCGCCCCGAGCGCCAGCGGCCAGTGTTCCGACCAGCCCGAGAGGGTCGTTTCGAGGATCAGGAACGCCGCCGCACCGAGGATCGGGCCGAAGAACGTGCCAAGACCGCCGAGGATCACCATGATGATGAGCTCGCCCGATTTGGTCCAGTGCATGAGGTCGGGCGAGGTGAAGCGCAGAACATTCGCCATCAGCGCGCCGGCGAGGCCGCAGCCCATGCCCGACAGCACGAAGGCGGCAAGCTTGTAGCGGTAGGGGGCAAAGCCGAGCGCGGCCATGCGCCGCTCGTTCTGCCGGATGCCCTGGATCACCGCGCCGAAGGACGAATGCACGATCCGCCACAGGAGGGCAAAGAACAGGGCGGCAAAGCCGAGGGCGGTGTAATACATCGTCGCCCGGTCGCGCAGGTTCAGCCCGAGGAATTCGTTGGGCCGGCGGATGATGAGCCCGTCCTCGCCGCCATAGGTTGTCAGCGAGACGAAGAGGAAGAACAGCATCTGCGCGAAGGCGAGCGTGATCATGATGAACTGCACGCCCCCCGTGCGCAGGCTCAGCGCGCCGATGGCGGCGGCGGCGAGGCCGGCGACGAGCATGGCGAGCGGGATGGTCAGGGCGAGTTGCGTCGTGCCGGGGATCAGCCCGAACATCGGCCCCGCGCCCGCATGGTGGAACAGCATGCCGACGGTATAGGCGCCGAGGCCGAAGAAGGCGGCATGGCCGAAGCTGACCATCCCGCCATAGCCGAGGATGAAGTTGAGGCTGGCGGCGGCGATGGCATAGACGGCGATGCGGGTGGCGAGCGTGACGAGGGCAGGCTGGCCGAGCGCCGCCGCGATCTGCGGCAGGGCCAGCAGCAGCGCGGCGGCAATCACGCCGAGGGCAATGCGCAGCGTCATGTGGCGAACAGGCCGCGGGGGCGGATCAGCAGGACCAGCGCCATCAGCAGGTAGATGCCCATCGAGGCGATGCCGATGCCGAGCTGATCGGCCTCGGCCGGCGGCATGACGCCGCGCAGGATCGTCGGCAGGAAGGCGCGCAGCATCGTGTCCACGATGCCGAGCATCAGCGCGGCGACGAAGGCGCCCTTGACCGACCCGACACCGCCGACCACGACGACGACGAAGGTGGCCAGCAGGATCTGCTCGCCCATGCCGACCTGCACCGCCGAGATCGGCCCGGCCATGTAGCCCGCCAGCCCCGCGAGCAGCGCGCCGAGGCCGAAGACGGCGGTGTAGAGCAGCCGGATATCCACCCCGAGCGCGCGCACCATGTCGCGGTTGGTGGCGCCGGCGCGCACCAGCATGCCGACGCGGGTGCGGTTGATGAGAAGCCACAATCCGGCCGCGACGGCGAGGCCGACCGCGATGATGAGGAGGCGATAGGGCGGGTAGAAGAGGCCCGGCAGCAGCTCGACAGAGGTGTCGAAGCCCGCGGGCAGGCGGGTGAAGATCGGCTGGCGGCCGAAGACGAGGATGATCGTCTGGTTCGCCATCAGGATGAGGGCGAAGGTGGCGAGCACCTGGTCGAGATGGTCGCGGGCGTAGAGGCGGCGGATCACCACCGCCTCGACGACAAGGCCCGTCACTGCCGCGGCCGCGAGACCGACCGGCAGGCCGAGCCAGAAGCTCCCCGTCTGCGCCGCCGCATACATCCCCGCATAGGCACCGATCATGAAGAGCGAGCCATGGGCGAGGTTGATGACGCCCATGATGCCGAAGATCAGCGTCAGCCCGGCCGCGAGCAGGAACAGCGTCACGCCGTACTGGAGGCCGTTCAGAAGCTGTTCGAGGATGAGGATCATCGGGCGGCCTTTGCCTGAGGCGGCGCGGGGCGGCGGCTGCGGGAGCCTCCGGCGGGAGTATTTGCGGAACGATGAAGCCGGGGGCGGTTCGGGCAGACCGCCCGCCGGTTCGATTGCCTACATCTTGCAGGCGTCCGCGTAGCTGTCGCCGACCGCCTCGCGCAGCTTCTCGCGCGTGACCGGGACGGGTTTTCCGCCTTCGCCGGCCACGATCTCGATCAGCCACCAGTCCTGCACCGGATGCTGGTTGGGCCCGAAGGCGAAGCTGCCGCGGGTGGAGGCAAAATCGGCGGCCCGGAGGGCGGCGCGGAACGCGTCGATGTCGTCGAGCCCGCCGGTCTTGCGCAGGGCCGAGGCGATCAGGAGGGCGGTATCATAGCCCTGCTGGGCGTAGGTCGTCAGCGGCTTGTCACCGTATTTGGCGGCCCAGGCGGCGACGAAGGCGCGCGAGGCGTCATTGTCGAAATCGGGCGCCCAGTGCGTCGTGCCCTTGAGGCCGATCGCGGCCTCGCCGACGGCGTTCAGGATCACCGCGTCGAGCGAGGGTTCGGAAAGCAGCATCGGGATCGTGCCGAGCAGGCCGGCCTGCTGGTATTGCTTGAGGAAGGCGATGCCGAGGCCGCCGGGGTGGAACTGGAACACAACCTCGGGGTTCGCGGCGCGGATCTGGGCCATTTCGGAGGCGAAATCGGTCTGGTCGAGCTGGGTGTAGATCTCGGTGACGGAGCCGCCGAATTCGCGGGCAAAACCGGCGATGGCGTCCTTGCCGGCCTGGTAGTTGGGGGCAAGGGCGACGGCGCGGGTATAGCCGAGTTTCTTTGCCGCGGTGCCCGAAGCCTCGTGCAGGGCGTCGTTCTGCCATGAGACGACGAAATAGTTCGGGTGGCAGCCGGTTCCGGCGAGGTTTGAGGGGCCGGCGTTGGGGCTGACGTAGATCGCGCCCTGATCGACGACCTCGGGCACCACGGCGCCGGCCACGTTGGAGAAGATGATGCCGGTCAGCAGTTTCATCCCGTCGTCGCCGAGGAATTTCTCGGCGATCTGGAGGCCCTGCGGCGGCTTGAGCCCGTCGTCCTCGACCACGAGCTGCACCGCGACGCCGCCGAGCTTGCCGCCCTCCTGTTCGATGGCCAGCAGGAAGGCATCGCGCACCTGTTCGCCGAGGTAGCCGGCGGGGCCCGAAAGGGTGGTGATCATCCCGATCTTCACCGGTTCGGCGAGGCTCGCGGTGGCGGCGAGGGCGAGCAGGCTCGCGGCGGTCAGAAGGCGTTTCATCGTCGTCTCCCTGGTCTGCGCGGATCGCGCTTGTTTTGACGGACCCTGGCGGATCGCGTGGGTTATTTCAAGCCTGAAGTTTCAAGTCTGAAGTTTCCGGCCTGAAAGAAACTCAGAGCTGCACCCAGCCCGGCGGCGGTTCCTTTCCCGGATGGATGGTGCCGCAGGCGGGGCAGGTTCGCGCGGCTTCGTCGGCATAGAAGGCGGCATAGATCGGGGGCAGGTCGTCCACGATGCTCACGAGATCCACCTCGGCGCGGTGGACGCGGGCGTTGCAGGCAAAGCAATACCATTCGATCGCGTCGAGCGCGCCCTTGGGCCGCGCCGGTTCGATCACGAGGCCGATCGAGCCTTCCTGCGGGCGCTGCGGCGAATGGCGGATGTGGGGCGGCAGGAGGAACACGTCGCCCTCGCGGATCGGGACGTCGTAGAATTCGCCCGTCCCGGTATCGTGGATCTTCAGCAGCATGTCGCCCTTGAGCTGGTAGAAGAATTCCTCGACCGGGTCGTCGTGATAGTCGGTGCGCCTGTTCGGGCCGCCGACCACCGTGACCATCAGTTCGGCATTCTTGAACACCATCTGGTTTCCGACCGGCGGCTTGAGCAGGTGGCGGTGGTCGTCGATCCAGCGCTGGAAGTTGAAGGCGGCGAGGCGTGCCATGGCTGTCCCCCCTGTTTCGCCGATCATGCGGTGATCAGGCCGCAGGCGTCAAACGCCGCGCGCGTGATGCGCATCTCTTCCGCGGTCAACTCCAGCATCGGGGGCCGGGTGCGTCCCCCGGTCTGGCCGAGCAGTGTCTGCCAGTATTTCTGATGCGCATGGGGTTTCTCGGCCGGGCGGGTACCGCGCAGCGCCCGGCGGACCGGATCGAGCGAATCGCGCAAGGCCCGCGCCTCGTCCGCGCGCCCCGCGAAAGCGGAATCGGTATAGGCGCGCATGCGGCGGTCGCGGGCGGTCTGGATGAGGTAGGGCGGGGACGAGCAGAGATAGAGCCGCCAGCCGAGTTCGAGGATGTTGTCGAGCCATTCCTCTTCCGAGGCGGTCGAGACGATGATGCGGTCACCGGCGAGGCGGGTGAGCTCGGCGTAGACGGGCCGGGGAACGGAATACTTGATCGCCACCACGGTTTCGATATCGGCCAGCCGGTTGCAGAGCGCGGGCGACATCAGGTAGCCCGAATCCGGGTGGCTCCAGAGGGCGATCCCGATATCCACCTTCGATGCGATGGTCTCGTAATAGCGCAGCAGCGTTTCGTCCTGCGCCCTCGTGAAATGCAGCACCGGGGCATGCACCACGATCCAGTCGGCGCCGCAGGATTGCGCGTGGCGGGCGAGGTCGATCACGACATCCATGTTCTGGTCGCTGCACGACATGATCGTCTGCGCCCGGCCCGCGCAGGCGGATACGGCGAGGTCGAAGGTGCGTTTGCGCTCGTCCACGCTCATGGCGTAGAACTCGCCCTGCTTGCCGGCGATGAAGAACCCGTCGATCCCGAGATCGTCGATCCAGTGGTCCACGTTGGCGCGGAAACCGTCCTCGTCGAGGCTCAGATCTTCGCGGAACGGCATGAGGGCGGCGGCCCAGATGCCGGTCATCGTGGCCCTTGCATGGGCCTTGGCGTCCTTGCGGTGGTATTTCAGCATGCGGGCAGTCCGTTCAGGGCGCGCCAGATCCGTTCCGGCGTGAGCGGCAGGGGCAGGTCGGGGGTGCCGGGGGGCAGGGCGTCCATCACGGCGTTGAGGATCGCGGCGGGAATGCCGATGCATCCCGCCTCGCCCACCCCGCGCGCGCCGAGCGCATTGGCGGCGGTCGGGGTCGGGCAGGAGATCAGGCGCAGGGGGGGCATGTCGGCGGCGCGCGGCAGGGCATAGTCCATCAGGCTGCCGGTCAGAAGCTGGCCGTCCGCATAGACGATCCGCTCCATCAGCGCCGCCCCGATCCCCTGCGCCATGCCGCCCAGAAGCTGCCCCTCGACCAGCATCGGGTTGACGGTGGTGCCGGCATCGTCGGCCCAATCGATGCGCGTCACCCGGACCGCGCCGGTCTCGGGGTCGATCGCCACCTGCGCGACGACTGCGCCGGCGGCCCAGGCTTCGGCCGGGGCGGTGTAGCGGTCGGCGGCGGACAGCGGGGCGAGGTCGGCCCAGGGGATCACGGCGCCGCCGGCCGTCGCCCCGGTAGCCGTAAACTGCACCGCATCGGGCGATGCGCCGAGCCGGCCCGCTGCCGCAGCCCGCGCATCGCGCGCCAGCCGCACCGCCGCGCGCCAGAGCGCCGAGCCGCCTATGGCGGTCGAGCGCGAGGCGAGCGCGCCGATCCCTTCGGCAACCGCATCCGTATCGCCCGCGATCACCGACACCGCCTCGGGCGCGATGCCGAGCGCGGCGGCGACGATCTGCGCCGCCGCCGTCTCGCGCCCCTGACCCTGCGCCGTCGCGCCGCAGCGCGCGACCACGCCGCCGGGGGTGAGCGCGACCTCGGCCCATTCCCAGCCCTGCCCGCAAGGCTCGACATAGAGCGCAAGGCCCGCGCCGGCGATGCTGCCCGCCGTGCGCGCGGCATCGCGCGCCGCCTGTGCCGCCGCCCAGGCCGGGGCGATGGCGTCGAGCAGCCCGGCGAGCCCGGCCGAGCCCGGCCCCTCCGCGCCCGGCGGCAGCAGGTTCGCCCGTCGCAGGTCGATCGGATCGCGCCCGAGCGCGGCCGCGGCGCGGTCCATCAGCCGCTCCGTCAGCATCGCCGCCTCGGGGCGCCCCGCGCCGCGATAGATGTTGACCCCCGCGCCGGCCGTGATCCGTGCCGTCGCCGTCACGCTGACCGCCGGGACCGCATAGGGACCGGGCAGGATGCGCTGGGCGTTGTTCACCGGGGCGAGGGCGGAATAGGCCATCCAGTGGCCGAGCGGGGCGTCCACCCGTGCCTCGAGCGTCCGCAGCCGCCCGTCGGGCTCGAGCGTCAGGACCGCCTCGGTCGCCGCCCCGCGCCCCTGCGTCGCGCCGAGGAACTCCTCGCTGCGCGTGCCTTGCCACAGGACCGGCGCGCCGAGCCGTCGCGCGGCGACCGCGACCACGACATCCTCGGCCATGATCGAGGCGCGCCCGCCGAAGGCGCCGCCGACATCGGGCGCCACGATCCGGACCGCAGCGCGCGCCAGCCCCAGCATCGCCGCCAGATCGTCGCGCATCCGGTGCGGCGTCTGCACCCCGCTGTGCAGGGTGAGCCGCGCGCCGTCCCACTGGCCCAGCACTGACCGCGGCTCGAGCGGCAGGGGGGCGAGCAGCGCGTGATCGACGCGCACCGCAACGCGCAGGCCCCCCGGCGCTGCACTGCCCTCGGCGCGGCGGTGGTCGAGCACTGGCGCCGCCGCCCGGTCGCCCTCGCCCTCTTCCACATCGAACTCGATCGCCTCGGCCGCATCGCGCGCGGCGGCAGCGGTATCCGCGACCACCGCCGCCACCGCCTGTCCGACGGCGCGGACATGCCCCGCGGCCAGCGGCACCAGCGGCACCGCCGCCGCCGCGTGGATCAGCGGATTGACGGCCGCGCTTGCCCGCAGCCCGAGATCGGCGGCTGTCAGCACCAGCCGGACCCCCGGCAGGGCGGTTGCGGCGGCGACGTCGAGCCGGGCGATCCGGCCCGAGGGATAGGGCGAGCGCAGGAATTCGAGCGCGAGGCACCCGGCAGGGGCGAGATCAGCCACGAAACGCCCGGCACCGCGCAGCAGCCGCGCATCCTCGCGCCGGGGCAAGGGTTGCCCGATACCGATGGGTCGCGCCGCACTGCCGTCCATTCTCGCCTCCTGCCGGGCAGATGACCACCTCGGCGCCGCCGTGGCAAGATGGCGCGGCCCGCGGGTGCCCGCCCGCTGGCGCAGCGGCGCCCGCGGTCCGGCCGCAGCCGCGGTCAGCCCCGCGGCAGGGGCGTCTCGCCCCGGTTGTAGGGGCCCCAGTCCGCGATGTCGGGGTAGTGCTGGCGCCGCCAGGCCCGCACCCGCGGGTTCATCACCCGTCGCCACAGCGGCGGCACCATCGCCAGCGCCGTCATCGCCGGATAGCCGAGCGGCAGTTGCGGCGCCGCCTCGGCCCCGTAGGTCTGCAGCAGCGGAAAGCGCCGGTCGGGCTTGTAATGATGGTCCGAATGCCGCTGCAGGTTGATGAGCAGCCAGTTCGACACCCGGTGATCGGCGTTCCAGGAATGATGCGGGCGCACCGGCTCGTAGCGCCCCTCGCCGAGGTGGCGCCGGGTCAGGCCGTAGTGCTCGATGTAATTGGTCAGCTCCAGCTGCCAGACGGCGGTGAAGGCCTGCACGAGGAAGAGCACCAGCCCCCACCAGCCGCCGATCGCCAGTGCAAGGCCGAGGAACCCCGCCTGCAGCGCCGCATAGCGCCAGAACGGGTTGGACCGGTGCAGCGCCGGCAACCCCCGCCGCGCCAGCATCGCCGCCTCGGCCCGCCAGGCCGAACCGGGGCAGGTCCGCAGCACGCGCCAGAACTGCCGGTGAAACCCGGTGTTGTAGCGCGCCGTCACCGGATCGCGCGGGGTGCCGACATGGCGATGATGGACCAGCAGATGCTCGCTGCGGAAATGGGAATAGAGCACCATCGCCATCAGCAGATCGCCCAGCCACCGTTCCCACCGCGGTTTCTGGTGCATGAGTTCATGCGCATAGGTGATCCCGATCGCGCCCGAGATCACCCCGAGGCCGAAGAACAGCGCAAGCTGTTCGCCCGTGCCGAGATGACCGGTTCGCGTGACATGCCACAGAACGCCGAACACCGTCCCCGCCTGCACCGGAAACCAGACGACCGTGATCAGCCGATACCAGCCCAGATCGGCCGGTGCGTCCGGGTCCGGGTTCGCCGTCTCGTGCCCGCCGACGAGGTCGAGCAGCGTGACCATCCCCCAGCCGAACAGCGGCAGCAGCAGCACCGTCCAGCCCCCGACCGTCGCGCCGATGACGGCCAGCGGGATCATCAGCAGCGACGACCAGAACGGCAGCGCGCCGCGCAGGCCGCGCGGCAGGACGGGGGTGGCGGAAGCGGCGATCATGGCGGCATCCTAGCACCCTGTACGCCGCCCGCAAATGCCCCGGCGCGGCAACAATCGCGCCGCGCCTTGCGCCTCGGGCGCGTCCCGGCCTGCGGCGCCGCTTCAGCCGAGCGCATCCCGCGCGAGGTCGTGGGCCTTGCGCATCACCGTCGGCAGATCGGCGGGGCGGAAGGCGTCCGTCGGTATCCACAGCCCGCGCGACGGGTCGGCCGCGAGGGGCGCGCGCGCGATGCGCAGGGCAAGGCGCAGCTCGAAATGGGTGAACACATGCCGCACCTCGGCCCCCGGATCGCGCCAGTCGAGGGCCAGCGGCGGATCCTCGACCGGTTCGCCTTCGGTCCAGTCGGTCCCCGGCCAGCCGAGCATCCCGCCGAGGAGCCCCTTGTCCGCCCGCCTCTCGAGCAGCCAGGCCCCGTCCGCGCGCCGCGCCAGATAGGCGATCCCGCGGCGGACCGGCCGTTGTGCTTTCGGCGCCTTGCGCGGCAACTCTGCCGCGATGCCCGCCGCATGGGCTGCGCAACCGCCCCGCAGCGGACAAAGCGCGCAGGCCGGGCGGCGCGGCGTGCAGATCGTGGCGCCGAGGTCCATCACCGCCTGCGCGTGATCGCCCGGCCGGTGCAGCGGCGTGTGCCGCGCGGCAAGGCCGGTCAGCACCGGCTTGGCGGCGGGCAGGGGCGTCTCGATCGCATGCAGGCGGGCCATGACCCGCTCAACATTCCCGTCCACCACGACGGCGGGACGGTCGAAGGCGATGGCGGCGATCGCGGCGGCGGTGTAGCGGCCGATGCCCGGCAGGGCGCGCAGGCCGCCCTCGGTATCGGGAAACACCCCGCCCGACGCCGCGACGGCGCGGGCGCAGGCGATCAGGTTGCGCGCCCGGGCATAGTAGCCAAGGCCCGCCCAGGCCGCCATCACCTCGGCTTCGGGCGCGGCAGCAAGGGCCGCGACATCGGGCCATCGGGCGGTGAAGCGGTGGAAATACCCCGCGACGGCGGCAACGGTGGTCTGCTGCAGCATCACCTCGGACAGCCAGACCCGATAGGGATCGGGCCGCATCCCCGCCGCCCGGTCGGCCGGGCCGACCCGCCAGGGCAGGACGCGCGCGTGCCGGTCGTACCAGGCCAGCAGCAGGGGCGCGATCTCGGTGCCATGCGGCGAGGTCCGCGGCGCGTCGTCACGCATCTTTCATCGCCCTGCCTGCCATCTGCCGCTGGCCCTTCCCGCGCCGCCGCGTAAGATAACGGCGAGCCACGGAAAGACCAGCGATGCCCCGCCGCCCCGTTTCGGACCCGCCCCCCGCCGCGCCGCGCATGCGCGGCTTCGAGCCTGCGGGGCGCCTTGTGCAGGGGCGCATCCAGAAGGTCGGGGAAAAGCGCGGCTTTGCCGCCGCCCGCGTGCTCACCCACTGGGACGAGATCGCCGGGCCCGAGCTTGCCGCCGTCACCCGCCCGGTCAGGGTCGGCTATGGCCGCGACAGCTTCGGTGCGACGCTGACGATCCTTGTCGCGCCTGCCCATGCGCCGCTGGTGGACATGGCGCGCGAGCGTCTGCGGGCGCGGGTGAATGCGGCCTATGGCTATAACGCCATCGGGCGCATCGTGATAACCCAGACGAGCGCCCATGGCTTTGCCGAGGCGCAGGCCGCCTTCGCCCCGGCCAAGGCCGCCGCGCCGCGCCGGGCGCCCGAGCCGGTGCCGCCGGCGGTGGACGGGGTGCACGACGCCGGGTTGCGCGCCGCGCTCGAACGCCTTGCCCGCAACGTGGCCGCGCGGCGCGCGGCGACCGAATGATGCCCGGGCACCGGCCGCGCGCCGCATGCCGACAGAACGACAGGCACCGAATGACCGAAAGGCCTTGCCCATGAACCGCAGAACCGCGATCGCCCTTGGATTGTCCGCGCTCGGCCTCGGGGGGGCGGCATGGCTTGCCCTGCCGCGCCCGGCCGGCCAGCAGGCTGCACTGGCACCCTTCGGTGCGGCCGGGGCGCAGACGGCCGATCCGGCGAGCCTGCCGGAGGTTGCCGACATGGTGCTCGGCAACCCCGACGCCAAGGTGACGCTGATCGAATATGCGTCCTTCACCTGCCCGCATTGCGCGACGTTCCACGCGACAACGTTCAAGGACCTGCGCCGCGACTATATCGACACCGGCCTGATCCGGTTCGTCTACCGCGAGGTGTTCTTCGATCGCTACGGCCTCTGGGCCGCCATGGTCGCCCGCTGCGGCGGCGAGGGGCGGTATTTCGGGATCGCCGACATGCTCTACGCCCAGCAGCGCGACTGGGTGGCGGGGGGCGACGGCCTCAAGATCGTCGAGAACCTGCGCCGGATCGGGCGCAAGGCGGGCATGACCGATGCCGATCTCGATGCCTGCATGCAGGACGGCGCCAAGGCGCAGGCGATGGTGGCCAAGTTCCAGGCCGACACGGCGGCCGACGGGATCGACAGCACGCCCTCGCTCGTCCTGAACGGCCGGAAATACGGCAACATGGGCTATGCCGACTTGCGCCGCCTGATCGACGCCGAAATCGCGGCGCAAGGCTAGGGCGATGGACGCGCCGCGCCCGCTGGCCGGCCTGCGCGTGCTGGAACTGGCGCGCATCCTCGCCGGGCCCTGGGCGGGGCAGGCGCTCGCCGATCTCGGCGCCGACGTCATCAAGGTCGAAAGCCCCGAGGGTGACGACACGCGCCGCTGGGGCCCGCCCTTCGTTGAGAAAGCGGATGCACGGGCGGCGGCCTATTTCCATGCCGCCAATCGCGGCAAGCGGTCGGTCACGGCCGATTTCGCCGCCCCCGAGGGGCAGGCCCTCGTCCGGGGACTCGCGGCGGATGCGGATGTGGTGATCGAGAACTTCAAGGTCGGGGGCCTTGTCAAATACGGGCTCGATCCGGCCGCGCTCGCCACGCTCAACCCCCGGCTCATCACCTGCTCGATCACCGGCTTCGGTCAGACCGGCCCCTATGCGGCGCGGGCGGGCTACGATTTCATCATCCAGGGCATGGCCGGCATCATGTCGGTGACCGGAGAGCCGGACGGGCCGCCGCAGAAGACGGGTGTCGCGGTGGCCGATCTGTTCACCGGGCTTTATGCCGTGAATGCGATCCTTGCGGCGGTGATCGAGCGGCAGGCGACCGGGCGGGGACGGCACATCGACCTTGCACTGCTCGACGTCGGGGTTGCGATCACGGCGAACCAGGCGATGAACTATCTCGTCTCTGGCCATGCGCCGCAGCGCCTTGGCAATGCGCATCCCAACCTCGCGCCCTATGCGGTCTATGAATGCGCCGACGGCTGGATCATCCTTGCCACCGGCAACGATGCGCAGTTCCGCCGACTCTGCGGGCTGCTGGGGCTGCCCGGTCTGGCGGCCGACCCGCAGCTTGCGACCAACGCGGGGCGGCTGGCGAGTCGCGCCGCGCTGACCGTGGCGATCACCGCCGCGACCCGCACCCGCACCCGCGCCGCGCTGCTCGAGGCCTGCGAGGCGGCGGGCGTGCCGGCCGGCCCGATCAACGACATGGCCGATGTCTTTGCCGACCCGCAGGTGATCGCCAGGGGGTTGCGGATCGACCGGGACGGCGTGCCGGGCGTGCGCGCCCCGGCGCTGTTCGACGGGGCGCCCGCCTGTGCCGAGACGGGTGCGCCGGCGCTCGGCGCCGATGCGGGGGCGACCTGGCTCAGCGCGCCCAGAACCGCACGGTGAAGAGGACATAGACCGACAGAAGCTCCAGCCGGCCGAGCATCATCCCGATCGTCATCATCCAGATCGCGCTGTCGGGGAAGGCGTTGAAGGCGCCCGTCTCGCCGACCTCGCGCCCGTAGGCCGGACCGACATTGGCGATGGCCGTCCAGGCGGCGGTGAGCGCGGCGCGCGCCGAAAGCCCGGTCATCGACAGCCCGACCGCCAGCACGCCATAGGTCAGCACGAACATCGTGAAAAACAGGATGACCGAGTTCACCACATCCTCGCCCACCGTCCGTCCGTCATAGCGGACCGGCAGGATCATGTTGGGGCTGGTCAGGCGGCGCAGCTGCGTGCGGATCGCCTCGAACAGGATCAGGTAGCGAAACACCTTGACCGAGCACGAGGTTGACGAGGTGCAGCCGCCGATGAACCCGGCCACGATCGCCACCACGAGCGGAAAGGCCCCCCAGGCCGAGACATCCGCGCTGGTGTAGCCCGTGCCGGAAAAGATCGAGACGGTGTTGAACATCGTCTCGTGCAGGGCGGCGACCGGGGCGTCTCGCGTCACGAACAGCCGCCAGGCGAGGATCAGCGCGATCGCATAGCCGATCCAGCGCAAATAGGCGCGCACCTGCACGTCGCGCCAGATCGGCGCGGCGCTGCCCTGCAGAAGTTGCAGATAGCGGATGAAGGGCAGGCTCGCCAGGATCATGAACAGGGCCGAGGCATAGTGCGCCGCGACCGGAAAGACCCCGAAGGATGCATCGTAATTCGAGAACCCGCCCGTCGAGACGGTCGTCATCGCGTGCATCACCGCGTCGAACCCGCTCAGGCCGAGGATCATGTAGGCGATGACGCAGGCGAGCGTCATCGCGACATAGACCTGGATCAGCCCGGCCGAGATGTCGAGCGCGCGGGGCAGGATCTTGCCCAGCGTGTCGAACCCCTCGGACCGGAAGAACTGCATCCCGCCGACCTTCATCACCGGCAGGAACAGCAGCGCGACGATGACGATCCCGAGCCCGCCGAGCCATTGCAGGATGCCGCGCCAGAGGTTCGTGCCCACCGGCAGCGCCTCGAGCCCGACAAAGACGGTCGATCCCGTGGTGGTCATGCCGGACATGGATTCGAACACCGCATGGGTGAAGGTGGCGCCCGGCGCGCCGATCATGAAGGGCAGCGCGCCGAAGGCCGGAAGTGCCACCCAGGCGCCGGTCGTGAGCAGGAACGACTGCTGGAGCGTCAGGCCCCGCCCCGTGTCGCTCGCGCAGGCCAGCGCCAGAACCCCGCCGGCCAGAAGCGTGACGATGGCCGATTCCATGAAGGCCGGCCAATGCCCGTTGCCCGCGGCAAGGTCGAGCGCCAGCGGCAGCAGCATCGCCGCGCCAAGCGCCACGATGAGCAGGCCGAGGACATAGCCGACGGGGCGCAGGTTCATGGCGCGAAGGCTTGGCGCCCGGCCCCCGGCCTGTCAAGGCGGGCTGGCCGGTGCGGCGCGCCACAGCGTGACGCTGCAGGCGGATCAGCCGGCGTGGATCAGCGTGCGGAACAGATGCGGATCGAGGCTTTCGGCGGCAAAGGTCTCGCCCTCGGTCAGCAGGCTGATCGCATCGTGGCTGTGCAGGCTCTCCTGGTGGCTGGCGACGACACGGAAATCGCCGATCCGCGGATCGGCCCGCAGCACCTGACAGAACGAGCGTGCCGCATCCTCGACGAAGATCGGGTTGGCGGCGTTGAGTTCGGCAAAGGCCTGTTCATCTTCGCGCTTGACCATGACCTGCGTTTCCGTCGGCACCCCGGCGCGGGCCAGTTCCACCAGATCCTCGAACCACAGCACCGCGTCGCCCCTGACCTCGACCGACAGCCGCGCGACCGAACGCTGGCTGTGCGGTGTGGCAAGCTGGCCGCGGGTGCGGCGAGCATGTTCGCTCAGCTCCAGCGAACAGGGGCAGGTCGAGGAATAGACGAAGTCGAGATGCATGATCTTCTTGCGCAGCCCGCCGATGTCCACCAGTTCCAGCGCAATGTCGTAATACTGCCAGCCCGAGAGGCCCGAGCGCAGGCTTTCGACCTTCATCGGGAAGGAAAAGCGCATCTGGATACGCGCGTCGAACGACCCGAGGTCGGCCTTGTAATCATCAAGCGCGGCCTCGATCACGCCGAAGCTGAAGCTGCGGTCGGCATGGGCGTAGAAGGACCGCATGATGCGGCTCATGTTGATGCCCTTCTTGCCCGCCTCGAGGCTGACCGATCCGGTCACCGAGGTCTCCAGCGTGACATCGCCGCTGTCGCGGGTGCGGAACCGGATCGGCAGGCGGAAGTTCGAGATACCGACATGCTGGATCACCGCGCGGGCGCCGCGGATCAGGCTCGCCGGGCCGTTCTGCAGGTCCGGCAGGCCCTCCTTGTAGGCATCCGAGACGCGGAATTCGCGCGGGTAGTCTCGGGCGAGGGCGGGATAGTCGGCGCCGGGCAGCAGGCGGCCGATCGCCGGGTCGAGCCGGGCGATCTCGTCGTCCGACGACTTGCCTGCCCACTGGCGAAGCGTCGCGAGTGCGCGCTGCGCCTCGTCATGGCTGGGCTTGCGGTCGATTTCCGGCGTGTGGATGTTCATCGGTTCGCCTTTCGGATGGTCCGGGTGCGGGAAGGGGCCCGATCGCCCAGCCGCACCGCGGGATTGCCTTCGGATACGTCGCCCGCGCGCCTTCGGATCACACGGCCGCCGGGCCGCGCGCCGGGGGCGCGTTTCGCAGGGCGCCGCGAAACCCGGCAGCGCAGCCCATTCATCGTGCGCCGCGCGGCCGCTCGCGCCGGCGTGCAGACCGGCCCTCGACATTCGCGCAAAACTGCGTGTCACTGAACCAATCGGCGAATGGTTCGAGTCGGCGGGTGGCAGGCGTGCGCGATGGGGCGGGATCAGCAGGTCGGGGGGATGCGCTGACGGCGCGCGGGCATCTTCTGGCGCTGGTGCAGGACGGCGGGCTGGGCCCCTCCGGCCGCCTGCCGGCCGAGCGGGCGCTGTGCGACCGCTGGGGCATCGGGCGGCGCAGCCTGCGCCGCGCGCTCGACGCGCTCGAGGCCGAGGGGCTGATCTGGCGCCAGCAGGGCAAGGGCACCTTTGCCGGCCATCCGCCAGACCCGACCGGCCTTCTGGCCGCCGGCATCGTCGGCGAGACGACCCCGGCCGAGGTGATGGAGGCGCGGCTGTGCATCGAGCCGGTGCTGGCCCGCCTTGCCGCCGCCCGTGCAACGCCGGACGAGATCGCCCGCCTGCGCGGCATCGCGGCCCGGGTGATGCAGGCCGAGGACCGGGACGAGACCGAACTGTGGGACGGGGCGCTGCACCGGCGGATCGCGACACTGGCGGGCAACCGGCCGCTGCTGACGGCCTTCGCCATGCTCGACGAGATCCGCGCGAACCCGTCTTGGCGGGGTCTGCGCGAACGCGCCCGGTCGCCCGGGACGCTGCGCATCAGCGACGCGCAGCACCACGCCATCATCGACGCGCTGGCCGCCGGCGATGGCGGCGCCGCCGAGGCCGCGATGCGCGACCACCTCGCCACGCTCGCGGGCAACCTCGAACGGCTCGCCCCGGCGCCTGCGACAGACAACCCGCCCCCGGCAGAGAGGGACCACGCATGACCACAATCACCCCCGACCAGATCCGGGGCGCCGAGGCGCTGCTTGCGCTCGACTGGACCGAGGCCGAACGGGCCCAGATGATCGGCAATCTCGAGGGACAGATCGCCTCGGCGGTCGCGCGGCGCGCCCTGCGCCTGCCCAACGACGCGCCGCCGGCGCAAAGGTTCGACCCGCGGCTGGCCGATTTCGCCATGCCGTCGCCGGGCACGGCGGTGCGCATCGCGCCGGTCGCGGTGCCCTTGCCCGCCGCGGAGGAGGATATCGCCTTCGCCCCGGTCACGCATCTGGCCGCCTGGATCGCCTCGGGGCAGATCTCGTCGCGCCGCCTGACGCAGATCTATCTCGACCGGATCGCGGCCCTGAACCCGCGGCTGTGCTGTTTTGCCACCGTCACGCCCGACCGCGCGCTGGCCGAGGCCGAGGCGATGGATGCGCTGACCCGCGCGGGGGTCAGCCTCGGGCCGCTGCACGGCATCCCCTACGGCGTCAAGGACCTGTTCGATACGCGGGGCATCGTCACCGGCTGGGGCGCCGAGCCCTGGCGCGACCGGGTGCCCGAGGCCGATGCGACCGTGGTGCGCCTGCTCCGCGCGGCGGGGGCGGTGCTGCTGGGCAAGACGACCGTGGGGGCGCTGGCCTACAACGACATCTGGTATGGCGGCGTCACGCGCAACCCGTGGAACCTCAACGAGGGATCGTCCGGGTCGTCGGCCGGATCGGCCAGCGCGACGGCGGCGGGCCTCTGCGCCTTTGCCATCGGCACCGAAACGCTCGGCTCGATCACCTCGCCCAGCCAGCGCTGCGGCACGACCGGCCTGCGCCCGACCTTCGGCCGCGTCAGCCGCGCGGGGGCGATGGCGCTGTGCCCCTCGCTCGACAAGGTGGGGCCGATCTGCCGGTCGGTGGACGATACCGCGCTGGTGCTCGCGGCGCTCAACGTGCCCGATGCGGCCGACCGCGGGTCGATCGCGGCCGGGTTTCACCACGACGCGACGCGGGGGATCGCGGGCCTGCGCGTCGGCTATCTGCCCGAGGCGTTCGGCGAAGGCGCGACGGCGGTCGATCACGCCGCGCTCGAGGCCGCGCGGCGGCTGACGCAGGTGCGGGCGGTGTCGTTGCCCGACCTGCCCTACGCCGCGCTGATGAACGTCGTATATGCCGAGGCGGCGGCGCTGTTCGAGACCATATCGCTCGACAATCTCGACGATACGCTGACCTGGCAGGACGACGGCGCCTGGCCGAACACGATGCGCAAGGCCTGGTTCCTGTCGGCGGTCGATCACGTCAACCTCGACCGCCTGCGCTACCGCGTGATGCAGGCGCTCGACGGGCTGTTCCGCGAGATCGACGTGCTGATCGGCCCGTTCATGACCGGGCCGATGCTGATCGCGTCGAACTTCACGGGCCATCCCTGCCTGCACCTGCGCGCAGGGTTCGACGATGTCGGCACCCGCAGCGCCGCGAGCCTCGGCGCGGGCAAGCTGACGACCGGCGAGGCGCAGGCGGGCCGCACCTTCACCGTGCCGCAGGGCATATCGCTCTGGGGCCGGCTTTTCAACGAAAGCGCGATCCTGGCCTTCGGCGCCGCGCTCGAGGCCGAACTGGGGGTGGCGGACCGCCGCCCCGGGCTGCCGGAATGACCCCGGCCACCACCCCGTCCGGCCCGGCCGGCGGACAATCGCAACCCCCGCGCCCCGGCGCGGCAACATACCAAGAGGACATGCAATGAACCGCAGGGAGTTTCTGACAACCTCCGCTCTGTTCGGCGGGATGCTCGTGACGGCCAAGCTCTGGCCGGGCGCCACCCATGCGCAGGGCACCCCCGTCAGCGGCGGGCACCTGATCTGGGGCCATTCCGAAACGGTGCAGAACCTCGACATGCACCAGACCGGCACCGCCTCGGCGGGCCGCGTGCTCCAGAACATCCACGCCTCGATCGTGACGGTGGATGCGAACCTCAACGTCATCCCGGGCCTGTGCGAAAGCTATGAGGTGGCGCCCGACGGCCTTGCCTACACCTTCAAGCTGCGCCCGGGGGTCAAGTTCCACAACGGCGCGACGATGACGGCGGCGGATGTGAAATACTCCTTCGACCGCTGCCGCGATCCGGCGACGGGCGCGGTCAACTTCGAAGTGTTCAACTCGGTCGAGGCGATCGAGACGCCCGATGATATGACCGTCATCGTGAAGATGAAATCGGTCAACGCCCCGTTCCTGTCGCGTCTGGCCGAAAACGGCGCGGGCGTGGTGATGCCGGCGGGCACGGGCGATGTGCAGGGCACCACGCCCATCGGCGCGGGGCCGTTCCGGTTCGTCAGCCATACGCCCGGCGTGGTGGTCGAACTGGCGCGGTTCGACGACTACTGGGAGGGCCCGGCGTATCTGGAGCGTGTGACCTGTCGCGAGATCACGGAGAACACGACGCGCCTGACCGGGCTGCAGACGGGCGAGCTGCACATGATCAACGACATCCCGGCCGACCGGGTCGAGGCGGTCGAGGGCGCGGGCAACCTGCAGGTGGTCAAGTGGTTCCCGCTCAACTGGGATTTCGTGAACCTCAACCAGGCGCGGTTCGAGCCCTTCAAGGACCGCCGCGTGCGCCTTGCCTTCGACCTTGCCATCGACAAGGAGGCGCTCCTGCAGGGCGCGCTCTGGGGCCAGGGGGCGGTCACGGCCTCGCCGGCCTATCCGACCTCGGCCGCCTACAACGGCGCGCTGACCAGCCGCGCGCAGGACATCGCGCAGGCCCGCGCGCTGCTGGCCGAGGCAGGCTATCCGCCGGGGTCGCTGTCGCTGACGTTCAAGGCGACGACGAACTATCCCTATCACATCGAAAGCGCGCAGATCCTCGCGGAATGGATGCGCGAGATCGGGGTGGACATGAAGATCGCGCAACTGACCTGGGGCGACTGGTTGTCCCAGTGCTGGATCGACCGCGATTTCGAGATGTCGATGATGAACTTCTTCACCCTGTGGGAGCCGGATTTCCTGTTCTATTCGCTCTGGAACAGCGAAGGGGCGTTCAACTACCGCTCGATCAGCGATCCGGTGATCGACGAACTGACGGCAAAGGCGCGGGTGACGGTCGATCCTGCGGCGCGGGCGGAGATCTACAAGGACGTGCAGGCGCGCATCCATGACGAGGTGCTCGACATCATCCTGTGGTTCCGGAACGGCACCATCGCGGCACAGCCCAGGGTCGGCGGGCTCGATACCGTGGTTCATCCGAACGGCTCGAACCTGAACTTCCACAAGGTCTGGCTCTCGGCCTGACGCGACCGGCCCGCGCCCGATGCGGCGCGGGCCATCACCCCCGACAAGGCGCAGGCCATGACCTATGTCCTCAACCGGCTGATCTCGCTGGTCTTCACGCTGCTGCTCATCTCGATTATCACCTTCGCGGTGACCAACATCCTGCCCGGCGATGTGGCGATGATGATCATGGGCACCCAGTCCAACCCCGAAGCACTGGCGGGCCTGCGCGCTTCGCTCGGCCTCGACGATCCGCTGGTGGTGCAATACGGGCGCTGGATCGGCGGGATGCTGACGGGGGATTTCGGCCGCTCGCTGATCTTCAAGGTCGAGATCGGGCCGCTGATCGCGCAGAAGGCGGCCGCATCGGCCCTGCTGGTCGTGATGTCGATGGCGATCGCGCTGAGCCTGGCCGTGCCGCTCGGCGTCTGGGCGGCGGTCCACCGCGACCGCTGGCAGGATACGGCGGCCTCGACCACATCGCTTCTGGGCGTGAGCCTGCCGGATTTCTTCTGGGGGATCCTCCTCATCCTCGTCTTTGCCCGCGGCCTCGGCTGGTTCCCGTCCTCGGGCATGGTGGAGCCCTGGGTGAACCTGCCCGCCGCGCTCTGGCATGCGGTGCTCCCCTCGGTGGCGCTCGGCCTCGGCCTGATGGCGCATCTCACGCGGATGACGCGGTCCACGATGATCGGGATTCTCGGGCAGGAGTTCATCCGCGTCGCCCGCGCCAAGGGCCTGCCTGAACGCACGGTGATCTGGCGCTATGGCCTCGCCAACGCCGTCGGGCCGGTGATGACGATCACCGGCCTGCAGGTCGGCTACCTCTTCGGGTCGATCATCGTGATGGAAAGCCTGTTCGGCTATACTGGCATGGGCTGGCTGACCTACCAGGCGCTGCTGAACCGCGACCTGCCGCTGATCCAGGCCTGCGTGTTCGTCATCGCGGCAGTGGTGATGCTTGCCAGCCTGATCGTCGATCTGCTCTATGTCGCGGTCGATCCGCGCATCCGGCTGGGTTAGGCGGTGCGCGGGTTCCTCACTGCCAAGGGGCTGATCGGCCTCGCCCTCGTCGGGCTGATCGTCGGGGTGGCGCTGATCGCGCCGCTGGTGATCCCCCCCGAATACGCCACGCGGATGGACATGCGCGCGCGCCTTGCGCCGCCGTCCTGGGCGCATCTGCTGGGAACCGACCAGTTGGGGCGCGACCTGATGTATCGCGTGATGCTCGGGGCGCAGACCTCGCTCGGCATCGCGGTGGCGGCGGTGCTGATGTCGATCGTGGTGGGCCTGCCGCTCGGCATGGTGTCGGGCTATTTCGGCGGTAGGATCGACAACGTTCTGATGCGGCTGGTCGATACGCTGCTGAGCTTTCCTGCGCTGCTGCTGGCGCTGACCATCTCGGCGGTGCTGGGGCCGAACCTGCAGAACACGATCATCGCCATCGGCATCGCCTTCACGCCCTACCTTGCGCGCATCATCCGGGGCGAGGCGCTGCGGGTGGCGGCGATGCCCTATGTCGAGGCGGCGCGGGCGTCGGGCACCACGGACGGGATGATGATGATCCGCCACATCCTGCCCAACATCATGCCGGCGGTGATCGTGCAGGGAACGATATCGCTTGCCTTCGCGATCCTGGCCGAGGCGGGGCTGTCGTTCCTCGGCCTTGGCACGCAGCCCCCCTCGGCGTCCTGGGGCCTGATGATCCAGGCGAGCCGGGATTACCTCGACCGGGGGCCCTGGACGGCGCTGGTGCCGGGGGCGGCGGTGGCGCTGACGGTGCTGGGCCTCAACATGCTGGGCGACACGCTGCGCGATGTGCTCGATCCGCGGAGAAAGACATGAACGCGCCCACGCCGGATACCGACGCCCCCGCCCCCATCGTCGCCGTCGAGGGCCTCAGGGTGGAGTTCCGCAGCGACGGGCGCACCGTCGTCGGCGTCGCGGATGTGAGCCTGACCATCGCGCCCGGCGAAACCGTCTGCGTCGTCGGCGAAAGCGGGTCGGGCAAGTCGGTCACCTCGCTGTCGCTGATGCGGCTGGTGGAATTCGGCGGCGGGCGGATCGCGGCCGGGTCGATGCGGTTCCAGCGCGCATCGGGCGAGACGGTGGAACTGGCGCAGGCCGATGCCCGCACCATGCAGGACATCCGCGGCAACGAGATCGGCATGATCTTTCAGGAGCCGATGACATCGCTCAACCCCGTCTTCACCATCGAGCGGCAGTTGACCGACGGCCTGCGCATCCACCGCGGCCTGACCGCCGCGGCCGCCCGCGCCGAGGCGCTGGCGCTCTTGCGCCGCGTGCGCATCCCCGAACCCGAGCGGCGGCTGCGGCAGTATCCGCACGAATTGTCGGGCGGCATGCGGCAGCGCGTGGTGATCGCCATGGCGATGGCCTGCCGCCCGCGCCTTCTGATCGCGGACGAGCCGACGACGGCGCTCGACGTGACGATCCAGGCCGAGATTCTCGCGCTGATCGACCGGCTGAAGCGCGAAACCGGCATGGCGGTGCTGTTCATCACCCATGACATGGCCGTGGTGGCGCAGATGGCCGACCGCGTGGTGGTGATGTATCGCGGCCGGATCGTGGAACAGGGGCCGGTGGCGCAGATCTTCGAGGCGCCGCAGGAAGATTACACCCGCGCCCTTCTCGCCGCCGTGCCGCGCCTCGGGTCGATGGCGGGCAAGACGGCGCCGGAACGGATGGCCGGCCTGCGGCCCGGTTCGGCCGCGGCCGCCCCCGCGCGGCCTGCCGGCGCGCGGCCCGGGGCCGCGCCCGGCCCGCTTCTCACGGTGCAGGGCCTGACGACGCGGTTCCCGGTCAAGGGCGGCTTTCCGCGCCGCACGGTGGCCAATGTCCATGCGGTTGAGGATGTGTCCTTCACCCTCGCCCCCGGCGAGACGCTGGCGCTGGTGGGCGAATCGGGTTGCGGCAAGTCCACCTGCGGCCGGTCGATCCTGCGGCTGGTGGAGCCGGCCTCGGGCGAGATCACGCTGGCCGGCCAGCAGATCCGCGCGCTCGGCCCCGATGGCCTGCGCCGGGCGCGGCGCGACATGCAGATGGTGTTTCAGGATCCCTTCGCCTCGCTCAACCCCTATCGCCGGCTCGCCGCGCAGGTGGCCGAACCGCTGATGAACTTCGGCCTCGCCTCGGGGAGCGAACTGGCCGACCGCATCGCCACGTTGTTCGACCGGGTGGAACTGCCGCGCGATTTCCTGCGCCGCTACCCGCATGAATTGTCCGGCGGCCAGCGCCAGCGCATCGCGATCGCCCGCGCGCTGGCCGTGGCGCCCAAGCTGATCGTCGCGGACGAGGCGGTATCGGCGCTCGACGTGAGCGTGCAGGCCCAGGTGCTCAACCTCATGATGGACCTGCAGGCCGATCTGGGGCTGTCCTACCTCTTCATCAGCCATGACATGGCCGTGGTGGAGCGGGTGAGCCATCACGTCGCGGTCATGTATCTGGGCCGGATCGTCGAGATCGGGCCGCGCGCGGCGGTGTTCGACGATCCGCAGCACCCCTATACCCGCTCGCTCATGGCGGCCGTGCCGGTTGCCGACCCGCGGCGGCGGCGTCTGCGCGAGGATCTGGGGTTCAAGCCGATCCCCTCGCCGGTGTTCCCGCTGGGTCACGATCCGGGGCCGTCGGTCTATGACACGGTCGGGCCGGGGCACCGGGTGTTGCGGGGCTAGGCGCCGAGCGCCTGCATCAGGTCGGCGATCAGGTCGTCCGGGTGCTCGAGCCCCACCGACAGCCGCACGAGGCCGGGGGTGATGCCGAGCCGCGCCTTCTGGTCCGCCGGCAGGCGCTGGTGCGTCGTCGTCGCCGGATGGGTGGCGATGGATTTCGCATCCCCGAGATTGTTGGAGATCTTCCAGATCGTCAGCGCATCGAGGAACCGGAACGCGCCGTCCCGCCCCCCCGCGACATCGATGGTGACGATCGTCCCGCCCCCCTCCATCTGCCGCAGCGCGAGCGCCTGCTGGGGATGCGCGGGATGGTGGGGGTAGAGCACCCGGCCCACGCGAGGATGCCCGTCCAGCGCCGCCGCGATCCGGCCCGCCGCATCCGTCATAGCCCGCACCCGCAGATCGAGCGTGGCAAGGCCGTTGAGCATCATCCAGGCGGTGAAGGGGCTCATCGCCGCGCCGGTATGTTTCATGTAGGGTTCGACCACCTTGCGGACATGGGCGCGCGTGCCGCAGATCACGCCGCCGAGCACGCGGCCCTGCCCGTCGATATGCTTGGTCGCCGAATAGACCACCACATCGGCCCCGAGTTCGGCCGCGCGCGACCAGGTCGGCGTGGCAAAGACGTTGTCGCAGACCACCAGCGCCCCGGCCGCGTGGGCGATCTCGGCCACTGCGGCGATGTCGATCACCTCGAGCGTCGGGTTGGACAGGGTTTCGAAGAAGACCGCCCGCGTGCCCGGCGTCACCGCCCCGCGCCAGGCGTCAAGGTCGGTGCCGTCCACGAACACCACCTCGACCCCGTAGCGGCGCAGCACCTCCTCGAGCACGTAGAGGCACGACCCGAACAGCGCCCGCCCCGACACAACCCGGTCGCCCGCGCGCAGCATCGCCATCAGCGCGCCGCTCACCGCCGCCATGCCGGATGCCGTGGCAAAGGCATCTTCGGTCCCTTCCAGCGCGGCGATGCGATCCTCGAACATGCGCACCGTGGGATTGGCGTAGCGGGCATAGATGAACTCGTCCGGCCCAGCCTCGATGAACCGCGCCTCGGCCGCCTCGGCGGTCGGATAGACGAAGCCCTGGGTGAGGAAGATCGCCTCGGCCATCTCGCCCCACTGGCTGCGGCGCGATCCTGCATGGACGGCCCGCGTGCGCCGGTGCCAGTCGTCGGTCATGGTGGTGTCCCCCCGTGCGGGCGCCCTGCCGTGCGGCGCCCGCGCGGATACGCCCTGCGGCGGCAAGGGTCAACGGGGCCTCGGGCGATGTCCGGGCCGTGCAGCCGTGCCGTGTCATCGAAGCGTCACCCCATATCCACGCGGCCGATACAGGAGCTTCAACGCAGTGTTGCAGCACAGCGCTAGCAGTTGCGCGCAGCGTGGCGGGAACCACAAGAATGGCGGTCGTCCGGGTGGATGTCGGGGTGTGCGGCCTGGTGTCGGGGGACGCGGCGGCCTGCGCGGCGGCGGCCGCGTTGCCGCCGGGCGCGCCGCTCGCAGTCATGATCCACGGCTATCGCTACCGCCCCGATGACGGGCGCGCCTGCCCGCACCGGACGCTTTACGCCCATGTGCCGGCGGTGCCGCGAGTGACGAGCTGGCCTGCCGCGCTGCGGCTGGCGGCGGCGGGGGGGATGGCCGTGGGGCTCGGCTGGGACGGGCGCGGGACGCTCCACGGTGCCTATCTGCGCGCCGGAACGGCAGGCGAGGCGCTGGCGCGCCTGTTGCCCGCGCTGCGGGCGGCCGCGCCGCAGGCCCGCATCACGCTGATCGGGCATTCGATGGGCGCGCGGGTCGCGCTGGCGGCGCTGCGCCGGGTCCGGCCCGGTGATGTGGATGCCGCGATCCTTCTGGCCCCGGCCGAGTTCCGCGCACTCGCCCAGGCCGCCGCCGACAGCCCCGGCGGGCGCGCCGCGCGGATCGTGAGCGTGACGAGCCGCGAGAATGCCGTCTTTGACCGCGGCCTCGGGTTCCTGCTGGCGGGCGGCCTCGCGCCGATGCTGGGCGAGGGCCTGCCCGAGCCGCGGGCGCATTGGACAGATGTGCATCTGCACGATACCGAAAGCCTCGCGCGGCTGGCTGCGCTCGGCCATCCGGTCGCACCGCCGCAGGCGCGGGTCTGCCACTGGTCGGCCTACACGCGGCCCGGCGCCCTGCCGCTCTACCGCGCGCTCATCGACGGCACGCTGCCGCCCGACCGCCTGGCCGCCGCCCTCCCGGCTCGCGCGCCGCGGCGGGGCCGCATGGGCCCGCGGCGGCTCATTCCCGCCTTGCCGCGGCTGCGAAACGTGTCAACCTGAGGCCGACCGATCAGGAGAGCCCGCATGCCCGCGCCCATCGACATCTATTACTGGCCCACGCCGAATGGCTGGAAGATCACCATCGCGCTCGAGGAGATGGGGCTGCCCTATGCGGTGCGTCTGGTGAATATCGGCACCGGCGAGCAGTTCGCGCCCGCGTTCCTGAAGATCAGCCCGAACAACCGGATGCCGGCCATTGTCGATCCCGAGGGGCCGGACGGCGCGCCGGTGTCGATCTTTGAATCCGGCGCGATCCTGCAGTATCTCGCGCGCAAGACCGGCCGTTTCTACGGGGCGTCCGAGCGGGACCGCATCGCGGTGGACCAGTGGCTGATGTGGCAGATGGGCGGCGTCGGGCCGATGGCCGGGCAGGCGCATCACTTCATCCACTACGCGCCGGCGATGGACCCGCCGCAGGTGCTGCCCTATGCGCAGGATCGCTATCGGCGCGAGGTGGGGCGGCTCTACCGCATTCTCGACGGGCAGCTTGCCGAACGGCCCTATGTGGCGGGGGATTTCCTGTCGATCGCCGACATGGCGATCTGGCCCTGGGCACAGGGATGGTCGCGCCAGGAGCAGACGCTGGACGACAAGCCCCATCTCGCCCGCTGGCTGGCGGATCTCAAGGCCCGGCCGGCCTTCGCGGCCGGCATGGCGGTGGCGGCCGAGCAGCGCACGAATGTCGTCCAGACAGACCGCAAGGCGCAGGATCTGCTTTTCCGGCAGCGATGACCCTGCCGCGGGGCGGACGGATAGACCCGGGGCGCCGCCCGTCGAGGCATTGCCTCGACCCCGGGAGTATTTTGGGAACGATGAAGCGGGCCGCGGTGTGCGCCCGGGTGACAGGGCCTTCCGGGGGGCGGGGGCTTGCACTGCGTTGCGCGCGCGGTCTGCGCGCGCAGGCCTCAGCCGGCCGCCATCTGGTTGTGCTTGCGGCCGACGAGGGTCTTGGCCGTCTCGACCGCCACGGCCGCGTCGCGGCAGTAGGCGTCGGCGCCGATCGCACGGCCGAATTCCTCGTTGAGCGGGGCACCGCCGACAAGGACGATGAAATCCTCGCGCATGCCCTTTTCCTTGAGCGTGTCGATCACGACCTTCATGTAGGGCATCGTCGTCGTCAGCAGCGCCGACATGCCGAGGATGTCGGGCCGCTCGCGTTCCAGCGCCTCGAGGTATTTCTCGACCGAATTGTTGATGCCGAGGTCGGTGACCTCGAATCCGGCGCCTTCCATCATCATGCCGACGAGGTTCTTGCCGATGTCGTGGATGTCGCCCTTGACCGTGCCGATCACCATCTTGCCCACGCGGGGCGCGCCGGTTTCCACGAGCAGCGGCTTGAGGATGAACATCCCGGCCTTCATCGCATTGGCCGCCAGCAGCACCTCGGGCACGAAGAGGATGCCGTCGCGGAAATCGTTGCCCACGATGGTCATGCCGGCCACGAGCGCCTTCGTCAGGATATCATAGGGCGTCCAGCCGCGTTCCAGCAGCAGGTTCACCCCCTCTTCGATTTCGTCCTTGAGCCCGTCGTAGAGGTCGTCGTGCATCTGCAGGACGAGTTCCTCGTCGTCGAGTTCGGACAGGATGATCTCGTCTTCGGCCATGGGGCGCTCCTCGGATGTCCGATGTTCAATGCGGCAGACGGGGCAAGGCGACTGCACGATTTGCGACATGGGTGCGGCGGAAGGCGACTCAAGAGGGCTTGCGTACTTGCTTGCTTCCGAGGGCTTGCCGATGTTCGCATAATGTTCCAGTGTGCAGGCATGAATCGCGATCCGTCCATCCCGGCGAACCTGCGGCTGCGCGCAAGGGGGGCGGCGTCGAACGACGCCGGCCGGTTCGAGGTGCAGCGGCGCGAGGCGGCCCATGACGGCTGGGACCTGCCCGAGGCGGCGCGGCTGCTGCGCACCGAGGTGCGCGACGAGCGGCCGCGGTCGGCGCTGGTCTGGAACCGCTCGCCCGACCTGCCATTCGACCGCAGCGTGAACCCCTATCGCGGCTGCGAGCACGGCTGTGCCTACTGCTATGCGCGGCCGAGCCATGCGTATCTGAACCTCTCGCCGGGGCTCGATTTCGAGACGCGGCTCATCGCGCGGCCCGGGATCGATGCGGTATTGGCCCGCGAGATCGGGGCGCGGGGCTATCGCGCCGCGCCGGTGGCGCTTGGCACCAATACCGATCCCTACCAACCGGTCGAGGCCGACCGAGGCATCACGCGGGCAGTGATCGCGGTGCTGGCGGCGTCGGGGCATCCGCTGGCCATCACCACGCGCGGCACGCTGATCGAGCGCGACATCGACCTGCTGGCGCCGATGGCGGCGCGGGGGCTGGTGCGGGTGGGGATCAGCGTGACCACGCTCGATCCCGCACTGGCGCGGCGGATGGAGCCGCGGGCGCCGGCGCCGGCGCGGCGGCTGGCGGTGGTGCGGCGGCTGGCCGAGGCGGGGGTGCCGGTGCGGATCATGGCATCCCCGATGATCCCCGGCCTGACCGATCACGAGATCGAGGCCATCCTTGCCGCCGGGCGGGATGCGGGGGCGGTGGCGGCCTCGACGATCCCGCTGCGGCTTCCGCGTGAGGTGGCGGGGCTGTGGCAGGACTGGCTCGCGCGGGAGGAGCCGGGGCGGGCGGCCCGCGTCATGGCGCGCGTGCGCGCGATGCACGGCGGGCGCGACTACGACCCGGCCTTCGGGCGGCGGATGCGGGGCGAAGGGGTCTGGGCCGACCTGATGCGCCGGCGGTTCGAGGCGGCCTGCACGCGGCTGGGGCTAGCCGAGCGGATGCCGCCGCTGCGGGCGGATTTGTTCGCGCGGCCAGTGGGGTCGGGAGAGCAGATGCGGCTGTTGTGACGCGAACGGCGGTGTCCTGTCAGAGGGGCCCGGCCGCCGGCGTGACGCCTGTCCCGGGGCGGGCGTCTTGCGCCGGTGCGGCGTTCCGGCGACGGCGGCGTTTCGTGATCACGCACGCAAAACGTGTGATCACAAAGGGGCGCCTTTTTGTCGCGGTCATGCGTGCGGTCATGCTGCAACTGCGTTGCGGGCGTGACTCGCAATTGAAAAGCGGTATCTATCAAGCGAGCCAGCGCTGCGCCTCGCCGCGCCGCGCGCCAAGCCGAAGGGAGCCGACCATGGCCGAGGTCAAACGGGCCGTCCACCGCCCGCTGTCACCGCATCTGCAAATCTATCGCTGGCACATCCCGATGCTCACGTCGATCCTGACGCGGGTCACCGGGAATGCGCTGATCGTGGCCGCGCTGCTGGGCATCTGGTGGCTGACGGCGGCGGCGACCTCGCCCGAGGCCTTCGCGCTGGCTGACGGTGTCGTGCGGTCCTGGCTGGGGCAGCTTGTGATGCTCGGCGCGCTCTGGGCGGTGTGGTATCATTACCTCGCGGGGCTGCGCCATCTCTATTACGACGCGGGCAAGGGCCTCGATATTCCCACGGCGGAAAAGCTGGGGATCGCCTGCCTCGGCGGGTCGGTCGTGCTGACCGTCATCACGCTTCTGATCGTCTGAGGGTTGCGATGCGTTATATCACCGATTACAAACGCGCCGTCGGCCGTGGCGCTGCCCGTGCCGGGACCGAACACCACTGGGCAATGCAGGTGTCGGCCGTAGGGCTGGCGATCCTGATCCCGGTCTTCGTCTACATCTTCGGCTCGGCGCTCGGTCAGGGACATGCCGAGGTCGTGGCGCTGTTCTCGCGGCCTTTCCCGGCAGTTGTCACCGCGCTCACGCTGGTGGTCGGCCTCCATCACTTCCGCAAGGGCGCGCAGACGATGATCGAGGACTATGCCCGCGGCACCGCCAAGAAGGCATTCATCATGCTGACCATCGTCGTCAGCTATGGCGCGATGGCGACCGGCCTTGTCGCGCTCGCGCGGATCGCGCTCTGAGGGGACCATGGCAGCTTATACTTACGAGACGCACGACTACGATGTGGTGGTGGTGGGCGCGGGCGGATCGGGCCTGCGCGCGACGCTGGGGATGGCCGAGCAGGGCCTGCGCACCGCCTGCATCACCAAGGTGTTCCCGACCCGCAGCCATACGGTCGCCGCGCAGGGCGGCATCGCGGCGAGCCTGTCGAACATGGGGCCGGACCACTGGCAATGGCACATGTACGACACCGTGAAGGGGTCGGACTGGCTGGGCGACACGGATGCGATGGAATATCTCGCACGAGAGGCGCCCAAGGCGGTCTATGAGCTCGAGCATTACGGCGTGCCTTTCAGCCGCACCGAGGACGGCAAGATCTATCAGCGCCCCTTCGGCGGGCATACGACCGAATTCGGCGAGGGCCCGCCGGTGCAGCGCACCTGCGCCGCCGCCGACCGCACCGGGCATGCGATCCTGCACACGCTCTACGGCCAGAGCCTCAAGCAGAAGGCCGAATTCTACATCGAGTATTTCGCGCTCGATCTCATCATCACCGACGGGGCCTGCACCGGCGTCGTGGCCTGGAAACTCGACGACGGCACGATGCATGTCTTCAACGCCAAGATGGTGGTGCTGGCGACGGGCGGTTACGGGCGCGCCTATTTCAGCGCGACATCCGCCCATACCTGCACCGGCGACGGCAACGGGATGGTGGCGCGGGCCGGCCTGCCCTTGCAGGACATGGAATTCGTGCAGTTCCACCCGACCGGCATCTATGGTGCCGGCTGCCTGATCACCGAAGGCGCGCGGGGCGAGGGGGGTTATCTGACCAATTCGGAAGGCGAGCGGTTCATGGAACGCTATGCCCCGACCTACAAGGACCTCGCGTCGCGCGATGTCGTGTCGCGCTGCATGACGATCGAGATCCGCGAGGGGCGCGGGGTGGGGCCGAACAAGGATCACATCCACCTCAACCTGTCGCATCTGCCGAAGGAAGCGCTGGAGCTGCGGCTGCCGGGCATCAGCGAAAGCGCCCGCATCTTTGCCGGCGTCGATGTGACCAAGGCGCCGATCCCGGTGCTGCCGACGGTGCATTACAACATGGGCGGCATCCCCACGAATTACTGGGGCGAGGTGCTGAACCCGACCGAAGGCAATCCCGATGCGGTCTTTCCCGGTCTGATGGCGGTCGGCGAGGCTGCCTGTGCGAGCGTGCACGGCGCCAACCGGCTCGGGTCCAACAGCCTGATCGACCTTGTGGTGTTCGGCCGGGCGGCGGCGATCCGGGCCGGCAAGGTGGTTGATCCCGAAACGGCGGTGCCGGCGACGAACCGGGCGGCGGTCGATGCGATCCTCGGCCGGTTCGACCGGTTCCGGCATGCGAGCGGCAATGTGCCGACGGCCGAGCTGCGGCTTGAGATGCAGCGGACCATGCAGGCGGATGCGGCGGTGTTCCGCACCGACAAGACACTGGCCGAGGGCTGTGCCAAGATGACGGCGGTGGCGTCCAAGATGGACGATATCCGCGTGACCGACCGCAGCCTCGTGTGGAACTCGGATTTGATGGAGACGCTCGAGCTCGACAACCTCATGCCCAATGCGATGGCCACGATCGTGGCGGCCGAGGCGCGCAAGGAAAGCCGCGGTGCGCATGCCTCCGAGGATCATCCGAACCGCGACGATGCCAATTGGCGCAAGCATTCGTTGGCCTGGGTCGAGGGGGCGAAGGTGCGGCTGGGCTACCGGCCGGTGCATCTGGAGCCGCTGACGAAGCCCGAAGAGGGGGGGATCGATCTCAAGCGGATTGCCCCGAAGGCGCGGGTCTATTGATCCGCGCCGCTGCCCTCGCCCTGCTCGCGGCGGGTTGCGCGCCGATGCCGGTCGCACAGGCCGAACGGCTCTGCCGCGACCAGGTCGCGGCCGCCAGTGCACAGGCCGCCAGTGCACGGGCCGCCAGTGCACGGGTCGGCGGTGTGCAGGTGGGCGGGATGGCGCGGATCGGCCTGTCGGCCGGGCCGGACGGCACGCGGATCGAGCGGCGCCTTGATCTCGACGCGACGACGACGACGCGTGCGGGGAGCGGGGAAGAGGCGTGGCGGCGCTGCGTGCACCGCAATTCCGGCCGGCTTCCGTCGGGGCCCTATCCGTCATGACCGCGGGCGCCGTCATCGATCGCGCCGCCGTCCGCCGTTTCCTGCGGCGCAAGGGCATGGTGGCGCTGCCCGACCGCGAAACGCCGGCGCATCTTGCGGCCCATGGTCTGGCGGCCGATCTCGTGATCGATGCTGGCGTGGATGCCGGCACCCCGTTTCTCTACCGCGCCCTGCCCGATGCCCTGTTCCTGCTGGTCGATCCGCGCGCCGAGGCGCGGGCGGCGCTCGACCGCCCCGATGCGCCGGCGCGCGCGGTGTTTCATGCCGTGGCCCTCGGCGCCGGCGAGGGACAGGCGATGCTCACCATCCCGCGGACCGCTCGCGGCCCGGACGGCGCCATGGCCAGCCTGCGGCGGCGCATCGGCGCCATGGCCGACCGCGTCACCGCTTCCGAGGTCCGGCCTGTGCCGGTCACGACGCTCGATGCGCTCGCCGCGCCCCATCCGGGCCGCATCGGGATCAAGATCGATACCGAGGGCTATGAGGCCGAGGTGCTGGACGGCGCGCGCGAGACGCTGCGCCGCACCGATTTCGTCATCCTCGAGCTTTCGGTGACCCCGCGATTCGACGGCATCCTGCCGCCCTCGGCCGTGATCGCGCGGCTCGCGGCCGCGGGCCTCGAATTGCGCGACGTGCTGCGGCTGACCGGCGACGGCCGGGGCGGCGCGGCACCGCGGCACATGGACGTTCTGTTCACCCGGTGGCCCGATGGTGGCGACCGGTCATCATCCCAAGACCCCGCCCGGCAATAGGAGGCCAGTCCGATGGTCCAGTTCACGCTTCCCAAGAATTCCACCGTCCGCACCGGCAAGACCTGGCCGAAACCTGCCGGTGCGAAGAACCTGCGCACCTTCCGCGTCTATCGCTGGAACCCCGACGACGGCCAGAACCCGCGGGTGGACACCTATTTCGTCGATCTCGACACCTGCGGCCCGATGGTTCTGGACGCGCTCATCAAGATCAAGACCGAGATCGACCCGACGCTGACCTTCCGCCGGTCCTGCCGCGAGGGGATCTGCGGGTCCTGCGCGATGAACATCGACGGGCGCAACACGCTCGCCTGCATCTACGGGATGGACGAGATCAAGGGCGATGTCGCGATCTATCCCTTGCCGCACATGCCGGTCATCAAGGACCTGATCCCCGACCTGACGCATTTCTACGCCCAGCACGCCAGCATCATGCCCTGGCTGGAAACGCGGACCAATCGCCCGGCCAAGGAATGGCGCCAGTCGATCGAGGATCGGGAAAAGCTCGACGGGCTTTATGAATGCGTGATGTGCGCCTCCTGCTCGACCGCCTGCCCGTCCTACTGGTGGAACGGCGACAAGTATCTCGGCCCGGCGGCGCTCCTGCACGCCTATCGCTGGATCATCGACAGCCGCGACGAGGCGACGGGCGAGCGGCTCGACCAGCTCGAGGATCCGTTCAAGCTCTATCGCTGCCATACGATCATGAACTGCGCCAAGACCTGCCCCAAGGGGCTGAACCCGGCCAAGGCGATTGCCGAGATCAAGAAGATGATGGTCGAACGGGTGGTGTGACGCGGCGGGCCCGGCGAAAACGAAAGGGCCCGCGCCGGTGCCGGCGCGGGCCCTGTGCAAGGCGTATGCGCGAACTCAGGCGGTCTTGCGCCGGCGCATCTTGAGCGCGCCGAGCAGGCCGAGCGCCGCGAGCGACAGCGGCAGCGCGGCGGGAAGCGGGACGACCGGCGGGTTCACGATCTGCCGGCGGTCACCGATGGTCATGTCGTCGAAGCCGAAGACATCGACGCCGCCCGGCTGGTTGAGGAAGGCGATGGAGGTGTAGGTTTCGTTAAGATCGATGAAGCCGAAGAACAGGAGCGAGCCGTTCGTGGAGCCGCCGCTTCCGACCGTATTCCCCACATCGAGGTCAACCGTGCCGCCGCCCGACTTGGTGAGTTGCAGGATCAGGCCGTTCCCGAAGTCGCCGATGTCGGTTCCGTAAAAGCCGAAGGCAGCGATCGCGCTGCTGAAGGTGATCGAGAAGTCGCCGCCTGCGGCGGTCTCGACATACCGGCTGCCCGAGGTGGCGAAGCGGCCAAAGCCTGGAGTGCTCACGATACTCGCAGCGCCATTCAGCGTTGCCGTGATCGAGTCGGTCGAGCCCGGGAACGAGATGTCCGGCAGACTGGCCATCTCGAAAGTTTCGGTCCCGATGCCGCCGGCGAGCGTGGCAAGGAACGCGTTGCGCGCGGTGACCGGATCGCCGACGACCATGTTGCCCGGTGTCAGGTTTTCGCCGAAGAACGTGATCGGCGCGGCTAATAGCGCCCCGCCGGACACCGACAACGCCACCGCTGCCGCAAGGAACGTTTTGACCTTGGAAACCGCCCTTTGATCGTGATGCAATTTGAGTAAGCCGGACCGGGCCGAACCGATTAGCGTCATAATGCTAACACAAAGTTGAAGGGCGTATACTTTGTCGGCGATTCCTCTGCGCCGTCGCCTCGTTTTCGGATACAATCCGGGCGCGCTGGCCGCATTGTCCATGCCCAGGGCCTGGATCTTGCCGCAGAACAAACGCACGGACGGGCGACGCCGGCGAGGGGCGCCGGTATCGCGTCCGGTGCCGGCATTTTTCGCGCCATTGCCGGCCCCGTGACGGGCCAGATCCCGCAGTATCCTGCCATCGTCTCGCGCTTGCCGCGCCCTTGGGCCGCGGCCGGCGCCCGGACCATCCCTGCGCCCGGCCGGAACGACCTGCTGCAGATCGACATGCTGCCCGACCGCTTGCCGGTTCGCCTGCGCGTGCTCTGACCGGGCGACCTGCGGCGACGCGCCCCGGCCGGCTGCGCTTGCCCGCGCCGGGCGGCTCGCCTAAACCGGGGCAAGTTGCCGCGGGAACCGGAATGGCACCACAGACAGGCGGGGCGGAGGAGAGGGCGAAGTCTCGGCGCGTCGGTGCGCTGCGCGGGCTTATTCCCTTCCTTGCGCCCTATCGCATGCTCATCGCGCTCGCCGGGTTCGCGCTGGTCGCCACGGCCGCCGTCAGCCTCGTGCTGCCGCTCGCCGTGCGCCGGGTGGTGGACGGGTTCATGGACGGCGCGGAACTGCTCGACGCCTATTTCGCCGCCGCGCTCGGCGTGGCCGCGCTGCTGGCGCTCGGCACCGGGGCGCGGTTCTACCTCG
>JBKBQT010000010.1:0-119261 GCA_046292445.1 Gemmobacter sp.
CGCTGGATATCCTAGCAGAAGAAGCGGCGTGGCCAAGCCCGGACAAGCAATCAACGCGCCTGCACGACGGATCGATCCTAGCAGAAGAAGCGGCGTGGCCAAGCCCGGACTGCAGCGTCGTTTATGTGCCGCAGTTCAATCCTAGCAGAAGAAGCGGCGTGGCCTAGCCCGGACGGCGCTGCCCTGCCGGATCGTCGCATCAGCATCCTAGCAGAAGAAGCGGCGTGGCCAAGCCCGGACTGGTAAAGCGACTGCCAGCTCGCCACCCCCCTCCCCCCCCCCGCAGCGCACATCTATGAAATGGGTTTGGATTTCAGGGCCGCCTGCACTGGAAATGGAACTGCGAAACGATCAATTCGGACGGAACAATTATCTTTATATTATCAGTATCTTACGGAAATTCACCAAGATTGCGCAGGCAACAGGTCCGGAGAATTTCGGCCCCGAGGGCACGCCTCCGGGCATCCAAGCGCGTAGGTCGGTGATCAGCCCCGCCCGCATAACCCTCGAAAACAACGGGAAAATCCAACCGCAGCCGGATGGGGAGAACGCTTTAACGAGGGCAAGTGGCGGAAGGGGTGGGATTCGAACCCACGGATGCTTGCGCATCGGCGGTTTTCAAGACCGCTGCAATCGGCCACTCTGCCACCCTTCCCGGCCGGGGCGGAACGCTTGCGAAGCCGGCCTGCCCTGGCGGTCTAGCTTCCGGTCGGTCGGGGTGCAAGCCGGGCGCAAGGCGGCCTGGTGTTGTGCAACGGTGGTGAGCGGCGGCGTCCCGACGCTCGGCACAGCCGGATGGCGGAACCGACGGCTGCTCTGGCGGCGGCATGTTGCGCGCATGGGACGCGACAGGCCGAACCGCAGCATCCGGCCGGCATCATGGGCGATGACCGGGCGTCCATGCGGTGTGCCGGCCGCGGCATGGCCATGCCTTGCGACGAGGACATCACGCTGGGCGCTCGGGCCTCGACGGTCTCGGTCACGGCGACGCGGGCGGGCGGGCGGGGCGCCGGGCCCGGCGCGGCCGCACCTGTCGCCGTCCATGACGGGCAGATCGCAGCGGCCACGCCGGCCGGCAGAAAGGCCTGCCCGCGCGGTTGGTGCCGCGTTGGCGATTGACCTTGCGACATACCGGTCGATGATCGGCCGTGCGCTTCGCGCGACGAAAGCGCCTTCGCATTGACACGACCCGAAAGGACCAAGGCATGCAAACCGCCGTCATCGTCTCGACCGCCCGGACCGGGATCGGCAGGGCCTTCCGGGGCGCGCTGAACGACACGCGCTCGCCGACGATGACGGGCCATGCCATCGCCCATGCGGTCGCCCGCGCCGGGCTGGAGGGGCCCGAGATCGAGGATGCCGTCATCGGCACCGTGCTGGCGGCAGGGACTGCGGGCATGAACATCGCCCGCAACGCGGTGCTGGCGGCGGGCCTGCCGGTCAGCGTGCCGGCCCAGACGATCGACCGGCAGTGTTCGTCCGGCCTGATGGCCATCGCCATCGCGGCGGGGCTGATCCGCTCGGAAGGGCGGCAGATCGTGCTGGCCGGCGGGCAGGACAACATCAGCGCGGTGCAGGCGGCCTATTTCGCCGCCGCCGCGGGCGCGATGGATCCGAACGTGACCGCGCGCGCGCCGCATGCCTATATGCCGATGCTCCAGACGGCCGAGTTCGTCGCGCGCAAATACGCCGTCACCCGCGAGGCGCAGGACGAATACGCCCTGCGCTCGCAGCAGCGCACGGCGGCAGCGCAGGCCGCCGGCCGCTTCGATGCCGAGATCGTGCCCTTCACCACCCGCATGGCGATCAAGGACAAGACGACGGGCGCGATCAGCCACCGGGAGGTCACGCTCGACCGCGACGAGGGCAACCGGCCCGAAACCACGCTGGACACGCTCGCGGGTCTTGCGCCGGTGATCGAGGGCGGCACGGTGACCGCCGGCAATGCCAGCCAGCTGTCGGACGGGGCAAGCGCGATGGTCCTGATGTCCGAGGGCGAGGCGGCGCGGCGCGGCCTTGCCCCGCTCGGCATCTATCGCGGGGTGGAGGTGGCGGGCTGCGCCCCCGAGGAAATGGGGATCGGCCCGGTCTACGCCATCCCGCGGCTGCTCGACCGGCACGGGCTGCGGGTGCAGGACATCGGGCTGTGGGAACTCAACGAGGCCTTCGCCTGTCAGGTGCTCTACTGTCGCGACCGGCTCGGGATCGACCCGGATCTCTACAACGTCAACGGCGGCGCGATTTCCATCGGGCATCCCTACGGCATGACGGGGGCCCGGGCGGCCGGCCATGCGCTGATCGAGGGGCGGCGGCGCGGAGCCCGGCATGTCGTCGTGTCGATGTGCATCGGCGGCGGCATGGGGGCGGCGGCGCTGTTCGATGTGTGCTGACCGGGCGGCGCGCCGACCGGTGGCCGCAGGTCAGAGCGTCGTGCCGTAAAGCTGCCATTCGATCTCGGTCACCGTCCCCGCCAGCGCATCGTGCTCGCCGCGCTTGACCGCGGCAAGCAGACGGTGGAGCGGCCCACCCAGAAGCCGCTCCATCGCCGCCGAGGCCGCAAAGCGGTCGATCGCCTCGGACCAGCCCTGCGGCATCGCGGGGGCGTCCGCGGCGCCCGCCGCACCGGCGGGACCGGGCGCGGCGCGGTCCGCGATCCCGTCCAGCGCCGAACCGAGCACGACCGCCGCGACGAGATAGGGGTTGGCATCCACCCCGGCGACGCGATGCTCGAAATGGCGCGCGCCGGGCCCGCCCGCCGGGATACGCAGCGCGACGTTGCGATCCTCGGTGCCCCAGGTATTGGCGGCCGGCGCATAGGCCGACCCGGCAAAGCGGCGCCAGCTGTTGAGAACCGGCGCGAGGACCAGCATCGTATCGGCCATGACCGCCCGCACCCCGCCGATCGCATGCAGAAGCGACGGCGCAAGGCCGCCCCCCGGTGGATCGGCGAACACATTGCGCCCCGCCGCATCGGTCAGCGACAGGTGCAGATGCATGCCCGACCCCGAACGGCCGCTGAAGGGCTTGGCCATGAAGCAGGCCTCCATCCCGAACCGCCGCGCCGCCCCGCGCAAAAGACGCTTGGCGCGCACAAGATCATCGGCCGCCCGGGCGAGGTCGCGGTAGCGCAGCGTCAGCTCGAACTGCGCGGGGGCATATTCCGAGATCAGGCTTTCCATCGGCAGGCCGAGCGCCGCGGCCCCGGCATAGACCGTATCGAAGAAAGGCGCCATCTCGTCGAGTTCATCGACCGACATGCAGTTTGTGCCCGCCAGCCGCCGACCGGTCAACGGCGCGCAGGCCGGCTGCGGCCTGCCCTCGGCGTCCCGTATCCGGTCCACGAGGTAGAATTCCAGCTCGAACGCACCCATCGGCGCAAGACCCATCGAAGCCGCCCGGCCGATCTGCGCCACCATCGCGTTGCGCGGGTCATAAGGCGACGGCGCCCCCTGCGATGTCTCCATCCCGAGCAGCACAAGCCCGCGCCCCGAGGCCGGCTGCAGCCCCAGCGTCTGCGGCACCGGCCAGCAGCGGCTGTCGCCGCCGCCGTCATCGAGCGCGGCGAGCGCGGCTGGCACGTCCCGGCCCGACACATCCTGCGCGAAGAGCGAGGCGGGCATGCCCCGGCCGCTGGCGAAAAGATCGGCCAGCTCGTGCCGGCGGATGATCTTGCCCCGCCCGATCCCGTGCAGATCGCCCAACACGATGTCGATGGCCTCGACGCCCGGATGGGCGGCCAGAAAGGCCGCCGCCTCGTCCGGCGCGGCGCGCTTGAGGGGTGTCATGGGCCTTGTCCTCTGCCTGACATGCCGCAGGCGGAGGGCCTGCGCGATGCAGGCCCGCCCGCCCCGGCGGCCTACGCGCTCTAAGCCCCCGCCGGGCCGCCCGCGTCAAGTGAAACCCGCCGCACGGTGCCGCCGCGCGTCAGCGCCCTGCCGCCTCCACCCCGCCAGGCCCGACGACGACCCGCGCCCCGACCGGCACCGGCCACCAGCCCGACACCGCCCCGCCCGGCCAGATCACCCGCACCTCGGCATCCGTCGCGGCGCCGATCCCGAAATGCAGCGGCCCCGCCTGCCCGCCGCCATGCCCGCCGCCCACCATCACCTCCTGCGCCTGCACGCGGCCCCCCGCCCGCAGCTCGACCCAGGCGCCCACCGCGCGCGTGTTCGGCGGGGGCAGCCGCGGCTCGACCTGCACCCAGGCGCCCGTCGCTTCGGTCACGTTGCGCCAGAGCTCCATCGGCGCCCGGCGGTTGACGACCACTAGGTCGAGCCGCCCGTCCCCGTCCAGATCGACCAGCGCCGACCCCCGCGCCCGCGCGCCGCTTGCCACCCCCGCCCCCGCCGCCGCCTCGCGGAACGTCCCATCCGCCTGCTGCATCAAGAGGTTGTTGGGATCGTGCATCGCATTGGACGGCATCTGATCGACATTGCCCTTGGCGATGAACAGATCGGCCCGCCCGTCATTGTCCACATCGCCGAATTCGGCATGCCAGCCGGTCGAGGGGCGCCCGTCGTCCCCGACATGCGGCACCTGCGCATAGGTGCCGATCGCATAGGGCGCCGCCTCGAACCCCGCCCCGGTATTGAGCAGCATCAGCTGATCGGCCATCGAGGTCAGGAATACCTCGGGGAGCCCGTCGCCCGTCACGTCGCGCGATGCGATCCCCATCCCCCATAGGCTGATCCGCGGCGCCTCGCCCGCCGCCACCCGCTCCTCGAGCGGGGCGAGCCGCCACATCTGCTCGTGCCCGCCGCGCACATAGTAATGCCGGTCGTTCGACACCCGCAGCTCCGCCGTCCCCGCCCGCCGCCAGTCCGAGATCAGCATCGAGAGCGCACAATACCCGGGCTCCAGCAGCACCGGATCGCCATAGCCCCCCGCGCCCGGCCGATGCAGCTCGCCCGCATCGCAGGCCCCGAACGGGCCGTCCGGCCGGCTGCGGTCCACATAATTCCCGATCGCCAGTGTCGGCAGCGCCCGCCCCGCCTCCCAGGTCGCGGCAAAGGCCGTGGACCACCGATCCCCCGCCACGAACCCGAGGCGCGCGCCCGCATCGGCAAACCGGCACCCCCCCAGCCCCCGCAGGATCACATTCGGCCCCACCCGCAGCACCACGAGGTCGAGCAGCCCGTCCCCGTCGAGGTCGAGCGGCCAGAGGCCCGTCACCCCGGTGAGCGCCGGAAACGCCCCGATCTCGAAGGCGATCCGCCCCGGCACCGAGCGGTTCACGAACAGCCGCGCCGGGTTCGCGCCCCCCGCCACCGCCAGATCGTGCAACCCGTCGCCGTTGCAGTCGAAGGCCGCCACACCGCCGCCGACGAAATGCTCCCATCCGCCGTCGTAGACATGCGCCACGGGCAGCGCCGCAGCAGCATCCTCGAACCGCGGCCCGGCCAGGGCAGCCCCCGCAACCAAAAGACCCGCCGCCAGCAGCATCCCCCTGCGGACTTCACTGTTCCCCAAATACTCCCGCCGGAGGCTCCCCCGCCCGCCCCGGGCGCAAGCGGCCGGCCTCACGCCGCCGCCCCCGCCCGCGGCGCGCGCAGCACGCCCTCGGTCACCTCCGACAGCGCCAGCGCCGCCGCCCCCCAGGCCCAGAGCAGATCGCCCCAGGCATGCACCTCGATGCGCGGCGGCGGGCGGTCGGGGGCGACGAGCATGCGGGCCATCTCCGCCATCGCCTCGTCGGCATAGAGGTAGTCGTAGCGCATCCGCTCGCCCGAAAGGATGATGAGCGAGGGATCGAACAGGTTCATCACATTGGCAAGCCCCACCGCCAGATACCGCCCCGCGCGGCGAAAGATCGACCGCGCCGCCGCATTGCCCGCCTTGGCATGGTCGAAGAGCGATTCGAGCAGAACCGCCTGCGCCTGCCCGTCGCGATGCGCCCAGTCGAGCGCCGTCACCGCCTCGCGCGCCAGCGCATAATCGGCGACATAGGCCTCGAGGCAGCCACGCTGCCCACAGCGGCACAGCGCCCCGTCGAGCTGCACCTTGGTATGGCCGAGCTCGGTCCCGAGGCCGCGCGCGCCGCGAAAGAGCCGGTGGTTGAGCACGAGGCCCATGCCCACGCCATGCTCGATCGTCACCACGGCGAAATCCGCCAGCCCCCGCCCCGCGCCGAACCACAGCTCGGCCAGCGCCACGAGATTGGCGTCGTTGTCCACATGCACCGGCAGCCCCAGATGGGCTGTGGCCGCGGCGGCCAGGTCCACATCCCGCTCCCGCAGCACCGGCGACCAGATCACGCGCCCGCCCGCCTCGACGAACCCCGGCACGCCGAGCCCCAGCGCCGAGAGCGCGCCCCGCGCGATCCCGCCCGCCGCGCACATCCGGTCCAGCAGGCGGGCCGTCATCGCCAGCACCTCGGACAGCGGGCGCATGCCGGGCATCACCGACTCGGCCTCGCGCGCGACGAGGCCGCCGGCGAAATCGACGATCACGCCGGTCATTTCGCGGTCCGACAGCTTGATCCCGGCGACGCGATGCGCCGCGGGCCGCACCCCGAGCGCGACCGGCGGGCGCCCGCGGCCCGGGTCCCCCTCGGTCCGCGGCAGCGCCACCTCCTCGATCAGGCCGGCGTCGATCAGATCGGCGACGACGCCGGTGACCGAGGCCGGGCTTACCCCGAGATCCTTGGCGACCTGCACCCGCGGCAGCGTGCCCGAAGCCCGGATCCGCTCGAACACCTGCTGGCGCATCGGGCGCAGCGCATCGGGCGCAGCGAGGATCAGGGGGCCGACGCCGCCGTTTCCGGAAGCGGACCGAGGGCGACGCATCACAGGCGACATTTTTTCGACCTCCTGAATAAAGACATGCCGCCCGCGCACCGCGTCGACCCCACTGCGCATGTTTGCACGACCATTTCTGCAATGCAATTGCCGCATCGCAGCGAAAAGCCGTTGGAACACCCGACAAAGCCGAACATCGCTCGCGTTTTTTATTTTGACAACTGAATTTATTGCGGGCAAATTGTGCTGGTTACGGCGCAACCGCCGGACCGGCTTTCGTCCCTTGCCATAACGGGCCAAGGCCGCGCCATCAGGGAGGAGACCCATGCGCACCATGATCCTAGCCGCCGCGATAGCCGCGGCAGGCCTTTCGTCCGCCGCCCATGCCCAGTCGCTCACCGTCGGGGTGAGCTGGTCGAACTTCCAGGAAGAGCGCTGGAAAACCGACGAGGCGGCGATCAAGGCGGCACTCGATGCCGCGGGCGCCACCTATGTGTCCGCCGACGCGCAATCGTCGTCGGCCAAGCAGCTTTCGGATATCGAGAGCCTGATTGCCCAGGGCGTGGATGCGCTCATCATCCTCGCCCAGGATGCGGCCGCCATCGGCCCGGCGGTGCAGGCCGCCGCAGACGAGGGCATCCCGGTCGTCGCCTATGACCGGCTCATCGAGGATCCGCGCGCCTTCTACCTCACCTTCGACAACGTCGAGGTCGGCCGGATGCAGGCCCGGGCGGTGTTTGCCGTCGCGCCCGAGGGGCGGTATGTGATGATCAAGGGCTCGCCCACCGACCCGAACGCCGATTTCCTGCGCGGCGGACAGCAGGAGGTGCTCCAGGCCGCGATCGACGCCGGCAAGATCACCATCGTCGGCGAGGCCTATACCGACGGCTGGCTTCCCGCGAATGCGCAGCGGAACATGGAACAGATCCTGACCGCGACCAACAACGGTGTCGATGCCGTGGTGGCGTCGAACGACGGCACGGCGGGCGGTGCGATTGCGGCGCTGGCCGCGCAGGGCATGGTCGTGCCGGTGTCGGGTCAGGATGGCGACCATGCCGCGCTCAACCGCGTCGCGCTCGGCACACAGACCGTCAGCGTCTGGAAGGACGCGCGCGAGCTTGGCCGCAACGCGGCCGAGATCGCCGTGGCGCTTGCCGGCGGCGCGGCGATGGATGCGGTGCCGGGCCGGGTCGCGTTCACCACACCGGGCGGCAACACGATGAACGCGGTGTTCCTCGCGCCGGTCCCGATCACCAGGGACAACCTGTCGGTCGTCGTCGATGCCGGCTGGATCACGAAGGAGGCGCTGTGCCAGGGCGTGACGGCAGGCCCGGCCCCCTGCAACTGACCTGACGGACGCGGGCGGCCCTGCCTGCAGGGCCGCCCGCAAACCCTTGTCGCCGCGACCCTGGAGAGAGGCCGCCGATGACCGATACCGCAAAAGCCGAGGGCACGCCCCGGCGCGGCCTTCTCGACACGCTCGAGATCGACACCCGCCTTCTGGGCATGATCGGCGCCTTCGTGCTGTTGTGCCTCGTGTTCAACGTCGTGACCGACGGGCGGTTCCTGACGCCGCGCAACGTGTTCAACCTGACGATCCAGACCGTTTCGGTCGCGATCATGGCGACGGGCATGGTGTTTGTCATCGTAACGCGCCACATCGACCTGTCGGTCGGCGCCCTGCTGGCGACCTGCTCGGCCGTCATGGCCGTGACGCAGACGGTCGCCCTGCCCCAATATCTCGGCATCCCGCTCGGCAGTCCGCTGATCGCCCCGGTGACGATCGCCGTCGGGCTCGTCGCCGGCACGGCGATCGGGGCGTTTCACGGCTGGATGATCGGCTATCTGACCATCCCGGCCTTCATCGTCACGCTGGGCGGCCTGCTCGTCTGGCGCAATGTCGGCTGGTATCTGACCAGCGGACAGACCATCGGCCCGCTCGACCCGACGTTCCAGCTTTTCGGCGGCACCAACGGGACGCTCGGGGAAACCGCATCCTGGGTCATCGGCGGGCTCGCGGTGCTCGCCGCGTTCTGGGCGATCATCATGGGGCGGCGGGCCAAGATGGGCCACGGCTTCCCGGTCAAGCCGCTCTGGGCCGAGGTGGCGCTCGGCGGGGTGATCGCCGCGGCGATCCTCGGCTTTGTCGCTACGCTCAACGCCTATCAGATCCCGCAGAACCGCCTGCGCCAGATGTTCGCCGCCCGGGGCGAGACACTGCCCGAAGGGTTCAGCCAGGGTTTCGGCCTGCCGATCTCGGTGGTCCTGCTGATCGCCGTCGCCGTCGCCATGACCGTGATCGCGCGCAAGACGCGGTTCGGCCGCTATGTCTTTGCCACCGGGGGCAACCCCGACGCGGCCGAGCTTTCGGGCATCAACACCCGGATGCTGACGGTCAAGGTGTTCGCGCTCATGGGCTTTCTCTGCGCCCTGTCGGCGGTCGTCGCCTCGGCCCGCCTGACGTTTCATTCCAACGACATCGGCACGCTGGACGAGTTGCGCGTGATCGCCGCCGCCGTCATCGGCGGCACGGCGCTTGCCGGCGGGATCGGCACGATCTACGGCGCGATCCTCGGCGCGCTCATCATGCAGTCGCTGCAATCGGGGATGGCGATGGTGGGCGTTGACGCGCCGTTCCAGAACATCGTCGTGGGCGCCGTTCTGGTCGCGGCCGTGCTGATCGACATCATCTACCGCAAGCGCACGGGGGGCCGCTGATGGCAACGCCGCTGGTCGAATTGCGCAACATCTGCATCGCCTTCGGCGGCATCAAGGCGGTGGACGACGTGTCGGTGGACCTTTTCCCGGGCGAGGTCGTCGGCCTTCTGGGCCACAACGGCGCGGGGAAATCGACGCTCATCAAGTGCCTGTCGGGCGCCTACCGGATGGATTCGGGCGAGATCCTGATCGACGGCGCGCGAGTGGACATCGCCAACCCGCGCGATGCCCGCCGGCACAATGTCGAATGCATCTACCAGACGCTCGCACTCGCCGACAATCTCGACGCCGCCGCCAACCTGTTCCTCGGGCGCGAACTCGTCACCCCCCTCGGCTTCGTGGACGAGGCGCGGATGGAGGCCGAGACGCGGCGCATCATGCACCGGCTCAATCCCAACTTTCGCAAGTTCAACGCGCCGGTGAAGGCGCTGTCGGGCGGACAGCGGCAGTCGGTCGCCATCGCGCGGGCGGTCTATTTCAACGCCCGCATCCTCATCATGGACGAGCCGACTGCGGCCCTCGGGCCGCAGGAGACGCGCATGGTCGCTGAACTGATCCAGGAGCTCAAGCGCCAGGGTCTCGGCATCTTCCTGATCGACCACGACATCCATGCGGTCAAGCAACTCTGCGACCGGGCGGCGGTGATGAAGAACGGCCAGCTCGTCGGGGTCGTCAGGACCGCGGCGGTGAGCGAGGACGACCTGCTCGGCATGATCATCCTCGGCAAGATGCCCGAGCATCTGGAGGCGTGATGTATATCGGGCTCGATCTGGGCACCTCTGGCCTCAAGGGCGTGCTGATCGACGATGGCCAGCACCCTCTGGCCGAGGCGGCGGCGCCCCTGACCGTCAGCCGCCCCGCCCCCGGCTGGTCGGAGCAGATGCCGTCCGACTGGCTTGCCGCGGCCGAGGCGGTGATGGAGGCATTGGCCGCCGCGCATCCCCTCGCCGCAGTGCGCGGCATCGGCCTCTCCGGCCAGATGCACGGCGCGACCCTGCTCGACGCCTCGGACGAGGTGCTGCGGCCATGCATCCTGTGGAACGACACGCGCGCGGCCGAAGAGGCCGCCGAGATGGACGGCGATCCGATGTTCCGCCGGCTGACCGGCAACATCGTCTTTCCCGGCTTCACCGCGCCGAAACTCCTCTGGACCCTCCGCCACGAGCCGCGCGTCTTCGACCGCGTGGCGCGGGTGCTCCTGCCCAAGGACTACCTACGGCTGTGGCTCACCGGCGAGGCGGTGTCGGACATGTCGGACGCCGCCGGCACGGGCTGGCTCGATACCGGGGGGCGCGACTGGTCGGACGATCTTCTGGCCGCGACGGGCATCGGGCGCGCACATATGCCGCATCTCGTCGAGGGATCGGCGCCCTCCGGCACGCTGCGCCCCGGCCTCGCCGCCCGCTGGGGCCTGCCGGCGGGCGTCGTCGTCGCCGGCGGCGCGGGCGACAATGCCGCCGCCGCTATCGGTGCCGGCGTGGTGCGGGCCGGGCAGGCCTTCGTCAGCCTCGGCACCTCGGGCGTGCTGTTCGCCGCCAGCCCGGGCTACCACCCGGCCGCGGAAACCGCCGTGCATACCTTCTGCCATGCCCTGCCCGGGCAATGGCACCAGATGGGCGTGATCCTTGCGGCGACCGACGCGCTCAACTGGTTCGCCGCGCTCGCAGGCAGCGATGCCGCCACACTCACCGGCGCGCTCGGCCCGCTGCAACCGCCCGGCGAGGCCCTGTTCATGCCCTATCTCGGCGGCGAGCGCACGCCGTGGAACGACGCCCGCCTGCGCGGCGGCTTTGCCGGCCTCGGCCATGCGACCGACCGGGCCGCGGCCACGCGCGCCGTGCTCGAAGGCATCGCCTTCGCCCTGCGCGACTGCCGCGATGCACTGGCCGCTGCGGGCACGCGGATCGGCGGTCTCACCGCGCTCGGCGGCGGAGCCCAGTCGGACTACTGGCTCGCCCTGATCGCCAGCATCCTCGGCGTGCCGGTCGCGCGCCCCGTCGCCGGCGACTTCGGCGCCGCCTTCGGCGCGGCGCGCCTCGGCCTGATGGCCGCGACGGGCGCCGGCCCGGACATCGCCACCCCGCCCGCCGCAGAACGCCGGTTCGATCCCGACCCGAACCTTGCCCCCGCCTTCGACGCCGCCCATGCGCGCTTTCGCGCCGCGGCAGCTGCCCTTCGGAGCCTTCCATGAGCCTTTTTTCCGACTTCGCCCCCCTCCGCCATGATCCGGCCGCCGAGACCGACCTCGCCTTCCGCCACTACGACCCCGACCGCATCCTGCTGGGCAAGCGGATGGAGGATCACCTGCGCTTCGCCGTCGCCTGGTGGCACAGTTTCGCCTGGCCCGGGACCGACCCCTTCGGCGGCCCCACGCTCGACCGGCCCTGGTTCGGGGACACGATGGACGCCGCCCGCGCCCGGGCCGACGCCGCCTTCGACCTCTTCCGCATCCTCGGCGTGCCTTATTTCTGCTTCCACGACGCCGATGTGCGCCCCGAGGGCGCGACCTTCGGCGAAAGCCGCGACCGGCTCGATGCCATCGCCGACTACATCGGGCAAAAGATGGAGGCCTCGAAGACCCGCCTGCTGTGGGGCACCGCCAACCTCTTCTCGCACCGCCGCTGGATGGCCGGCGCCGCGACCAACCCCGACCCGGACGTGTTCGCCTATGCGGCGGCGACGGTGAAGGCCTGCATGGACGCCACCCATCGCCTCGGCGGCGAGAACTACGTCCTGTGGGGCGGGCGCGAGGGCTACGAGACGCTGTTGAACACCGACCTTGCCCGCGAGATGGACCAGGCGGGGCGGTTCCTCGCCATGGTGGTCGAATACAAGCACCGGATCGGCTTCAGTGGCACCATCCTGGTCGAGCCCAAACCGCGCGAGCCCTCCAAGCACCAGTACGACTACGACGTCGCGACGGTCTACGGCTTCCTGCGGCGCTACGGGCTCGAGACCGAGGTCCGGGTCAACATCGAGCAGGGCCATGCCTTCCTCGCCGGCCACAGCTTCGAGCACGAGATCGCGCTTGCCCAGGCACTGGGCATCTTCGGCTCGATCGACATGAACCGCAACGACTGGGAATCGGGCTGGGATACCGACCAGTTCCCCGACAACCCGCGCAGCACCATGCTGGCCTATCTCGAAATCCTGCGCGGCGGCGGCTTCGTGACCGGCGGCACGAACTTCGACGCGCGGATCCGCCGGCAGTCGCTCGACCCGGCCGACCTGATCGCCGCCCATGCCGGCGCGATGGATGTCTGCGCCCGCGGCCTCGCCGCCGCCGCCGCCCTGATCGAGCACGGCGGCCTCGACCGCGCCCGCGCCGAACGCTATGCCGGCTGGACGCGCGAGCCCGCCCGCGCCATGCTCGCCGGCAGCCTCGAGGCCGCCGCCGCCCGCGTCGAGGCCGGGTCGATCGATCCCGCGCCCCGCTCGGGCCGCCAGGAAAGACTGGAAAACCTCGTCAACCGCTTCATCTGAAATTGCGCCGCCCTGCCCTTCAGGCTGGCCCAAATATCCCACGGGGGTCCGGGGGTGTGAAACCCCCGGCGCTCGCCGCCCGACCCGAGGCCCGTCCGATGCGCCACTGCGCCGCCGCCCTCTTCGCCGCGCTCCTCGCCGCCCTGCCGGCGGCGGCCGGCGATCTGCCGCGCGCCCTCGCCGATGCCGACTTCCCGCATGCCGACCCGGCCGAACTGCGCCTCGGGCAACTGCTGTTCTGGGACAAGGCGCTTTCGGGCAACCGCACCATCAGCTGCGGCACCTGCCATCACCCGCGGTTCGGCACCTCGGACGGCGTGTCGCTCGGCCTCGGCGAGGGCGGCATCGGCCTCGGGCCGGATCGCGTCGCCGATCCGGCCAACCCGCCCGAACAGCGCATCGCGCGCAACGCCCCGGCGCTGTGGAACCTCGGGGCGGCCGGCATCACCGCGCTCTTTCACGACGGCCGGATCGAGGCGGATCCGGCGCGCCCCTCGGGCCTGCGCACCCCGCTCGAGGACGAGATGGTGACGGGCTTTGCCAGCCTGCTGGCCGCGCAGACGATGTTTCCGGTCCTCTCGGCCGACGAGATGGCCGGGCATTACGGCGAGAACGACGTCGCCCGCGCCGTGCGGCAGGGTCTCATCACCGGCCCCGGCGGCGCCTGGGACGTGATCGCGGCGCGGATCGCGGCCATCCCCGACTATCGCGCCGGTTTCGCCGCGGCCTATCCCGACATCGCCGCCGGCCGGCCCATCGCCTTCACCGACATCGCCAATGCCATCGCCGCCTTCGTCGCGGCCGAGTTCCGCGCCGACGACAGCCCCTTCGACCGCTACCTGCGGGATGGCACGCCCCTGCCGCCCGCGGCGGCGGCGGGCATGGCGCTGTTCTACGGCGCCGCCGGCTGCGCCGACTGCCACGCCGGTCCGCTCATGACCGACAATGCCTTTCATGCCATGGGCACGCCGCAGATCGGCCCGGGCAAGGGCGAGCGGTTCGAGACGCACCAGCGCGATATCGGACGGGCGCGGGTCACCGGGCGGGCCGAGGATGCCTATGCCTTTCGCACCCCGAGCCTTCGGATGGTCGCGCTGACCGGCCCCTGGGGCCATGCCGGCGCGCATGGCGACCTCGCCGCCTTCCTTGCCCACCACGCCGATCCGCGCGCCGGCCTCGCGGGCATCCCGCTCAGCCCGGTCCTGCCCGCCTTCGCGCCCGAGCGGCCCGATCTGGCGGTGATGACCGCGCCCTGGGAGGTCGAGCAGATCGCCGCCGCCGTCACCCGCGCGCCGCGCCCGCTGGATGCGGGCGACGTCGCCGCCCTGCTCGCCTTCCTCGACGCGCTGACGGATACCGGCGCGGCAGCCGGGCGGCTGGGTATTCCCGCTGCGGTGCCCTCCGGCCTGCCCGTGGACCGCTGATGCCCGGGTCGGCGCGCGGAGGCTCTGGACAGCCCCGCGAGCCTCGGCTAATCCACCCCCACCCGCCGATCATCGGCACCCGTGCCCGGGTAGCTCAGGGGTAGAGCAGCGGATTGAAAATCCGCGTGTCGGTGGTTCAAATCCGCCCCCGGGCACCATGACCGCCCCGATCCATCATGACCGCCCCGATCCCTCCGCGTCACGTCGCCCCCAGTCGATCTGGGCGCATGCGGCGCGCCGGTCCGGGCGGCCGGGGACCCGCGCGCCCTTCGCGCCGCTGGCCGCACCACCGGAGGGTCATGCGACTGTTACAGATCACCGATACGTGCAACACCGTCGGTAGTCTGTAGGCGCATCCGTGCTGCGCGACCGGCTCACTTGCCCAATCAACGAGGTAAAAACCTATGACACGCAGATTTCTTGCGGCCACGGCCCTAGGCCTCACCCTTGCGGCGCCCCAGACGGCGCTGGCCCAGACGCAGATCACCTGGTGGCACGCCATGGGCGGGGAACTGGGCGAACTGCTCGCCGGGGTCGCCGAGGCCTTCAACGCAAGCCAGTCGGAGTATCAGGTCGTCCCGAGCTTCCGCGGAACCTATGCCGAGACGATGACCGGCGCGATCGCCGCGTTCCGCGCCAACCAGCAGCCGCATATCCTGCAGGTCTTCGAGGTCGGCACCGGCACGATGATGGCCGCCGAGGGCGCGATCTACCCGATCTACAAGCTGATGGCGGACTACAACGTGCCGTTCGATCCGTCGGCCTATCTCGACACGGTGGTGAGCTATTACACCGATCCGAACGGCAACATGCTGTCGTTCCCGTTCAACTCCTCGACGCCGATCATGTATTACAACCGCGACGTGTTCGCGGCCGCCGGCCTCGACCCCGACCAGCCGCCCCGGACCTGGGCCGAGATGGAAGCGGCGTCGCTCAAGATCATCGAATCCGGCGCGGCGCCCTGCGGTTTCACGACCTCGTGGCCGAGCTGGGTGATGCTCGAGAACTTCTCGGCCTGGCACAACATCCCGCTGGCGACCAAGGCGAACGGGTTCGAGGGCTTTGATGCCGAATTCGTGTTCAACAACGAGATCGTGTCCAAGCACTGGGACAACCTGAAGGCCTGGCAGGACGCCGGCGCCTTCCGCTGGGGTGGCCCCGGTTCGGGCCCGGATGCCGCGCCGGCCTTCTACGCCGGCGACTGCGCGATGTTCTTTGGCTCCTCCGCCAGCCGCGCCGGCGTGCTGCGCAATGCCAAGTTCAACGTCGGCTTCGGCTTCCAGCCCTACTACGACACCGTCGAGGGCGCGCCGCAGAACACCATCATCGGCGGCGCGACGCTGTGGGTGCTGACCGGCCACAAGGATGAGGAATACAAGGGTATCGCGAGGTTCTTCGAGTTTCTCTCGCAGCCCGAAGTCCAGGCCAAGTGGCACCAGGACACCGGTTACCTGCCGATCACGCAGGCGGCCTTCGATCTGACCCGCGCCCAGGGCTATTACGACGCCAACCCCGGCGCGGATACCTCGATCCGCCAGATGACGCTGAACCCGCCGACCGAGAATTCGCGCGGCCTGCGGTTCGGCAACTTCGTGCAGATCCGCGACATCATCTCGGAAGAGATGGAGGCCGTGATGACCGGCGCCAAGACCGGCCAGCAAGCGACGAACGACGCCGTGCGGCGCGGGAACGCCTTGCTGCGCGAGTTCGAAGCCGCGATGAAGTAAGCTGACGCCCGACCGGCCCACCCCCGCGGCCGCGGGGGTGGGCCTTTTTCGTATCCGTGCGGCAACCGGAACCCCAGATGCAGACCAAACGCACCACCTTTTCCCGCTCCTGGCTGCCCTATGCGCTGCTGGCGCCGCAGGTGATCGTGACGCTGGTTTTCTTCATCTGGCCGGCCTCGCAGGCCCTGATCCAGTCCGTCTACCGGCAGGGCGACGCCTTCGGCATCCGGCCGCCGACCTTCGTGGGGCTGCACAATTTCCTGCAGCTTTTCAACGACACGCTTTACCTCAACTCGCTCAAGGTCACGCTGATCTTCTCGATCGGCACCACCATCCTGTCGATGGGCGTGGCGCTCCTGTTCGCGGTCATGGTCAACCGGATGATCCGCTCGCGCGACGGCTACACGACCCTTCTGGTCTGGCCCTATGCGATCGCCCCGGCCATCGCGGGCGTGATGTGGTGGTTCATCTTCAACCCGAACATCGGGATCCTGCCCTATGTGCTCAAGGGCGTCGGCTACGACTGGAACCATCGGTCGAGCAGCACGGACGCGATGATCCTCATCATCGTCGCCGCGGCGTGGAAACAGATCTCCTACAACTTCCTCTTCTTTCTTGCGGGGTTGCAGTCGATCCCGCAATCGCTGATCGAGGCGGCGGCGATCGACGGGGCCAGCCGCGCCAAGCGGTTCTGGACGATCGTCTTCCCGCTCCTGTCGCCCGTCACCTTCTTTCTGCTGGTGGTCAACATCGTCTATGCGATGTTCGACACGTTCGGCGTGATCCACGCCACCACCGAGGGCGGGCCGGCGCAGGCGACCAACATCCTGGTCTACAAGGTGTTCCGGGACGGCTTTGTAAACCTGAACATGGGATCATCCGCGGCACAATCGGTGATCCTGATGGCGATCGTGGTGGTGCTGACCGTCGTGCAGTTCCGCTACATCGAGCGGCGCGTGAACTACTGAGGGGACCGGACAATGGTTGAGAACGACCGCTGGGGCATCATCCTGACGCATATCGTGCTGATCCTCGGGGTCGCGCTGGTGGTGTTCCCGGTCTATGTTGCCGTGGTTGCCTCGAGCCATCCGCCGGGCACCTTCGTGCGCGGGGTCATGCCGCTCTGGCCGGGGCCCAATGCGCTCGAGAACTATCGCACGGTGATCTTCGAGGGCCGCTCGCGTGCAGGCACGCCGCCGATCGGCGGGATGCTGTGGAACAGTTTCCTGATGGCCATGGCGATCACCATCGGCAAGCTGTCGATCTCGATCATCTCGGCCTTCGCCATCGTCTATTTCCGCTTTCCCTTCCGCATCTTCTTCTTCTGGGTCATCTTCCTGACGCTGATGCTGCCGGTCGAGGTGCGGATCGTGCCGACATTCCAGGTCGTCGCGGATCTCGGGATGCTCAACAGCTTTGCGGGCCTGTCGATCCCGCTCATCGCCAGCGCGACGGCCACGTTCCTTTTCCGGCAGTTCTTCATGACCGTGCCCGAGGAACTGATGGAGGCCGCCCGCGTCGATGGCGCGGGGCCGATGAAGTTCTTCAAGGACATCCTGCTGCCGCTGTCGATCACCAATATCGCGGCGCTGTTCGTGATCATGTTCATCTACGGCTGGAACCAGTATCTCTGGCCGCTGCTCATCACGACCGACCCCGAATACTACACCATCGTGATGGGCATCCAGCGCATGGTGACGGGCGGCGACAGCGAGCCGTTGTGGCACCTTGTGATGGCCACCGTGGTGCTGGCCGCCCTGCCGCCGATCCTCGTGATCCTCTTCATGCAGCGGCTGTTCGTCAAAGGCCTGACAGAGACGGAGAAATAACCCATGGCCTCGATCGTGATGGACGATCTGCACAAGGTCTATGCCGGCGGCATCAAGGCCGTGACCGCCATCAACCTCGATATCGCGGACGGCGAGATGATCGTGCTCGTCGGCCCGTCGGGCTGCGGAAAATCGACCCTTCTGCGGATGGTCGCGGGGCTCGAGACGATCAGCAGCGGCACGCTCAGGATCGGGGATCGGGTGGTGAACACCCTCGAGCCGGCCGAGCGCGACATCGCCATGGTGTTCCAGAACTACGCGCTCTACCCGCACATGACGGTGTTCGACAACCTCGCCTACGGCCTGCGCAACCGCAAGTTCCCCAAGGACGAGATCGACCGCCGCGTGCGCGCGGCAGCCGAGATGCTCGAGATCGCCGCCTTCCTCGACCGCAAGCCGCGCAACCTGTCGGGCGGCCAGCGCCAGCGGGTTGCGATGGGCCGGGCACTGGTGCGCGAGCCGGCGGCGTTCCTGTTCGACGAGCCGCTGTCGAACCTCGACGCCAAGCTGCGCGTCCAGATGCGGGTCGAGATCCGGCAATTGCAGAAGCGGCTCAAGACGACCTCGCTCTATGTCACGCACGACCAGCTCGAGGCGCTGACGATGGCCGACCGGCTGGTGGTGCTCAACGGCGGGCGGATCGAGCAGGTCGGAACCCCGATGGATGTGTTCAACAGGCCGGCATCGGTCTTCGTGGCCGGGTTCATCGGATCGCCGGCGATGAACATGATCGAGACGGATTATTTGCGGCAGGCCGGGCACGCCGAACCGGCGCTCGATCTGCCGCGCGGCACGGATCTTGTCGGCATCAGGCCCGACAACCTGACCCTCGAGCGGCCCGACAGCCCGCATGTGACGCTTGCCGGCGATGTCGTCCTGCTCGAACCTGCGGGTGCCGAAAGCCATATCTACGTCGCGCTGTCGGGCAGTGCACAGCCCGTCACGGTCCGCGTCCAGGGCCTGCCGACGGTGCCGGAAGGCGCGCGCGTCGCGCTTTATGCCGCGTTGTCGTCGCTGCATCCGTTCGACCGTTCCACCGGCCTGCGAACCGCCCGCGCGGCGTGACACGTGGTCGGCTGCGTCCGGTGCCACGGGGCGCGGGCCGGCGGTCCGTGGCGGCACCGGCCATCCGCCGAACGCGGGCGACGCCGGCGAAAAGTCCCGGTGCCGCCCCCCCCCCCCCGCGGCCATCCTGCATCCCCGGCCACCGCTCGGCGAGTTTCGCGGTTCTGGCGGCGGCCCGACCGGGGGGATGCGGTAACGCTGTCGGTCTGGCGCCGCGTCCGGCAGCACATGCCCCGGGCGCCGAGGGGCCGCGCACGCCGGCCCGCTGCGACATGCCGATCCGGGCGCGGCTGCCGGGAGGCCGAGCCGATGCGCCGGGGCCGCCGCCGTCAGGCCGGGGACACCGCATGGCAGGCCGCAACCCCGTGCGGTGTCGGCACCTCCGGCGGCGCGGTGGTGCGGCAGACCGGCATCACCCGCGGGCAGCGCGGGTGGAAGGCGCAGCCAGGCGGCGGGTCGATGGGGTTGGGAATCTCGCCGGTGACCGGCGTGCGGCGCCGGCCCGACAGCGCAAGATCGGGCACCGCATCGAGCAGCATGCGCGTATAGGGATGTTGCGGGTCGCGGAACAGCGCCTTGCCCTCGGCCACCTCGACCAGCCGCCCGAGATAGAGCACGCCGATCCGGCTCGCCATGTGGCGCACGACCGACAGGTCGTGGCTGATGAAAAGATAGGTCAGCCCCAGCTCGTCCTGAAGGTCGCGCATCAGGTTGAGGATCTGCGCCTGAACGCTCACGTCGAGGGCCGAGGTCGGTTCGTCGCAGACGAGAAACTCCGGCTTGGCCGACAGCGCGCGGGCGATGGCGATGCGCTGGCGCTGGCCGCCGGAAAACTCGTGCGGATATTTCTCGATGTCCTTGGGCGACAGGCCGACAGTGGTCAGAAGCTCGGCCACACGCGCGTCCACCGCGCCGGCCCCGGTCAGGCCGAAGGTGCGCAGCGGCTCGGCGATGATGTCGCCGACCCGCCAGCGGGGGTTGAGACTTGCGAAAGGGTCCTGAAAGATCATCTGGAACCGCCGCCGCAGGCTGCGCATCGCGCTGCCGGCGGTGCCGGTCATCGGCTGGCCGTCGAACAGGATGCGGCCCTCGGACGGCGGGATCAGGCCGACGATCATCTTGGCGATGGTCGATTTTCCCGAACCGCTCTCGCCGACCAGCGCGAAGGTTTCGCCGCGGCGGATGGTAAAGCTGACATCGGCGACAGCGGTCAGGAACTGTCGCTCGCCGCCCTCGATCACCCGGTTCAGCCAGGGCTTGGACACGTCGAACCGCCGCCACAGCCCTTCGACCGCGACCAGCGCATCGCGCGCGGGCGCGTCCCTGACCAGCGCCTCAGCCATGGGCGGCATCCGCCCTGTCCTGCGCATAGAGCCAGCAGGCCACCTGCCGCCGCCCGCCCCGGTCGATCGGCTCGGGCCGCTCGAGGCGGCAACGGTCGAACACCGCCTCGCAGCGCGGGTTGAAGGCGCAGCCCGGGGGGATCGCCGTCAGCCGCGGCATCGCGCCGGGGATCTGCGTCAGCCGCGCCATGTCCTGCGCCAGCGTGGGGATCGAGCCCATGAGGCCCTTCGTATAGGGATGCTCGGCCCGCTGGATCACGTCGCGCACCGGCCCGATCTCGGCCAGCCGCCCGGCGTAGAGGACGGCAACCCGGTCCGCCGTCTCGGCGATCACGCCCATGTCGTGGGTGATGAGCATCACCGCCGCACCCCTTTCGGCGCAGATCTCCTTGATCAGGTCGATGATCTGCGCCTGAACGCTCACATCGAGCGCGGTCGTCGGCTCGTCCGCGATCACCAGTTCCGGCTCGGCGCAAAGCGCGAGCGCGATCACCACGCGCTGGCGCATGCCGCCCGAGAAGGCATGCGGGTAATCGTCGATCCGCCGCTCGGCCGCCGGGATGCCGACGCGGTCGAGCAAGGCGACGGCGCGGCGGCGCGCCTCGGCCTCGGTCAGGTCGAGGTGGGTGCGGATCGTCTCGATCAGCTGCTGCGCGACGGTATAGAGCGGATTGAGGCTTGTCAGCGGATCCTGGAACACCATCCCGATCCGCTTGCCCCGGATGCGCCGCATGGCCTCGGCCGGAAGCGTGTCGATCCGCGCCCCCTGAAGCCAGACCTCGCCGCCCGCGATCCGTCCCGGCGGCTCCAGCAGGCCGATGATCGCGGCGCCGGTCAGCGACTTGCCCGCGCCGGATTCGCCGACCACGCCCAGCACCTCGCCGGCCGCGATGTCGAAACTCACCCGGTCGATGGCGCGCAAAGTGCCGCGGCGGGTGGGAAACTCCACCACAAGGTCGCGGACCGAGAGAAGCGGTGCCGCCATCACCGCAACCTCGGGTTCAGCGCATCGCGCAGCCAATCGCCGAGCAGGTTGACCGACAGTGCCAGCGCCAGCAGCGTGAGGCCCGGGAACAGCAGGATCCACCATTCGCCCGAGAACAGGAACTGCTGCCCGATCCGGATCAGCGTGCCGAGCGAGGGCTGCGTCGGCGGCACCCCGACCCCGAGGAACGACAGCGTCGCCTCGGCGATGATGGCAAGCGCAAGGCCGATGGTGGCGATGACCAGCACCGGCCCCATCACGTTGGGCAGGATATGGGCAAAGACGATGCGCGCCGGGTGCACGCCGATCACCCGGGCGGCCTGCACGTATTCCTTGCTCTTCTCGACCATCGCTGCGCCGCGCACGACGCGGGCATATTGCACCCAGTCGCTGAGGCCGATCGAGACGATCAGCACCCAGATCGCCACCTCCTCGCGCATCGAGGACGGGATGAACCCGCGCGCAACCCCGAAAATCAGCAGCGCGATCAGAATCGAGGGGAACGACAGCTGCACATCGGCGATCCGCATCAAAAGGCTGTCCACCCAGCCCCCGCGCCAGCCCGCGACAAGGCCGAGCGCGATGCCGAGCACCATCGCGAACAGCACTGCCGCCCCGCCGACGAACAGCGAGATGCGCGTGCCGTAGAGGATGGTCGACAGGATGTCCCGCCCCTGGTTGTCGGTGCCGAGCGGATAGCTGTTGCCGGTGAAGGCGTTGGGCGTCATCGGCGGGGTGAACCCGTCCATGAGGTTCAGCGTCGCGGGGTTGTAGGGATCGAACGGCGCGATCCAGGGTGCGAGGATCGCCGCCGCGATCATCGCAAAGGCAACGACCGCGGCGAGGATCGCAACAGGCGAATGGCGGAAGGACCAGGCGATATCGCTGTCCCAGGCGCGGCGCAGACGGTCCATCGCTCAGTGTCTCGCCGATGCGCGATCGACGCGCAAGCGCGGATCGACGGCGTAGTAGAGAAGATCGACCGCAAGGTTGATGACCACGAACACGAGCGCGATCAGCATCAGATAGGCGGCCATCACCGGCACATCGACGAACTGCACCGAGTTGATGAACAGCGCCCCCACCCCCGGCCACTGGAACACGGTCTCGGTGATGATCGAAAAGGCGATGATGCTGCCCAGTTGCAGCCCGGTGATGGTGATGACCGGCACCAGCGTGTTCTTGAGCGCATGGCCGAAATGCACCGCCCGGTTCGACAGGCCGCGGGCGCGGGCGAACTTGATGTAGTCGGCGCGCAGCACCTCGAGCATCTCGGCCCGCACGAGGCGCATGATGAGCGTCATCTGGTACAGCCCGAGCGTGATCGACGGCAGCACGAGCGAGGCCCGCCCCGAGGCCGTGAGGAAACCGGTGCGCCAGGGCCCGACATCCACCGTCTCGCCCCGCCCGAAGGACGGCAGCCACTTGAGCTCCACCGCGAAGACCCAGATCAGCAGGATGCCGATCAGGAAGGTCGGCAGCGACACCCCGATCAGGGACACGGTCATGACCGCATTCGACAGCCAGCCCTTGCGGTTGAGCGCGGTATAGACCCCGAAGCCCACCCCGAACACGAAGGCGAGCACGCCCGAGACCAGCGCAAGCTCCAGCGTCGCCGGCAGACGCGACAGGATTAGCGGCAGCACCGATTGCTGCAGCCGGTAGGAGATGCCGAAATCGCCCTGAACCGCCCGGCCGAGGAACAGCGCGAACTGCACCGGCACCGGATCGTTCAGGCCCAGCCGCTCGCGCAAGGCCGCGCGGTCGGCCACCGATGCCTCCTGCCCCATCATCGTCGCCACCGGATCGCCGACATAGCGAAAGAGCGAAAAGGCGACGAGGCCGACGACCAGCATCACCATGACCGACTGCGCAAGCCTGCGGAGGATATAGGCGATCATCGGGGCCTGTGCGGGTTGAAGGGCCTGCGGCGAAGACGCGTCGGGCGGCCCCCGCCGAGGGGGCCACCCGACGGTGGCAACGGTCGGTCAGTCGAAGGTGACCGTCGTCATCTTGGGCTGGTTCTCGGGGTGAACCGCGACATTCACGCCGGCGCGCGTCGCATAGGCCAGAAGCTGGTTGTGCACCATCAGGAACACCCGGTCCTCTTGCACCCGGTCCCAGATCGCGGCGATCGTCGCGTCGCGCTTGGCCAGATCGGTTTCGGTCGCGAGCGATTCGATCATCGCATCGACCTCGGGCACCTCATAGTGCGAGCCGTTCCAGCCGCCCCGCGCACCTTGCTGGGAATGCACGAGGAAGTCGAAGATGTACTGGCTGTCGAAGGTCGGCACGCCCCAGCCGAGCAGGTAGAAATCCACCCGCCGGTTCTGGATCTCGGGGAAGTGGATGGTGCGCGACTGGCTCACGAGATTGGCCTTGATGCCGATCCGGCCGAGCATGCCGACATAGGCCTGGCAGATCGCCTCGTCGTTCAGATACCGGTCGTTGGGGCAGTGGAAATCGACCGAGAACCCATCGGCAAGACCCGCCTCGGCCATCAGCGCCTTGGCCCGCTCCACATCGGGCGGCCCGTAGGCGTCAAGCTCGGCGCGCCAGCCGTTGACGAAGGGCGGGGCGTTCTGCGCCCCCGGCACCGACTGGCCGCGCATGACCACCTGGCGGATCGCATCGCGGTCGAGGGCGAGCGCCATCGCCTCGCGCACGGCCGGGTTCTTGAACGGGTTGCCCGGCACGCTGGCCGAGCGCAGGTTTTCCGACCCCATGTCGTAGGAGAAGAAGATGGTGCGGTTTTCCGCCCCGGTGGTCACCGTGATGCCGGGCGTGCCCTGAAGCCGCGCGATGTCCTGCACGGGGACGTCCTGCACGAAATCGACCTCGCCGGACAAAAGCGCGGCGACACGGGTCGCGGCCTCCTTGATCGGGGTATAGACGATCTCGGTCACCGCCGGTTTCTCGGCCGCCCAGTGGTTCTCGTTCAGCCGCAGGACGGTGCGCACCTCGGGGTCGCGCGAGGCGAGGATGTAGGGGCCGGTGCCGTTGGTATTGCGGACGGTGAACTTTTCCTCGCCCGCCTTGAAGTCCTGCGGCGCCTCGACGCCGTTCGCCTCGATCCAGCCCTTGTCCATGATGAAGAAGTTGGTGAGGTTCTGGACATAGAGCGGCGCCGGGCCGGACATTTTGATGTGGACGGTGTGATCGTCCACCGCCTCGGCGCCGGCGACGGCGGCGTGCAGGCCCTTGAAGTCCGACGTCTCGGCGGTCACCCGCGCCACACTCGCCACCACGTCCTCGGCCGTCAGGTCGGCGCCGTCGTGGAACTTGACGCCCTGCCGCAGCTTGAACACCCAGACCGTCGGATCGTCCGGATGGATACCCCATTCGGTGGCGAGGCCCGGCTCGAGGCTGCCGTCATTGGCGCGCGTCACGAGCGTTTCATAGATGTGGTGCAGCAGAGTGGAGGTCGGCCCTTCGTTGGCCGAATGCGGATCGAGCGTCAGCGCATCGCCGACGCGCCCCCAGCGCAGCGTCGTCGCATCGGCCGCGGTCACCGCGAGCAGCAGCGCCGAAGCGGCCAGCGCAAGGCGGCTGGTCCCGCGCAGAAGGCCAGAACCCTTGAGGCTATGGTGCATGTCTTGACTCCCTGTAGGCAGGCCGCGCCGTTCCGGCCCGCAGTTTTCTTTGACGCCGGCCACTGCAGCCCGGAGTGCATCCCGCAGGATGCGCCGCAGACCGAACCGGGGTCAAGCGCTGGCGTGCCGGAAGCCGGCCCCGTGCTGTTTCAGCCGCGCCACGGCATTGTAACCTGTCCGTCACGCAACGGTCGCGCGGCGCCGTTACCGCTCGACCCGCAAAAGCAGGAGACGACCATGCCCCTTCCCGTCATCGGCGCCGCGATGCCGACCTCGGCCCTGGAAACCTATCGCGACTGGATCCTCGAGAAGAGCCGCGATCTCGAGATCCAGTCGTTCATCAATGCCGAGGTGCTGAACGGCGACTGGCAACCGCTGGCGGACCAGACGCGCCGCCTGCTCGACGGCTACACCGGGCGGCTGGGCATCCACGGGCCGTTCTGGGGCCTCAACATCGCCGCGCTCGATCCGGACGTGCGCACCGTCGTGGCGCGGCGGATGGACCAGGCGCTCGATGTCTGCGCCGCGATCGGCGCGACCCAGATGGTGATCCATTCGCCTTACACGACGTGGGATTACAACAACATCGACAACTATCCCGGCGGGCGGGCGCGGCTGATCGAGGCAGCGCAGGCGACCATCGGCGCGGCGGTCAGGCGCGCGGGCGAGCAGGGCGTCGTCCTCGTGATCGAGAATATCGAGGATATCGATCCGCTCGACCGCAAGCGGCTTGCCGAAAGCTTCGGGTCGGACGCGGTGCGCGTATCGGTCGATACGGGCCATGCGCAATACGCCCACGGCAGCACCGGTGCGCCGCCGGTGGATTACTACATCACCGCCGCGGGGGCGATGCTCGACCACATCCACCTGCAGGACGCCGAAGGCTATGCCGACCGGCACTGGAGCCTCGGCGAAGGCACCATCCGCTGGGCGCAGGTGTTCCGCGCCATCGCCGCGCTGCCGGTGCGGCCGCGCCTGCTGCTCGAGCTGCGGGACAACACGCAGATCCCCGCATCCATGGCGTTCCTCGCCGCGCAGGGCCTGGGCGAATAACGGGCAAGCGCGTCCTGACGTCCGATCTGCACCGCGCCGCGATGGGGCGCGATCTCGGCCACGCCCGGCACCGCCGGGCGGCCTGCCGCGGCGGCGCAGAGGACGCAGGACTTTCTCGAGGGGCCGGGCCAGTTCGCCGTCATTCTCGCCGATGCGGCGGGCCGCACGGTGCATTTCGAGAATTTCATCGACCGCCACATCCCCATCGCGCGGGCCAATTTTCGCCCGCGCCGCACCGCGAGCTGACCGCCGGGCGCACCAACGCCAGCCTGCGATCGCAGGTGACGGTTTTACCAGCCGAAACAGATGCTTGCGCGCCTGGCCCCTGTTTCCCGCCTGACGTGAAATCTTCAAGAAACCGATAGCTGCCGTTCACCGGCGCGACACAGAGCCACCGCAGAACAGCGCCAAGTCGGCCGGCCTTCGCTCGCCGCGACCCACACACGCCCCCCACAGGAGTCTCGCGTCATGCTCATCACCCGCCGTTCCACGCTGCGCGTCGGCGCCGCTGCGGCCGCCAGCATCGCGCTGCCGCGCTTTGCCATCGGCCAGTCGGCCCGGCCGTCGATCACCGTCGCCGTGCAGAAGATTTCCAACACGAACACGCTCGACGTGCTGCGCGAGCAGTCGAATGTGGGCGAACGCATCTTCTTCACCTCGATGTGGGAAGGGCTGATCGGCCGCGACTACCAGCAGAACCTCGCGCGCAAGCCGATGCTGGCGACCGAATGGCGGCGCATCGACGACAGCACGCTCGAATTCACCCTGCGGCAGGGCGTGAAGTTCCACAACGGCGAGGAGATGACGGCGGATGACGTCGTGTTCACCTTCAGCCGCGAGAAGATGTTCGGCGACACCGAGCCGAAGAACCGCGAGACGATCCGCCGCGAGGGCCTCGGGCTCTTCACCGTGCGCGAAGGCAAGGAGCTGCCGCCGCAGGTGCCGGCCTCGGCGCGCAACGCCTTCCCCGACCTCATTGCGGTCGAGGCGATCGACCGCTACACCGTCCGCTTCATCAACGGCTCGCCCGACGTGACGCTGGAAGGGCGGCTGTCGCGGTTCGGCGCCAATATCTGCAGCCGCAAGGGCTGGGACGATGCCGCGACCTACCTCGACTGGTCGCGCAAGCCGATCACCACCAGCCCCTACATGGTCGAGACTTTCGTGCCCGACACCCGGCTCGACCTCGTCGCCTTCGACGACTACTGGGGCGGCCGCCCGCCGCTTGCCCGGATCACCTTCGTCGAGGTGCCGGAAGTCGCCAGCCGGATCAACGGCCTTCTGTCGGGCGAATACCAGTTCGCCTGCGACGTGCCGCCCGATCTCATCCCCGAGATCGAGCGCAACGCCGCCTTCGAGGTGCAGGGCGGAACGATCCTGAACCACCGCATCACCGTGTTCGACAAGCATCACGCGCAACTGGCCGACCCGCGCGTGCGCCGCGCGCTGACCCATGCGATCGACCGGCAGGCGATCGTCGATGCGCTCTGGGCCGGACGGACGGTCGTCCCCGCCGGCCTGCAATGGCCCTATTACGACGACATGTTCATCGCCGACTGGACTGTGCCCGCCTATGACCCGGCGCTGGCGATGTCGCTGCTGAAGGAGGCCGGCTACAAGGGCGATGCGATCCCCTACCGCCTCTTGAACAACTACTACACCAACCAGAACGCGACCGCGCAGGTTCTGGTCGAGATGTGGAAGGCGGTCGGGCTCAACGTCGAGCTGCAGACGGTCGAGAACTGGGGCCAGGTGCTCGAGCCCGGCCCGAACCGCGCGATCCGCGACTGGTCGAACTCGGCGCCGTTCAACGATCCGGTGTCCTCGCTCGTCGCCCAGCACGGGCCGAACGGCGGGCAGCAGCAGTGGGGCGAATACGAGAACGCCGAGCTCAACAGGCTGTGCGAAATCCTCGAGACCTCGACCGACCAGGCGGCCCGCCGCGCGGCCTTCGCCCGGGCGCTCGAGATCGCCGAGCGTGAGGATCCCGCCTATACCGTGCTGCACCAGAACGCGACCTTTACCGCCAAGCCCAAGGCGATCCAGTGGACGGCGGCCCCCGCCTTTGCCATGGACTTCGGCCCCGGCACGATCGCGCTTTGACCATGGAGGCGCCGCTGGTCCGCATCGAGGGTCTGACCGTCAGCTTCGACGGCGCGCCGGCCGTGCGCGGGGTGGACCTGACGGTCCGCCCCGGCGAGGCGGTCGGCATCGTCGGGGAATCGGGGTCGGGCAAGTCGGTGACATGGCTGGCGGCGCTGCGGCTTCTGCCGAAAAAGGCGGCCATCGGGGGGCGTGTCCTGCTCGATGACCGCGATCTTCTGTCCATGCCCGAGGCAGAGGTCGAGGCGGTGCGCGGCGGCCGGATCGCGATGATCTTTCAGGATCCCGCCTCGGCGCTCAACCCGGTGCTGCGGATCCGGCGGCAGATGGGCGAGGTGCTGGCGCTCCACCGCGGCCTCTCGGGCAGCGCGATCGGGGCCGAGGCCAAACGCCTGCTCGACCTCGTGGGCATCCCCGACGCGGCCGGGCGGCTCGACAGCTATCCGCACGAGATGTCGGGCGGGCAGAACCAGCGGATCATGGTTGCCATGGCGCTGGCCGGGCAGCCGGACCTTCTGGTGGCGGACGAACCGACCACCGCGCTTGACGTCACGATCCAGGCGCAGATCCTCGACCTGCTCACGACGGTGCGGCGCGAGATGGGGATGGCGCTGGTGCTGATCTCGCACGATCTGGGCGTGGTGGCGGAAACCTGCGACCGCGTGGCGGTCATGTATGCCGGGCGCATCGTCGAACAGGGACCGGCCGAGGACCTGTTCGAGACGCCGCGACACCCCTATACCCGCGGCCTGCTCGACGCGCTCCCCTCGCTCGATGTCGCGCAGCGCCTTGTCGCCATTCCGGGCGTCGTGCCCGATCCGCGCGCGATGCCCCCCGGCTGCGCCTTCGCGCCGCGCTGCGCCCATGCCGCGCCGCAGTGCCGGACGGCAGAGCCGCCGCTGCGCACCACCCTGCCCGGCCGATGGGTCGCCTGCGTGCGCGGCGACGTGGCGCTGCCGACCGCCGCCACCGCCCCCGCGCGCGCGCCCGAGGCTGTGGCATGACCGCACCCCTTTTGACGCTCGACGCCGTCGCGCGCGCCTATGTCTCGCGCCGCGGCATCTTCGGCCGGCCGGTCGCGGTGCGCGCCGTCGATGGCGTGTCGCTGACCCTCGCGCCGGGCGAGACGCTCGGGATCGTGGGCGAAAGCGGGTCGGGCAAATCGACGCTCGGCCGCATGGCGCTCGGGATGGAGGCGCCGGACGAGGGGCATGTCGCGGCTTTCGGCGCGCCGATGCCCGGCTTTGGCACGCCGGCCTGGCGGGCAATGCGCCGCCGGATGCAGATGGTGTTCCAGGATCCGCTCGGCGCGCTCGACCGGCGCCTGCCGGTGCTCGCGCAGGTCGCCGAGCCGCTGACGATCCACGGCATCGGTGCCGAGGGAGAGCGGGCGGCGCAGGCGCGCGCGGCGCTCGAGATGGTGGGGCTGTCGGCGCAGCAGGGCGCGCGCTATCCGCACGAGCTTTCGGGCGGGCAGCGCCAGCGGGTGGTGATCGCCCGCGCGCTCATCACCGACCCGGACCTGCTGGTCTGCGACGAACCCGTCTCGGCGCTCGACGTGTCGATCCAGGCGCAGGTGGTGAACCTGCTGATCGACCTCAAGACCGACCGCGGGCTGGCCATGGTCTTCATCAGCCACGATCTGCGCGTGGTGCGGCAGATCTCGAACCGCGTTGCGGTGATGTATCTGGGGCGCATCGTCGAGACCGGCGCGGCCGAGGATGTGCTGCGCGATTCGCGTCATCCCTACACCCGCGCGCTCGTCTCGGCCGCGCCTGCGCCGGGGCGCCACCGGCGCGAGCGGGTGATCCTGACGGGCGAGCCGCCGAACCCCGCCGCACGGCCCCCCGGCTGCGCCTTCCACCCGCGCTGCCCGCTGGCGATGGACCGCTGCCGGATCGAGGCGCCGACGCTCATCGCACTGGGCGGCGGACACAGCGCGGCCTGCCACCTCGTCCCCCCCGCCGAAAAGGCCGCCGCCTGATGCTGCGCTACATCGCCATCCGCACCTTCCGCGCGCTCGTGACCATCGCCCTTGTCGTCACCTTCGCCTTCGTCGTGCTGCGCATGTCGGGCGATCCGGCAATCCTCATCATGGGCCCCGAGGTCCCGCCCGAGGCGCTGGCGGCGTTCCGTCGCGCCTGGGGCCTCGATCAGCCGATCTGGGTGCAATACGCCAGCTATTTCACCGCCATCCTCAACGGCGACCTGGGCATGTCGATGCGCGACAACCGCCCCGCCATCGACATGGTGATGGAGCGGATCCCCGCGACACTGGCGCTGACCATCCCGGCGCTGGCGCTGAAACTGGCCGTCGGCGTGCCCGCCGGCGTCTGGGCGGCGCTGCATCAGGGGACGTCCTTCGACCGGGCGGTGATGGTCACGGCGGTGTTCGGCTTTGCCATCCCGTCCTTCATCCTTGCGCTGGCGCTGGTGCTGGTGTTCGCGGTCAACCTCGGCTGGCTGCCCTCGGGGGGGCAGGGCACGCTGTGGCACATGGTGCTGCCGGTCATCACGCTCGGCCTCGGCGGCGCGGCGGCGCTGGCGCGGTTCACGCGCTCGGCGATGCTCGAGGTGCTCGGGCGGCCCTATATCCGGACGGCCTCGGCCAAGGGGCTCGCCTGGGCGGCGGTGGTGCGCGGCCATGCCCTGCCGAATGCGGCGATCCCGACCGTCACGCTGATCGGTTTCCTCGTCGGCAGCCTGATCGCCGGTGCGGTCGTGGTGGAAAGCGTCTTTTCATGGCCCGGTGTCGGGCGGATGCTGGTGGTGGCGGTGGCGAGCCGCGACCTCGCGGTGGTGCAGTGCATCCTGCTGCTGGTGGCGGCGACGATGGTCACCTCGAACCTCATCGTCGATTTCCTTTACGGCGTCCTCGATCCCCGCCTGCGTCAGGGCGCGCGGGCCGGGGCATGATACGGGGGCAACGCGCATGACCGACATCCTGAGCGGGGCGGCCCCGGCTGCCGCCAAGGCCGCGCCCCGGGCGCGGGTGCCGTGGTTCGTCTGGGCGGCGGGGGGCTGGATCGTCCTGGTCGTCGTGGTGGCGCTGCTGGCCGATTGGATCGCGCCGCATTCCTACACGGCGATGAAGCTGACCAACCGGTTCCTGCCGCCGTTCACCAGCTGGACCCACCCGCTCGGCACGGACGAGCTCGGGCGCGACGTGCTCTCGCGGCTGGTGATCTCGGTGCGCATCTCGCTTCTGATCGCATTCGGGGCGACGATCATATCGGCGGTGCTCGGCACGACGCTGGGGTTCCTGGCCGCGCATTTCCGCGGCTGGGTCGAACAGGCGGTTCTCACGCTCGCCGATTTCCAGGCCGCGATGCCGTTCCTGATCCTTGCGCTGTCGGTGCTGGCGTTCTTTGGCAATTCGCTGCCGCTGCTCATCGGGCTCATGGGGCTATACGGCTGGGAACGCTATGCCCGCGTCGCGCGGGGCCTTGCCATCTCGGCGACCGCGCAGGGCTATGCCACGGCGGTCACGCAGCTTGGCGCGACCCCCACCCGCGTCTACCTGCGCCACATCCTGCCCAACATCGCCTCGACCCTCATCGTGTCGATGACGCTGATCTTCCCCGAGGTGATCCTCGTGGAAAGCGGGCTGTCGTTCCTCGGCCTCGGGGTGCAGCCGCCAATGACCAGCCTTGGCAACATGGTCGGCTACGGGCGCGACTACATCACCCGTGCGGCCTGGATCATGCTGTCGCCGGCGACCGTCATCGTGCTCACGACGCTGGCGGTGTCGGTGGTGGGCGACTGGTTGCGCGATCGGCTTGATCCGACCCTCGCCTAGCCGCGTAGAACCGGCAGATCGGCGGGCGGGCAGCGCCGCGGCGCAGAAAAACCGAGACGCGCCCTTGATCTTGCCGCAGTCGATCCATATTGGGAATGAACGTTCATTCTCGTGCCCGGACCGATGCAGCAACACGCCCCTTCCATCATCGCCCTCGACGCCAAGGTCGCCGACATCCTTGCGCGGATCAAAGGCGTTTTCGCGGCCAAGGGTTTCGACGGCGCGTCGATGCAGGATCTGTCCCGCGCGGCGGGCATGAGCGCGGGGAACTTCTACCGCTATTTCCCGTCCAAGGACGCGATCATCGAGGCGATGGTGCTGCACGACCTCGCCGGGGCCGAGGCGGATTTTTCGCGCATCATGCAGTCGCCCGCCCCCCGCGCCGCGCTGCGCGAGGCGATCTGGCGCCGGATGACCGAGGATTGCGGCGAGGACGGTCCGCTCTGGACCGAGATCGAGGCCGCCTCGGCGCGGCGGCCGGAAATCGCGGCGATCCACAGCAAGGTCAATGCCGAGATTCACCTCTACCTTATCCGCGTGTTTGCCCGCATCGCCGGCGTCACAGAAGCGCAAGCCGAGGCGCGGTTCGGCACCGAGGCCGAACTTCTCATGCTGCTCATTCGCGGGGCGATCATGGAAGGTTGCGGCCATGTCGCGGGCAGCCGCGCCGGCCCCGTCGATGCGCTGCGCCGCGCCGTTATGCGGCATGTCGATCTCGTGCTGGCGCGCGTCGCCGGCGATGCCACATTTCCGCTCAACCCGATCGAGTGATCCCATGTCGCCTTTGCGCCTCACCGTCGCCGTGTCCGCCCTGCTGACCGCCCTCGCCGCCCCTGTGCAGGCGCCGGCACAGACCGCCGACACGGCCCTGCCCGCCGTCACGCTGCCCGCGATCACCGTAACCGCCGCCGCCCGCACCATGGTGCGCGACCGGGTGATCGCAGCGGGAACGATAGCGCCGGTCGAACGGGTCTCGGTGACGCCCAAGGTCGAGGGACAGCCCATCGACCGCCTGATGGCCGACCTCGGCGACCGGGTGACCGAGGGGCAGGTGCTCGCGCAACTGTCGGATACGGCGCTGACGTTGCAGAAAAGCCAGCTTCTGGCCTCGCGCGCCTCGGCGCTTGCCGCCATCGCCCAGGCCGAGGCGACCCGCACCGAGGCGGAGGCGGCGGCCGAAGAGGCGATCCGGGTGCGCGACCGGCAGGCCGAGCTGCTTGCCCGCGGCGTCGGCACCCAGGCCGGGGCGGACCAGTCACGCGCCGCAGCGATTTCGGCCGAGGCGCGCGTCAAGGTCGCCGAGCAGGCGCTCGCAGCCGCGCAGGCCCAGCTTGCCGTCGTGGACGCGCAGCTTGCGGTGGCCGATCTCAACCTCAGCCGCACCCAGGTGATCGCCCCGGTCGGCGGCGAGATCGTCGAGCGCAACGCGATGGTCGGCGCCATGGCCAGCGCGGCGGGACAGCCGATGTTCGTCATCATCCGCGACGGCTTGCTTGAGCTGCGGGCCGATGTCGCCGAAACCGATCTGCTTCGCCTTGCGGTCGGCCAGCGCGCGACGCTGTCGGTCGTCGGCCTCGAAGCGCCGATCCCCGGCCTCGTGCGTCTCGTTGAGCCGGCGGTGGACAGCCAGACCCGCCTCGGCCGCGTGCGCATCGCCATCGAGGATCCTGCGCAGGTGCGCAGCGGCCTCTTTGCACAGGCCGAGATCCTGGTGGCCGAGCGCGCAGCGGTGGCGGTGCCGATCACCGCCATCTCGACCGACGCGCGGGGCGCTGCGGTGTTCCGGGTGGCCCCTGACGGCGCGGTGGCACGGACGACCGTCGTGACCGGCATCCGGGACGGCCGCCTCGTCGAGATCGTCGAGGGCCTCGCCGAGGGCGACCTCGTGGTGGCACGCGCCGGCGCCTTCGTGCGCGACGGCGACCGCATCAATCCTGTCGTCGTATCGAACTGAGGGGCGCGCGATGAACTTTTCCGCCTGGTCCATCCGCAACCCGATCGCGCCGATCCTCGGGTTCTTCCTGCTCATGGTGCTCGGCTGGCAGAGCTTCAACAGCCTGCCGATCACCCGGTTCCCGAACATCGACGTGCCGCTGGTCGCGGTCACCGTCGCGCAATCGGGCGCATCGCCGTCCGAACTCGAGGCGCAGGTGACCAAGGAGATCGAGGATGCCGTGGCCGGCATCACCGGCGCCAAGAACGTCATCTCGACCATCAGCGACGGCGTCTCCACCACGGCGGTCGAATTCCGCATGGAAGTGCCGACCGACAAGGCGGTGCAGGACGTCAAGGACGCCATCGACCAGATCCGCGGCAAGCTGCCGGCCGAGATCGAGGCGCCCATCGTCACGCGCATCGATGTCGAGGGGCAGGCGATCATGACCTTTGCGGTCAAGGCGCCCGACATGACGGTCGAGGAATTGTCGTGGTTCGTGGACGATACCGTGACGCGGGCGCTCCAGGGCAAGCCGGGCATCGGGCGCGTGGACCGCTACGGCGGCGCCGAACGGGAGATCCGCATAGAGCTCGACCCCGCGCGGCTGAGCAGTTTCGGCATTACGGCCACGACCGTCAGCCAGGAGTTGCGGCGCACCAACGCCGATTTCGGGGCCGGGCGGGTCAACCTCGGGTCGGGCGAACAGGCGATCCGCACGCTTGGCGATGCGGCGACGGCCGAACGGCTGGCCGAGACGACCATCGCCCTGCCCTCGGGCCGGTTCGTGAAGCTGCGCGATCTGGGCACCGTGACCGACACCTACAAGGAATTGCGGTCCTTCAGCCGGTTCAACGGCGAGAATGTGGTGGTCTTTGCCGTCTTCCGCGCCAAGGGAGCATCCGAGGTCAGCGTCGCCGAACGGGTGAACGCCGAGCTTGAAACCCTGCGCGCCGGCAATCCCGGGGTCGAGATCATCCCCGTCGATGACACGGTGTTCTACACCTACGGCAACTACGAAGCGGCGATCCATACGCTGCTCGAGGGGGCGCTGCTCGCGGTTCTGGTTGTGCTGGCGTTCCTGCGCAACTGGCGCGCAACGATCATTGCCGCGGTCGCGCTCCCCCTGTCGGCGGTGCCGACGTTCTGGGTGATGGACATGCTCGGCTTCTCGCTCAACCTCGTGTCGTTCCTCGCGATCACGCTGGCGACGGGGATTCTGGTGGACGATGCGATCGTCGAGATCGAGAACATCGCCCGGCACATCCGCATGGGCAAGACGCCGTATCGGGCCGCCATCGACGCGGCCGACGAGATCGGGCTGGCGGTCATCTCGACGACCTTTACCATCGTTGCGGTATTCGTTCCCGTTTCATTCATGCCCGGCATTCCGGGGCAGTATTTCGAGCAGTTCGGTCTGACCGTGGCCATTTCGGTCATCTTCTCGCTGCTCGTGGCGCGGCTGATCACGCCGATGATGGCGGCCTACCTGATGCGCGATTCCGATGCGCATGAGGAGCATCAGCGCGAAGGCTGGATCATGCGCGCCTACAGCTGGCTTGTCCGCTGGACGATGAAGCTGCGCTATCTGACGCTGCTCGTCGCCTTCGGCGTGCTCGGGGTGTCGCTCTACTTCATGGCGCAGATCCCCGGCAGCTTCATCCCGCCCGAGGACGTCAGCCGCATCCCGGTCAGCGTCGAACTGCCGCCCGGATCGACCCTCGCCGATACCGACCGCACGACCGAGGCGATGCGGCAGGCGATCCTCGACGTCGAGGGGGTCGAGGATGTGTTCGTGCTCGGCGGCGCCTCGCCCACGGGCGACCGGGACGTGCGGCGCGCGTCGTTCACCGTGCTGCTCCACCGGCTGGACCATTCGCTGCCGCTGAAGCTGTCCGAGGTGGGCCGGCAACTGCCGCTGATCGGCCCGCTGGTGCCTGTGGTCGAGAACAAGGGCCGTGAGCGGCCGCAATGGGACATCGAGGCCGAGATCTTCGAGCGGCTCGCCGCTATCCCCGATGTGCGCGCGTTCAAGCTCAACGACCGCGGCGCGCGGGACATCGAGTTCTCGGTGCTCTCGCGGGAAGAGGCGGCGCTGAACGAGGCAGCCGCCCGGCTCGAGGCGGCGCTACGGGGCGATCCGCTCCTGGCGAACGTGGCGGCGCAAGGCGCGCTGCCCCGGCCCGAGGTGCAGATCACGCCGCGGCGCGACGAGGCCGCGCGGCTTGGCGTCAGCACGGCGGCGATCGCGGAAACGGTGCGCGTTGCGACGATCGGCGACTATGACGCGGCACTGGCCAAGGTATCGGTCGATGACCGGCTCATCCCGGTGCGGGTGCAGCTTGGCGGCGACGTCAAGACCGACATCGCGTCGCTCGGCGCGTTGCGGGTGCGCACCGCGACGGGCGGCACCGTTCCGCTCAACGCCGTGGCCGATATCGTCGTGTCCGAAGGGCCGAGCGTCATCAACCGGCTCAACCGCGAGCGCAAGGCGACGATCGGGGCGAACCTGCCACCGGGCGTCGCGCTCGGCACCGCGACGGCGCGGTTCAACGAGATCACGGCGGGCGTGGCGCTGCCCGAGGGCGTGCGCGTGGCGGAATCGGGCGATGCCGAGGTGCAGGCGGAACTGACGCAGAGCTTTGGCAATGCGATGATCCTCGGGCTCATGCTGGTGCTCGTCGTGCTGATCCTGCTGTTCAAGAGCGTGATCCAGCCCTTCACGATCCTCTTTTCGCTCCCCCTCGCCATCGGGGGGGTCGCCGGCGCACTGATCCTGACGTCGAACCCGGTGTCGATGCCGGTGCTCATCGGCATCCTGATGCTGATGGGGATCGTCACCAAGAACGCGATCCTGCTCATCGACTTTGCCATCGAGCAGGTCAACCAGGGCCTGCCGCGGTTCGAGGCGATGGTCGAGGCGGGGCGCAAGCGGGCACGGCCCATCGTGATGACCTCGATCGCCATGTCGGCGGGCATGCTGCCCTCGGCGCTCGGCGTCGGCGAGGGCGGGTCGTTCCGCGCGCCGATGGCCACGGCGGTGATCGGGGGGATCCTCGTCTCGACCGTCCTCAGCCTGGTGATCGTGCCGTCGTTCTACCTTATCATGGACGACCTGTCGCGGTTGCTCGGCTGGATGTTCGGGCGCTTCGTGGGCAAGCGCGACGACGAGGAAGAGCCGCCGGCCAATGCCGAGCTCGCCGCCTCGCTCGCCGCCGCGCAGGCCGAGATCGACGCGCTGAGCGAGCGTCTGCGCGCGGTCGAGGACGGTCGGCCAACCACGACACGGCACGCGGCCGAGTGATCGGCCGCGCCTGCGCGTCCCGCGATCAGTAGGGCAGGCCGGTGTAGTTTTCGGCCATCGCCATCTGCGCCGCTTCAGATGTGCGCAGGTAGGCGAGTTCGGCATCCTGCATCCGCCGCTCGTAGGCGTTATGCTCGGGGAAACGGTGCATCATCGTGGTCAGCGACCAGGAGAAGCGCATCGCCCGCCAGACCCGATCGAGCGCGCGGGCGGAATAGGCGTCGATCCCGGCATCGCTGCCGCGACGGTAATGCGCCTCGAGCGCCTCGGAGAGGTAAAGGACATCCCCGACCGCAAGGTTGAGGCCCTTGGCCCCGGTCGGCGGCACGATATGCGCTGCGTCCCCGCAAAGAAACAGCCGTCCCCAGCGCATCGGCTCGGCCACGTAGCTGCGCAGGGGGGCGATGGATTTCTCGATCGACGGGCCGGTTTCCAGCGCCGTCGCCGCCTCGGCGGGCAGGCGCGCGGCGAGTTCGGTCCAGAACGCCGCGTCGGGCCAGTCCTCGACGCGGCTCGTCAGCGGCACCTGGATGTAGTGACGCGACAGCCGCGGGTTGCGCATCGAGCAGAGGGCAAAGCCGCGGGCGTGGCTGGCATAGATCAGCTCGTCCGCCACCGGCGCGGTGCGCGACAGGATGCCGAGCCAGCCGAAGGGATAGACCTTCTCGTATTCCCGCAGGACATCTGCGGGTATCGCGCCCCGGCTGACCCCGTGGAACCCGTCGCATCCGGCCACGAAATCGCAGGTCAGTTCGCGCGGCGTCCCGTTCTCGGTCCAGGTCACGCGAGGCTGGCCAGAGGTCAGGTCGTGCAGCGCCACATCGGCAGCGTCGTGGATGATCGTCGCGCCGATCGCGTCCTGCGCGGCGTAGAGGTCGCGCGTCACCTCGGTCTGGCCATAGACCATGACCGACCGGCCGACCGCCGCCCGGAAATCGACGCGGAACATCGCGCCGTCGCTCGCCAGCCAGCAGCCGTCATGCGCATGCCCTTCGCGGTCCATGCGCGCGCCCGCGCCGCTGTCGCGCAGCACCTCGACCGTGCCCCATTCGAGCACGCCGGCCCGGATGCGGCCAAGGACGTAATCGCGGCTTTTCCGCTCCAGCACCACCGTGGCGATACCCGCCCGGTTGAGCCTCTGGGACAGCAAGAGGCCCGAGGGCCCGCCGCCGATGATGGCCACCTGTGTCCGCATCCCCGCCCCTTCCCGATCAGAGCCGCAGGCATGCGGCATCCGGCACCGGCCGGGAATGGACGCAGCGGGCAAGGTCTGGCACAAATCGGACATGGACGATCCGGCAAAGCCCATCCCGGCGTGGCAGCTCTATGGCGAGACCCGGGCCTTTCCCGACCTTCTGCATGTCGAGCGCATCGTCGATCGGGCGGCCGGGCTCGACTGGCGCATCGCGCCGCACCGGCATATCCACCTGCACCAGATCTTCCTGCTGGTGTCCGGTGCGGTGGCGATGACCGTGGACGGCGCGCCGCTTGATGCCGCGCCGCCCGTCATCATCAACCTGCCGCCCGGCGTGGCCCACGGGTTCCGCTTTGCGGCCGGGACCGACGGCTATGTGCTCACGCTGCCGGCCAGCGGCTTTGCCGATCTGTTCGGCCCCGGCGCGGAAACCGCCCCCGGCCTCGCCCGCCCATTCGCTGCCCCCGCGCCGCAGGACGCGGCGGCGCGGTTCGCGGCGATGCTGGACGAACACGGGCAGCGGGCCGTCTTTCGCGCCACACGCCTGCGGGCAGCCGCGCTCGACATCGGCGGCATGGCGGCGCGGGCCGCGGGTGCGCCCGACGGCGCGCAGGCGGCGCGGGGCGATCCGCGGGTGCAGCGGCTCGCCGCGCTGATCGCCGAACGGTGCCGCGACGGCTGGACGGTGGCCGATTATGCCCGCGCGCTTGCCCTGTCGCCACGCCATCTCAGCCGCCTGTGCCGGGCCGAAACCGGCCAGCCGGCGCAGGCGATGATCGCGGCGGCGACGATCCGCGCGGCCTGCAGCCTGCTGGTCTATACCCGCATGACGGTGGCCGAGGTCGGCTATGCGACCGGGTTCGACGACCCGGCCTATTTCTCGCGCGCGTTCCGGCGCCACATGGGCCTGTCGCCGGGCGCCTATCGCGCCCGGTTCGACGGCTGAGCGCTATTCGGCCGCCTGCGCCAGGACGCGCGGCGCCGGTGACGCGTCGATCCGGCGGCGCAGATCGCGCGCCACGCGGGCATAGGCGGCGGGCCTGACGGGAAGCTGCCATTCCATGAACCGCTGCATCGCCGGGATCGGCAGGCGCAGATCCTCGAGCAACTCGTCGATCTGGTGCATCGAGAACGGGATGATGTTGGTGCCGCGGGCATGTTTGCCCTCGGTCCGCTCCTCCATCCAGCGCAGGCGGCGGTCGGTGGCGGCGATGCGTTCGGCCTCGGGCGGCAGCGCCAGATCGCCGGCGATATGGGCGGCGATCCACAGCCCCCCCATCTCGGCCGAGAGCGGCGAGAAGAACGACGAGTTGTAGCCGTTGAACGCAAGGTTCGGCACGCCGGGCGGCAGGATGTGGCGATAGAGGCGGAAGTTGCCGCGATCGTCCATGATCCGCGCCTGCGTTTCGGCATCGAGGAACGGCACCTCCTGCCGCCAGCCGGTGCCGCAGATCACGATATCGGCGGGCAGGCGCGTGCCGTCGGACAGATAGGCGACGCGAACCCCGTCCTCGACCGCCAGCCGGCCAATCTGCGCATCGCGCGCGACCTTGATGCGTCCCGTTTCCACCATGTCGAAGAACCCGTCGGTCACAAGGCTCACGGTGCTGCGGGCGATCCGCTCGAAGCTGCCCTCGGGCATCACGCCGCGCTGTTTCAGCTTGAGCTGCCGCGCGATGACGCCCTGCACCGAGCCGATCATGCCGTTGCGCAGGCCCTTGCCGGCGCCGTGCATGAAGGCCTCGAAACCCTTCAGCTCGATATAGGGAAACAGCGCCTCGCCCATGCGGGTGAGGAAGAGATACTTGTAGTTGAGCGCGTTCATCAGCCGCTTGGGCATCTTCCAGATGAGTTCGCGCACAACGACCGTGACCTGCGCCGCCACGGGGGCCAGCGCCGCGGCGACGTCGCAGGATGATTTGCCATAGCCGACGACAAGGATGTGCTTGCCGCGCGCCGCGTCGAGATCGAGGAATTCCGACGAATGGCAGACCGTCCCGCCCGCTGCCCCGAACGCCTCGGCGCCGTCGAATTTCGGCACGGCGGGGGTCGAGAAGATGCCGTTGCAGACCACCAGCCAATCAAAGGCCTTGGTCGTCTCGCCGCCCCTGCCCGTCGCCGTGACGGTCCAGCGCCCCGCCGCATCCTGTCGCGCATGGGTCACGGCAGTGTCGAGCCGGATCAGCGGCATCAGGTCGAACTTTTCCGCGAAAGATTGCAAATAGGCTTGCACCTGCTGCCCGGAGGGCCATTCGGGATAGTCTTTCGGCATCGGAAAGTCGGACAAGTGATAGGTGTCCTTGCCGTTCTGGGTGGACACGCCGGGGTAGAGGCGGGTCTTGCTCCAGACCCCGCCGACATCCGGGGCCTTTTCGAACACGGTCACGTCATGGCCGAAATCCCGAAGCGTCCGGGCCGTTGTCAGGCCGGCGAACCCGGCCCCGATGATGGCGATGCGCATGGTCGTCTCCCTTTGGGTTTCAGGACATCAGAAGGGGGATGGCGGGGTCGGCCCGTTCCGGGCCCATGGCGGTATAGCCGCCATCGACGCGGATATCGGTGCCGGTGATGAAGGCCGCCTCGTCCGAGCAGAGGAACAGGACGGCCGACGCCACCTCCTCGGGGTGGCCGGTGCGGCCGAGCAGGTGAAAGGGCGCGGCGACCCGGTCGGTCTTGGCGCGGTCGCCCCCGGTGAGCTGATCCATGATGTTCGACCAGGTCCAGCCGGGGCTGACCGCATTCACCCGGATGCCCTCGGGGGCGAGGTCCATCGCCTGGTTGCGCGTCAGTTGCAGGATCGCGGCCTTGGACACCGGGTAGAGCCAGCGGCCCGTCTGCGCCACCCGCGACGAGATCGACCCGAAGTTGACGATGGCGCCGCGGTTGCGCGCCAGTTCAGCCCGCGCCGCTTGCATCAGCATGACCGACCCGACCACGTTGACATCGAAGCTTTCGAGCCATTCGGCCCGTGTCGAGGCCGCGCCGTTGTCGAGGTAGGAACAGGCGACGTTCACCAGAAAGTCGATCCGCCCGAAGGCGGCCGTCGTCGCCGCCACCAGCGCCGCGATCTGCGCATCGTCGCGCAGGTCGCACAGGGTAAATCCGACGCCGTCCCGAACCATCGCCGCGCCCGCCTCGGCGTTGATGTCGGCGACCATCACCCGCGTGCCGGCCGCGCGGAACGCATCGACCACCGCCTGCCCGATCCTTGTCGCCCCGCCCGGCACGATCGCCACTTTTCCGTCCAGACCGCGCATGCGCCCCCCCCCTGCCGTTGCTGCGAATTTGAAAGGATTGTGACAGGCCGGGACGGCTGCGCTATCCTTCGGGCGCACGGAATGTCCGGGGCGCGCACGAATCGCCCCGTTCCGCGCGCTGCGAGGGCCGATGCTACCGGGACCGGTTCCGACACCGCTGCGGGATTATGCGCTGTTCCGGTCGCGCGACCTCGACGAGGCGCGCGAGCGGGTGGCGGCGGTGTTCTGCCCCCACCGGCTCGAAACCGTCGCCGAGCGCCGCCTGTTCGATGCGCGCCAGCATCACCTCGGGGGCGAGCGGCTGTCGCTCAACTACATCGAATACGGCGCGCGCACGCTGATCGCGCCGGGCGAGCTGGGCAGTTTCTACCTCGTGCAGATCCCGCTGACCGGCGGGGCCGCGATCACCAACGGGACCGACCGCTACGACAGCACGCCCGACCGCGCCGCCGTCCTCAACCCGCATCTGCCGACATCGATGGTCTGGGCCGAGGGCACGCGGCAGGTTCTGGTGCAGATCGACCGGGCGGCGCTGCAGGCCCATGCGGCCGGGCTGATGGCGGCGCGGCCCGATGTGCCGGTGACGTTCCGCGGCGGGCTCGACCTTCGTGCGCCGGCCGGGGCGGCGCTTCGGCGGTTCGTGCTGTGGCTGGTGGCCGAGGCGGACGCAGGCCGCCCGCCCATCGGGCCCGGGCTGATGGCCCGGGCGGTCGAGGGCGCCGTGCTGTCGGGCCTGTTGGAGGCGATGGGGCCGCCCGGCCCCGCGGCGCCGGCCCTGCCGCGCCATCTACGCAGCGCCGAGGCGTTCATCGCCGCCCATCTCGACCAACCCATCGGGACCGAGGATATCGCCCGCGCGGCCGGGGTCAGCGCCCGCGGGCTGCAGGCCGCGTTCCGCGCCCATCGCGGCACCACGCCGCTCGGTTTCTGGCGCGACATGCGGCTCGACCGCGCGCGCGCCGATCTGGCCGCGGGCGTGCCGGGCACAACGGTGACGGACGTGGCGCTGCGCTGGGGGTTCCAGCATTTCGGCCGTTTCGCCGAAATCTACCGCGCCCGGTTCGGCGAAACCCCGCGCGACACGCTGCGCCGCGCGGGGGGATAGGCGGGCAGCCCTGCCGGCAGGGCCACCCGCCCGCCCCGACCCGCTGGCCAAACCCGCGCGGATCGTCTATCGCGGCAGCGCAGCATCAGGGGCACCGGCATGGACATCCGCAACATCGCGATCATCGCGCACGTCGACCATGGCAAGACCACGCTGGTGGATGAGCTCTTGAAACAGTCGGGCACCTACCGCGAGGGGCAGGCGACGACCGAACGGGCGATGGACAGCAACGATATCGAGCGTGAGCGGGGGATCACCATCCTGGCCAAGGCGACGTCGGTCGAATGGAAAGGCGTGCGGATCAACATCGTCGATACCCCCGGCCATGCCGATTTCGGCGGCGAGGTGGAACGGATCCTGAGCATGGTCGACGGCGTGTGCCTGCTGGTCGATGCCGCCGAGGGGCCGATGCCGCAGACGAAATTCGTGCTGGCCAAGGCGCTGGCGCTGAACCTGCGCCCCATCGTCGTGCTCAACAAGGTGGACAAGCCCGATGCCGAACCCGACCGCGCGCTCAACGAGGTGTTCGACCTGTTCGCCAATCTCGGCGCAACGGATGCGCAGCTCGATTTCCCCCATGTCTATGCCTCGGGCCGCAGCGGCTGGGCGGACCTAGAGCTCGACGGGCCGCGCAAGGATCTGTCGGCCCTGTTCGACCTGATCGTGCAGCATGTCGAGCCGCCGAGGCAGCTTGCCCGCGCGGACGAGCCGTTCCGCATGCTGGCCACCACGCTCGGGTCCGATCCGTTCATCGGGCGCATCCTGACCGGGCGCGTGGAATCGGGCCGGGTAACGGTGGGCGAGACGCTCAAGGCCCTCTCGCGCACCGGCGAGCGGATCGAGACGTTCCGGGTGACCAAGGTGCTCGCCTTCCGCGGCCTCAACCAGACCGCCATCGACGAGGCGCTGGCGGGCGACATCGTCACGCTGGCCGGCATGAGCAAGGCAACCGTGGCCGACACGCTCTGCGCGCCCGAGATCGAGGTGGCCCTGCCCGCCCAGCCGATCGACCCGCCGACGATCAGCGTCACCTTCGGCATCAACGACAGCCCGCTCGCGGGCCGCGACGGCACCAAGGTGCAGAGCCGCGTGATCCGCGAGCGGCTGATGAAGGAGGCGGAATCGAACGTCGCGATCAAGGTTGAGGACACGCCGGGGGGCGAGGCCTTCATCGTCTCGGGCCGGGGCGAGTTGCAGATGGGCGTGCTGATCGAGAACATGCGCCGCGAGGGGTTCGAGCTGTCCATCAGCCGGCCGCGCGTGATCTTCCGCGAGGAAGGGAACGTGCGGCTCGAACCGATCGAAGAGGTCATCATCGACGTCGATGACGAATTCACCGGCGCCGTGATCGACAAGCTGACGGGCGAGCGGCGCGGCGATCTGGTCGAGATGAAACCGGCCGGGGTCGGCAAGACGCGCATCGTCGCGCATGTGCCCTCACGCGGCCTGATCGGCTATCACGGGCAGTTCCTGACCGACACCCGCGGCACGGGCGTTCTCAACCGTATCTTCCACGACTGGGCACCTTACAAGGGACCCATCCAGGGCCGACGCCAGGGCGTGCTGATCTCGATGGAGAACGGCGTTTCGGTCGCCTACGCGCTCTGGAACCTCGAGGAACGCGGCAAGATGTTCATCGGCGCGCAGGAACAGGTTTATGAGGGGATGATCATCGGCGAGCATTCCCGCGACAACGACCTCGAGGTGAACCCGCTCAAGGGCAAGAAGCTCACCAACGTGCGTGCCAGCGGATCGGACGAGGCGGTGCGGCTGACGCCCCCCGTGCGCATGAGTCTCGAGGCCGCCATCGCCTATATCGACGACGACGAACTCGTCGAGGTGACGCCCAAGATCATCCGCCTGCGCAAGCGCCATCTCGACGCGAACGAACGCAAGCGGCAGTCGCGCGCGGCGGGCTGAACCGCGCGTGGCGGGCTGGACCGCCGCCCCCGGGCAGGGGTCCGCGCGTCCGTCGGCGGTGCGGCAGGGGCGCCGCGCGGCTCAGCCCCCCGGCCGGATGAGCACCTTGACCTGCGTCGTCGGGCTGCGCAGGGCCTCGAACGCCTCCGGCAGATCCTCCAGCCCCACGACATCCGTCACCATCGGCGCCGCATCGATCCGGCCCGAGGCCAGCGCGTCGAGGACGATGGCGAAATCCTCATCGTGATAGCCGAGGATGAACTGCAGATCGATTTCCTTGAGGATGCCGCTGATCGGCACGATCGTGTCGGGGTTCATCAGCACGCCGACCACCACGATCTGCCCGCGCGGGCGGCTCGCCTCAATGCAGATCTGGATCAGGCCCGGCGCCCCGACGCATTCGAAGATCACATCCGGCGGCGCGCCTGCAGCTTCGGCAAAGGCGGCGGCAAGGTTTTCCGGCGCGGCCAGCGTCGCGGTCGCCCCCATCCGGGCTGCAATCGCGCGCCGGGTGTCGTTGCGCTCGCTCACGACCACTGCCCGGGCCCCCGCGGCGCGGGCGAAGGCGGTGACCGACAGCCCGATCGGCCCGGCCCCGATCACCAGCACGCGCGAGCCGAGCCCGACGCGCGACACCCGCACCGCATGCAGGCCGACTGCGAGCGGCTCGACCAGCGCGCCCTGCTGCATGGACACCGCGTCCGGCAGCCGCACGACCTGCCGCGCGCCGACCGCGATCATCTCGGCATAGGCCCCCGGCACATCGACCGCGAGGCCGGTGATCCGGTTCTGCGGGCAGAGGATGCCGAGCGCATCCTTGCACGCCCCGAGCGCCTGGCACGCCGGATCGGCGCAGGCATTGACCGGCACCGCCGTCACCCGGTCGCCGGGTGCGAAGGCGGGATCGCGGCTTTCCACGACCTCGCCGGCGAATTCATGGCCCAAGACCGTGCCCTCGGGCACGACGAAAACACCGGGATGCGTCGCATGCAGATCCGACCCGCAGATCCCGCAGAACTCGACGCGCAACACCACCTGCCCCGCCTGCGCCACCGGGCGCTGCACGTCGCGAACGGCCAGCGGCTTGCCCAGCCCCTCGAACACGGCTGCCTTCATCGTTGACCCTCCCAAAGCCGGACAGAAATTGTTGTGCGATCCTGTCCTACGATCTAGTCTTACGCTCATTGGGCGAAGGGCGCAACAAAGCTGCGCCGGCCCGGGCAGGTCAGGGGAGGACCGGATGGGACGGCTGGAGGGCAAGGTTGCGCTGATAACCGGCGCAGGGTCGGGCGTCGGGCGGGCGACGATGGCGATCTTCGCGCGCGAGGGGGCGAGGGTTCTCGGCGTGTCGCGCACGCAGTCGGCGCTGGACGAGACCCTGGCGCAGGTGCGCACGGCGGGCGGGACGGGCGCGGTGGTTGCCGCCGACCTTGCGACCGAGGCGGGGGCGGCCGCCGCCATGGCGGGCTGCCTCGACGCCTACGGGCGGATCGACATCCTCGTGAACGCGGCGGGGGTCGGATATTCGTGGATGGCGAAATCGCCCGGCTCGATGAACGCGATCCACGATACGACACTGGAAAAGTGGAACGAGGTGATGGCGATCAACCTCACATCCTGTTTCCTGATGTCGAGGCTTGCGGTCAACCGGATGAAGGACCAGGGCGGCGGCGGCGCGATCGTGCATGTCGCCTCGATCAGCGGATTCCAGGGCCTCGGGGCGGCGCACACCTATTGCGCGGCCAAGGGCGGGATGATCAACCTCACCCGCGCGATGTGCGTGGCCTATGCGACGGACGGCATCCGCACGAACTGCGTCGCACCGGGCTTCATCGACACGCCGATGGTCGCCTCGGTGCTGAGCCTCTTCGACGATCCGGCGGTGGCCGATCGGCTGACCCCGATGCAGCGGCCGGGGACGCCCGAGGAAATGGCCCATGGTTGCCTCTACCTCGCCTCGGACGAAGCGAGCTATACCAACGGGTCGGTGCTGGTGATCGACGGCGGCACGACCGCGCGGCAGTAGCCCCCTGAGGCCGGGCAGACACAGCCCCGTCCGGCCCGCCGGCAAGCCCGGGCAGCCGATGTGCAGCATGATGCTATCGTGCGATAACAGCGGTCGGCGCACGGTCCGGCCGACCGGCGGTCAGCCCAGCACAAGGGTGCCGATCAGGATCACCGGCACCTCGTCGGTGAAGTTCGGGATGTCGGCCTGCGTCTCGGCCCCATGCGCGGCGAGCGCGGCCTGCGCTGCGGCCATGTCGTCGAACCGCAGTTCCGCGACGAGGCGGAACGGCGCTGCCGGATCGGTCTCGACCGGCCGGTAGAAGGTGAGCGCCCGCATCCCCATCGGCGCGAGCAGGCGGCGCACGAGCGGCAGGTGCGCGGCCTCGTGACAGGCAAGATCGAACCGCTTCCCGGTCGTGTTGGGGTAGAGGACGCTCACGGCGATCATCGGTGTTCCTTTCCGGCGGCGGGACGGTCGGCGGGGGCGGGAGCCTCCGGCGGGAGTATTTGGAGAACGATGAAGCGGGGGTTTGCGCGCGGTGGCCGCGGCAGGGCCCCTCTCATGCCCGTTCGATCAGCGTGGCATTGGCCATGCCGCCCGATTCGCACATCGTGACCACGCCGCGCCGCCCGCCCGTTTCCTCGAGCCGCGCCAAGAGATTGCCGATGAGCCGGATGCCGCTCGCCCCCACCGGATGGCCCAGTGCGATGGCGCCACCATAGGCGTTGACCCGGTCGGGGTCGGGATGGATCTCGGCCTTCCAGGCAAGGACGACCGAGGCGAACGCCTCGTTCACCTCCCAGGCGTCGATGGCAGGCACGGCAAGGCCCGTGCGGGCAAGGAGCTTGCGGGTCGCCGGGATGACGCCCGCGAGCATCAGGATCGGATCGTCGCCGACCACCGCAAAGCCGGTGACCGCCGCTCGGGGTGTCAGGCCGAGGCGCGATGCCGCACCCTCCTCCATCAGGAGCGCCGCGCCCGCCCCGTCGCTGACCTGGCTTGCGTTGCCGGCGGTTACCGACCAGCGGATCTGCGGATAGGCGCGGGCGACGGCCTCGTCGTGAAAGGCCGGGCGGAGGGTTGCGAGGATTTCGGGCGTGGTGCCCGGGCGCAAGCCCTCGTCAGTATCGGAAAGGCCGCGGGGCGCATCGACCGCCACGATATCGCGCTGCGGCTGGCCGGCGGCGCGGGCCGCGGCGGCGCGGGCGTGGCTGCGCGCGGCGAAGGCATCGAGGCTGCGGCGCTGAAGGCTCCAGCGCGCGGCGATGAGTTCCGCCGCGATGCCCTGGTGGACATAGCCATCCGGGTAGCGCGCGCGCAGCATTGGCCCGAGGTTGTCGCGCCCGATCCGGTTGGCGCGCATCGGGACCGCGCTCATCACCTCGACGCCGCCGGCGATCACCACGTCATAGGCGCCCGCGATGATGCCCTGCGCAGCGAAATCCACCGCCTGCTGCGCCGAGCCGCATTTGCGGTCGAGCGTGACGGCCGGCACGGTCACCGGAAACCCCGCCGCCAGCACCGCCTGCCGCCCGATGTTGCCCGCCTGCTCGCCCGCCTGGATGACGCAGCCCGTGATGACATCCTCGACCAGCGCGGGGTCGATCCCGGTCCGCCGCACCAGCGCCTTGAGCACGTGGGCATAGAGATCGACGGGGTGGAGGCCGGCGAGGATGCCGCCCGCCCGCCCCCGCCCCCAGGGCGAGCGCACCAGATCGACGATGACCGCGCGGCGGGTCATGTCAGGCCTGATCGAACCGGCGCAGCGAGACGTTCATCAGCGACGACTTGATCTGCACCACCGGCGCGCGGGCGATCCGCATCAGGCGGCGCACCTGGTCGAGTTCGGGCGAGGCGAGCAGCGGATAGGTGGTCTTGACCGGTCCGGCCGCCCACATCTTTTCCAGATCCGCCTCGGGCACGAGCGCACGCAGGATCAGCTCGTCGTCGTTCGTCGTGCCGTAGCGGGCGCGCAGTTCCTCGATGGTGGGCTGTTCGGGCGGGTTCGCCACCACCTCCTTCGCGCGGGGGGAGGCCATGATGCGGTCGAGCACCTCGGGGTCGATCGGGGCGACCGTCTGGCCGTAGAAGCCGGCGGCATACTGGATCACCTCGTCGGGGATGACCTTGTATCGCTCGCCCGTCACGATGTTGAGCACCGCAAGCGTGCCGACAAGCTGGCTGAAGGGCGTGGCCATGCCGGGATAGCCAAGCTCGCGCCGCACGGCTGCCGTCTCGGCCAGCACCGCGTCGAGCTTGTCGGACATGCCGTGCTGGGCAAGCTGCGCCTTGAGCGTGCCGGTCATTCCGCCGGGGATCTGATGCTCGATGCTCAGGATGTCGTATTCGTTGTGCTGGTTGACGAGGTAACCGGCCGCCTTGCCGACCGCCTCGAAATGATCCGCCACCGGCTTGAAGAGCGACGTGTCGAGGGAATGGGTATAGCCCTTGATCTCGATGTTCTTGACCATGATTTCGGTCGAGGGGGTCGAGGGGCCGTTGGCCATCGGGCGGCTGGCGGTGTGCAGGATCGACACCCCGAGTTCGAGGCTGTCCATGTAGGCCTTGGCCGACATGCCGAGGATGTTGTTGGAATGGAACTCGATCTTCTTGCCGCGCGCCCTGGCGACGATGGCCGGCAGGAGGGTTTTCAGCCGGTCCTTGTCGAGCGTCCCGGCGGTGTCGTAGAGCAGGAGCGTGTCGATATCGGGCGATGCCGACAGCTTGTCGGCCTTGTCGGCATAGTAGTCGTCGGTATGGACGGGCGAGAGGGTATACATGATCGCCCCGGCCACCTCGGACCCGAATTCCTTGGCGACCCTGGCGAGCCGATGCGTCTGCGGGATGTTGAAGAGGACATCGTAGATCCAGAACGACCGCACGCCGTGGCGGTTGAGCTGCCGCATCCAGGCATCCATCAGCGCATCGGGCGTCACGCCGAAGGTCACGCTCGCGTTCGACCGCATGCCGCCCCGGATCGGCGTGCGCGGCATGGACTGCACCAGCAGGTCCAGCCCCTCCCACGGGTTTTCGCGGCAACGCTTGATGAGCACCTCCATCATCGAGGACCCGGCAAGGTCGATCACGCGGAAACCCGTGCGGTCGAGCAGCGGCGTGACCGGAAGCGCCATGCCCGCGCGCATCTGCATGCCCCAGAGGCTCTGCTGCCCGTCGCGGATGGTCTCGTCCAGGAATTCGACATGCATGGCGCGTCTCCTCAGGCGGCGGCGAAGGCGGGCAGGCCCGTCTCTTCCAGCCAGCGGGTGGTGATCCGGTCGGCCCGGAAATCGGGGTGGTTCAGGATGAACCGGGCGAGCGGCAGGGTCGTGCGGGGGCCCTCGATGCCGAAGGCGTCGATGGCGGCGATCAGGCGGTCGATCGCCGCGGCCCGCGTCGGGGCATGGGCGATGAGCTTGCCGATCATCGAATCGTAGAACGGCGGGACGAGGTATCCGGCGCGGGCATGGGTATCGAGGCGCAGGCCCTCGCCCGTGGGTGGATCCCACCGGGTGATGCGGCCCGGCGAGGGGGCGAAACCATTGAACGGATCTTCCGCATTGATCCGCACCTCGATGGCATGGCCGGTGAAGGTGACGTCCGATTGCGCGAGGCCGATCCCCTCGCCGCCCGCGATCCGCAGTTGCAGCGCGATCAGGTCGGCGCCGGTGATCGCCTCGGACACCGGATGTTCGACCTGGATCCGGGAGTTGACCTCGATGAAGTAGAATTCCCCCCGCGCGACGTCATGGAGGAACTCGACCGTCCCCGCCGCGCGGTAATGCGCATGCGCGCACAGGCGCACGGCCGCGTCCTGCATCGCCGCGCGCAGGGGGGCAGGCATGGCGGCTGCGGGCGCCTCCTCGATGAGCTTCTGATAGCGGCGCTGCACCGAACAGTCGCGCGCGCCAAAGTGGACGACGCCGCCGTGACCGTCGCCCATGACCTGCACCTCGACATGCCGCGCGGCGGTGACGAAGCGTTCCATGTAAAGGCGCGGGTCGCCGAAGGCACCTTCCGCCTCGCGGCTGGCGCGGTCGAACCCGGCGTCGAGATCGGCGGGGCCGCTTGCGCGGAACATGCCCCGCCCGCCGCCACCCGCCGAGGCCTTCATCACCACGGGATAGCCGAGCCGGTCCGCCGCCGCCCGCGCCTCGGCCGCGCTGGCGATCTGGTCGGTCCCCGGCACGCAGGGCACGCCGGCCGCCTGCGCCAGCGCGCGGGCCGACATCTTGTCACCCAGCCGCGCGATCGTATCGGGACGCGGGCCGACGAAGGCGATCCCCTCCGCCTCGCAGAGCGCCGCCAGCGCAGGCTTTTCCGACAGGAACCCGTATCCGGGGTGCAGCGCGTCGCAGCCCGTTGCCTTGGCCGCATGCACGATCAGCCGCTCGTCGAGATAGCTTTTCGCCGCCGCCGCCGGTCCCAGCACCACTGTGCGCCCCGCCATCTCGGCCCCCAGCGTGTCGCGGTCGGCCGCTGACACGCCCAGCACCGTCTCGATCCCCATGGCATGGGCCGCGCGGATGATCCGCACGGCGATCTCGCCCCGGTTGGCGACGAAAAGGCGGCGCAGGGGCATCGTCAGGGCTCGATATAGAACAGGATCTGCCCGTGCTCGACCATGGCGCCATCGGGCACGCAGATGCGCCGCACGGTGCCGGCCACGCCCGAGCGCAGCGCGGTGAAAAGCTTCATCACCTCGATCAGGCACAGCTCGCTGTCCTCGGTCACCCTCTGGCCGACCTCGCAATAGGGCGGGGCGCCGGGTTTCGGGGCGCGGTAGAAGGTGCCGAGGTTCGGGGCGGGGATCGCGACCCAGGACGCCGGCGCGGCCGCCTCGGGGCCGGGCGCGGCGGCGCCGGGCGCGGCGGGGGCGGTGGCGGATGGCCCTGCTGGCAGGGCCGCCCGATCGCCCGGCGCCGCGGACGCCGCGGCGGGGGCCTGTGACGGCGGCCGGCCCTTGGGATCGTTCGACAGGAAGATCTCGAACCCCTCCATCTCGATATGCATCTCGTCCCAGTCCGAGGTCTGGAACACCTCGATCAGGGCCTCGATGTCCTGCATCGTGACGGGGCTTGCGGGGGGCGTGGGCATGGTTGGTGCCTTTCAGCCTTGCGCCTCGCCCGCCCGGATCGCGGCGAGCAGGGCGGGCAGGACGGGGGTGCAGTAAACGGTGCGGACACCGGCGGCGACGGCGGCGCGGATCCCTTCGTCCGACCCGATCGCCCCGCCGCGCAGGGCGCGGGCGCCGGCGATGACGGCGGCGATGCGGCCCGGATCCTCGCCGCCCTCGATCCGGGACAGGTCGCGAGTATCGGGCGGCGCCTCGGCCAAGGGCAGCACGGCGAGCGGGGCAAGCGGGCGGGCCCAGCCGGTCAGGCGCGCGAGCAGCGGATCGGCGGCCTCGTCGGGCGTCTCGACCGCGAGGAGGCCCGCATAGACCCGCCCCTTCGATCCGTCCACCGTCACTTCCCGCCCGGCCAGCCCCGCCAGTGCCCCCGCGCCGCAGCCCACTACGGACGGCAGGCCGAGCGCGCGGCCCACCACGGCGGCATGACTGGTCGCGCCGCCAGTTTCGGTCACCACGGCGCGTGCCACCAGCATCCCGTGCACATCCTCGGGCGAGGTCGTCGGCCGGGCGAGCACGACGGCCTCGCCCTGCCCGGCCCGCGCCTCGGCCGTGTCGGCATCCATCACCACCACGCCGCGCCCCACGCCGGGCGAGGCCCCCTCGCCCGCGGCCAGCACCGGCACCTCCGGCCCCGGCTCGGCCACGAGGCGCGGGGCGAGCAGCAGGCGCACCTGATCGGGCGCGATGCGGGCAAGGGCGGTGGCGGGGCTTATCATCCCCTCGTCCACCATCTCGACCGCGATGCGCACCGCCGCGGCGGGCGCGCGCTTGGCCGCGCGCGACTGCAGCAGATAGAGCCTGCCGTGCTGGACGGTGAATTCGATGTCCTGCGTATCGGCATTCTCGCGCTCGAGCACCGCCGCCGCCTGCATCAGCGCCGCATGGGCCTCGGGCACGAGACCCTCCATCCGCGACAGCGGCTCGGGGTTAAAGCGGCCCGACACCACATCCTCGCCCTGCGCCCGCGGCAGATATTCGCCGTAAGGCTCGCGCGCGCCGGTCAGCGGGTTTCGGGTGAAGAGGACGCCCGTCCCCGAGGCATCGTCGAGATTGCCGAACACCATCGCCTGGATCGTCACCGCCGTGCCCATGGCATCGTCGATCCCGTGGTGCTGGCGGTAGCGCCTTGCCCGCCGGCCGTTCCAGCTTTCGAACACCGCGCGCACGGCGGCGATCAGCCGCCCCTCCAGCGTGCGCGGCACGCCCGCCCCGCAGGCGGCGCGGATCGCGGCATCCCACGTCTCGGGCGAGCCATCCGCCGAACAATCCGCCCCGACCGCCTTGAGCACGATCTGGCCATACATGTCGTAGAACCGCCGGTGCGTGTCGCGGGCAAAGACCGGGTCGTTGCAGAGCCGCGCCAGCGCCGGCTCGGTGACGGCGTCGATCCCGAGGTTGAGCACCGTATCCATCATCCCGGGCATCGACACCGGCGCGCCCGAGCGCACCGAGACGAGCAGCGGGCGATCCGTGCCGCCGAAGCTGTGCCCCGTGCGCGCCTCGAGATCCGCCATCCCGGCGCGGATTTCGTCGATGAGGCCCGCCGGCATGTCGCCGGTTTCCTGAAACGCCTGGCAGGCCGCAGTCGTGATGACGAAGGCGGGTGGCACCGGCAGGCCGAGCGCCATCATCCGCGCGACCGACCACGCCTTGCCGCCGATCAGCCCCACGGGGGGCAGCGAGCGGCCGTCAAGGGTCAGGGTCCAGCGCGGCATCACCGCCACCCTATTCATCCCGCACCCGCCCGAGGATGCGCAGAAGATCCTCGTGCAGCTCGAACCAGACGGTGTGATAGCTCGGCAGCCGCGCGTCCGACACCCATTCGTGGGCGCCATCCTCGGCCCTCTCCAGCGCCTCGGCGAGCAGTTGCGCATAGACCTTCAGCCGCGGCAGATGCGCCGCCATCCGCGCGATCACCCGTTCGGCGCCCTCGTGCAAGGTGCCGAGGCGATCGATGATGCGGGCGTCATGGGCCTTGTCGGCATGGGTGTTGGGCACGCGGCTGCCGGCGACCTCGACCGTCTGCCAGTCGGTGATGAGCGCCTTGAGATGGGCATTGACGACCTCGAAGGCGGCATAGGCTGCCGCCATCTCGGGATTTTCGCGCAAGGCACCGTAAAGCTTGCCGTATTCGCCCTTCAGCGCGATCTGCGCCGGCGCCGTGAGCATGTATTTCGCCCCGGCCTTGGCGGCCCGCCCCCGCGCGGCTGCCTCGTCCAGCAGGGCCGCGACCCGGCCCGCGTCCAGCCCCATCAGCGCCGCGACATCCTCGGGGCTGGCGTGTTTCTTGATGGCAAGGCCGTGCAGGGCCAGGTGCATGTCGGTCATGGGTTGCCTCCTTGCGCGATCAGGCGGTCGCGCACGCTGCGGCGCAGGATCTTGCCCGCGCTCGATTTGGGCAGTTCGGGCCAGATGTGGACGGCCTTGGGTGCCTTGAACCCGGCGAGGCGCGCGCGGGCATGGGCGAGGATCGCGTCGGCGTCGAGCCCCGCGCGCCCTGCCACCACGGCCACCACCCGGTCGCCATAGACCTCGTCCGGCAGGCCCACGACGGCCGATTCCACCACGCCGGGAAAGGCTGCGAGGACATCCTCGACCTCGCGCGGATAGACATTGTAGCCGCCCGAGATCAGCATGTCGTTCTTGCGGTCGAGGATGTAGAAAAAGCCGTCCTCGTCCATCGTCCCGATGTCGCCCGTGTGCAGCCAGCCGCCCCTGAACACCCTTTCGGTCGCCTCTGGCCGGCCCCAGTAATGCGCCATCGTCTGCGGGCCGCGGCAGACGATTTCCCCCTTCTCGCCGGGCGGCAGCGGGCGGTCGTCGTCATCGAAAACCGCGACCTCGACCATCGTGAAGGGGCGCCCGCAACTGCCCACCCGGTCGTGATCCTCGGGCTTCAGGCAGCAGATGACCATCGGGCTTTCCGCCTGGCCGTAGGTCTGGGCAAAGACCCGGCCGAACCGCTTTTCCGCCCGTTCGTAGACGCTCGCGGAAATCGGCGAGGCGCCATAGGCGATACGGCGGAAGTTGAGGCGGGCGGTGTCGATCCCCGGCGCCTCGAGGATCATGGCGAGCATCGTGGGCACAAGGAACGTCAGCGAGGCTTGCGTGTCCTCGGCCAGCCGCAGGAACCCTTCGGCCTCGAATTTCGGCATGATGACGCTGTGGGCGCCCCGCGCAATCGCCGGCAGGAAGAACGCGCCCGATGCATGGGCGATCGGGGCGGCGTGCAGGAACGTGTCGCCGGGCCGGATGTCGGGCATCAGGTCGGTCAGGAACGCGGTCAGTTCCGCCAGTTCCCCCCGCGTGGTCAGCGTTACGCCCTTGGGCTGGCCGGTGGTGCCGCCGGTATAGCCAAGGCGCAGCGGCGCGTCATAGGCGCGGTCCAGGGCGCAGGGCGCCGGATCGCCGGTTTCAATCATTCTGTCAAGGGTTTCCGGGTCGATCCTCACGCCGCACGCGAGCCCGTCGATCCCGGCATGGATGACCGCCGCAGACCCTGAATCCGCGAGCTTGTAGTTGTGGTTGGCCAGCGTTTCCCGCGTGTTGAGCCCGACCCGCACCAGCCCCGCCTTGGCCAGCGCGTAATAGGCGATCAGGCATTCGATGGAATTCGGCAGCGCCACGCCCACCCGGTCGCCGGGCCGCAGCCCCGCCGCCAGCAGCGCATTGCCAAGGCGGTCCGTCGCCGCGTCGAAGTCGCGGTAGGACAGCGTTCGGTCGCCTTCGGTCAGGCAGGGCGCATCGCGGAAATGCACCGCCGACCGCCGGATGAGGGATCCGATCTGCATCACTCTGGTCCTTGGCTTGGGCGCCGGGCGCGCGCCGCCCGGCCCCGCCCGGTTGCGGCGTCAGCCGCGCAGCGCCTCGATATCGGCCCGCTTGAGGGTCGAGCCCTTGCCCTTCAGCCGGCGCGACCGCGCCTGCTCGAGGTGGTAGTATTCATCCGCCAGCGGCGTGCCGGCGTTGTATTTCACCCAGGTGTCGCACAGGTGCCGGTAGCGCAGTGCCAGCACCGCGGGCGTGAAGCTCTGGCTGGCAGCGTTGTATTCGGCCAGCGTCATGCGACCGCGCGTCGTCGTATAGACGTCCTTCTTCGGCGGCAGGTTGGTGATGCCGGGATAGACCGGGCCGCAGGAGGCGGTATAGGGCTCGCCCGCCAGCACCGAATAGGGGATGTTCGAATACATCCGGACCGGCGCGTTGGAATGCTGCGCCATGGTGTATTCCATCACCTTCTGGCTCGGGTGGCTGACATAGCCCACCAGCTCGCCGAGCGCGTCGCGGCTGAATTCGTCGTTCAGGAGCGGCCGGAACCGTTCGGCCCGCTCGTCGATCTTCATCCAGTCGTCCACGTCGTAGACGCCGGCGACATGGGCAAGATCCTTGATGATGGCGAAATAGGTGATCGCGCCCGCGTCGATCATCTGGTCGCGCGACCAGCCCGCGATCCGTTTCCACAGTTCGGTGGTCGCGTGTTTAACCTTGTCGTTCAGATCCTTGAACGTCGCGATCAGTTCTTCGCGCGATCCCATGCCGACGGGAATGTAGCCTTCGCTGAGGTTGTCGGAAGTATAGAGGCCGACGCCCACGAGCTTGTCCGACTTGAACTCCGGCTTGGCCTCGAACGAGCCCCAGTCATCGACGAGGTAGAAATGGCAATCCTTCACCGCCATGGCGACGGTGATGTTGTTGTAGGGCACGCCCGCGGCCACGTCGTCGAGCCAGGGGAAATCGGACTCCGACAGATCCATGAACTCGCGGACGATCATTTCCTTGTCGTCCGCCAGCTTGTAGGGGCCGGTGTTGCACAGGCTGATCCGGCTTTCGCAGGAAATCAGGAAGCCGTATTGCGAGGCCGAAGCCATGAAGGCCTGCGCCGCCTCGTGCAGCTCGTCCCCCTCGGCGCAGTCGTACATGTCGGCGTGGAACACCTGGATGCGGGATTCGGGCAGGATCTGCGCGCGGTGGCCGAATTCCTTGTTGGTGATGTGCCCGTCGTTGCGGTGCCAGGAAAGCTGGAACCGCTTCCAGAAATCCATGACATAGACGACATCCTCGATGGCATCCGTCGGCTTGAGAAGACCCATGTTGATGAGCCATTCGCGGCCCAGCAGGTAGAACCCCGGCAGCGCCCAGCCCATGGCGGGGTTGGCGCATTTCATGCCCATGTTGCGCATCCGGTCGCCGATCTCCTCGGCCGCCATCCGTCCCTCGATCTTCCGCAGCAGCGAAGGATAGCGGTAGAATGCCATGAGGTAGGACAGCATCATGTAGGCCGGCACGGGAAAGAGCTTGGATTCCTGCACCGTCCGCGTGACGCAGAGCCAGTAGGTCTCGTCCGAACAGGTCTGCATCATGTTGTTGGTTTCGAGAAGCTGCGCATAGCTGATGCGGTTCGTGATCATCGCCTGTCCCCCTTACGCGCGCTTCAGACGCCAGACATTCGCGGTCATCTCGACCCCTGTCTGATAGGCCTCGGCCGTCTTGGCCTTGGCGGTCACCTCGATCTCCACCGTGTCGCCGTGGTGGATGCCGCTGATCCTGGCGTTCATCAGGCAGGGCACGCCGTATTCCCGCGTCAGGATGCCAAGGTGGCTGCGGGTGGACCCGCCGGCGCAGATCACGCCCTTGAAATGCTCGAGGATGGGCGCGGTGAGCGTGCCGCCCGAGTCGTCGATGATGGCGATGGTGTCGGGAGGAACGCCGTCGGTCAGATATTTCAGCACCTGGTCGGGCGAGCGGACATAGCGCGCGATGCCGGTGCAATTGGTCTTGTATTGCGCGACGTTGTCGCCGATCCCGCGCAATTCGCGCCCCGTCGCATCGGGCTCGGCGGTTATGGCATCCGGGTGCTCGAAGGCGAAGGTCGCCATGTCGTCGTCGCTGACGCCCGCCGCGGGCTTGTAGGCGGCGGGACGCTCGCGCGGGCTGATCGCGGCCGACCAGTCGAAGCGGTGGCCGGCATCCAGCAGCATCTTCTCCACACTGCGCATGTCGTCGGCGGTGATGAGGTCATAGGATTTGTCGAACACGAAGGCGTCCCAGGACCCGCCCGAAGCGGCAAGGCGCTGGCGCACGATGTCCTTGATCGCCGAATGGAACGCCTCGACGGTGGCCGAAAGCGCCTGGTCCCCGAACTTGTCGCGGTCCACGTAGAGCTGTGCCATGGTTCCTCCCCTAGCGCGGCTTATGTGCGGGCCGGTTCCCCCCCTGCCCTTCGCCTGCAGACTGCCGGGGCCATCCCCGCCTGTCAACATGCTCCTACAAGATTGTCGAACAATCTTCCGCCCGAACCTGTGCGCGCAGGTCGCGCTTGAGCACCTTGCCGGCCGCGTTGCGCGGCAGGGCGGGCAGAAAGGCATAGCGTTTCGGGCGCTTGAACCGCGCGAGATGCCCAAGGCACAGCGCGTCGAGCGCCGCCGGCGCCGGCGCATCCGGCCCCGGCACGATGCAGGCCACCACCGCCTCGCCCCATTCGGCATCGGGCAGGCCGATCACCGCCACCTCGGCCACGCCCGGGTGCATCGCCAGAACATCCTCGATCTCGCGCGCGTAGATGTTGCTGCCGCCCGAGATGATGAGGTCCTTCTTGCGGTCGAGCAGCGTCAGGAACCCCTGCCCGTCCATCCGCCCCAGATCGCCGGTGTGCAGCCAGCCGCCGCGCAGCGCCTCGGCCGTCGCCTCGGGGCGCCGCCAATACCCCGCCATGACCGTCTCGCCCCGCACGCAGACCTCGCCGACCGTGCCATCCGGCACCGGCCGCCCGCCGTCATCCACCAGCCGCACCGCGATGCCCGTCCGCGCGATCCCGACCGAGCCGAGCCGCGCCTCGTCCCCCGCCGCATAGGCCGCCGCAATCTGCGCCTTGGACATGGAGGTGATCGTGCAGGGCGATTCGCCCTGCCCGTAGCCGTTCCACAGCACCGGGCCAAAGGCCGCCAGCCCTGCGGCCAGATCGGCCGGATAGACCGGCGCCGCACCGCACAGGATGCTGCGGATCGCGCCCCCCGGCAGGCCCGCCAGCCGCGGATCGCCCGCCATCCGGCGCAGCAGCGTCGGCGGCACAAAGACCGACACATGCCGCGCGGCGCGCAGCAGATCCGCCATCTCGCCCGCGTCATAGCCGCCCGATTCGGGCAGGATGTTGTTCGCCCCCCGCGCCACGAACGACAGGCCGAAAAGGCCCGAGGCATGGCTGGTCGCCGCGAGGTGCAGCAGCGCGTCCCCCTCGGTCAGCGCATCCACATCCGCCAGATATCCGACTGCCATTGCCATCAGGTTGCGATGGCTCAGCATCGCGCCTTTGGGCCGTCCCGTCGTGCCCGAGGTGTAGAACAGCCAGGCCAGATCGCCCGGATCGCCCGCGTGCATCGCCGCCGGCTCGCCCAGCAGGCGCGGATAGTCCTCGGGGGTGATGACCGGCACCCCGGGCAGCAGCGGCGCCAGCGCCTCCGCCGTCTCGCCATCCGCCAGCACCAGCGCCGCGCCGCAATCGTCGGCCATGAACGCCAGTTCCTGCGCATGCAGCTTGGCGTTCATCGGTGCCGCAACGAACCCGCCCCACCAGCAACCGAACAGGATTTCGAGGTATTCCGGACAGTTGCGCAGGCATATCGCCACCCGGTCGCCGGGGCGCAGCCCGCGTGCCGCCAGCCCCCCGGCAAGGCGCGCCGCGCGCAGCCCGAGGTCGGCATAGGTGAACACCACCCGCTGCCCGACCGAAACCGCCGGGCGCCCCGCAAAGGCGCGCGCCGCCGTGTCCAGCAGGACCGCCAGCGTCATGTCCGCTCGAGGATCGTCACCGACACCGCCGCCTCCTCGACCCCCATGAGCCCGCCGCCGTTCTCGGCCAGCGCGATCCGCGCATTCTCCACCTGCCGCGCCCCCGCCTCGCCCCGAAGCTGGGTGACAAGCTCGAACACCTGCCCCAGCCCCGTGGCGCCGATCGGATGCCCCTTGGATTCGAGCCCGCCCGAAGGGTTGAACGGGATGCGTCCGCCCAGCGTCGTCTGGCCCCGCTCTGCCGCCGGACCACCGTCGCCGAAGGCAAAGAACCCGAGGTTTTCCGACTGCTGGATCTCGCCGAAGGCCGTCGCATCATGGCACTCGGCCACATCGACATCCTCCGGCCCCAGCCCCGCTTCGGCATAGGCCCTGAGCGCCGCCCGGCGCGAGATGTGCCGCTCGATCTCGTCCGGGCTTCGCCGCCCGCCGTTCATCAGTGCCTGCGCCCGGATGCGCACCGCCCGGCCCAGCCCCAGCCGCCGCGCCACATCGCCCGACACCACCACCGCCGCCGCTGCCCCGTCGCTGATGGGCGAGCACATCGGCAGCGTCAGCGGCCAGGCGATGGTGCGCGCTGCCAGCACCTCGGCGATGGTGAAGGCGCGGCGGTATTGCGCGCGGTCGTTCGCCACCGAATGGCCGTGATTCTTGGCGGCGACAGCGGCCAGCTGCGCCTGCGTCGTGCCGAACCGGGCCATGTGGTATTTGGTGAAGGCGGCATAGACATCCATGAACACCGTTCGCGGACTCTCGGTGACGCCGGCGGGCACGGCAGTGCCCTCGCCCAGCCGCACAAGACGGTCGATCACCGCGTCCCGCGCACCGCGTTCCCACGACCCCTCGAAGGCCGCGACCGACACCGCCGGGTCGGGATGGGTCATCTTCTCGGACCCCGCCGCAAGCGCCACATCCGCCGCCCCCGCCCGCACCTGCAGGAGCGCCACGTTGAGCGCGGTCGAGGCGCTGGCGCAGGCGTTTTCCACGTTGACGATGGGCACCGCATCGAAATCCATGCCCTGAAGCGCGATCTGGCCGCGGATGCCATACTGCCCCTCGATCGCATCCTGCACGGCATTGGCAAAGGCCACCGCCTGCACGTCGCCCGCCTCCAGCCCGGCATCGGCAAGCGCATCGCGCACCGCCCATTCGGCAAGGCTGCGCACCGTGGCCTCGGGCCAGCGGCGGAACGGGGTCATGCCGACCCCGACGATATAGGCCTCGCGCATGCCATCCTCCCTCGACAGCGACGAAGGTGTAGGACAGGATTGTCATAGGATCACGGCCGATGCGAGAACATTCTTCGCCAAGGCCCGTCCGGGGGAGGGACGCATGACCACACCGCACCGCATCCTGATCGTCAACGACGACGGCATCCACGCCGAAGGGATCAAGCTGCTCGAACGGATCGCCCGGCGCTATTCCGACGACGTCTGGGTCGTCGCCCCGGACGAGGAGAAATCGGGCGCCTCGCATTCGATCTCGATGCATGTCCCGGTCCGCGCCCGCCGGATCGACGACCGGCATTTCGCCGTCAAGGGCACCCCGACCGACTGCGCCCTGCTCGCGATCCACGAGATCCTGCCCGCGCCGCCGACGATCCTGCTGTCGGGCATCAACCGCGGCGCCAACCTCGCCGAGGATGTGACCTATTCCGGCACCGCCGCCGCCGCGATGGAGGGCGCCCTGCTCGGCGTGCCCTCCGTCGCCCTCAGCCAGGTCTTTGCGCCCAGGGGGCCGGTCCACTGGACGACCGCCGAGGCCTTCGCCGCCCCCGTGCTCGACGTGCTGCTGGCGACCGAATGGCAACCCTATGCCTTCGTCAACGTGAACTTCCCCGATTGCCCGCCCGAGGCCTGCACCGGCCTGCGCGTCGTCACCCAGGGCCAGCGCCCGCCGGGATCGTTCCTGCCCGACCGCCGCGTGGACGGGCGCGACGTGCCCTATTACTGGATCAAGCTGGCCTACAAGCCGGGCAACGACCACCCCGGCACCGACCTCGCGGCGATCCGCGACAATGCCGTCGCGGTCTGCCCGATCCAGCTCAACATGACCGACCACGGCTTTCGCAAGCGGCTCGAGCCGAAATTCGTCTGACCGCCGCCCCCGCGGGCGCGGCCCGTCCGCCCGCGCCACGCCCCGGCTTCATCGTTCCGCAAATACTCGATCCGCCGCACGACACAAGCGCGGCGCGCAGGCGTCGTCAGGCCGGTTCGGTCAGGCGGGCACGCAGGTCGGCGCGCGCAGGCGCGTCGATGCCGATCGTCTCCAGCCACCCCTCCGGCCCACCGAACCCCTCGTCCATCGCCGCCAGCGCCCGCGCGAGATAGGCCGGGCTGGCCGCCGTCAGGGCATGCAGCGCCGCATCGGAGACAGGCCTGCGGAACAGGTGCCGGATGTCGCGGCGATAGGTGTTGGTCAGCGCATAATCGGCGAGGATCACGTCGCGCGGCGTGCCGAGCGCCAGCAGGATCGCTGCCGCCGCGATCCCCGTCCGGTCCTTGCCCGAGGTGCAGTGGATCAGCAGCGGCAGCGCGCCGCCCTCGAGCAGCAGCACGAACAGCGGGCGGTAATCCGCGGCATGATCGGTCACGAACCTTGCATAGTGGCGCAGCACCTCGGCCTCGATCCCGCCCGCATCGAGGGTGCCCTCCTCGATGGCGGCGAGCATGTCGAGTGTGCCTTCGGGGATGAAGCCCATCGCGCGGATGTCGATCCCGTGCCCCTCGGGCAGCCGGTCGGGCTTGCGCGCCGCCTCGGCCGGCAGGCGAAAATCGCACAGCGTCCGCAGGCCAAGGCCCATCAGCGCGGCCTGATCGTCCGGGGTGAGCTCGGCGAGCGAATCGGACCTGTAGAGCGTCCGCCACCGGGTCCTGCGCCCCCCGGCGGCCGGATAGCCGCCGAGATCGCGGAAATTGACAGCGCCCGTCAGGGGCAGGCGGCGTTCGTGCATGGCGGTTTCCTTGCGTCGGCTCCGGCGGGATGCGGCGCGATCATCGCACGGTCGCGGAAATTATTGTTATACAATTTTGTCGTGCAAAGCCGTTGACGCGCGCGCTGCCGGTCGCTTATCGTCACGGCATGGCTCGGAGAGAGGCCCCGGCAACGGGGGCCGGGCCCGATCGGGTGCCGTCACGGCTTGGGGAGGCTGCGACAGACGACCAACGCGGGTGCCGCCGACGGGCACCGCGCAGACCGCCCGGCAGGCGGCATCATCAGCCACGCGCAGATCTGATCCAGGGAGGACAGAATGGGTAGCACGAGAACAATCCTGGCCTTGGCCGCCGCCGCGGCCGTCACCTTCGGCGCCGGGGCATCCCAAGCCGAGGTGAAGGTCGGCATCGTCGCGGTCAACTACAACTCGCCCACCATCAACCGCATGGTCGTCACCGCCACCGAGGCGGCCAGGGCGCGCGGCTGGACGGTCGAGGATTTCGACGGCCGGGGCGACCAGGTGGCGACGAACAATGCCGCCATGGGCTTCATCGACCGCGGGTTCAATGCGATCATCAACATAGCCTCGCCCAATCCCCAGATGATCCAGGTGATTGACTATGCCGCGTCCAAGGGCGTGCCGTTCGTGTCCACCTTTTCCGGCCTCGCACCGGGGATCGTGGCCGACATCGGGTCGAACAACACCGCCGACGGCGTGATCGCCGCGACCGAGATGATCGGCCGGCTCGAAGGGCGCGGCCATGTCGTCAAGTTCAACTGGAACGTCCTGCCCGCGCTGCGCGAGCGCGACCACGGGTTCAAGGCCGCCGTCGCCGATTACCCCGACCTCAAGATCACCGAGATCGAGGTCAAGGTGCCCGGCCAGGTCGATGATGCCTACAACCAGATGACCAACCTGCTGCTGGCCAACAGCGACATCGTCGCGGTCTGGACCGGCTGGGACGAGCTTGTCGCCCCGGTGGTGCGCGCGATCGAACAGGCCGGCATGCAGGACAAGATCATCGTGGTCAGCCAGGACGGCATCCCCGAGGTGTTCGACATGATCCGCTCGGGCGGGCCGGCCAAGCTGACCGTCGCCTATGACGTGGACCGGATGGGCTCGACGGCGGTGGACGTGGTCGCGGCCGCGCTCGAGGGCAAGGCGCCGGCGTCCAAGATCCTCACGCTCGCCCCCTGTCTCGTGACGCAGGAAACAGCGCCCGAACAGGGCGGAAAGCCGGATTTCGGGAACTGCATGCTGTTCTCCGGCGAGGGTATCGCCAACTGACCTCCCCCCCTCGCGCGCGGGGCCGCGTCATGCGACCCGCGCGCGTTCTTTGTTCCGCAAACAAGGGATGGCCGATGCCCCCTGCCCCGTCCGCCATGGCCGATGTGCAAACCGCCGTGCCGGTGCTCGAGGCGATCGGCATCGTCAAGGACTTTCCCGGCACCCGCGCGCTCGACCATGTGGACCTGACGGTCCGCGCCGGCGAGATCCACGCCCTGCTCGGCGAGAACGGGGCGGGCAAGTCCACCATCATCAAATGCATCTGCGGTGCCTATCAGGCGACCGAGGGGGCGTTCCGCGTCGACGGGCGCCCGGTGAGCTTCGCCGATCCGCACGCCGCCCAGGCGGCCGGGATCGCGGTCGTGCACCAGCATTCCAACCTCATCCCCGCACTGTCGGTCGAGGAAAACCTCTGGCTCGGCACGCCGCTGCCGCGCCGCGCCGGACTGCTGGTCGACTGGGGCGCGGTGCGTGCAAAGGCGCGCGGCTGGCTGGCGGGCGTCGGGCTCGACATCGCGCCCGACGCGATCTGCGCCGACCTGCGGCCCGACCAGACCGCGATGGTCGCCATCGCCAAGGCCGTCGCCTCGGGCGCGCGGATCATCATTCTCGACGAGCCGACCGCCGCCCTCTTGCCGCACGAGGTGGAGACGCTCTTTGCCCAGATGCGCCGCCTCTCGGCCCGGGGACAGGCCTTCGTCTATGTGAGCCACCGCCTGACCGAGGTCTTTGCCATTGCCGACCGCGTGACGGTCCTGCGCGACGGGCGCAATGCCGGCACGTTCGAACGGGGGGCGATGGACCGCGGCGCGGTCATCAAGGCCATCGTCGGGCGCGACAAGGCCGCCCGTGCCCGCGCCCCGCTGGCCGATGCAGATGTCGCGCCGATCCTCGCGGTGCAGGGCCTCGCCGGACCGCGTGTCGCGGATGCGACCTTTGCGCTGCGGCCCGGCGAGGTGCTCGGCATCGCCGGGCTGCCGGGGTCGGGCGCGGACGAGACCATCGACCTGCTCTTCGGCCGCATGCCGGCCAGCGCCGGCACCATCCGCGTCGCGGGGCGTCCGCTTCGCCTGCGCAGCCCTGCCGATGCCATCGCCGCCGGCATCGCCCTCGTCCCGAAGGATCGGCTGGCGGAAGCCGTCATTCTGGGCGCTTCGGTGCGCGAGAACATCACGCTGCCCTCGCTGTCACGCTTCCTGCGCCATCCGGCGCTTCGCTTCGTCAACCGCCGGGCCGAGGATGCGGCGGCGCGCGACGTGGTGGACCGGATGCGGGTGCGCACGCCGGGGATCGAGACGCCCATCGACGCGCTGTCGGGCGGCAACCAGCAAAAGGCGGTGCTGGGGCGCTGGCTGACCACGGGGGCACGCATCTTCCTGCTGAACTCACCGACCGCGGCTGTCGATGTCGGCGCCAAGGCCGAGATCTACGACCTGATCGGCGCGCTGGCGGCCGGGGGGGCGGGCGTGATCTTTTCCTCGACCGAGGTCGAGGAATTCCCAAACGTCTGCTCGCGCGTCCTCGTGTTCCACGAAGGGCGCATCGCCGGCACGGTCGCGGGCGATGCCGTGACCGAGGCCGCCATCATGACCATCGCCGCAGGAGGGCAGGCCGCGCATGACTGATGCCGCGAAAACCGGGGCGGCGCGCCGCTTCGACGCGCTCGCCTTCCTCGCCCGCTACGGCACGATCCTGTCGCTTGTTGCGCTGATCGTGTTCTTTTCGCTCGCCCGGCCCGAAGTGTTCCCGTCGCTGCGCAATTTCTTCAACGTGCTCAACCAGGTGTCGATCCTCGGGATCATTGCGCTCGGCCTGACCGTCTGCCTCGTGATCGGCCAGTTCGACCTGTCGATCGGCGCGCTCGCGACCTTCGGCGGCTATGCCTCGACGCGGCTCTTGCTCGAATACGGGGTGCGGGACGCAACGATGCCGGTGGTGCTGGCGGTCTGCCTTCTGGTGCTCGTGCTGGCGGCGGTGATCGGGATGCTGAACGGCGCGCTGGTCAGCTACCTCGGCATCTCGGCCATCGTGGAGACGCTGGCGATGTCCTTCATCGTCACCGGCGCGATCCTCGGCGTGTCGAACTCGCGCACGATCAGCCCGACCGAGATCCCGGCGGCGTTCAAGTTCCTCGGGCAGGGCAATCTCTGGGGCATCCCGCATCCCGTGCTCTTCATGTTCGGGGTGGCGATCCTCCTGTGGCTCTTCCTCGAGCACACCCAGCCGGGGCGCAACATGTATGCCATCGGCGGCAACAAGGAGGCCGCGCGGCTGTCGGGCATCCCCGTCCAGCGCTATGCCCTTGTCGCGATGGGCATCTGCGCCGCCTGTGCCGCGCTCGGCGGTCTCGTCGCGGCGGCCAACCTCGGCGCGGGGCGCCCGCAGGGGGTGGGCGAGACCTATCTGCTCAACGCCTTCGTCGCAGTGTTCATCGGCGCATCGACCCTCCGGCCGGGCAAGTTCCACGTGCTCGGCACGGCCGTGGGCGTGCTGATGATCGGGGTCATCAACAACGGCCTGTCGGTGATGGGCGTGCCGTCCTGGTGGCAGTATATCGTGCAGGGGCTCCTTCTGATCCTCGCGCTGATCGCCGCCTCGGCGACCATGCTGCGGCGCTAGGGCGATGGCCTTCACCTTCGCCGATTGCGGCCTGCCCTGGGGCACGGCGCGGCCCTACCCGCCCTTTCCCCATGCCTATCGCGGGGTCGAGGATGCGGTCGTCGCCTTCGACGCATCCGCGGACGGGGTCGCCGCCTTCCTGCCCCGCGGCGTCGAGCCCGACGGCGACCCCTGCCCGGCCCAGGCCAAGTTCCGCTGGACGCCCCTCTCGGCGCATGGGCCCTACCACGAGGCCTATGTGAGCGCGACCGTCCGCTGGCGGGGCACCCGGTTCCGCTTTCTCCTGATGGCCTATACCGACAACGAGGGGCCGCTCATCGCGGGGCGCGAGATCTGGGGCACGCCCAAGAAACTCGCCCGCATGACCCGCGGCTGGGATGGGCCGGCGGGGTATTGCGACCAGATGCTCTGCACGCTCGAGCGCCCCGTGGGCCTGCGGCTGATGACGATGGGCGTCACCATCGACCGCCCGCTCGCCCCGCCGACAAGCGCCCCGTTGCCGACGCTGCTGCTCAAGGTGCTGCCCGACGCGGCGAACGAAGGCCCGATGCTCGCCCAGCTTGTCCGCATCGACGGCCATGCGGCGCTGCACAGCGATGCCGAGGGCACGCCGATGCTGTTCGCCGGCCGCGCCACGCTCGCCTTCGACGCGCTCAGCCAGTCCGACCCCCTCCACCGCCTGCGCCCCGTCGCGCTGCACGGCGCGACCTTCGCGCGGCTCGATTTCAGCCACGGCCCGGGCGCCGTGATCCACGACTACCTGACGGAGTGACGCGATGACCGACACCATCGGCGTGATCGGCGCCGGCCTCATGGGGCGCGAGATCGCGCTCGTCTTCGCCATGGCCGGCCACCCGGTGATCCTGACCGACCGGACCGACGACGCGCTCGCCGCCGCCATGGCGCGCCTCGGCGAGATCGTGACGAGGGGCATCGCCCGCGGCCTCTTTCCCGAAACCGCCCGCGCCGCCCTGCCCCGCATCAAGGCCGCCACCGACCCCGCCGCCCTCGCGCCCTGCGCCTTCGTCACCGAAGCGGTGTTCGAAGATGTCGAGGTCAAGGCCGCGGTGCTCGCCGCCGCCGATGCCGTGCTCGTGCCCGCGGCGATCCTCGCCACCAACACCTCGACCATACCGATCAGCGTGCTGGCCGCGCATCTGGCCGAGGCCCGCCGCCCGCGCTTCATCGGCACGCATTACTTCTCGCCCGTCACGCGCATGCCGCTGGTCGAGGTCATCCCCGGCCTCGCCACCGCCCCGGAAACCCTCGCCACCACGACCGCGCGGATGCAGGCCATCGGCAAGACCCCGGTGACGATCAAGGACGTCCCCGGATTTGCCGTCAACCGCCTGCTGCACGTGATGCTGATCGAGGCCGTCCGCCTCGTCGAGGAGGGCGTGGCAACGCCCGAGGATATCGACACCGCCGCCCGCCTCGGCCTAGGCCACCCGATGGGCCCGTTCGAGCTGATGGACGCCGTCACATCCTCGCTCTGCCTGACCGCACAGCAGATCATGTTCGACGCCTATGGCGAGCGCTTCCGCCCCCGTCCGCTCCTCAAGACGCGGGTTCGCGCGGGTCTGACGGGGGGGCGCGGACGACCGGGTTGGCGAAGCTGACACATCGGTGCCCGAGGCCGCAGGGATTGCGACGGGCGGCGCGTTCGGGCATTGATCGTGCCCTCGGAGCGTAGCGCACCGGACGGCCGCCACCTGCGCCGCTGCCGTGGAGGCCCCGCGATCAGGTTGAAGCACAGCGGTGGCGGCGAGGGTCGCGATGCGTGTGACGATGGACGCCGGCATCAAGCGGTGGACGGCGGAGCGTAGGGCGGCGTTGGTGGTCGAGATCATCGAGCGCAAGACGACGATGGCGGATGCCTCTCGGGCCCTTGACCTCTCGCCGTCCGATATCGAGGGCCGGGTCGAGACAGGGCGCCCGAGCGGGGCCAGCAGTGCGCAGGCCGCCGGCGTTCAAAACGCACGCACGGGCCGGACAGGGGCGAGCGGGAACGATTCCGGGTCCGGCCGCGTTGGCTTTGATCAGGCAGGAGAAGGATTGCCGGACATGTCATAGCTATCGGGGATTCGTCGTTCCGGGTGTGCTTCTGGCGCTATCGGCGTTGGCGCATACCGCATCGACGCGGCAGTCGAACCGGCTGTTTTCGCGGCATGGATCCGGGGCCGGCGGCCGGGCCCAATCGTCCGAAGGCAGCGCCACGCAGGTGTGAAGCCTCGGGCTGTTGCCCCTCGGCTTGCACGCGGCACCCGAAGATGCGACACGGTTTGCGTGGTGTTGCCTGCGGCGCCGCCTCTGGCGAAAGGCTCGATGGCCGGCATGCCCTACCGATTACGCATGGCTGCACAAGTCATGCGACACCAGGCCGTTTTCGTGCGGACCCTACAGCGGTGCGGGGGCGATGCGCATCCCTTGCCAACGCCGGGTTCCGATCATGTCGATCTTGCCGGTTTTCGGTGGTGACGACGGGCCGACCCCAGACCAGCGAGGATACCCTATGCAGATTCAGGTGAACACGGACGACAACATCGAAGGCAACGATGCGTTGATTGCACAGGTCGAGGCGGACGTGAGGGACGGCCTTGCCCGCTTTGGCGGCCAGATCACCCGCGTCGAAGTGCACCTGAGTGACGAGAACGCCGGCAAGGGTGGGAATGACGACCAACGGTGCCTGCTCGAGGTGCGCCCCATCGGACAACAGCCCATCGCGGTCACCCATCAGGGTGCCACCCTGGCAGAGGCCACCATGGGTGCCGTGCAGAAGATGCAGCGCAAGCTGCAAAGCCTGTTCGGACGCCAGAACAACTCCAAGGGCGGGCATTCGATCCGCGACCTCGACCCGCTCTGATCCCCGCCGGACGGCAGCGCCGTCCGCCGGCGATGCGCCGATGGGCATGCGGCTGCGCGATACCACGACAAGGAACCAGAATGTTTTCTCGGACTGACCTCACCAAACTGATCGAGGCCGCACCGGCAATTGGCGTTTCGCTGTTTCTCCCGACACAGAAGCATGGCCGCGAAACCCTTCAAAACCCGATCATGCTGAAAAACCTGCTGGGCCATGCAGCAGAAGCCCTGAGCAAGATGAACCTGACCGAGAGCAGCGCAGAGGCGCTGCTGGCGCCGGCGGCGGCGCTGGTCGAAGACTATGATTTCTGGCAACATCAGAACCTTGGGCTGGCGCTGTTCATCTCCGACGCCGGGATGCAGGTCCACCAGTTGCCGATTCCCGTTCCTGAACTTGCGGTCGTCGGACAAGGTTTTCACATCGTTCCGCTGCTGCCGCTCCAGGAAAGGGACGCGGCCTTTGTCATCATGACCATGACGGCGGATGCGGCACAGGTCTGGCAGGCGACCCGTTTCACGATGACTTCGATCGAGGTCCCCGGCATGCCCGCCAGCATCGAGTCGCTGGACGGGGAGCCGGACTACGAGGGACCGCTGCAATCGCACGGTTTCGGCCGGCCGAACACCGGCGGGCAGAGCATGCCCAAGACGCAGGTCTATGGCGACAGCCCCGAAGAATGGCGCAAGGGGCGTCTGGTGGAGTTCACGAGGCGGGCGGGGATCGCATTGGCCGCGCATCTCGCGCGCGTCCCGCAGCGCGTCGTCGTGCTCGCGGATGCCGGGATCGGCGGCCATGTCTGCAAGGATGAGGCCCTTTCTCCGCTGATCGCCGGATTCGTCGAGGTCAATCCGGCGTCGATGACCGAGGCCGAAATCCTCGCGGCCGCGTCTGCCGTGATGCAGCCCATTCACGCCAAGGGGCTCGACGCGGCGCTGGATCGCCTTGACGCGCACGCAGGTCGCGGGGACGCAAGGTCATGCACCGACCCGGCGGCACTGATTGCGGCCGCTCGGGACGGGCGGGTCGATCAGTTGTTTCTCGCGAGGGACGCTGTTCTGCACGGGACGTTCGACGCGGAATCGGGCGTGGCGCAGATCACGGCGCCTGCTGCGCCCGGCGCCCTCGACCTGCTCGACAAGGCCGCGCAGTTGACCCTCGGCAATGGGGGCACCGTCTGGATTGTTGCGCAGGATCGCCTGCCCGATGATCGCGCGATGGCGGCGACGCTGCGCTACTGACCGGCAGGCAAGGCGGATCGGGCTCGGGTTGGGCCTGATAGGGGTGGCACCGTTCGCCGCCTGTGGGCGGTCCGGAATGGTCGGCCCGCGGTCCATTCGGCTTGGCCGACCCTCGCGCAGGCCCGCAAGCCGATCCGTTGTCCGCGCCCGCCGTGGAACGCGCAACGCACCGGCATCCCCTGCGGCGGTGGCCGGGTTGTTGCGATACGGATCCGGTTCCGGCGCGCGATGATCCGGTTCGTGGGATCGGAATCGACCCAGCCCGCACCCGGAACGAACACGTCGGCCCGGGCATGGGTTGCGCCGCCGCCCGTCATGTCCTCGCCCGAGCCGCTTTCGGCACCCGCGTCGCGCAGATACCCGGTGTTGAGCCTTGCGGCGAAGCCGAGCCTGCACGCGGCTTAGATGCAGGCCGGCGTAAAATCGCGGCAGGTGCCGGTGCCCGGCCGGATCGTGTCGGCAGGGCGCTGCACGCCCTCGGCCGCGCGCCGGGCGTAGCCGATGGCGCCATGGACCGCCGAGGCCAAGTGTCCCAGCACCTTAAAGCTGTCACCCGGAATGTCCGGCACGGCCCGAACTGTCCGCGCGTCTGGGCCGTCCCGGTCCGGCGGCCTGTCCAGCGTCAGATAGGGGCCCAGATCACGGCAAACATCAGCAGCATCGTGCACCGGGTCGGGGCCCGCATGGCGACCGAGCCTCACAAGCGGCTCATCCGAACCATCGCGCCGCAACAGCAGCTCGCTCTCGATGAACCGTTCGTTTGCCGCGTCAGGAAACGACGGAAGCGCGACGGAAATCCTGAAGCTGTCAAAGGTCTGGCGCAGATCTGCGCACGGCGAAACGGGAAGGCGCGGGTCATGCAGGGGCATGCCGTGACCGTCGCGCGGGCGGATCATCAGGCGATGCTGACCGAACCGAACCGGACGGTCATTGGCATATCGGTTTCGATACCGCATGCGCAGGCTTCGGATCGGATCGCCCGCCAACGGTCGCGGGTGCGACGGCGGCACGTTTCGGACATTCGTCACCCGGAAGGCAGGACGAGGAAACCTGCCGTTCCGCCGCAGGCTTGGCAACGAAGCCGGCCACGTTCATTCGTGCCGGATACGGGACCGTCATCGACCGCAAGGTCGAGACCGTCCCGATCCTCGGCCTTGCGCGCTGTCCGGCATGGCCCGCCTGCACGACGTGGCGGACCTGCCGCCCGGCACGCTGCAATGCCTGACTGCCAGCGACCCGCGGGGGTGTTCGCCCGTTTGTCGTTCCCCGGCGGGGCGGGCCCTGGCAGGGCGGAGACAGGCCCGGAGACACCGATCAGAGAAAGTCGATACTGCCCAGAAGGCCGTCAATGTTCGTCACGCCGACAAGGATGATCGCGTCGTCGGCATTGAACCGCAACGCGCCGTTGCCGCCGATCGTGGTGCCATAGGTCGCGATCACCTCGGCCGCCGTGACCGGCCCGGCAAAGAGATCGGCCGCAAGGGCAAGGCGGTCGCGCTCGGCCACCGAAAAATCGGTGATCCGGTCGCGCCCATCGCCCGCCCCGAACACGAAACGGTCCGCCCCCACCCCGCCGCTCAGCACATCGTTGCCGCGCCCGCCGATCAGCGTGTCGTTCCCGTCGCCGCCCAGCAGGGTATCGGCGCCGCCGCCGCCTTCGAGCAGGTCGTCCCCGCCCGCCCCGACCAGCCGGTCGCGCCCGCCCAGCCCGCGCAGCACGTCGTCCGCCGCTGTCCCGAGGATCCGGTCCGCGCCGGTCGTGCCGACAAAGCTCAGCCCGCCCATGAGGTCGATCACCGATCCGTCGGCAAACACCGCCTCCTCGACCGCGCCGGTCGGGCGGCCCTCGGCATCATACTGCCCCCGCACCTGCACCCAGCGGTTGCTGTCCGGGCCCTCGAGGCTGAGCCGCAGGTTGGTGCCGTCCGGGCCGGTGCGGCGGAAGGTGATGGCGTCGGGCGTGATGCCGCCGCCGAACTCGATCCGGTCGAACCCCTCGCCGGGCCGCTCGACGATCACGTTGCGCCCCATGTGGTCGGGCACGAAGCGGTAGGTGTCGAACCCGTAACCCCCTGTCAGCGTGTCGTTCCCGCCCCGGCCGATGAACCGGTCATCGGCATCCGTGCCGGTGAGCGAATCGTTGCCCGCCCCGCCGATGATCGTCTCGCTGCGCACGCCCGAAAGGAAGATCGCCGTATCCAGAAGGCCGTCGCCGCCATCCTCGACGCTGATCTCGATCGTGTTGAGCCCCTCGCGCACCGGGCCCTTGAGCCGCAGGACGCTGGTATAGGCATCGGCCCGGATCAGGCTGTGAAGCGGCCCGGTGCCCACGGGGTTGAGGATCAGATCGCTGCTCGTCACCCCGTAGGGCGCGCTGGCGAGGTTGCCCAGCGTCGCCTGCCGCCCGTCCGACAAAACCGCGATCTCGGCCCCGTTGAGCCGCACGCTCAGGCGGTCGGGGGTGATCGTGCCACCGTTGCGCGGCAGTTCTTCGGTCACGATCACGAGGTTGAACAGATCGACGATCGGGATCGTGCCGGCGAATTCGCCGCGCAGCTTGACCTCGAACGTCGCGCTGATCGCGGCGCGGTCGCCCGCGGGCCCGGGCGCGCCGAAGTCGGTCGAAAGATCCTCGTCGCGCGCCCCGCCCGCGTTCGATACCGTGACCCGTCCCGCCAGCGTCTCGCCGGCGTCGAACGCCTCGGCAACGTAGAGGTAGAGCGGCGCGGCGGTGCTGACGGACCGCGTGAGGTCGAACGACACCGCGCCGCCGTCGCCGAGGCTCACCGCACCGCCGGCCAGCGGGCTGCCGTTGAAGTCGATCGCGCCGAGGCGGGCGAACCCTTCGTTGACGAAACCGTTGACCGTGCCGGCCAGATCGCGCAGCCCGAGCAGGTTTTCCGCTACCGTTCCCGGCCGCTGCTCGCCCGGGGCAAGACGCGTGCCGAACGGCGAGAAATCGAAGGCGTCGATGGCCCTGATGCTGCCGGGCTGCGCCTGCCCGCCCGTGACCGTCATCACGTCGCGGCTAAGGATCACCGCATCGAGGTCGAAGCCCGAAAAGACGCCCCCCGCCCCCTCGCCCAGCCGGCTGTCCTCGAGCCGCAGGCTGCGCAACCCGCCCGGCAGGTCCGGGATCTCGGCCCGGAACACCACCGACCCGCCCGCCGTCACCCCGATCCGCTGGAAGTCGAGCGCGAAATCGGCGGCGCCGAAGCCCGTTGCATCGCTGCCGTCGGCGAGGTTAAGCCCGGCGATCTCGGTCACCGCGCCGGTGGACAGCACGATGCCCGATCCGAGGCCGAAGGGCGCATTCAAGAAACTCCCCGTGGCCGCCGCCGCGCCCTCGACCGTCACGTCGCGCAGCAACACGCTGTTGCGCACCGCCACGGCGCCAAGGCTGCCTTCAAGCATGGCGGCAAGGGGGTCGATCACGCCGGCATCGGAGATGACGAATGCCCCGGCGCCGCCGGTATTGGCCAGCGACGCCGGCAGAACGGCCGCGGCGGCGGGCACCGACCGCGCATCGCTGCCCAGCCCGGGCTGCGTTGCATATTCGACATAGCCGGCATTGCGGTTGAACCCGGTGGTGTTCTGGAACACCGCGACCGTCTGGTTCGTCGCCGCCCAGGTCAGCACCAGATCGGCGCCGAGCTGCGTCGCGCGATAGTCGGAGGCCTGCCCGTGGAGGATGACCGTATCCTCGGCCTTGCTGAAATCGGTGATGACGGCGTGGTTGCCGTTCGGCCCCGGCGCGCGGGTGCCGTAGAAGCTCCCCGTCACGGTGCCGAGCACGAAGGTATCGGATCCCAGGCCGCCGGTCATCGTGTCGATCCCGTTGCGGATGCCGACCAGCCCCGCCTCGAGCCAGTCGTCGCCCGATCCGCCGTCCAGGCTGTCGGCCCCGCGCCCGCCGATGAGCGTGTCATCGCCCGCCCCGCCGGCCAGCGTGTCGTTCCCGCCCTGCCCGTCGATGAAATCGCCCTGCGCCGCCAGCGCCCCCCTCTGGGCAAAACCGGTGATCTGGTCGTCGTTCTGCGTGCCGGTCACCACCATCCGGTCGAAGTTGCGGTAGGTGCTGGTAAAGCTCGTGCTGCCGAGGAACTTGAGGAAGGCGGTGCGGAATGTGTCGCCGGTCACCGGGTTACCCACGTCCACGAAGGTGGAGAACGAGAACAAGCGATCGGCGCTGTAGTCGAGGTACAGCACATCGACATGCTGGTTGCCGTCGGCATCCGTGCTGCGGCCGGCGTCGATGTCGTTGTTGCCGTAATCGACCCGGACGAAATCCGCCCCCGCCCCGGTGCGGAACCGGTTGTCCACCCCGCCGAGCTGGATCAGCACATCGTCGCCCGACCCGGTGGTGATGTCGATGAGCTCCTCGAACCCGGTGATGACCCCGCCGCCCTCGAGATAGATCGTCTCGCCCGCGCCGTCGACCGGGAACCAGGACACCGCCCGCACGCTCTGGGTCGTCCAGCCGACATCGAGCACCAGCCGGTCGGCGCCGCGCCCGCCGTTGATATAGAACGTCTCGGGCCCCGTCGCCGCGACGCGATAGACAAGGTCATCCCCCCCGCCCGCGTCGATCCAGTCGCGCCCCGATCCCATGTCGATCGTGTCGCGCCCAAGGCCGGCGCTGATGACGTCGTCGCCGGTGAAATGGTTCAGCCCCTGCCACTGGGCCGGCCCGTCGCCGGAGGATACGAAGATGTCGTCGCTCGACCCGCTCGTGATGGTGAAGGACTGGATGTTGGCGAATTCCACCAGCTGGCGCGTGCCGGGATTGCCGGGCAGGAACCCGGCCTCGCGCACCCAGCCGGAATGGTTCACGGTGTTGATCTTGACGAGCTCGATCCCGCCCGTATCATCCGAATAATCGGCCCGCATCCGGTTGTCGGTGCCGCCCGCGCCGTCGATGTAGTCGCGGTCCGGTTCACTGAACTGGACCGCGCCGCGCCGGTTCAGCGCGCCGGGGTCGAGCACGTTGTTCGCCGCCGATCCGGTGATGCTGTCGTTGCCGGCGCTGCCGCGCACCTCCTCGATCGAGAAATACACATCGCCCCGGGCATCGTTGTTCGCGCCCTTGCGGGCGGTCAGGTCCACGACGACGAAGCCGGGGCTGCCCGCGTAATCCACCATGTCGAACCCGGCACCGCCGCGCAGCGTGTCGGCCCCCGCCCCGCCGATGAGCGTGTCGTTCCCCGCCAGCCCGCTCAGGTCGTCGTCGCCGTCCATCCCGCGCAGCACGTTGCCCTGCACGTCGCCCGCGATCGTGTCGTTGCCCTGCCCGCCCGTCACATCCTCGAAACTGCTGCGGTCGGCCGACTGGATGACGAGCGCGCCGTTGTCGCGGATCTCGGTCGCCAACACGATCCGGTCGGGCGTGCGGCCCGGCACGGTCGCCCGCCCCTCGGCCAGGCTGATGTCGATGCCCGCCCGCAGATGGGCATAGGTCAGAAGGTCGCGCGCCGTATCCGTCTCGCCGGCCAGATCGCCGGTATAGATGATCCCGCCGCCGTCGAGCGTGTCGCCCTCGGCCCCGCCGACGATGGTATCGGCGCCGCCGCCGCCGTCCACCTGGTCGGCGCCCCGGCCGGCGTCGATGTAATCGTCGCCCGCAAGGCCCTGAACCGTCTCGGCCGCCGCGGTGCCAAAGAACGTGTCGGCGTGAAAGCTGAGCTGATAGATCTCGATGCTGCGCAGCACGTCGCCCGTCGCATCGCCGCCGAACGCGAGCCCGTTGCGCCGGTCGAGCAGCACCCCGGCGGGCGAGAAGGCATAGGTCACCGCGTCGCGCCCCTGCCCGCCGCGCAGCAGATCCGCCCCCGGCCCGCCCGCCAGCAGGTCGTCCCCCGCCCCGCCGATGAGCGTATCGTTCCCCAGCCCGCCGATCAGCACATTGTCCTCGGCCGTCAGCCCGGTCAGCAGATCGTCGAAATCGGACCCGCGCAGCACCTCGACCGACCGCAGCACATCGCCCTCGGCATGGCCGCCGCGGCCCACCTGCTCCTCCCCGCCATCCGGGCGGTTGCGCAGCGTGATCGTCACCGCCGCGTCCGAGGCGGAATAATCCGCCTCGTCCGTCCCGCTGCCGCCCAGCAGCAGGTCGCGCCCCGCCCCGCCGATCAGCACATCGTCGCCCGTCCCGCCCTGCAGCGTATCGTCGCCCGCATTGCCGATCAGCACGTCGTCGCCCGCATCGCCCGACAGCCGGTCGCCCCGCGCCCCGCCTTCCAGCAGGTCGTTCCCCGCCCCGCCGCGCAGCGCCGCCGCAACCGCAAGGCCCGCGTCGAGCGCCAGCCAGTCGTCGCCCTCGCCGCCGTCGCCGGTGATCCGGTCGAAGCCGACAGGGCGGCGATAGGTGTCGAAATAGCCGAATGCCGACACCGCGAGCGCGAAGGGATCGAACGCCCCCTCGGCATCGAGCGGCGCGCGCGACACGCGGAACGTCTCGCCGATCACGCGGGTGTTCACACCCGGCACAGGCGCGGGGAACAGCGGATCGAGGTCGATCGTGCCGGGCAGGTTGCGCCGGTCCGAATCGGCGCCCACGTTCAGCTCCAGCGCCGGGCCCGCCCGCTGGGCAAGCGCGATGCCGGGCATCTGCCGGGTGACGGGATCGTAATCGGTCTCGCAGGGCGCGAAATCGAACTGCGCCAGCGTGACATCGCCGATCTTGACCCGCTCGGTCACGCTCAGCTTGCCGATGCCGATCTTCACCTCGATCTCGAGCCGCGCGAGAAGCCGGCCGGTGATCGGATCGAACAGGCACCCGCTCAGGTCGGCCAGCCGCACCTTGGGCTGCCCGCCGCCAAGGAACAGGTCGAGCTGGCCCAGAAGCCCGCCGACCGCCGACACCCGCGCCACCCCGCCCGAAACGCCGCCCTTGACCTCGAGCCCGAATTCGAGCTGCGCGAACGGGCCGATGGCGCCGCCGCGCAGGGTGCTGACGAAAAACCCGTCGGCAAAGGTGAACCCGCCCGGTCCGAAACCGGCCGTGTCATAGCCGACCTGGAAATGCACATCCGCCGCGAACCGCCCGCCGATCGAGAACGCGATCGGCCCGACGTTGAACGGGAAGGACGGCGCAAAGGCGAAGTCCATCCGCGGCAGGTCGTAGCGCATGAGCGTCACCGGCTCGGTATAGAACCCGTTGAGCAGGAGCGCCCCGAGCGTTTCCAGCGGGTTCTCGATCACCGGCAGGCGCAGCCCGCTCGACGGCGCATAGCCGCCCTCGAGCGCCAGCGCGATGGCCCGGCCGAACCCGGTGTTCAGCACAAGCCCGCCCAGATCCTCGCCCAGCACCGCCGTGATGCCGTTCGCGCCCAGATCGAACGCCTCGCCGAAACTGGCGCTCGCCTCGCCGGTCAGGCGAAATCCGCCGAGGTTCACCGTATCGGCCACCGTGCGCAGCGTGCCGATCAGGCGCAGCGCGTCGATCAGCCCGACCACCGCATCGACATAGGCGAGCGAGCCGCCATCGCCGCCGCCGCGCAACACCAGATCGCGCGCCGTGATCCGGCCGTTGCCGTCGCGGTCCATCCAGTTCGGCGCCACGGCATCGATCACCGGCAGGCGCATCGTCAGGATCTCGATGATCTCGCCGAGCGGCGGGGTATTGGCGATGTCGGCGATCTTGCCGAGCACGCCGTTCAGGAAGTCGGCCAGCCCGCCCATGTCGAGTTCGATGTTGTCGAAACCGATATAGGCATCGACCGCGATGGACCCCGCACCGACCGTCAGGTCCGCGTCAAAGCCGAACCCCATGGCAAGATCGGCGCTGATCGACGGCAGGATGTCGGTCGGCACCTGCGTCGCCAGCCGCCGCGTCAGACCCGCCTCGCCCGACAGGCTCGCCACGATGCCGCCCGAGGCCGCAAAATCCAGCGCGAAACGCAGGTCGATCCCCGGCCCGCCCGGCAGGTTCGCCGGATCGAAGCTCAGGCCGAGAAACCCGAGCAGGCCGTCAAGCCCGGGATCAATGTCGCCCGAGAGCTGCAGGACGAACTCCTCTCCGGCGCCGGCATCGATGGTGACCGACCCCGAGCCGGGATCGACCTTGAGCGTAAGCGTGCTGCGGATGTCCGCGGCAAGGTCCAGCGCGCCCTGCAGCGCAAGCCCCGCCTGGAGCGGCCCGAGCGCAAGCGCAGCCTCGGACAGCGCAAGGTCGAGCGCACCGGCGAAATTGAACGTCAGGTCCACCGTGCCGTCACCGCGCAGCGTCCCGCCAAGCGCGGGCAGGTCGGGACGGCTGAACGCCGCCGCGATCTCGGCTGCCGTCGCCTCGATCCCGACGGCGACGCGCAGGTCGCGCAGCGCAACCTCGATCGATGCGCGCAGATCGGCGATGAAGGACAGCACCTCGGCGGACTTGCCGGCAAAGGCGGGACCCAGAACCGGAAGGTCATCCCTGAACACGGTCTGGGTCAACCGCGCCTCATAGCGATCCAGCGCGGTGGAAATGCGGTTGGAAAGCGTGGCAACCCGAATGGTGTCAGACATGACGAGATCCTAAAAGAAAAGTTAAACGACACCCCGCCGCAGGACCGGACCGCAGCAGCGCGAAAACTGTTGGCGCTGCGGGATACACGGCCCCGTGATGCTGGCATTGCGGCCGCGGGTCTGTCAATATTTTCGCACAGTCAGCGCAAAAAACAGGAGCGGCTATGCGATTCGGCCAAAAACACCCGGCGGCATACGCGAACCGCAGCCCGCGATTGGACGTTTCCCGTGATGGAAAGGGCGCCCGGCGACCACGGTTGACGCCCGGCCGGCAGGAGGCAGCATGACCGTTACGGTCTGGCGCCTCGTCTGGCGGCACGGCCTGTGGGGGCCGGTCATCGCGCTGCCGCTCGCGGCCTGTCTGGGCTGGTCCGGCGGCAACCAGATCGTGACAGCCTTGGCCGTCCGCAACGCGGTGGAAACACAAGGCACCGTGTTGCGGCTGGACCGGGGCAGCCATGCCGCCCGCCTGTCGGCGCCGAGGATCGGCACCCGGACCTGGTCGGTCACCTACCGGTTCGAGGGGCCAGAAGGCGCGACCGTGACCGGCCGGGCCGCAATCCCCCCGGCGCTGCACGGCACGCTTGCGGTGGGCGGCCCGATTCGGCTGCGGCACGCGCCTGCGGCCCCCGGCCGGCACGATCCGGTCGGCAGCCTCACGCTGCGCCACGGCATCGCCCTTTCGGCGCTGTCGGTCATCCTCGGCCTCGGCGGGCTCGCGCTGCTCTGGCTCTTCGGGCCTCAGGCGGCGTCGATGTGGCGGGCCGCGCGGTCCGGTCCGGCGCGGGGCGCGACGGTCACGGACCTTGTGCCGCGCTATCCGGCGCTCGCGGACCATCCCGACCGCCGCGTCGTCTGGCGCGGTCCGGCCACCGGCGCCGAAGGCCGGTCCCTGCGCTGGCGCCGCCGCGACCTGCCCGAACCCGGCGAGACGATCCGCGTGCGGATCGACCCGCGGTCCGGGCGCACATGGTGGGAAGCGGACCTGTAACCGGCGCTGTGCCGCGCGATCGATCACCCCCATCGACCGCATCGTGCCGAAATCATCTCACCACGCCAGCGCAACCGAAGGCGACGCGGCGGTGCAACACAGGCGCGTTGCAACCGCCGCTGCGCGCGCCGCGCGGCGGACCGCAGCCTGATCGCGCCGGCGCTCGAGCGGCCAGCGGCGCGCCGTGTCGGCCCCTGTCGCGCGCCGGGCCGGACCCTTGCCGGGTGCCGGCCGCGACCGATGGCTGCGGCCGGCGTTCGCATCGTCATGCGCAAGGGGCCCCATCGGGCGCTTGACGCGGCCCACCGGGCTGACCGAGGGTCTGCCCGACCCAACCCCCGGAGGCCCAGATGTCCGACGCGCCCGTCCTGACGACCCGCGAGGGGCCGGTCGCCACCGTCACGGTGAACCGCCCCAAGCAGCTCAACGCCCTCAACGCCGCCGTGCTGGCCGGGCTGACCGAGACCCTGACCGACCTCACCGCCGACCGCACTGTCCGGGTGATCGTGCTGACCGGGGCGGGGGATCGCAGCTTCATCGCCGGCGCCGATATCGGCGAGTTCATCGGGGCGACACCCGAGGATGCGCTGAACCTCGGCGCCCGCATCCGCCGTGTCACCGCGCTGCTGACCGGCGCGCCGCAGCCGGTGGTGGCGCGCATCGGCGGGTTCTGCTTCGGCGGCGGACTCGAGCTTGCGCTGGCCTGCGACATCCGTATCGCGGCCGATACGGCCAGGCTCGGCCTGCCCGAGATCAAGCTCGGCATCCTGCCGGGCGGCGGCGGCACGGTGCGGCTGACGCAGATCGCCGGATCGTCCGTTGCCCGGGCCATGACGCTGACGGGCGAGCCGATCGACGCGGCCCGCGCCCATGCGCTCGGCCTCGTCGCCTCGGTCCATGCCCCGGACGCGCTGGGCGCGGCCACCGCGGCGCTGAGCGCCCGCCTCGCCGCCCTGCCGCGCTTCGCGCTGGCCCAGCTCAAGGCGAGCCTCAACACCGCGCTGAGCGCCGAGACCGAGGCCGCGCTGTCGTTCGAGATCCAGGCCTTTGCCCAGTGCTTCAGCCATCCCGACCAGGACGAGGGCGCGCGGGCCTTTCTCGAAAAACGCCCCGCCCGCTTCGCCGAGTGAAGAAGTCGGGGGGCCACCCCCCCGCCGCCGCCTGCCGCGGCGGCCCTCCGGGATATCTTAAGGCCGAAGCAAAGGGTGCCGGGTTCACTCCGGCAGCGCGGCGACGAGGGCGGCGAAATCCTCGCCGCGCTTTTCGAAATTCGGATACTGGTCGAAACTGGCCGCCGCCGGGGCCAGCAGCACCACCTCGCCCGGCTCGGCCTCGGCGGCCGCGCGTTCGACCGCGCGGGCCATCGTCTCGCAGATCTCATGCGGGGTCGCCCCGATCTGCAGCGCGAAGTCGCGCGCCGAATGGCCGATCAGATAGGCCTTGGCGACCGACCCGAGCGCGGGGGCAAGCGCCGCGATGCCGCCCTCCTTGCCCAGCCCCCCGGCGATCCAGCGGATGCGCGGAAAGGCGGCCAGCGCCTTGGCTGCGGCATCGACATTCGTCGCCTTGCTGTCGTTGACGAACCGCACCCCGCGCCGATCGCGGATGGTCTGGCTGCGGTGCGGCAGGCCGGCAAAGCTCGCCAGCGCGGCCTCGATCTCGCGCGGGGCAAGGCCGAGGGCCCGGGCGACGGCCCAGGCCGCGCAGGCGTTCTGGTGATTGTGCGCGCCCGGCAGGCCGGTCATGCCGCGCATATCCACCGAAGCGACCTGCCGCCCCTTGCGCCATTCGGCGAGAAACCCCTTGCGGGCAAAGACCGACCAGCCGAAACCCTCCAGCCGCTGCCCGGCCGACACCCGGATCACCCGGTCGTCGCCCGGCCCTTCGGCCAATGCCCCGGCGAGGAACCGCCCCTCGCCCTCGTCCACGCCGATCACCGCCCGGTCCGGGCCGCCGAGCGTGAACAGCCGCGCCTTGGCCGCAAAATACCCCCCCATCCCGCCGTGCCGGTCGAGGTGATCGGGCGAAAGGTTGGTGAACACCGCGACATCGGGGGTGAGCGCGCGGGCAAGCTCGGTCTGGTAGGACGACAGCTCGAGCACCACCACCGCGCCATCGCCAGGTGGCTCGAGGTCGAGCACGCCGCGCCCGATGTTGCCCCCCATCTGCACGTCGCGCCCCGCTTCGGCAAGGATATGGGCGATGAGGGCCGTGGTGGTCGATTTCCCGTTCGAGCCCGTCACCGCGACGATGCGGGGCGGCGTGTCGAACCCGTCCCACCCGGGGATGGCGCAGGAGCGAAAGAACAGGCCGATGTCGTTGTCCACCGGCACACCGAGTTCCATCGCCCGGGCGATGGCCGGGTGCGGCCGGGGATAGAGATGGGGGATGCCGGGCGAGGTGACGAGCAGCGCGAGGCTGGACAGCACGCGATCCTTCGTCAGATCCTCGGGGGCAAGGCCTTCGGCCGCCGCCCGGTCCCGCCCCTCGGCGCTGTCGTCCCAGACGACCGGCACCGCCCCCCCGGCCGCCAGCGCCCGCGCCGCCGAAAGTCCCGAGCGGCCGAGGCCAAGCACGCCGACCCGCGCCCCCTGATACCCGATGACCGGAATCATCCCCCGCCCCCGTGCAACGCCGGCCCCGTCCTTGCGCCTCCGCGCCGGCACCCGCAAGCCGACCCTTCCCGCTTCATCGTTCCCCAAATACTCATCTGCGACCGCAATCCGCGCCGCTACCACGGGATGGGGTGGCGGTCGCGGAAGAAGCCGCCCGTGGGGCCGTCCTCGGGCAGCAGGGCGAGCCAGATCGGCGTATCGGCGCCGTCCTCGGGCGTGCGGGTCGCGCCCGGTCCGCCCATGCGGGTCGCAACCCGGCCCGGGCAGCAGGCATTGACCTTGACCCCCGGGGGAAGGTCGCGCGGCAAGGCACGGGTCAGGGCATTGAGCGCAGCCTTGGCGATGCCGTAGGCGCCGGGTCCGCCGAGCCCCTCGGCATGCGCGCCCCAGCCCGAGGACAGGTTGACGATGCGGCCCCAGCCCGTGGCGCGCCAGCGCGGCGTGCACAGGCGGATGAGGTCGAGCGGCGCGGCGACCATCACCTCCATCGCCTCGGCGAAATCGGACCGGCGGTCGAGCAGCGAGACGTCCCGCAGCACGCCGGCGTTGTTCACGAGGATATCGAAGCCCCCGGCCCGGGTGAGCGCTTCGAACACCGTGTCGGGGTCGGCGAGGTCGAGGCGGGCAAAGGCGGTCCCGAGCTCGGCGGCGGCATGTCGCCCCGCGGCCTCGTCCCGCGCCCCGAGGGTGACGGCGCAGCCGCGGGCCTTGAGCCCCGCCGCGATGGCGCGGCCGATGCCGCGATTGCCGCCGGTGACGAGGGCCGTGGGGTGAAGGGGGCGGGGCATGGCAGGGCCTGTCGCGGCGGTCAGAGGTGGACAAGGGAGCGGATCAAGCGCTCCAGAGGCTCGCAAAACCCTTCCGGCCTCCGTTACCGGATCGCCACGCCCGCCGCCAGCGCCGAAAGCGCCGCCATCGCCGCCTCGGCCCGGTCGGCGGGAACCAGCAGGTGATCGTGATGAAAGGCCGCGACGACATTGGCCGGGATTTCCTGCGCTGCCAGCGCCGCCGCAACGGCCGCCGTCAGGCCCACGCCGTCGAGCGCCGAGACGACACGTAGCGTCAGGCAGGCCATCGGGAGCGCGGTGTCGAGGCCTTCGGCGGCGGCGACATCGAGGGGAAGGACGAGCGACACCCCCTCGGACTCGCGAAAGCTCGCCAGCGCCTGCGGCGCAAGGGCCGCCGCCCGGCCGGGGTCGGCGAGACTGGCAAAGACCCACAGCCCCGGCATCCGGTCCGGCACGGCGCCCGCGACCATCGCGGCCCGGTCGCGAACCGCACCCGCCGGATTGCCACCCATGTCAGATCGCCGCAACGTCATCGCCGAGCATCGCGCGCACCCGCCCGGCCAGCGCGATCAGGGCCGGCTTGTCGATCGCGGCCATCGACGCGACGGGATCGATCGCGCTGACCTCGATACCGCCCTCGACGGCGCGCAGGATCACGTTGCAGGGCAGCATGGCGCCCACCCGCGGCTCGATCGCGATCGCCTCCCAGGCCATCGCGGGGCTGCAGGCGCCGAGGATGCGGTAGGCATCCATCGTGCGGCCAAGCTTTTTCTGCATCGTCGCCACAACGTCGATTTCGGTCAGCACGCCGAACCCGGCCGCCGCGAGGGCGGCGCGGGTGCGGGCGTCGGCAGCGTCGATGGCCGTGTCGGGGATCAGCCGGTCGATGGCATAGGGCATGAGTGCCTCCACTGTTTACCGCAGCACCCTAGCGCGCGGGGTCGGCCGGATCGATGTGCCACAAGGCGCGGGCAAACACAGGCAGCGATCGGGCCTGCAACCGGGCCGTCCTGCGGGCCGTGGGACGAGGCGGAGGCGGCGAAGCGCAGGTCTGGGTGCCCTGCCACAGGCCGGCGCGGGGGTGGCGGCCCAGGCGCGGCCGCAGCGGCGCGCGCCCGGCAAGCGTGCCGCCTCGCATCAAAGGGGGCGCGGGTCTGGCACGGTGGGCCGTCACCCCGCGCCCCCCTCGATTGACCGGCCGTCAGGCTGCGGCGCTGCGCGCCCGTCGGCGCGCCAGGCCGGCCAGCACGGCGAGCGCCCCTGCCAGCAGCGGCAAGGCCGCGGGCAGCGGCACGGCCGGCGGGGCGGCGAATGCCGTGGTGGTGACATCGCTCACGGCATAAGATGTGCCGCCCTGCCCGCTGCGCGAGAACAGGACGACGCCGCCCGAGGCAAGCCGCACGTCCCTGAGGATGTCGAGTGTCAGCAGGTCGCCCAGGGCGCGGAGGCCCACGCTGCCGCCGGCATCAAGCCGCACCTGATTGACGAGGCCCGCGATGCCGAAGAACGTGGCGTCGGCGCCGACCACGAAGACATTCGTGCTGGGGCCCGATGTCAGCAGCCCGTCGAAGGCGTTGCCGGTTGCGAAAAGGCCGAGCGTGGCGGTCGGCGCATAGGTGGTGTTCGTCGCCGCGACGGACGCGCCGCTGACCATGACGGTTACGTTCGAGGCGACGGCGCGCGGGGTTGCAAAGCCGTCGCGGGTGAACACCGTCCCCTCGGCAAACGCGGCGAGCAGCACGACCGTCGCGCCGCTCAGGCCCGGTGTGTCGGGGCCGCTGCCGGTCCGCGTCAGGGTGAAGGTCGATTGCAGCGACAGCGCCGCCGCCGAGGCCGCCGCCGGGGCGGCGAGCGCGAGCAGGGCCAGTGCGAGCGGCCGCAGGGCCCTTAGCGGGAATAGATGCGTCATTGTATCTCCTTGTCGTTGCCGGGATGGCACGACCAAGTAACGCCAAGCGGCGCAGTTAGTTTCAGCCCCCGCCGCCTTTTCGCCATAATCGGGCCTAGCGGACCTTGAGCGTGGCAAGCCCGATCAGCGCAAGGATCAGGCTGATGATCCAGAACCGGATCACGATCTGCGGCTCTGCCCAGCCCTTCTTCTCGAAATGGTGGTGGATCGGGGCCATCAGGAACACGCGGCGGCCGGTTCGCTTGAAGTAGAGCACCTGGATGATGACGCTCATCGCCTCGACGACGAAGAGGCCGCCGACGATCGCGAGCACGATCTCGTGCTTGGTGCAGACCGCGATCGCGCCGAGCGCACCGCCGAGCGCGAGGCTCCCCGTGTCGCCCATGAAGACGGCAGCGGGCGGTGCATTGTACCACAGGAACCCGAGGCCGCCCCCGATCAGCGCCGCGGTGAAGATCAGCAATTCGCCCGTTCCGGGGACGAAATGCACGCCGAGGTAATCGGCGAAGTTGAAGTTGCCCACCACATAGGAGATGACCCCCAGCGTCGCCGCCGCGATCATCACCGGCATGATGGCGAGCCCGTCGAGCCCGTCGGTCAGGTTCACCGCATTGGCGGCGCCGACGACGACGATCATCGCGAAGGGCACGAAGAACCAGCCGAGGTTGATCAGGACGTTCTTGAACAGCGGCACCGCGACGGCGCCCGACAGCGCCGGCGGGTGGATCAGCATCACCGCGACCGAAGCGGCGAGCGCGATGACGAGGCCAAGGAGGAACCGAAGCCGCGAGGAAACGCCCTTGGTGTTCTGCCGCGTGACCTTGGCGTAGTCGTCGGCAAAGCCGATCAGCCCGAAGGCGAGCGTCACGCCGAGCACGATCCAGACAAACATGTTGTCGGGGCGCGCCCACAGCAGCGTGGACACGGTCAGCGCCGACAGGATCAGAAGCCCCCCCATGGTAGGCGTGCCGGCCTTGGAAAAGTGGCTCTGGGGCCCGTCGGCGCGGATCGGTTGGCCCTTCTTCTGCTTGACGCGCAGGAGGTTGATGAGCGGGCGGCCGAACAGGAACCCGAACACCAGCGCGGTGAAGAACGCGCCCCCCGCCCGGAAGGTGATGTAGCGAAAGAGGTTGAACACATCGCCGCCGTCGGAGAACTGGATGAGGCCGTAGAGCATGACTGGACCTTCAGGGCATGTCGGGTGGCGCGGGGTGGCCGAGTTTGCGCATGGCGTCAACCACCAGACTGACCTTCGAGCCCTTGGATCCCTTGACGAGAACCACATCGCCCGGGCCGGCAAGGTCGCGCGCGCTGGCGGCGAGGGCTTCGGCGGTTTCGGACCACAGGCCGCGGAGGGTTTCGGGCAGCGCGGTCCAGAGGGCGCGCATCCGCGGCCCGGCGCAATGGATGCGGGCGATGGCGGGAATCGCCGGATGGCTTGCGACGGCGCGGTGCAGGGCGGCCTCGTCGGGGCCGAGTTCGAGCATGTCGCCGAGGATCGCGATGCGCATCCCGCCACCCTCGGGCACTTGCGCGGCGAGCACGTCGAGGGCCGCGGCGAGCGAGACCGGGTTGGCGTTGAACGCATCGTCGATCAGGGTGAAGGGCGCCTCGGCCGGGGTGCGGCGCAGGCGGTGGCGATGGCCGCGGCCCTCGGGCGCTGTCCAGCCGGCCAGCGCGCGCGCGGCCTGCGCCGCGTCCGCGCCGGCGGCGGCCGCGGCGGCAAGGGCGGCAAGGGCGTTGGCCGCGATGTGCCGGCCCGGCGCGGCGAGGCTGATGGCGACAGGCCCCGAGGGGGTCGCGGCGGTGCCGGTGCTGCCGTCGGCGGTGACGGCGAGTGCGGCATAGCGCCAGTCGGCCGTGCTGCCCGGCGGGCCGCTGCCGTCATCGGCCGCAGCAACGTCGAAGGTGACGATCCGCGCCCCGGCTGCCTCGGCTGCGGCAAGCAGGATCGGCGTCGTGGTCAGGCCCAGCGGCAGGACGGCGGTGCCGCCCGGCTCCAGCCCCGAAACGATGTCCGCCTTTTCGGCCGCGATCGCCTCGAGCGAGCCGAGCGCCTCGAGATGCGCCGGCGCGATGGTGGTGACGAGCGCGACATGCGGGCGGGCGAGGCGCGAGAGGGGGGCGATCTCGCCGCGGCGGTTCATGCCGATCTCGATCACGGCGAAGGCTGTCCCCCGGGGCATGCGGGCGAGCGTGAGCGGCACGCCCCAGTGGTTGTTGTAGCTGGCCACCGCCGCATGGGTCGGCCCTGCCCCGGCGAGCATGGCGCGCAGCATGTCCTTGGTCGAGGTCTTGCCCACGCTGCCGGTGACCGCGATCACCCGCGCGGCGGTCCGCGCGCGGGCCGCCGCCCCGAGCGCGGTCAGCGCCGCGAGCGTGTCGGCGACCACCAGCAGCGGTGCATCAGCCGCAACGCCCGGGGGGATGCGGTTGACCACCGCGGCGGCGGCGCCGGCCGACAGCGCGGCTGCGACGAAGTCATGGCCATCGCGCTCTGCCGCGAGGGCGACGAAGAGATCGCCGGGGCGCAGCGTGCGCGTGTCGATCGACACGCCGGTTGCCGCCCAGTCGCCGGTGGCGGTCCCGCCCGCGGCGGCGGCGGCCTCGGCGGCGGTCCAGAGCGGGGCGGGCGGGGGTGGGGATCCGGCGGGCGCGGTCATCGTGCGGGCCCGCCCGGCAGATCGGCCCGGCGCCGCCCGTCCCGCCAGAGGCGCGGCGCCCCAGGGCGACGGTGCACGGTCTGCGCGGGAGATCGAGTATTTGTGGAACGATGAAGCGGCATGGGGCACATCCGGTCCCGCCGGGGCGCGATGCCACGGGACGGTGGGCGGGATGGTGGGCGGGATGGTGGGCGGGGCCAGTGCGGCGCGGCGGGCCGGCCGGGCGGAGGGGCGGCAGGCTGACGGGGGGCAGGCGGATGGACGGCGCGAGCGCGCATCACCGGATCGCCCCGTCCAGCGCCGCAACGGCGAGGCTGGCCTGTTCGGCATCGTCGAAGGGATAGATCGTCCCGGCGATCTCCTGCCCCGTCTCGTGGCCCTTGCCGCAGATCAGGAGGGCATCGCCCGGTTCGAGCAGGGCGGCGGCGCGCAGGATGGCCTCGGCGCGGTCGCCGACCTCCTCGGCCGCGGGACAACCCGCGAGGACTGCGGCGCGGATCGTCGCGGGATCCTCGGATCGGGGATTGTCGTCGGTGACGAACACATGGTCGGCGCGGCGGGCGGCGGCGGCGCCCATCAGCGGGCGCTTGGTGCGGTCGCGGTCGCCGCCCGCGCCGATCACCGCGATCACCCGGCCCATCACATGGGGGCGCAGCGCGGCGAGGGCGGTATCGACAGCATCGGGAGTATGGGCGTAATCGACATAGACGGCGGCGCCATTGCCGCGCTGCGCCACCCGCTCCATCCGCCCGCGCACCGTGGCAAGGCGCGGCAGGGCGGCGAAGACATCGCCCGGCGCCGCGCCGCAGCCGATGGCAAGGCCCGCCGCCACCGCGACATTGGCGGCCTGGAACCCGCCGACGAGGGTCAGGTGGACCTGCACCGGGCGGCCCTGCCAGATCAGGCGGACATCCTGTCCGGTCGCATCGAACCGCTGGCCGGCGATCCTGAGGTCCGCCCCCTCGGCCGTGCCGGTGGCGATGACCGGGCCGCCGCGGCCCCGCAGGGCGGCGGCGAGCACGGCGCCGCGGGGATCGTCGGCGTTGATGACCGCGGTGCCCTCGGGCGGCAGCAGGCGGTCGAAGAGGCCGCATTTGGCGTCGAAATACGCCTCCATCGTGCCGTGGTAGTCGAGGTGGTCCTGCGTGAGGTTGGTAAAGCCCGCCGCGGCGAGGCGCACGCCGTCGAGGCGGCGCTGGTCGAGGCCGTGGGACGACGCCTCCATCGCGGCATGGGTGATGCCGGCCTGCGCGGCCTCGGCCAGCAGGCGGTGCAGGGCGACCGGGTCGGGGGTGGTCATGCCCGAGGGCGCGGTCCAGGCGCCTTCGACCCCGGTGGTGCCGAGGTTGATCGCGGGATGGCCGAGGGCGGCCCAGATCTGGCGGGTGAAGCTCGCAACGCTCGTCTTGCCGTTCGTGCCGGTGACGGCCGCCATCACCCGCGGCTGCGCCCCGAACCAGAGCGCGGCGGCCATGGCGAGGGCGGCGCGCGCATCCTCGGCCACGACGAGGGCCGCGCCGGGGTGGCCGGCGAGGGCGGCGCGGGCGATATCGGCCCCGGCGGCATCGGTCAGGATCGCGGCGGCGCCGCGCGCAAGGGCGCCGGGCACGTGGCGCGCGCCGTGGTCGCGGCTGCCGGCGAGGGCGGCGAAGAGAAAACCCGGGGCGACCGCGCGGCTGTCGGCGGTGATCCCGGCGAGCGGGCGTGCCGCCACAGGGCCCGCCGCCGTCAGGCCGAGGTCCGCCAATGTCCGAGCCCGACCCGTCATGCCCGCCGCCCCTTCGCGCGTCAGTTGCGCACCTGTGTTATCGCAGGAAAGGGGGCGGCTTCAATGTCGGGCCGCAGGCCGAGCAGGGGGGCGATGCGGCGCACGATCTCGCCCGTCACCGGCACGGCCGTCCAGCCGGCGGTGCGCCGCGCCTCGGTCCCCGAAGTCTCGACCGGTTCGTCGAGCGAGACGACGATGACATAGCGCGGGTCGGTCATCGGGAAGGCACCGGCGAAGGTGGCCATCACCCGGTCCTTGTAATAGCCGCCCGCGGGGTTGAGCTTGTCGGCCGTTCCCGTCTTGCCGCCCAAGGCATAGCCGGCGACCTCGGCCATCTTGGCGGTGCCGTCGGTGACCACGCGGCGCAGCATGCTGCGCATGCGGTCGGATGTGTGCTGGCTCATCACCCGCACCGGCGGGCTGGCCGGGGCGGCGCCGTGCAGCAGCGTCGGCGTCACCTTCCAGCCGCCGTTGACGAGGGCGGCATAGGCCACCGCAAGGTTCATCGGCGAGGCGGCAAGGCCGTGGCCATAGCTGATCGTCGCCGCCGCGATCTCGCCCCAGCGCGCGGGGCCGCGGGGGCGGCCGGTCGGCGCCTCGACCAGTTCGAGCGGAACGGGGTCGAGAAAGCCGAGGTTGCGCAGGAACGCCTCCTGCCGGACGGTGCCGATCGGGCCGATCAGGCGGGCCGTGCCGATGTTGGAGGATTTGACGATCACGTCCGTCACGCTGAGCTGCGGGCCGTAGTTGCGGAAATCGCGCACGCGAAACCGGCCGAGCGTCATCGGGCCGGTGGTGTTCACCATCGTCTCGGGCGTCACGAGGCCGAGTTCGAGCGCCTGGGCGACCGGAAAGACCTTCATCACCGAGCCCAGCTCATAGACGCCCTGCACCGCGCGGTTGAAGATCGGGCTCTGCCCCGGATCGCCCGACACCGGGGGCGCGGGGCGGTCGTTGGGGTCGAAATCGGGGAGCGAGACCATGGCCACGACCTCGCCCGTTCGCGCGTCCATCACGATGGCGGCCGCGCCGCGGGCGTTCAGCATCGTCATGCCGGCGCCCAGCACCTCGGTCACCGCAGCCTGAACGGTGATGTCGAGCGACAGCCGCACCGGCTCGCCCAGCCGGGCGGGGTCGCGCAGGGCGGCGTCGAGCGCCCGCTCGACCCCCGCCGTTCCGATCACCTCGGCCGAGCGGACATCCTCGGACCCGAAGGCGGCGCCGCCGAGCACATGGGCGGCGAGCCGGCCGTTGGGATAGAGCCGCGTCTCGCGCGGGGCGAAGAGGAGGCCCGGCTCGCCGATCTCGTGCACCGCCTGCATCTCTTCGGGGCTCAGCTTGCGCCGCACCCACAGGAAGCTGCGCGTGCCGGTGAACTGGCGCAGCAGGTCGGCTTCCTTGAGGTCGGGAAAGATCGCGGCGAGGGCGCGCGCCGCCTTGCCGGGGTCGATCATCGCCCGGGGATGGGCATAGAGCGCATGGGTGACGATGTTGGTGGCGAGGATGTTGCCGCGCCGGTCGGTGATGTCGGCCCGCTGCGCCTGGATCGCGGTCGCGGTGCCGGCCGATTGCGGCTCGACCACCGGGGTCGCTGCCAGCACGCCCATGCGCATCGCCACAAGGCCAAAGCCGGCGCAGAACCCGAAGGCGAGCAGGATGATCCGCCGTTCGGCGCGCAGGCGGGCCCGGGCCTGCAGCGCCTCGTTGCGGGCGCGGCGGTTCTCGGCCTCGATCGTGTCGGGGTTCTCGCCGCGGGCACGGGCGCGCAGGATGCGGGCGAGCGGGCGCAGGGGGGTGCGGATCATGGGGCGGACCTCGCAGTTGCGGCGGCCGGGCCGGCGGTATCGACCGCGCCGGTGATCGCCCCGGTGACGGGCACCAGCGGCTCGGGCGGCTGCGGTGCAGGAATGGCGGCGATGGTGGCAAAGGCCTCGGCGGTCATCGGCAGCAGGCCGAGCCGGTCGAAACTCGCCGCCGCCAGATCCGCCAGACGGTCGGGACGGTTGAGATAGGCCCATTCGGCGCGCTGGACTGCGATCGCCTCGCGCAGGCCCGCGATCTCGCGCTGGACTGCGCGCTGATCCTTGAGCGCCTGCTGCGTTGCGTAGTTCTCGCGGTAGGCCCAGAAGGCGAGCGCCATGACGGCGACGGCGGCGGCGAGCGAGAGGGCAGTGCGAAGAAGGGGGCGCATCGGGTCAGCGTCCTTTGCGTTGGGGCGGCAGGGCGGGCGCGGCGAGCGTGGCGGGGTCGGGCGCGCGGGCGGGCGCGGCGGTGCGCCGGCCGATGCGCAGCAGCGCCGACCGGGCGCGGGGGTTGGCCGCGATCTCGGCCGCGTCCGGGCCGACGGCGCGGCGGGTGACGGGCTCGAACCGGGCGGCTTGGGGGGCGGTCTCGGGCGCGTGGCGACTGCCCGGCTGGCCGCCGGCGGCCTGTGCGAAGAACCGTTTCACGATGCGATCCTCGAGACTGTGAAAGCTCACGATCGCCAGCAGCCCGCCCGGGCGCAGCGCCCGTTCCGCCGCGCCGAGGCCCCGCACCAGCTCGCCGAATTCGTCGTTCACCGCGATGCGGATGGCCTGGAAGCTGCGGGTGGCCGGATGGCTCTGCCCCGGCTTGGGCCGCGGCAGGCAGGCGGCCACCACCTCGGCCAGGCGCGCGGTGCCCACGATGGGGCGGGCGGCGACGATGGCGCGGGCGATCCGCCGGGCCGCGCGTTCCTCGCCGTAGTGATAGAGGATGTCGGCCAGCCGCGCCTCGTCCGCGCCGTTGACGATCTCGGCCGCGCTCGTCCCCTCCCCGCCCATGCGCATGTCGAGCGGGCCGTCGCGCAGGAAGCTGAAGCCGCGGTCCGCCTCGTCGAGCTGCATCGAGGACACGCCGAGATCGAGCACGACGCCGTCGAGCGGGCCTGGCGCATGGCGGTCGAGGTCGGAAAAGGTGCCCTCGACCAGCCGCAGCCGGCCCCCATAGGCCGCCTGCATCGCCCTGCCGCGGGCGATCGCGGCCGGATCGCGGTCGATCGCCGTCACCCGCGCCGCCCCCGCCTCGAGCAGAGCCCGCGCATACCCCCCCGCCCCGAAGGTGCCGTCCAGCCACTCACCCGCAATCGGCGCACAGAGCCGCAGGATCGGCCCGATCAGCACGGGGATATGCGGCGGCGCGTCCATCGCGCTCAGCCGCGCGGACGGCGCGGCAGCAGACGCGCGATCGACCCGTCGGCGGGCTTGATGCGGTCGATGGCGGCGCGTTTGGCGGCCTTGTCGGCCTCGAAATCGGCCGGAAGCCAGATGCGGAACGTGTGCGAGCGCCCGGCGAAGATCACCGGCCCGCCATCCTTGCCCAGCCCCAGCTCCTCGCGAAGGCGCTGGCTGAGGATGATGCGTCCGTCATCGTCAACCGCGGCATGTTCGGCGCCCTGGATGTAGAAATCCAGCAGCATCTCGCGCGTGTCGTCGTCGAGCGTCTCGATCCTCTCCTCGAGCATGGCGAATTCGGTGATGGAATAGCCTTCGAGATAGGGCTGGTCCGGCACGCCGTAGACGAGGCGCAGGCGCGGCCGCTGGCCTTCGGCGCCCTTCCAGTCGGGATCGCCGGCCTCGAGCGCGCGGCGGAAATCGGCCGGGATCGACACGCGACCCTTGGCATCCACCTTCTGCTCGAACTCGCCGTAGAAATTCACGGCCTTGCGCCCCTGCCCTCTTGCCCTTCCCCCCGGCCGCCAAATGGAAACGGCGGACCGGGTGCTGCCAGGAACCCGATCCGCCGCCGTCCCATCGCTGGGTGGACCGGTCGCGCACGTCACCTGGGGGGATGTCGCTTACGCGGCGCGCCGGATCTCTGTCGTCTGAGTGGAGGAGCCTGTCGAAACCTGCCTCGGAGCCTTTCGGGATCGTTTCGTCTCGTCCCTTGACCGCTCATCCGCTCTGGCAATAGGTAAAGCATGGAAATTCATGGTCGCCAAGTGGTTTTCGCCCCACTTCATGGAACCAACGCAGATTTTCGGGCGTCAGCACGCTGGCCCGCGCCAGGGCGATCTGCATCTAGCTTGCCGATCACGACAGCGCACAAAATGTTGAAATCGTCCTGCGCATGCGAAAATGCATGCGCAGGGCCATTCGGCGCGTCCGGCCGAAGATCATGAAAACAAAACAGGAACTTGCGCGCCGCCCCGCGCCGCCGCGCGTCGGAGTGATTCGCGGCGGGCGGGGATCAGGCCATGCCGCCGTCGATCAGTCGCGCGGCAAGGCGGGCATAGGCGGCCGCTTCCGGCCCCTCGCCGGCCGCGACCGGCGTGCCGCCATCGCCCGCAACGCGCGTCGCCAGCGTGATCGGCAATTCGCCAAGGAACGGCAGGCCGAGCTTTTCAGCCTCGGCCCGCACGCCGCCATGGCCGAAGATCGCGGTTTCGTGTCCGCAATTGGGGCAGCAGAAGGTCGACATGTTCTCGATCAGGCCGAGCACGGGCGTCTTGAGCGTGTCGAACATGTTGAGCGCCTTGCGCGCGTCGAGCAGGGCGATGTCCTGCGGGGTCGAGACGACGATGGCCCCGGTAAGCCGGGTCCGCTGGCAGAGCGTGAGCTGCACGTCCCCCGTTCCCGGCGGCAGATCGACGATCAGCACGTCGAGCCGCCCCCATGCGACCTGCCCGAGCATCTGCTGCAGCGCCCCCATCAGCATCGGCCCGCGCCAGATCACCGCTTCGCCTTCCTTGAGCATGAGGCCGATGGACATCATCGTGACGCCATGCGCGACAATCGGCAGGATCGTCTTGCCGTCCGGCGAGGCGGGGCGCCGCGTGACGCCCATCATGCGCGGCTGGGACGGACCATAGATGTCGGCGTCGAGCAGGCCCACCCGGCGCCCGGCGCGCGCCAGCGCGACGGCGAGGTTCGAGGACACGGTCGATTTGCCCACCCCGCCCTTGCCGCTGGCGATGGCGAGAATGCGGTCGATGCCCGAGACCGGCTGCGGCCCGGCCGGTTGCGGCGTCGGGTGACCGCCGATCTTGAGGCTCGGCGGCGGCTTGGCGGCATGGGCCGTGAGCAGCGCCTGCACCCGGGCGACACCGGGGATGCGGGCGACCGCCGCCTCGGCCGCGGCCCGGGCAGGTTCCAGCGCGCGGGCCACCTCCGGGCTGTCGGCCTCAATCACGAAGCGGACCTGATCCCCCTCGACGGTCAAGGCGCGGACGAGGTCGGCATCCACGAGGCGCAGGCCGTCGGGCAGCATGACAGTTGACAACGCCGCCAGAATTTCGTCGCGCGTGATGGCCATAGCCTTTCCCTTCTGCCTGATCTGGCGGCACAGCGCCCCGATCCCGCACATAGACTCGACCCGATGTTAGCGCTGGACAAGAGGGCGCGGCGCGACTGCGGATATTTTGTGCAAAACCCCGAAGGCGCGCCGCCGTCGGCGGCAGAGCCAAGGCATGCGCATGCTGCAAGGCAGCATTGCGGGCTCTTCCTATTGTGCATGTGCAGCATCAGGCTATCTTTGTTCCAACACGGCGCGGCGAGATGGTGCCGACCCGGATGAAAAAGATCGAGGCAAAGAGATGGCTTACGCCACGTCATCACGTTCTGGATCGGCCGAACGGTCGCTGCGCGGGCTGATCGCCTCGGTGTCGCTGATGCTGCGTCGCCGCAGGATGTATCTGCGGACGATGCGCGAACTGAACGCTCTGTCGACGCGCGAGCTGGCCGATCTCGGCCTCTCGCGCTCGATGATCACCCGGCTGGCGCTCGAGGCTGCGCGCGCCGTGGACTGAATAAGGATCGCGAGGCCCCCTCCTCCTCCCTGGGGCCGAGCGGACTTAGCGGCGGCACGGACCTCCTCCCCCGTGTCGCCGCCCTTTCATGCGGGTGCCCGGCCAAGGCGAGGCGCCACAGACGGACGCGAGATGCCCCTCCTCCTCCCCGGGGCGCGCGTATCGGCGGCGGCCCCATCTCCTCCCCGGGGTCGCCGCCACCAGTTTCCCGGCCCGAGCGCCGGACCGACGTGTGCGGCCCCTCCTCCTCCCTGGGCCAGCCACAAGCGGCGGCCCCATCTCCTCCCCGGGGTCGCCGCACCCTTCCGGCCCGATTTCAAAGCCTCTCTTGTCCTCGCTGCCGCCGCATCGCATCGTCTGTTGCGACAGGCTAGGGGCGGCGATGCGGCTGTCGATGATCTCGGCCGCGCTGGTCGCGGCGCTTGCGGGCTATGGCAGCACGATCGCGATCGTGCTCGCGGCGGCGGCGGCGGTGGGCGCGAGCGCTGCGGAAACGGCAAGCTGGTTGCTGGCTCTGTGCCTGACCAAGGCGGCAGGAAGCGCATTGCTCAGCGCCTGGACGCGCGTGCCCGTGGTGCTGGCCTGGTCCACGCCGGGCGCGGCGCTGATCGCGGCGTCGTCGGGCGTGACGCTGGCCGAGGCGGCGGGGGCCTTTCTGCTGGCGGGCGCGCTGGTGCTGGCCACCGGCGCGATCCGGCCGCTGGAGCGGGCGGTGGCGGCGATCCCCGACGGGGTCGCGGCGGGCATGCTGGCGGGGGTGCTGCTGCCTTTCGTGACGGGGCTGGCGCGGGCGGTGCCGGAGGGCTGGGGGTTCGTTCTGCCGGTGGTTCTCGCCTTTGCCGCGATGCGGCTGGTCGCGCCGACGCTTGCTGTCCTCGGGGCGCTGGCGGCCGGGGTCGTGGCGGCGGCGGTCGCGCCCGGCCTGCCGGCGGTGCCGCTGGCGCTGCCGCCACTGGTGCCGGTCTGGCCGGCGTTCAGGGCCGAGGTGCTGCTGGGGCTCGGGCTGCCGCTCTACCTCGTCACCATGGCGGCGCAGAACCTGCCGGGCTTTGCCGTCTTGCGCGCGGCCGGCTATGCCGCGCCGGTGCGCCCTGCGCTTGTGGTTGCCGGGGGCCTGTCGATGCTCGGGGCGCTGGCCGGGGCGCATGGGATCAACATGGCGGCGATCACCGCTGCGATCTGCCTTGACCCGGGCGTCGAGCCCGACCGCGACCGGCGCTGGCGCGTGGGCCTCGCCTATGCCGCGATCTGGGTGCTGCTGGGGCTCGCCGGGGGGGCAGTGGTTGCGCTGATGCTCGGGCTGCCCGGGGCCGTGGTGGCGGCGGTGGTCGGGCTGGCGCTGATCGGGCCGCTGGCGGGGGCGCTCGGCGCGGCCTTCGGCAAGGCCGAGGGCCGCTTTGCGGCTGCGGTGACGCTGGCGGTCACCGCCTCGGGCGTGACGGCGTTCGGCATCGGGGCGGCGTTCTGGGGACTGGCGGCGGGGCTGGCCGCCCATGCGCTCGACCGGGCGGGGGCGCGGCGCTAGGGCGGCAGCAGGATCGGGGGTCCTGCCCCCGCCGCTGCCGACGGCGGCGGCGATTTCCCCGGGATATTTTCAGGCAGAAGAATGGAAATGGGCGGGCACAGGCCGGGCAGGCGGTTTCAGAACGGCACGTCGCCCGCCGCATCGGCGGGAACGACATAGCGGGCGACCAGATGTTTCTCGCCGGCCTTGTCGAAGGCAACGGTGAGCTTGTCGCCCTCGGTTGCAAGGACGGTGCCGTAGCCGAACTTCTGGTGGAACACCCGGTCGCCGGAAGCAAAGGCGCTCACCGCAGAGAGGTCGATCACCATGTCGCGCGCCTCGCGCGGGGCGGTGACGCCGCGGGCGGGGGCGCGGGTCTGCATCCGCTGCCAGCCGGGGGAGTTGTAGACATCGGCGCGCGCCGCCCGCGCCTCCATGGCCGAGGCGCCGAAGGCGGGGGAGGCGGCGCCGAAGCCGCCGCCGTAAAGACCGGGCGGCGTGAGCACGGCAACCTCATCCTCGGGCAACTCGTCGATGAACCGCGAGGGAAGCTGGCTCTGCCATTGCCCGTAGACGCGGCGGTTGGCCGCGAAGCTGATCGTGCAGAGCCGTTCGGCGCGGGTGATCCCGACATAGGCGAGGCGCCGTTCCTCCTCCAGCCCCTTGAGGCCGCTTTCGTCCATCGCCCGCTGCGAGGGGAAAAGGCCATCCTCCCAGCCGGGCAGGAACACGGCGGGAAACTCGAGGCCCTTGGCGGCGTGCAGGGTCATGATGCTGACCTTCGCCTGACCCTCGTCGCTCTCGTTCTCCATGATGAGCGCGACATGGTCGAGGAAGCCCTGCAGGTTCTCGAACCCTTCCAGCGCCTTGACCAGTTCCTTGAGGTTCTCGAGCCGGCCCGCCGCCTCGGGCGTCTTTTCGGCCTGCCACATGGCAGTATAGCCGCTCTCGTCGAGGATCGTCTCGGCCAGCGCGATGTGGTTGTAGCCGGGGCTGGCCGCCACCGCATGCCATCGGGCGACCCCCTCCACCAGCCCGCGCAGCGCGCCCGCGCCCCGGCCGGCGATCCCCCCCGCCGCGATCAGCGCCCGCGATCCGTCCACAAGCGACAGGCCCGCCGCGCGGGCCGCCGCCCGGATCGACTCCTGCGCCTTGTCGCCGAGGCCGCGCTTGGGCGTGTTGACGATCCGCTCGAATGCGAGATCGTCGTCGGGCGACACGGCAAGGCGGAAATAGGCCATCGCATCGCGCACCTCCTGGCGTTCGTAGAACCGCGGGCCGCCGATCACGCGGTAGGGCAGGCCGATGGTCAGGAACCGGTCCTCGAAGGCGCGCATCTGGTGCGCGGCGCGCACGAGGATGGCGCAGCCGTCGGGGCCGATCCGACCCGGCTCGCGCCGCCCGTCGGCCAGCGCCTCGACTTCTTCCCCGATCCAGCGCGCTTCCTCGTCGCCGTCCCAGTGGCCGATCAGGCGGACCTTCTCGCCACCGTTCGCCTCGGTCCAGAGCGTCTTGCCCAGCCGGCCCTGATTGGCGGCGATCAGGCCGGATGCAGCGGCCAGGATATGCGCGGTGGAGCGGTAGTTCTGCTCCAGCCGGATCACCTGCGCGCCAGGAAAATCCTGCTCGAACCGCAGGATGTTGCCGACCTCGGCGCCGCGCCAGCCATAGATCGACTGATCGTCGTCGCCCACGCAGCAGATGTTGCGATGCGCCTGCGCCAGAAGCCGCAGCCAAAGATACTGCGCCACGTTGGTGTCCTGATACTCGTCCACCAGAATGAACCGGAACCACCGCTGATACTGCGCCAGCACATCCGCATGCGCCTGAAAGATCGTCACGCAATGCAGCAGCAGATCGCCGAAATCGACCGCGTTGAGCGTGCGCAGACGGTCCTGATAGGCGGCATAGAGCTCGGTCCCCCGGTTGCCATAGGCCGGCGCCTCGGCCGAGGGCACGCGGTCGGGGGTAAAGGCGCGGTTCTTCCAGCCGTCGATCAGCGCGGCGAGGCCCCGCGCCGGCCAACGCTTTTCGTCGATGTTCGCCGCTGCGATCACCTGTTTCATCAGGCGCAACTGGTCGTCGGTGTCGAGGATGGTGAAATTCGCCTTGAGCCCGACGAGTTCCGCATGCCGGCGCAGCAGCTTGACCCCGATGGCGTGGAACGTGCCCATCCACGGCATCCCCTCGACCGCCGCCCCCAGAAGGCGCGCGACCCGGTCCTTCATCTCGCGCGCCGCCTTGTTGGTGAAGGTGACGGCGAGGATCTCGTTCGGCCGCGCCCGCCCGGTGGCGAGAAGATGCGCGATCCGGGTGGTCAGCGCGCGCGTCTTGCCCGTCCCCGCCCCCGCGAGCATCAGCACCGGCCCGTCGAGCGCCTCGACCGCCGCGCGCTGCGCCGGGTTGAGCCCGGCCATGTAGGGCGCGGGCCGCGCGGCCATGGCGCGGGCGGACAGGGCGGGGCGGGGGGCGGGTTCGGCTGGCATCCCCGCCACTATATCGCGGCGCGCCGCAAGGTCAAAGCACTGTTCCGCAATTGTTCACGCCCCAGAGCGGGCAACCTCGGCCCGCAGCCCCGCCATCAGATCGGCCAGAAGCTTGACGCTCGCCGCATCCACCAGCCGCCCCGCGGCGTCGAAGGCGCGCGCGCTGTCGGCGATCATCACTTCGGGCCCCGGCAGGACGCGCGGGCGGAAGGGGTTGAGGCACAGCCGCAGCGAATATTGCGACCGCTCGCCGCCCGCCCGACCCGCCGCCGCGCTCAGGATCGCCACCGGCTTGTCCCGCCACGGCCCGCCCTTGACCCGGCTCACCCAGTCGAGCGCGTTCTTCAGCACACCCGGCAGGGCCTTGTTGTATTCGGGGCATGCGATAACGACGCAATCGGCCGCAGCGATCTGCGCGGCGAGGCGCTGCACGGCCGCGGGGATGCCCTCGGCCGCCTCCAGATCGCCGTCGTAGAGCGGCAGGCGCAAGTCGCCCTCGACCCAATCGTCGGGCTCCAGAAGCCGCCGCGCCTCGCGCAGCAGCATCCGGTTGGTCGATTGCGCCCGCAGCGAACCGCACAGGCCAAGTGCCGCCAGACCCATCGTCACCCTTTCTTTTGCCTAGAGATATCCCGCGGGGGGTCCGGGGGGTGTGAACCCCCCGGGCGCCTTGCCACCCGCATCGAGGCTAGGGTTTTCGCCCGCCGCGGCAAGGGTGAAGGCATCCGGCCATGTCTTGCGCCCCTCCAGCAGCCAGTCGGCCATCGCCTCGCCCACCAGAGGGGCCAGCGCGAAACCGATCTTGAACCCGCCATTGGCCACGTGATGCCCCGGCCGCCCCGGCCATGGCCCCAGCACCGGTTGGCGCGTCGCGCTGCGCGGGCGGATGCCTGCCCAGCGCTCGAGAACCCGCGCGCCCGCAAGCGCCGGCACGAGCGCCACGGCCCGCGCCAGCACCGCGTCGAGCGCGGCATCGGGGCCGGGATCGGTCCAGACCCGCTCGGATGTCGAGCCGATCGCGGTCGTCCCATCCGCATGCGGCACGATCCAGAGGCCGTCATCCCCCACCAGCGGCGCCCCCGCCGCGTCGTGGTCGAGAAGCAGCGCCTGCCCCTTTTCCCCCCGCCCGACATCCCGCCCGAGGTCGGCCGACAGCGCCGCAAGCCCCGCCGCCCCCGTGGCCCAGAGCACCGCCGCCGCGGGCGGCCGCGCGGGCAGGGCCGCCCGCAGGTCCCCGCCGGCGGCGCGGATCGCGGCGGCAAGCGCATCGAGCGCGCGGCGGGGATGGATGCGGGCGGTCAGGGTATCGGCGGCCAGAAGGCCCGTGGGGCTGACCGGGGCCAGTGCGCCGACCCCGTCCGAGGGCACGACACGCCAGTCCCCCGCCCCGCCCCAGCGCGTCGCGGCCCCCTGCCCCCGCGCCTCGGCCCGCGCGACGGCCGCGGCATCGCGCAGCGGCATGCGCCGGCCCAGGCGGGCGTAGCCCGGATCGCCCCCGCCGGCCGCCGCGACATCGGCCCACCAGCCGGGCGCCATCGCCAGCGCCCCGAGCTGGAACGCCTGCACCGGCCCCCAGCGATCGGGCGCATGCGGCGCCAGTGCGCCGACGAGCCCGCCCGAGGCGCCGGCGCCGATCCCGCGCGGGTCCACCACCGTCACCCGCGCCCCGCGCCGCACCAGCGCCCAGGCGCAGGCGAGACCAAAGACCCCCGCCCCCATCACCGTGACCTCGGGTGGCATCAGCCCGGCCCCAGCCCCGCCCGAGCGATCCGGCCCGCCATCTGTGCCATGTCTGCCGTCCCTGCCACGTCTGCCCTTGCCATTCCGCCCGCCCCGTCGCAGCGTCCCGCCGCGTCAGGGGATAGGGCAGATGCAGGGCGAGGGCCAGAGCGGCGGGCTGGACTGGATCGGCGACACGCCGGTGTCGCGCCGCCATGCCGACCCCTATCACACCGGCGGTCTGGCCGAGACCGAGCATGTGTTCCTGGCAGGGAACGGCCTTCCCGGCCGCTTCGTCCCGGGGTTCCGCATCGCCGAACTGGGCTTCGGCACGGGGCTCAACCTCTTCGCCGCGCTCGCCGCCTGGCGCGCGACCGGGGTGGCCGGCCGGCTGCACTACACCGGTTTCGAGTCACATCCGCTCCCCGCCGCCGCGATGGCCCGCGCCCTTGCCCCCTTCCCGGCCGCAGCGGAAATCGCCGCGCCGTTCCTCGCCGCCTGGGCGCAGGGCGCGCGGGTGGTATTGCTCCCCGACCTCGCGGCCGAGATCATCGTCGGCGATGCGCGCGCCACGCTGCCCGCCTGGGGGGGCCGCGCCGATGCCTGGTTCCTCGACGGCTTTGCCCCCGCCCGCAACCCCGACATGTGGGAGCCTGCGCTGATGGCCGCGGTCGCGCGCCACACCGCGCCGGGCGGCACGGTGGCGAGCTATACCGCGGCCGGGCATGTCCGGCGGGCCCTGCAGGCGGCGGGGTTCGCCGTCGAGCGGACACCGGGCCATGGCGCCAAACGGCACATGACGAAGGGCCGCCTGCCGTGACCGCACCTGCCCGCGCGAGCGCCGCGCCCGACAACCGGCTGGGCATCCTGCTGATGGTCGCCACCGTGCTTTGCTATGCCTTGCAGGACGGGGTGACACGGTTCCTGGCCGGGGAATACAGCACCGTCATGGTGGTGATGATCCGCTACTGGTTCTACGCCGCCTTCGTCCTCGCGCTGGCGTCAGCCCGCCCCGGCGGGCTGCGGTCGGTCGCCACGGTGCAACCGCGCCTGCATCTCGCGCGCGCCGGCCTGCACGTCGGAGAAATCCTTGCGATCGTGGCAAGTTTCGTCGCCATCGGCCTCATCAATACCCATGCCGTCTTTGCCGTCTGCCCGCTCATCATCGCCGCCCTTGCCGGGCCGATGCTGGGCGAGCGTGTCGGCCTCGCCCGCTGGATCGCGATCGGGGCGGGGTTCCTCGGCATTCTCGTGATCCTGCGGCCGGGGTCGGATCTCTTCAGCATCGCCGCCGCGCTGCCGCTCGGCTCGGCGGCGATGTTCGCGCTCTATTCGCTTCTCACGCGGCTGGCGACGCGGCGGGAGGAGGCGTTCATCGCCTTCTTCTGGTCGGGCGTCCTCGGGGCGGCGATGACGACGGCAATCGGCATCTGGTTCTGGGCGCCGATGGGCACGCGCGACTGGGGCCTGACGGTTCTGAACGGCGGGCTGGCGGTTCTGGCCAACTGGCTGATGATCCGCACCTATGCGGTGGCCGAAGCCGCGGCCGTGCAGCCTTTCTCATACCTTCTGCTCGTTTTCATCGCGATCCTCGGGGTCACGGTGTTCGGCGAGGTGCTGGACGCGGCCACGGTGATCGGTGGCGGCATCGTCGTGGCGGCGGGGCTCTTCACCCTCCTGCGCGGCGCCGGGGCCGCGCGATGATCGCGCAGGATACCCGGCGCGGCATCGGCTTCATGGTGGCGACCACCATCGTCTTTGCGCTGCAGGACGGGATCAGCCGGCACCTTGCGGGCGAATACAACGTGCTGATGGTGGTGATGATCCGCTACTGGTTCTTCGCCGCCTTCGTCATGGCGATGGCGGCGCGGGCGCCGGGCGGCCTGCGGACGGCAGTGCGGACGCGGCGCCCGCTGATGCAGATCTTCCGCGGCGTGCTGCTGGCCGGGCAGATCTGCGTCGCGATTGCCGGCTTCGTGGCTCTGGGACTGGTGCAGAGCCATGCGATCTTCGCCGCCTATCCGCTGATCGTCGCCGCCCTGTCCGGCCCGGTGCTGGGCGAGCGGGTGGGCTGGCGGCGCTGGACGGCGATCGCGATCGGCTTCGTCGGCGTCGTCATCATCCTGCAACCGGGCTATGCCGCCTTTTCGCCCGCGCTGCTGATCCCGGTCGCGGCGGCGTTCATGTTCGCGCTCTACGGCCTGCTCACCCGCTACGTCTCGCGCGAGGATGCGGCCTCGGTCAGTTTCTTCTGGACCGGGGTAGCCGGTGCGGTTGCCATGACCTTTGTCGGTGTGTGGTTCTGGGAACCGATGGCGCCGGGCGACTGGGGCTGGATGGCCTGCCTGTGCGTGACCGGCGCGCTCGGGCATTACCTGCTGATCCGCGCCTACGAGGTCGCCGAGGCGAGTGCGGTGCAGCCCTTTGCCTTCCTCCAACTGGTGTTTTCCAGCGCGATCGGCATTGCGGTCTTTGCCGATGTGCTGACCTGGAACATCGCGCTCGGCGCGGCGGTGGTGGTGGGGGCGGGCCTCTTCACGCTGTGGCGGGCGCGGGTGCGGGCGCAGGGCTGACGCGCTTTCCGGCCCTGCCCCCTTGCCCCGGCGCGGCCAAGGCCCAACCTCTGGCGAGAAGGGAATCACCCATGCCCCACAACAACACCAATGCCCTCGCCATCCGCCCCGACGTGCTGACCAAGCCCAAGCTCGAGGGCGGGCGGCGCTTCGTGCTGCACACGCCGTTCAAGCCCGCGGGCGACCAGCCGACCGCCATCGCCGAACTCGTCGCCGGGGTGATCGCTGGCGAGCAGAACCAGGTCCTGCTGGGCGCCACGGGCACGGGCAAGACCTTCACCATGGCCAAGGTGATCGAGGAAACGCAGCGCCCGGCGATCATCCTCGCGCCGAACAAGACGCTGGCCGCCCAGCTTTACGGCGAGTTCAAGGGCTTCTTCCCCGAGAATGCGGTGGAATATTTCGTCAGCTACTACGACTACTACCAGCCCGAAGCCTATGTGCCCCGCACCGACACCTTCATCGAGAAGGAAAGCCAGATCAACGAACAGATCGACCGGATGCGCCATTCGGCCACCCGCGCCCTGCTGGAGCGCGACGACGTCATCATCGTCGCGTCGGTGTCCTGCATCTACGGCATCGGGTCGGTCGAGACCTATTCGGCGATGACGCAGGATCTGGTGGTCGGCCAGCTTTACGACCAGCGCAAGGTTCTGGCGGAACTCGTCGCGCAGCAATACCGGCGCAACGACATGGGGTTCCAGCGCGGGTCCTTCCGGGTCCGCGGCGATGTGGTCGAGGTCTGGCCGGCGCATCTCGAGGACCGGGCCTGGCGGTTCTCGTTCTTCGGCGAGGAGCTTGAGGCGATCACCGAATTCGACCCGCTGTCGGGGGCGAGGACCGACACGTTCGACAAGATCCGCATTTATGCCAATTCGCATTACGTGACGCCCCGCCCGACGCTGCAGCAGGCGATCGCGGGGATCCGGGCGGAATTGCACGCGCGGCTGAAACAGCTGACCGCCGAGGGGCGCCTGCTCGAGGCGCAAAGGCTCGAACAGCGGTGCAACTTCGATCTCGAGATGCTCGAGGCGACGGGCGTGTGCAACGGGATCGAGAACTATTCGCGTTACCTGACGGGCCGCGCGCCGGGCGAACCGCCCCCCACCCTGTTCGAGTTCATCCCCGACAACGCCATCGTCTTTGCCGACGAAAGTCACGTGTCCGTCCCCCAGATCGGCGCGATGTACAAGGGCGACTACCGGCGCAAGTTCACGCTGGCCGAACACGGCTTCCGCCTGCCGTCCTGCATGGACAACCGCCCGCTCAAGTTCGAGGAATGGGACGCGATGCGCCCCCAGTCGGTATTCGTGAGCGCCACGCCGAGCGCCTGGGAGCTTGAACAGGCCGGCGGCGTCTTTGCCGAACAGGTGATCCGCCCGACCGGCCTGCTCGACCCAGTTGTGGAGATCCGGCCCGTCGCGATGCAGGTCGATGACCTTCTGGACGAGGTTCGGCGGGTGGCGGCGCGCGGCCTGCGCGTTCTCGTGACCGTTCTCACCAAGCGGATGGCCGAGGATCTGACCGAATACCTGCACGAACAGGGCATCCGCATCCGCTACATGCACAGCGACATCGACACGATCGAGCGGATCGAGATCCTGCGCGACCTGCGGCTGGGGGCGTTCGACGTGCTGGTGGGGATCAACCTCTTGCGCGAGGGGCTCGACATTCCCGAATGCGGGCTGGTGGCGATCCTCGATGCCGACAAGGAGGGGTTCCTGCGGTCGGAAACCTCGCTGATCCAGACCATCGGCCGGGCGGCACGCAACGCCGAGGGGCGCGTCATCATGTATGCCGACCGCATCACCGGCAGCATGGAGCGCGCGCTGGCCGAGACCAACCGCCGGCGCGAGAAACAGATCGCCTATAACCTCAAGCACGGCATCACCCCCGAGACCGTCAAGAAGAATGTCGAGGATGTGCTGTCCGGCATGTGGCAGGGCGATACCGACATGGCGCGCGTGACGGCCAAGGTCGAAAAAGTGATGGTCGGCGCCAACCTTGCCGCGCATCTCGACGGCCTGCGCACGGCGATGCGCAAGGCCGCCGAGAACCTTGAGTTCGAGGAGGCGGCGCGCCTGCGCGACGAGATCAAGCGGCTCGAGGCGGTGGAGCTTGCCGTGGCCGACGACCCGCTCGCCCGCCAGTCGGCGGTCGAGGAGGCGGTGGAGGATGCGGTCAGGATGGCCGGCCGCTCGACCGCCGGGCGGGCGGGGATGCGCGGCGGCAAGGCGCGGCGGGGGCGGCGCTAGTCGCCGCCGCGGCGCGGGCCGATCACATAGGGCACCCGCGCGCGGTATCGCGCGAAGCGCGCGCCATAACGGGCGGCAAAACGGCGTTCCTTGAGCCGCGGCGCAAAGAGGCAATAGGCGGTATAGCTGACCGCAAGCGCGAGCTGGTCCGGCGTCCAGACCGGCACGGTCCAGAGCGTGAGCGCGAAGGCGACATAGATCGGCTGGCGCATCAGCCGGAACAGGCCGGCCGTGGGCATGTCGGGAAACACCGGGCGGATCCGCGCCAGAAGCGCCAGCCAGCCAAGCGCGCCCGATTGCACCTCGATCCCGGCATCGAAGGTCGCCTTTCCGACCAGCAGCCAGGCCAGCCCATAGGCCGCCGTCAACACCCAGAGCACCGCCCCTTCGGCCTGCCACCACACGATGCCCGAGGGCGTCCAGAGCGCGAACAGCGCCAGAAGCTGGAGGCCGGCGATCATCGCATAGGTCGTCGTGGCGAGCGTCGCGCCGTGCCGGCCGGGCACCAGCCGGGCGAGAAGCCGCCCACCCGGCCCGGTCAGCAGCAGCGAATGGACCAGCGGGAACTGGACGATCAGCGCCGCATTCGCCAGCGCCGCCCAGGGCCAGGACAGCGTGCCGAGGCCCGCCGCCATCCCGTGATACATCGCCGCGACCATTCCCAGCACGCCGGCCGCGAAGGCCGCATGGCACGCGACGCCGAAGGCGAGCGCCAGCGCGATGCGCCCCGCGCCAGACGGCGGGCGCAGCGCGGCACGCAAAAGCGCCGCCGGACGGTCGATGCGCGGGTCGCCCTTCACGCCGCCGCCGCCTGCGCGAGGATGCGCGGGATCTGCTGCTTGACCTTGAAGAACCCCGCCGTCGCATGCGGCCAGATCGCACTGTCCCAGTCGCGCCGCCATTCGGCCAGCACGATCCCCCGGGCCGCCAGCGCCGGCGCGGCCTCGGCCAGCCAGTCTTGCAGCGGCCCGCGGGTGACATAGGCGGTCGCGATCTGGGTTGCCCCGGCGCGCGCGGCCCAGTCGGCCAGCGCCGCAGGATCGCCGGCATCGAACGGCGTCGCGGCGACCCCGAGGCGCGCGGCGGTATCGGCCAGCGCCTCGGCCTCGAAGCGCTGGACGCCCTCGGCCACCGGCAGGGGCGAGCGCAGCGGGGCGGCAGCCAGCGTTGCGGCGGCGCGCAGATCGAGCGCGGCGGGCGCGAAATCCTCGAGGCAGCCGTCCTCGTCGGTGATGAGCAGCGCGGTCGGACGACCCGATGCGGGCGGCATGACGCTGCGCAGCGGCAGGACGGGCGGCAGGCCCTCCGGCTCCTGCGCCTCGAGCCCCTCGGTCACTTCGGCAAGGTCGCTGTCCCGCGGGGTGAATCGCTGGCCGGTGAACTTGGCGATGTTCCAGGCCTGCGCATGATAGGGCTTGCCGCGCGTGTGCAGCCCCGCCACCCAGCGCCAGCCGAGCGTGTTGGACGCCGCATCGCCGTCGAGCAGATGGCGGTAGAAGAAATCCGCCCCCAGCCGCCAGGGCAGGCCGAGGGTGAAGATCCAGATCGAGGCAAACCACATCCGCGCGTGATTGTGCAGATAGCCGGTCTCGACCAGTTCGCGCGCCCAGGCGTCGAAACACTCCAGCCCGGTCTCGCCCTCCATCGCCCGGGCCACATCGCGCCGCAGGCGGCGGTCCCGGTCCAGCACGGCAAGGTCGGCGTCAAGGCCGGCGCGATACTGCGCCCAGACCTGCGGCCGGCGTTCGAGCCAGCCCTTGAAGTAACCGCGCCAGATCACCTCGTCGATGAATTTCTCGGCCGCCTCGGGGCCATGCGCCGCGAGCGCCGCGGCGACGACCTCGGGTTCGGTCACGAGGCGGCGGCGGATATAGGGCGACAGCATCGACACCGCCTTGTGCCGGCCCGGCCCGTGGTCGTAGTTCCGCCCGCTCGCATAGCGCCGGCCCATGCCCGGCACGAAGGCCCGCATCGCCGCAAGGCCCGCCGCGCGGGTGCCGGAAATCGTTGGTGTCATGCCGTTCCGCCTCTGCTGTCCGACGCGGGAAATGGGCCGCGCCGGGGCGCCTTCAACGCTGTGCGGCGGCGTGTCATCGCGCCGATTGCCGCCTGTTGACTGGTCGAGCAACCAGGATAGACTGCGCGGCGACATGACCCTCGCAGCCGCCGCCACGACCGAAGCCTCCACCCGCGACCGCATCCTTGACGCGGCCGAACTGCTCTTTGCCCGCGAGGGGCTTGCCGGTGCGGCGATGAAGGCGATCGCGGCCGAGGCGGGGGTGGCGCAGGGGCTGCTCCACTATCACTTTGCGGGCAAGGACGGGCTTTATGCGGCCGTGGTGGCGCGGCGCTCGGCGCAGATCAACGCCGCACGGTCCGCGGCACTCGACGGCGTGGACTTCGGCGCGCCGGACGCGCTCGAGCGTGTATTCGCTGCACTGATGCGGGCGCCGCTGGGGCCCGAGGGGGGCGGGGCCGCCTATGCACGCATCTTCGCCACGCTCGTGGTCGGGGATGCGCGGGACCGCGCGCTGGTGGCCGAGCATTACGACCCCGTCGCCCGCGCCTTCATAGCCGCGATCCGGCGGGCCGAACCGCGGGCGGATCAGGCGCTGGCCGCCTGGGGTTACTGCTTCGCGCTCGGCGCGCTGATCGGCGTCGTCGCCCGCGACGGCCGGCCCGAACGGCTGGCGGGCAGCGCGGCTGCGGACGAGACAGAGGCCCTGATCGACCGGCTCGTGGCGTTCTGCGCCGGGGGCCTGCGCGGCATGCTGGAGGGCGGGCCGCACCAGTGAACGAGACTGCGGGGAGCCGCAGAGCACCAAAGGGGGAGGGGAGCGATGAAAACCTTGCGTCAAGGAGCCTGCGCGCTGGCGCTGCTGGCCGCGCCGGCGGCGGCCGGCGATTATACCGCGATCGTCGTGGCCGGGCATCCGCCCGTGTTCCGCTGGGTCCAGATGATCCAGCAGGCGTTCATTCCGGCCGCGACCGCCGGGTTCGCGGCAGCCGGACACACGATCAGCTTCAACGAGCAGTATGGCGGATCGCTCGCCCCGGTGGGCGAGGAGCTCGAGGCGCTCGAGGCCGGGATCGCCCAGATCGGCACCTGTCAGGCGCTCTTCGACCCCGCCAAGCTCGCGGTGCAGAACGTCACCTACTATACTCCCTTCGTGAGCGACGACGCCCGGCAGGTGTCGGGCCTGATCGATCATCTGCACCGCACCGATCCGCGCATGACGGCGGCCTATACCGAGAACGGGAACGTCTACCTCGGCGCGCCGATCGCCATCGACGATTACCTGCTGATGACCAACTTTCCGGTCAATTCGATCGACGATCTGCGCGGGCGCAAGATCGCGGCGCCGGGGGCGGCGATCAACTGGCTCTCGGGCACCGGGGCGACCGGGGTCGCGGGGAACCTGACGACCTATTACAACGAACTCAGGGCCGGGGTTTACGACGGGGTGATCGTGTTCGCCTCGGCGGCGCTGCCGGGCAAGCTCTACGAGGTGGCGCCCTATGTCACCCGGGCGGGCCTCGGCGCGCAATTTGCCGGCGCGCTCTGCGCCAGCGCCGACTGGTATGCCGCGCTGCCCGAGGCGGCGCAGGCCGCGCTGCACGCAGCGGCGGATGCGGCGGGGGCCTGGTATCTCGACGCGCTCGAGGCGGCGGTGGACAAGGCGCTGACCACCATGGCGGCCGAAGGGGCGACGATCACCATCGCCCCGGACGATCTGCGCGTCGCCTGGGCGGCGGGCATGGACAATGCCGCCAAGGTCTGGGCGGCGGCGCTCGATGCGCGCGGCGTGCCCGGCTCGGCGATGCTGGCGGTCTACATGGACGGCATGCGCGCGGCCGGCGCGACGCCGCTGCGCGACTGGGACAAGGAGTGACCGCTGCCGCCGGCCCGCAGCGCCTGCCCCTTGCGCTGCGGGCGCTCGATGCGGTCACGCAGGGGTTCAACATCGCCGGATCGGTGCTGATCCTGGCACTGATGCTGCTGATCGGGGCCGATGTGGCGGCGCGCAACCTCGCGGGCCGACCGGTGCCGGGCGTGCCCGAGGCGGTGAGCCTGTCGATCGTCGCCATCGTGTTCCTGCAGGTGGCGATGGCCCTGCGCAGGGGCCGCATCGCGCGATCCGAGGCGCTGCTGAACGCGCTGCCCGCCGGACTGCGCCGCGGCGTCGAGACGGTGTTCGACCTCTGCGGCGTGGCGGTGACGGGGATCATCGTCTGGACGACCTGGCCGATCCTGACCCGCGCCTGGGACCGCGGCACATTCGTGGGCGCGATCGGCGACATCACCTTTCCGGTCTGGCCGGTCAAGCTGTGCATCGTCGCCGGGGGCACGCTGCTGGCGGCGCAGTTCGCCGCGCGGATCTGGCGCCGCCACGCGGGCCTTGACGAGGGTGCGCCGCAGTGACCGGGTTCGAGATCGGGCTCGTCGCGCTTCTGGTGATGGGCGTTCTGGTGCTGGCGGGGCTGCATGTGCCGGTGGCGCTGGTGCTCTGTTCGTTCGGCGGGGTCTGGGCGATCACCGGATCGCCCGTCCTCGCCTCGCGGCTTGTCGCGCTGGCGGCGAACGACGCAATCTCGAGCTATTTCTTCGGCGTGGTCCCGCTGTTCGTGCTGATGGGGTTCCTCGTGAGCGAGGCGGGGATGGGGCGCGACGCCTATGCGGTGGCCAACCGCGCCTTTGCCCGCCTGCGCGGCGGGCTTGCGGTCGGCACGGTGGGGGCGAATGCGATCTTTGCCGCGATCACCGGCATCTCCATCGCCTCGGCGGCGGTGTTCACACGGATCGCCGTGCCCGAGATGGTGCGCGCCGGCTATGCGCCGCGCTTTGCGGTGGGCGTCGTGGCCGGGTCATCGGTGCTCGGCATGCTGATCCCGCCCTCGCTCCTCCTGATCCTTTACGGCATCCTGGCCGAGCAGAGCATCGGCGACATGTTCCTCGCCGGGATCGGGCCGGGCATCGCCATGGCGCTCGCCTTCGGCGTCGGGATCGTGATCCTGGCCGCGATCGCGCCGGGGATCACCGGCAATGCCGCGCCGCCCGGCGGGCCGGCCATGCCGCTGCGCGAGGTGGCGGCGCGCGCCGGGCCGATCCTCTTGCTGATCGCCGTGGTCCTCGGCGGGCTTTACGGCGGCGTCTTCACGCCGGTCGAGGCCGGGGCGGTCGGCGCCATCGCGGCACTGGTGATCGGGGTGGCGCGCGGCACGCTTGGGCCGCGCCAGATCGGACGGGTTCTGGTGGAAACCGGCCTCGTGACCGCGGCTGTCTGTTTCCTCATCATCGCGGCGCAGATCTATTCGCGCATGCTGTCGCTGTCGGGCGTGCCGCGGGGGCTGGCCTCGGCGGCGGTCACGGCAGATCTCGGGTTCTGGGGGCTGATGCTGGCCTATGTCGCGGTGGTGATCCTGCTGGGGATGATCCTCGATTCCGCATCGATCCTGCTGATCGCGGTGCCGCTGATGCTGCCGGTGGTGATCCCGATGGGGGTCGATCTGGTCTGGTTCGGCATCGTCACGGTGATCGCGGTCGAGGTGGGGCTGCTGACGCCGCCCTTCGGGATCTCGGTCTATGTCATCAAGTCCACGCTGGAGGACACGTCGATCAGCCTCGGCGACATCTTTCGCGGCGCGCTCCCCTTCGTGGTGATGATGCTGGCGGTGCTCGCACTCGTGATCGCCTGGCCGCCGCTGACGCTGGCGCTGGTGCGCTGAACCCCAAGCCGAAAGGAGAGTCCATGCGCCTTGTCGATCTGTCGGTCCCGCTCGAGACGGGCGTCGCCTCGGACCCGGGCATGATGCTGCCCGCGATCACCTACATGACCCATGCCGAGACCGCCGGGCAGGTGGCGAGTTTCTTTCCCGGCCTTGCGGCCGCTGACCTGCCCGGGGGCGAAGGCTGGGCGGTCGAGCGGCTCGAGATCTGGTCGCACAACGGAACGCATCTCGATGCGCCCTATCACCACCATTCCACGATGGACGGCGGCAAGCGCGCGATCACGATCGACGAGGTGCCGCTCGACTGGTGTTTCCGGCCCGGCGTGCGGCTCGATTTCCGGGGCCTGCCCGACGGGCATGTGGTCAGCGCCGCCGAGGTCGAGGCGGAGCTGCGGCGGATCGGCCATGCGCTGATGCCCTTTGACATCGTGCTGGTGAACACGGCTGCCGGGGCGGCCTACGGGCAGGCTGACTATATCCACCGCGGCTGCGGCATGGGGCGCGAGGCGACGCTGTGGCTGCTCGAACGCGGCGTGCGGGTGACCGGCACCGATGCCTGGTCCTGGGACGCGCCCTTCCTGCATACCGCGCGCCGCTGGATGGAGACGCGCGATCCGTCGATCATCTGGGAGGGGCACCGCGCCTCGATGCAGATCGGCTATTGCCACCTTGAAAAGCTCGCGGGGCTCGATGGCCTGCCGGACGCCGGGTTCATGGTGTCGTGCTTTCCGGTCAAGCTGAAGGGCGGATCGGCCGGGTTCACCCGTGCCGTCGCGATCCTGGGGGACTGACCGATGGCGCTGTCCCACGACGACATGCCGGCCCGCGCCGAGGTGCAATTTGACTGCACCGGCGTTGCCACGGGTAAGATGCGCAATGACCTGACGGTCACGATGGTGCGCCCCTTCGTCGAACGGTTCGAGATGGCGACCGACGAAGGCCCGTTCCACGGCGGCGATGCAAGCGCGCCGCCCCCGCTCGCGCTGTTCGTCGCGGGCCTGACCGGATGCCTGATGACGCAGATCCGCGCCTTCGGCAAACGGCTCGGCGTGCCGGTCGAGGGCCTGCGCGTCGAGACGCGGGTTGTCTGGGACTGGGTCAAGGCGGGGCGCGTCTATGAAACCGCGCCCAGGGGGTTCGAGATCGACATCCACCTCGATGCCGCTGTGCCGGACGCCGCCAAGGCCGACCTGATCGCTGCGGCGCGCAAGGGATGCTTTCTCGAACAGACGCTCGGGCAGGCGAACACGATCCGGCATCGACTTGCGGTGGCGGACGGCTGGCGCGAGGTCTGACGCCATGGCGCGCGCGAAAACCATCATCACCTGTGCCGTCACCGGCGCGATCCATACCCCCACCATGTCGGATGCCCTGCCGGTCACGCCCGATGCCATCGCCCGGCAGGCTATCGAAGCGGCCGAGGCGGGGGCGGCCATCCTGCACCTGCATGCGCGCCACCCGGACACCGGCGCGCCGTCCATCGACCCGGCGCATTTCGCAGGCTTCCTGCCGCGTATCAAGCAGGCCACGGGGGCGGTGGTGAACATCTCCACCGGCGGGTCGATCCATGCGAGCATCGCGGACCGCCTTGCGCCAGCCATGCGGTTCCGGCCCGAGATGTGCAGCCTCAACATGGGTTCGCTCAACTTCGCGTTCCATCCGCTCGCGGAGCGCTACACCGACTGGAAGCAGGACTGGGAGCGGCCCTATCTCGCCGGGTCGGAAGCCGCGATATTCCGCAACACCTTTGCCGACATCCGCGCGGTGGCCGAGGCGCTGGGGCCCGAGGGGGTGCGGTTCGAGCATGAATGCTACGATGTCGGGCACCTCTACAACCTCAGGTTCTGCATGGACCGGGGGATGTTCCGCGCACCGGTGTTCATCCAGTTCGTCATGGGCATCCTAGGCGGGATCGCGGCCGAGGTCGAAAACCTCGTGTTCCTCAAGCGAACGGCCGACAAGCTGTTCGGCGGCGGTTATCAATGGTCGGTGATCGGGGCGGGGGCGGCGCAGATGCCGATGGCGCTGACGGCGGCGCAGATGGGCGGGCATGTGCGGGTGGGGCTGGAGGATTCGCTCTACATCGGGCGCGGGCAGCTTGCGGCGTCGAATGCCGAGCAGGTCGCCCGTGTGCGCGGCCTGATCGAGGCGATGGGCGGCGCGATCGCCAGCCCGGACGAGGCGCGCGCGATGCTGGGCCTGCGCGGGGCCGATACGGTCATGTTCTGAAGCGGCGGTGCCCCGGCGGGATCGCGGGGCGGGGACGTGCGCCTCCGGCGGGGATATTTGGGCCAGCCTGAAGGCGGGGGTGGTTTCTTGCGCCGATGGGCAGGATGCTGCGATCGGGCGATGGTCGGGCTGCGCGTCCGGTTGCGCGCAGCGGGCGGCCGGAGGGCCGGCAACGCGCGGCCCGCAGGGGGCCGCCCGGCGCCGCCGATCGGGGCGCGGTCAGGCGACCCGCTGGCCGCGCACCCAGGTTCCCCGAAGCGCAGGGGCGCCGGAGATGCGCCCGACGCGGATCAGATCGGCGCGCAGGCCGGGGGCGATGCGGCCGCGGTCGGCGAGGCCGGCGGCGGCAGCCGGCGCGGCGGTGACGGTGGCGATGCCGCGCGCGACATCCGACCACAGCTCGCCGAGCATGAGCGCACCGGCAAGAAGCGAGGAGGGCACGTAATCCGAGGACAGGATGTCGAGCAGGCCGGCCTCGGCGAGCGCGGCGGCCGCGATATTGCCCGAATGCGAGCCGCCCCGCACGAGATTGGGCGCCCCCATCATCACCGCGATACCCTTGGCGCGGCAGGCGGCGGCGGCCTCGACGGTCGTGGGGAACTCGGCCAGGGCGGCGCCGTGATGGGCCGAGACGGCGACCTGGTCTGCGGTCGTGTCGTCGTGGCTGGCGATCACCGCGCCGTAGCGGCGGGCATGGGCCACCGCTGCGGCCTCGTGCGCGACGCGCACGCGGTCGCCGAGCGCCTGAAGATTGGCGACATGGGTCTGGAAATAGTCCTCGGTCGCGCCGGATTTCGACATCACATAGGCACGCAGTTTCGAGATGTCGCGGAACTGGCGCTGGCCGGGCGTGTGGTCCATCAGCGACACGAGGCGGATGCGGTCGCCCTCGCCGAATTCGGCCATTTCCTCGGGCAGGGTTTCCGAGCAGATCTCGGCCCGCAGGTGCAGGAAGTGGCTGATCCTGAGAGCACCGGCCGCGCGCAGATCCATGATCTCGGTCGCCACCGCGCGGGCGTATTTGCCGTAGTTCATCTTGCCGTCCGACACGATGGACCCGACGCGCAGCGCGTCGAACACGGTGGTGATGCCGCAGCCGGCGAGTTCGGCGTCATGGGCCATGATGGCCGGGACATGCGGCCAGTTGACATTGGGTCGCGGCTGGAGGTGCCATTCGAGGTTGTCGGTATGCAGTTCCACCATGCCCGGCGCGATCAGATCGCAGCCCATGTCGTGCGCACCCGGGGGCACCGAGGCGCCGCTGTCGATCGCGGCGATCAGTCCATCGCGGATCGTCACGGCGCCGTGGATCACCTCGGTCGGCAGGACGATGCGGGCGTTGGCGAGAATCGTTTCGGGCGTCGGTGCGGTCATGGTTTCGGCCTTTCGGGGATCGGCCCCGACTTGCCAGCCCGGGCGGGCCGGGGCAAGAGGGGGCGCGTGCAGCGGCGGGTGATGAAGGATGTGGGGCAATGGCTGAGGATTTCCGGCGGTATGCGATCTACTGGCGGCCCGCGCCGGGGCCGCTGGCCGATTTCGGTGCGGCGTGGATCGGCTGGGATCCGGCGGCGGGGGTGGAGGTGGCGCATCCTGACCTGCCCGGCCTGCCCTTGCCGGTTGCCGAGATCACGGCGACGCCGCGCAAATACGGCCTGCATGCCACGATCAAGCCGCCGTTCCGGCTGGCCGAGGGGCAGAGCGCGGCCGCGCTCGATGCCGCGCTGCGGGATTTCTGCGCCGCGCGCGCCCCGGCCGCGGCGGCTGGCCTGCGGCTGGCGCCCATCGGGCCGTGGCTTGCGCTGGTCGCCGACGGGGATGGCGCGGGCCTCGGCGCGCTCGCGGGTGCTGTGGTGGCCGGGTTCGATGCCTTCCGCGCCCCCCCCGATGCAGCCGAGATCGCGCGGCGCAATCCCGGCGCGCTCAGCCCGCGGCAGCGCGAGATGCTCGATCGCTGGGGCTATCCCTATGTGATGGAAGAGTTCTTCTTTCACGTCACGCTGTCGGGCCAGCTTGCACCCGCGGCGCAGGCGGCGGTGCGCGCCGCGCTCGAGCCAGCGGTCGCGCCGCTCTGCCCGCGCCCGTTCCGGCTCGATGCGCTCGCGCTCTGCGGCGAGGGACCGGACGGGCGGTTCCGCGAGATCCACCGCTATGCGCTTTCGGGCTGAAGCGCGGCGAGGAAGGCGGCGATGCCGGCATCGAGCGGGCCGCCGTTGTCAACGCGGCGCAGCGCCAGCCCCTCGGGCAGCGCAAACCCTGCCCGTGTCAGCCGGGCGGCGATGTCCGCTTCGCTCTCGCGCCCGCGGGCGGCGAGGCGGGCGGCGAGGACGGGGACCGGCGCGGTCACGAGGATGACGACGAGCGCCGGATAGCGCGCAGCCGCCTCGGCCAGAACGGCGCGGCTGCCGTTGAAGGCGACGCTGCGCCCGGCGCCAAGGTCAGCGTCGATGCTGGCGGGGATGCCGTAGTGCAGGCCATGGGCGGCCCAGGTCAGCGCGAAGTCGCCCCGGGCGGCGCGGGCGGCGAATTCGGCCTCGCTCACGCCCTCGAAGGGCTCGCCCCCCGCCGCTTCGGGGCGGGTGATGACGCGGCGCGCGATCGCGAGGTCGGGCCGCGCCGCGCCGGCGGCGGCGAGGAGCGTGTCCTTGCCCGCACCCGACGGGCCGACGACGGCGAAGAGGCGCCCCGTCATGCCGCGGCGGCGGGGGTGAAGGCGCGCACGTCCACTTCGCGGTCGCAGACGCGCGCCCGTGCGCCCTCGTCGTGGAAGATGCCGAGGATCGCCGCCCCCCGGGCCTTGGCCGCCTCGACCAGCCGCAGCACCGCCTCGCGGTTGGCGCCGTCGAGGCTTGCCGTCGGCTCGTCCAGCAACAGCGCCGGATAGGGGTGGACAAAGCCGCGCGCGATGTTCACCCGCTGCTGCTCGCCGCCCGAGAAGGTGGTGGGCGACAGGCCCCAGAGGCGTTCGGGGATGTTCACGGCCCGCAGCATCGCCGCCGCCTGCGCCTCGGCCGCCGCCTGCGGCACGCCGAGCGTCAGGAGCGGTTCGGCCACCACCGCGAGCGTCGGCACGCGGGGGACGACACGCAGGAACTGGCTGACATAGCCCAGCGTCTCGCGCCGCAGGCGGATGATCGCCCGCGGCTCGGCCCGCGCGACATCCACCCCGCCGACGATGATCGATCCGGCATCGACGCGGTAGTTGCCCCAGATCATCCGCATCAGCGTCGATTTGCCCGACCCCGAGGCACCGGTGAGCGCCACGCATTCGCCCGGGGCCACGGTCAGCGCCGCGCCCGCCATGACAGGGATCACCGTGCCGCCCTCGTTCCACAGGGTGAAGGCCTTGGCCACGCCGTCCACGACGATCATCAGAGCCACCGTTTCCATTTGAAATAGAGATAGGTCCCGACCGCCGAGGCGAGCATGAGGCCGAGCGCCATGGGATAGCCCCAGTCCCATTCAAGCTCGGGCATGTGGGCAAAGTTCATCCCGTAGGCGCTGGCGATCACCGTCGGCGGCAGGAACACCACGGCGAGAACCGAAAAGATCTTGATCGTCTGCGCCTGGGCGAGGTTGATCATCCCGAGCGTGGCATCGGTGGCGAGCGCGACGCGGCTCGACAGGAAATCGGCATGCACCTCGAGCGCCTGGATGTCGCGCATGAGGCCCTTGACCACCGGGCGCAGCGCCCCGCCATGCGGGCGCTCGGCGACCTGCTGGCCATAGTAGCTGATCGCCCGCTCGATCGTCAGCAGCGCAAGGCGCACCCGGCTGACCTGCTCGCCCTGCTGGCCCACGGCGCGCAGCGTGGCCTGCATGCCCTCGGGGCGCGCGGCCGTGCCCTCGGCAAAGATCTGCGCCGCCACGGCGTCGAGCGCGCGCCCCGCGCCTTCGAGCAGGTCGGCGAGGCGGCCCGTGATCTCTTCCATCAGCGACAGGAACACCCGGTCGGGGTCGGTGCATCCGGGGCCGACCTTGGGCGCGCGGTCGGGATAGGTCTCGAACGGGCGCGGGTTGTGATGGCGGATGGTCACGAGGCGCTCGGGGCCGATGACGAAGGTGAGCGGGCCGGTGGTCGCCTCCTTCGTCTCGGACATGCCCGGGATGACGATCGTCATGTAGTCGAGCCCGCCCTCGCGGTAGAGCCGGGCGGACAGCTCGATCTCCTCCATCTCGGCGAGGGTGGGCACATCCACCCCGAGGGCGCGCACCGCCGCGACCTGCGGCGCCTGCGGGCGGTAGAGGTCGATCCACACCGCACCCTCCACCGCATCGGGTGCGAGGCGCTCGAGCCGCCCGGCGGTTTCGCGATAGGCAAAGAGCATCGGCTAGACCTGCAACACGGAACTGACGAGCAGTTGCGTATAGGGATGCGCCGGGTCGTCCAAGACCTGATCGGTCAGCCCCGCCTCGACCACGCGCCCGCCCTGCATCACCATCAGCCGGTCGGCGAGCAGGCGCACCACCGCGAGGTCATGGGTGACGATGACGGCGCTCAGCCCCATCTGCCGCACGAGGCCGCGCAGCAGGTCGAGCAGCCGGGCCTGCACGCTCACGTCCAGCCCGCCCGTCGGCTCGTCCATGAACACAAGGCGCGGGCCGGTCACGAGGTTGCGCGCGATCTGGAGCCGCTGTTGCATGCCGCCCGAAAAGGCGCGCGGCGGATCGTCCACCCGGTCGGCAGCGATCTCGACCCGGCCGAGCCAGTCCACCGCCGCCGCCCGGATCCGCCCGTAGTGCCGCGCGCCGGTGGCCATCAGCCGCTCGCCGACGTTCCCGCCCGCGCTGACCCCCATGCGCAGCCCGTCGCGCGGGTTCTGGTGGACGAAGGCCCAGTCGGTGCGGCCGAGCATCCGCCGCTCGGGCTCGCCCATGCGCAACACGTCGCGGGGGCCCTCCGCGCGGGTGTCGAACAGGATCTCGCCGGCATCGGGCACCAGATGCCCGGCCAGGCAGCCCAGCAGCGTCGATTTGCCCGACCCGCTCTCGCCGACAACGCCCAGCACCTCGCCCGGCCAGAGGTCGAAGGATACATCGGCACAGCCGATGCGGGCGCCGTAGCGCTTGGTGATGCCGCGGGCGGACAGGAGGGGGGTGTCGGTCACGGCAGATCCTCGGCGAGAAACGCATCGACGATGGCATGAAAGGCGGCCGGATCGTCGAGGGGCGCAAGATGCCCCCCCGGCACGATGGCATGGCGCCCGTGCCGAACCGTATCGGCGATCCGGCGCCCCTGGGCATGGGTGATCGGGTTGCCCTGCCCCACCACCACCAGCACCGGCGCCGCGATCCGCGCGAGGAGCGGCGCGGCGTCAAAGCG
>JBKBQT010000011.1:0-106259 GCA_046292445.1 Gemmobacter sp.
AGGCAAAGGGGGGCTTCAACCTCAACTTCGGCTCGTTCGGCCTCAAGGCGACCGAGCCCGAGCGGGTGACGGCGCGGCAGATCGAGGCGGCCCGCCGCGCGATCACCCGCCACATGAAGCGTCAGGGTCGCGTCTGGATCCGCATCTTCCCGGATGTGCCCGTGTCGTCCAAGCCGACCGAGGTGCGGATGGGCAAGGGCAAGGGTTCGGTCGATTACTGGGCCGCCAAGGTCAAGCCCGGCCGGATCATGTTCGAGATCGACGGCGTGGCCGAGGAGACTGCGCGCGAGGCGCTGCGGCTCGGCGCGATGAAGCTGCCGATCACGACGCGCGTGGTGATCCGCGAGGATTGGTAGGCGGTGGCGCCGTCTCATACCGAGGCCCTGCCGGAACCGGCGGGGCCTGTCGATGTGGGGCGGGCGGCGCGGCCGTGCAACTTGCACTTGCCCTCAGGCCCGCGCTCCTGTAGGCAGCGTCATCTGCGGCTCCGGGGCGACTCGGATCTGCCCTATCAGCTTTGACCCACCAGATCGCGGGTTACCCGGGCACGGGGCCCTCTGGTGATTGTGGAAGGAAGATTGGCGATGGACGCCAAGGAACTGCGGACGAAAACGCCCGATCAGTTGCGCGACCAGGTTCTGGCGCTGAAGAAGGAGGCATTCAACCTCCGCTTCCGTCAGGCGACGAACCAGCTCGACAACACGGCCCGCGTGCGCGCGGTGCGGCGCGAAGTGGCGCGGATCAAGACCGTGCTGAACGAAATGGCCGCGCAAGCGGCGCGGAACTGAGGTCGCCCAATGCCCCGCCGTATCCTGCAAGGCACCGTCACCTCGGACAAGAACGAACAGACGATCACCGTTCTGGTGGAGCGCCGGTTCAAGCACCCGCTTCTGCAAAAGACGGTGCGCAAGTCCAAGAAATACCGCGCCCATGACGCGGAGAACCGGTTCAAGGTCGGTGACAGCGTGCGCATCGTCGAATGCGCCCCGATCTCGAAAACCAAACGCTGGACCGTGCTGACGGAGGAGACGGCGCAAGCCTGACCCCCGCGACACGGTTCGAACGAAACCCCGGGGCCGATGGTCCCCGTAGGTCGGGAGAAACCGAATGATCCAGATGCAGACCAATCTGGATGTTGCTGACAATTCCGGCGCACGCCGGGTGCAGTGCATCAAGGTTCTGGGCGGCTCGCATCGCCGCTATGCGTCCGTTGGCGACATCATCGTGGTGTCGGTGAAGGAGGCGATCCCCAAGGGGCGCGTCAAGAAGGGCGACGTGCGCAAGGCCGTCGTCGTGCGCACCGCCAAGGAAGTGCGGCGCGAGGATGGCACGGCCATCCGGTTCGACCGCAACGCGGCCGTGATCCTGAACAACCAGGGCGAGCCTGTCGGCACCCGGATCTTCGGGCCGGTCGTGCGCGAGTTGCGGGCCAAGAACTTCATGAAGATCATCAGCCTTGCGCCGGAGGTGCTGTGATGGCCGCCAAGCTCAAGAAGGGTGACAAGGTCGTCGTGCTGACCGGCAAGGACCGAGGTCGCAAGGGCGAGATCATCGAGGTGTTCCCCGATGCGGGAAAGGCCATCGTCGAGGGTGTGAACATGGCGATCCGCCACACCAAGCAATCGGCGCAGGGCCAGGGGGGCCGCATCCCCAAGGCGATGCCGATCGACCTGTCCAACCTTGCGATGATGGACAAGGACGGCAAGGCCACCCGCGTCGGCTTCCGTTTCGAGGACGGCAAGAAGGTGCGCTACGCCAAGACCACGGGGGAGACGCTCTGATGCTGGACGCAACGGGTTACACCCCGCGCCTCAAGGCGCTCTACCGCGACAAGATCCGGCCGGCGATGAAGGACGAGTTCGCCTACCGGAACGTCATGCAGATTCCCCGGCTCGACAAGATCGTGCTGAACATGGGTGTCGGCGAGGCGACCCGCGACACCAAGAAGGTCAAGTCGGCGGCCGATGACCTGACCAAGATCGCCGGGCAGAAGGCGGTCATCACCAAGGCGAAGAAATCCATCGCCGGTTTTCGCGTGCGCGAGGAGATGCCGCTCGGCTGCAAGGTGACGCTGCGCGGCGACCGGATGTACGAATTCCTCGACCGCCTCATCACGATCGCGCTGCCGCGTGTCCGCGACTTTCGCGGCGTGAAGGGCACGTCCTTCGATGGCCGCGGCAACTATGCCATGGGTCTGAAGGAACACATCGTTTTCCCCGAGATCGACTTCGATAAGGTCGACGAGATCCTGGGGATGGACATCATCATCTGCACCACCGCGCCGACCAACGCGGAGGCGAAGGCGCTGTTGAAGCATTTCAACATGCCCTTCACCAACTGATCGCGGGGAAACGTATCATGGCAAAAGTCTCGATGGTCGAGCGCGAGAAGAAGCGGCAGAAACTGGTCAAGCAGTATGCCGCCCGTCGCGCCGCGCTCAAGGCAGTGGTTGAAGACCAGTCCAAGCCGGTGGAAGAACGGTTCCGCGCGTCTCTCAAGCTGGCGGCGTTGCCGCGCAACTCGTCGGCCACGCGCCTGCACAACCGGTGCGAGCTCACGGGGCGTCCGCACGCCTACTACCGCAAGCTCAAGCTGAGCCGGATCATGCTGCGCGACCTCGCGTCGTTCGGCCAGATCCCCGGCATGGTCAAATCGAGCTGGTAAGGGAGGGCACGGAATGTCGATGAACGATCCGCTGGGCGACATGCTCACCCGCATCCGCAATGCGCAGCTGCGCGGCAAGTCCACAACCCGCTCGCCGGCCTCCAAGCTGCGCGTCTGGGTGCTCGATGTGCTCAAGGAAGAAGGCTACATCCGCGGCTACGAACGGGTGAAGTCGGCCGATGGGCATGACGAGCTCGAGATTTCGCTGAAGTATTTCGAGGGCACTCCGGTGATCCGCGAAGTGCGCCGCGTGTCCAAGCCCGGTCGCCGCGTCTATCTCGGCGTTCAGGAACTGCCGTCCGTCCGCAACGGCCTCGGGGTGTCCATCATCTCCACGCCCAAGGGCGTGATGACCGATGCCTCCGCCCGCCAGGCCAATGTCGGCGGCGAAGTGCTCTGCACCGTGTTCTGAGGAGGGTGGGATGTCTCGGGTAGGAAAGAAACCTGTCGATCTGCCCAAGGGGGTCACCGCCTCCGTGTCGGGTCAGACGATCGAGGTCAAGGGGCCCAAGGGCTCGCTCACCTTCACCGCAACCGACGATGTGACGATCAGCATCGAGGGTGCGCAAGTCAAGGTCACGCCGCGCGGCACGTCCAAGCGGGCGCGGCAGCAATGGGGCATGAGCCGCGCGATGGTGGCCAATCTCGTCACCGGCGTGTCGGACGGCTTCAAGAAGGAGATGGAGCTTCAGGGCGTCGGCTACCGGGCGCAGATGGCGGGCAACGTGCTCAAGCTGTCGCTCGGCTACAGCCACGATGTCACCTTCGAGCCGCCGGCAGGCGTCAAGGTCACGACCCCCTCGGCCAAGAACGACGTGATCGTCGTGGAAGGGATCGACCCGCAACTGGTGGGTCAGGTCGCCGCGAACATCCGCGAGTGGCGGCAGCCCGAGCCCTACAAGGGCAAGGGAATCCGCTACAAGGGTGAGTTCGTCTTCCGCAAGGAAGGCAAGAAGAAGTAAGGGGCAACACACCATGGCGAACACCAAACGCGAGTTGTTCCTCAAGCGCCGCCTTCGGGTGCGGAACAAGCTTCGCAAGATGGCCGACGGGCGGCTGCGCCTCTCGGTCCACCGGTCGAACAAGAACATCAGCGCGCAGCTGATCGACGATGCGCGCGGCGTGACGCTGGCTGCAGCCTCGACGCTCGAGAAGGATCTCGGGTTCTATGGCAAGAAGAACGTCGAGGCGGCCGCGAAAGTCGGCGCCACCATTGCCGAGCGCGCGTTGAAGGCTGGTGTCGAAGAGGTCTATTTCGACCGCGGCGGTTTCCTCTTTCACGGACGCATCAAGGCTCTGGCCGATGCCGCCCGTGAAGGCGGCCTGAAGTTCTGAGGAGCGAGACGATGGCAGAACGTGACAATCGGGGTGGTGGCGGGCGCGAGCGCCGCGACGACCGCCGCGACCGGGACGAGAACCCGGAATTCGCCGATCGTCTGGTGGCGATCAACCGCGTGTCCAAGACCGTCAAGGGCGGCAAGCGGTTCGGCTTTGCCGCGCTCGTGGTGGTCGGCGACCAGCGCGGCCGCGTCGGTTTCGGCAAGGGCAAGGCCAAGGAAGTGCCCGAGGCGATCCGCAAGGCGACCGAGCAGGCCAAGCGCAGCCTGATCCGCGTGCCCCTGCGCGACGGGCGGACGCTGCACCATGACATGGAGGGGCGCCACGGCGCCGGCCGGGTCGTGATGCGCACGGCCGTGGCCGGGACCGGGATCATCGCGGGCGGCCCGATGCGGGCCGTGTTCGAGATGCTGGGGCTGCAGGATGTCGTCGCCAAGTCGATCGGCAGCCAGAACCCCTACAACATGATCCGGGCGACGATCGACGGCCTTGTGCAGGAATCGTCCCCGCGTCAGGTCGCGCAGCGGCGCGGCAAGAAGGTGGCCGAAATCCTGCGCAAGCCCGAAGCCGAGGCCGCCCCGGTCGAAGCCGCGACGGCGGAGGCGTGAGCATGGCCACTATCGTCGTCAAGCAGATCGCATCGGCCGCCCGCCGCCCGGACATCCAGCGCCGGACATTGATCGGGCTCGGCCTCAACAAGATGCACAAGACCCGCGAGCTGGAGGATACGCCCTCGGTCCGCGGGATGGTCAACAAGATCCCGCATCTCGTGCGGATCATCGAGGAACGCGCCTGAGGCGCCGCGGGGCCGCGCGGTGCGGCCCCTGCAACCCGCGTCCGCCCTGTCCGTCGCTGGCGGGGCGCGTCCGGTCATGGGAGTAGCGACATGAAACTGAACGAGCTTTCAGACAACGCCGGGGCCACGCGCAAGAAGAAACGGGTCGCTCGCGGCCCCGGTTCGGGCAAGGGCAAGACCGCCGGGCGCGGCATCAAGGGCCAGACGTCGCGGTCGGGCGTCGCCATCGGCGGGTATGAGGGCGGGCAGATGCCGCTCTACCGCCGCCTGCCCAAGCGTGGGTTCAACAAGCCCAACCGCAAGGAATGGGCGGTGGTCAACCTCGGCCTGATCCAGAAATTCGTCGAGGCCGGCAAGCTCGACGCGGGCCAGCCGGTGACCGAGGATGCGCTCGTCGCGGCCGGCGTGACCGCGCGCAAGCGCGACGGCATCCGGGTGCTTGCCAAGGGCGAGATCACCGCGGCGCTGACGCTGGTCGTCTCTGGCGCCTCGCAGGCCGCCGTCGCGGCCGTCGAGGCTGCTGGCGGAAGTGTGACGCTTACAGCGGCGGCTCCCGCACCGGCCGCGGCAGAATAGGCGGTTGTGGCGCGGGGTTTTCGCGCATACATCCGCAACGAACCCTGCGCCGCCGGTCCGCACCACGGGTCGGCGGCGCTGTCGTGAATGCGAGCGAAAGGGCACGCCCGATGGCATCCGCCGCCGAACAGATGGCCGCAAACATCAGCTGGGGGGCGCTTGGCAAGGCGACCGAGCTGCGCCAGCGGATTTTCTTCACGATCGGCCTTCTGATCGTCTACCGCATCGGCACCTACATCCCGGTGCCCGGCATCGACGGCATTGCCCTGCGCGAGTTCATGACCGAGGCAGCGGCGGGCATCGGCGGGATGCTCAACATGTTCACGGGCGGCGCGATTTCCCGCATGGGGATCTTTGCGCTCGGGATCATGCCCTACATCTCGGCATCGATCATCGTGCAGCTGATGGGTGCGATGTACGGGCCCTGGCAGCAGCTCAAGAAGGAAGGCGAGGCGGGCCGAAAGAAGCTCAACCAGTATACCCGTTACGGCACCGTTCTTCTGGCCACGTTCCAGGCCTACGGGATCGCCGTCAGTCTCGAGGCGGGCGATCTGGCGCATGAGCCGGGAATGTTTTTCCGCGCCGCCTGCGTGATCACGCTGGTCGGGGGCACGATGTTCCTGATGTGGCTGGGCGAGCAGATCACGGCGCGCGGTGTCGGCAACGGGATCAGTCTCATCATTTTCGTCGGCATCATCGCGGAAATCCCGGCGGCACTGGCGCAGTTCTTCAGCCAGGGGCGGTCGGGTGCGGTCAGCCCGGCGGTCATCATCGGGGTGATGGTGATGGTGGTCGTGGTGATCGCCTTTGTCGTGTTCATGGAACGCGCCTTGCGCAAGATCACCATCCAGTATCCACGCCGGCAGGTCGGGATGAAGGTCTATGACGGCGGGTCGTCCCACCTGCCGGTCAAGGTCAACCCGGCGGGCGTGATCCCGGCGATCTTCGCCTCGTCGCTGCTGCTGCTGCCGGTTACCGTTTCGACCTTCTCGGGCAACCAGACCGGTCCGGTGATGAGCACGATCCTTGCGTATTTCGGCCCGGGCCAGCCGCTCTACCTGCTGTTCTTTTCGGCGATGATCGTGTTCTTCAGCTACTTCTACACCGCGAACGTCGCCTTCAAGACCGAGGATGTGGCCGAGAACCTCCAGAACCAGAACGGTTTCGTGCCCGGGATCCGGCCCGGCAAGAAGACCGAGGAATATCTCGATTATGTCGTGACGCGGGTGCTTGTGATCGGATCGGCCTATCTCGTCGCGGTCTGCCTGCTGCCCGAGATCCTGCGCAACGAACTCGCCGTGCCGTTCTATTTCGGCGGCACCTCGGTGCTCATCGTGGTGTCGGTGACGATGGACACGATCAGCCAGGTGCAGTCGCATCTGCTGGCGCACCAATACGAGGGGCTGATCGAGAAATCGCGCCTCGGCGGGCGCAAGCGGACGCCCGGCAAGCCCGGGGCGCCCAAGGCTCCGTTCCGGCGCTGAGGGCGACATGAAGAACATCATCCTTCTGGGGCCGCCTGGCGCGGGCAAGGGCACGCAGGCCAAGCGGCTCGAGGATGCGCGCGGGCTTGTGCAGCTTTCGACGGGCGACATGCTGCGCGCCGCGCGCAGCAGCGGGACGGAGATGGGCGCGCGGGTCGCCGCGGTGATGGACCGCGGCGCGCTCGTGACCGATGAGATCGTGATCGGCCTGATCGAGGAGCGTCTGATGGCTGCCGGGCCGGATCACGGCGGGTTCATCTTCGACGGCTTTCCGCGCACGCTGGCCCAGGCCGATGCGCTCGGCGCGCTGCTGGCGCGCCTCGGCCTGCCGCTGGACGCGGTGATCGAGATGCAGGTGGATGACAAAATCCTCGTAACCCGGATCACCGGCCGTTACACCTGCGGCAATTGCGGGGCGGTGTATCACGACGTCACTCGTCCGACCGCCGTGCCGGGGGTATGTGATGCCTGCGGGTCAACGGACCTGCGGCGGCGGGCCGACGACACGGAGGATGCGCTCAAGCTGCGGCTGCTGGAATACTACAAGAAGACCTCGCCTCTGATCGGCTACTATCACGCCCACGGCCTGTTGCATTCCGTCGATGGTCTCGCCCCGGTAGAAGCGGTTGCCGAGGCGATCGAGAAAGTGCTTGACAGGCACTGACATGCCTTGACGCACCGCGCGAACACCCGTAAGTGCGAGCGTCCCCGAGGGGAATCGCGCCTGCCTCCGGCGGTGTGCATCCAGCAAGACGATGATTCGCGCAAGGCCGGCAGGGTCGCCGCGCGGGCGTTGTGAAAAAAGGTTCTGGCATGACGGAACCGCAACGAAAGGAAGACCGAGCGTGGCACGTATTGCCGGCGTGAACATCCCGACAGCGAAGCGCGTTCCGATCGCGCTCACCTATATCCATGGCATCGGCCCGCATATCGCCAGCCAGATCTGCGACGCCGTCGGTATCGACCAGGCCCGCCGCGTCAACCAGCTTTCCGACGCCGAGGTGCTGGCGATCCGCGAGCATATCGACGCGAATTTCACCGTCGAGGGCGACCTGCGGCGTGAGGTTTCGACCAATATCAAGCGGCTGATGGACCTCGGCTGCTATCGCGGCCTGCGTCACCGCAAGAACCTGCCCGTGCGCGGCCAGCGCACCCACACCAATGCCCGCACCCGCAAGGGCCCGGCCAAGCCGATCGCCGGCAAGAAGAAGTAAGGGAGGGGCAGGGACATGGCACGCGATACCAAGGGTCGCCAGACCAAGAAAAAGGAACGCAAGAACATCGCCGCCGGTGTGGCGCATGTGAATTCGTCCTTCAACAACACCAAGATTCTCATCTCGGACGTGCAGGGCAACGCGATCGCCTGGTCTTCGGCCGGCACGATGGGTTTCAAGGGCAGCCGGAAATCGACGCCCTATGCCGCGCAGATGGCCGCCGAGGATGCAGGCCGCAAGGCTCAAGAGCATGGTGTGCGCACACTCGAGGTCGAGGTGCAGGGGCCGGGGTCGGGCCGCGAATCGGCGCTGCGCGCACTTGCGGCGGTCGGTTTCTCGATCACCTCGATTCGCGACGTCACGCCCATTGCGCATAACGGTTGCCGTCCGCCCAAGCGGCGTCGCGTCTGACCGGACGACATCCTGCGCGGGCTGCACGGAAGGTGCGGCCCGCGTCCGCATTTGACGATCCTCGGGCGTCCGCGGCCACCGGACATGGGCGGCGGGCATGAATGGAGGCGACACGCATGATCCACAAGAACTGGGCCGAGCTCATCAAACCGACGCAGCTCGAGGTCAAGCCGGGGGCGGATCCGGCACGGATGGCCACCGTCATCGCCGAGCCGCTCGAACGGGGCTTTGGCCTGACGCTCGGCAACGCGCTGCGCCGGGTGCTGATGTCCTCGCTCCAGGGCGCGGCGATCACCTCGGTGCAGATCGACAATGTCCTGCACGAATTCAGCTCGGTCGCCGGCGTGCGCGAGGATGTGACGGATATCGTGCTGAACCTCAAGGGCGTCGCGATCCGTATGGAAGTCGAGGGGCCCAAGCGGCTGTCGATCTCGGCCAAGGGGCCGGGCGTGGTCACGGCCGGCGACATCTCGGAATCGAACGGGATCGAGATCCTCAACAAGGATCACGTGATCTGCCATCTCGACGACGGCGCGGATGTGTTCATGGAGCTGACCGTGAACACCGGCAAGGGCTATGTCGCGGCCGACAAGAACCGGCCCGAGGATGCGCCGATCGGTCTGATCCCGATCGATGCGATCTATTCGCCGGTCAAGAAGGTCAGCTACGAGGTCACGCCGACCCGCGAGGGTCAGGTGCTCGACTATGACAAGCTGACGATGAAGGTGGAAACCGACGGCAGCCTGACCCCGGACGATGCGGTGGCCTATGCGGCGCGGATCCTTCAGGATCAGCTGTCGATCTTCGTCAACTTCGACGAGCCGGAATCGGCCCGGTCGCAGGACCTCGATTCGGGGCTCGAGTTCAATCCGCTGCTGCTCAAGAAGGTGGACGAGCTGGAGCTTTCGGTGCGTTCGGCCAACTGCCTCAAGAACGACAACATCGTCTATATCGGCGATCTGATCCAGAAGACAGAGGCCGAGATGCTGCGCACCCCGAACTTCGGGCGCAAGTCGCTGAACGAGATCAAGGAAGTGCTGTCGGCCATGGGCCTGCATCTCGGGATGGAGGTCGAGGACTGGCCGCCGGAGAACATCGAGGATCTGGCAAAGCGGTTCGAGGACCAGTATTGAAGCGGCCCGGGGCGCGGCGACGCGCCCCGTCCTGACGACCGGGCATTCGGCCCCAAGGTGAGCGGCCCGACATGAGGACCGCCGGACAAAGCAAAACGAACGGAGACGCATCATGAACCACGGCAGCAGCTATCGCCGCCTCAACCGCACGCATGAACATCGCAAGGCGATGTTCGCGAACATGGCGGGCTCGCTCATCGAGCACGAACAGATCAAGACCACCCTGCCCAAGGCGAAGGAGCTCAAGCCCATCGTCGAAAAGCTCATCACCCTCGCCAAGCGCGGCGACCTGCATGCGCGCCGCATGGCGGCGGCGCAGCTAAAGCAGGATGCGCATGTCAAGAAGCTCTTCGAGGTGATCGGACCGCGCTACAAGGAACGGCAGGGCGGCTATGCCCGCGTTCTCAAGGCCGGGTTCCGCTATGGCGACATGGCGCCGATGGCGATCATCGAACTGGTCGATCGCGACCCGGCTGCAAAAGGCGCGGCCGACCGGGCGCGCACCGACGCCGAACAGGACTGAGATCGCGCCGCCCGGAATCGAAAAGGCCCGCCGGGAGATGCGGGCCTTCTTCCTTTCGCGTCTGCCGCGGACTGCCGCGAGCGATCATCAGTGCTGGTCGGGCCGCGATGCGGCGGCCCCCGGCCGCTGTGGAGACACGACGACCCGGCGCAACACCTCTGCCGCCCCGATTTTGCCCGCAAGAGTCGATCCGAGGAACTCGAGCAGATCGTGCCGGTCATGCGCCGGAAGCGTCATGAGCCGGGTAAACTCCGCCGGATCGATCATCGAATTCATGGTTTCACTAGCCCCTGTGCCACGCCTACTGCCGCACAATTTACGGTTGACGCCAATTCTGGCAACCTGTCTAAAAAGACATGTCCGTGCAGAGCAGAATCGATAAAGAACTCAAGGCGCTGGCAAAACTGGCGCCGGGCGGGTACTTCATCGGGCTGCACATCCGCTTTACATCGCCGCTGATGGCGTTCCAGACCTATGACCAGCGTTGGCTCGATCATTACACCGAAAACGGCTATGCGCTGCGCGATCCGGCGGTTGCCTGGGGCTTCAGCACAACCGGTGCGATCCGCTGGTCCGATCCGTCGCTGCTCGACCCGTTCGGCCTCTTCCGTGAGGCGGCCGTGTACGGCCTGACCTATGGGGCGACGGTATCCTGCGGGCCGATCAAGTCGCGCAGCATCGCGAGCTTTGCCCATAACGTGCGCGAATTTACCGATGACGAGATCGCCCGGCTCAGGTCCGCCATCGAACAGCTTCACGACATCACCCAGCCGCCCGACGATCTGACCAAGGCGCAGATCGAGGCGCTGCGCTGCATCGCCAGCGGCGACCGGCACGCGGCGGCGGCGGCGAAACTCGGCATATCGGAGAGCGCGCTCAAGGCGCGGGTCACATCGGCACGGATCCGCCTGATGGCGCGCACGACGGCCGAGGCGATCCAGCGCGCCAAGGATTATCGTTTGATCTGACGCGCTATCCTCCGGACGGGTCTTTACTGTCGTCAACCCTGCAGGAGGATAGCTATGCAGACCACGACCCTTTCGTTCGCCAACATCCACAACCACGGCGAGCTTTTCGCGAACATGCTGCGCGCCCGGCGCGAATTGTTCATCGTCCACAACAAGTGGAACCTGCCCGAGGCGCTCGGGATGGAATACGATCAATACGATACGCCTGCGTCCCGCTGGGTCGTGGTGCATGACGAGCTCGGCCGCGTCCTTGCCGGCAACCGGCTCACCCCGACCACCGCGAAATGCGGCATCTACAGCTACATGATTCGCGATGCGCAGCGCGGCCTTCTCGACACCATCCCGTCGAACCTGCTCTACGACCCCGCGCCGGTGTCCGAGACGGTCTGGGAAAGCTCGCGCCTTTTCGTCAGCCACGATGTGCCCGCGTCGATCCGGCGGCGGGTGCATGCGACGCTGATCGCGCAACTCGGGGCGACGGCGCGGTCGCTCGGGGCATCGCATTGCCTCACGCTGCTGGCGGCGACATGGCCGCGGTGGTCCGAACGGGTGGGTGTCAAGATGAAGGCGATGGGCCCGGTGATGGAGATCGACGGGATCGATAACCAGGTCGTGTCGATGGACTTTACCGCAACGCTGCACTGACCTTGCAGTGGCCGGCGGCGGGACGGTCCGGGGTCCGGGCGGCCCCGGACCTGCCCGCCGGCCCTACCGCGCCACCTTCTCGAAGGTCAGGATGTTGGTATGGGCGGCCGTTGCCGGCAGGCCCCAGCCGAACCACAGGTTGTTGAGCCGGAACAGCGCGCTGCGCGCTGCGCCGGTCAGGAACATGTGCAACTCGGTCAATTCGCCTGCGCGGCGATCCACAAGGCGCAGCCCGCGGCTTTCGGCATGCCGCACGAGCGCGGCAATGTCGAACCGCCAGAGCCAGAGATCGCCGCCCGTCAGGCGAACATAGCGCGCCGTGCCAAGCGGGTGCTGCGTCTCTTCGGGCTGCTTCTTGCCCAGCAGCGGGCGAATGGCGCGCTTGAACCGCTCTTCCAGCGAGGCGCGGTTCGTCACCGACAGCACAAGCCGGCCGCCGGGCCGCAGGATCCGGGCGAGCTCGTCCACCGCGCGATCGGCGTCGGGAATGTGGATGATGACGCCCCAGGAAAAGACGCGCGCATGGCTGGCATCGGGCAGGCTCAGCCGCGTCAGATCCTCCTGCGCGAAGCGGATGTTCTGTGCAAGGCCGGCGCGCGCCGCGCGGTCGGCGGCCTCGCGGATCGCCTCGGCGCTGATGTCGATCGCATCGACCGGATGGCCCGCCTGCGCAACCCGGACGCTGTGCACCCCCGCCCCGCATCCGGCGTCCAGCACCCGCTCGCCCGGGTTGATGTCGAGCATCCGCATCGTCAGGGCAAGCGCCCGGTCGAAATAGCGCAGTGCAGCCCTGTTGTCGTAATAGATCCGGTCCCACGAATCGGCCGTGTCGGGATGTTCGAAGACGTTCATGCCATGCCGTCCCATCAGCGCCACAAGGCTCGAAGCCGGGCGCCGGTCCCCGTGCCCCGATCGGCGACTGTCGGCACCGCCGTCCAGCCACAGCGCAAGGCTATCGGATCGCCAGGACTGCACACTGAAAATCCTGCGCAGGCAGGAAGAAAAACGTGCTCTCGGCAGGATTTGGCCGGTCGCGGCCGGTCGTCGGGTCGGCGCCCTGGCCGCTTCGCACGATGGCATCGCCTTGTGGCAAATGCGTGCAGCTGCGCGGCCCGGCGTTGCCCGCAGCAACCTTGCGCGGGCCATGCGCGCAGGCCATATCCCACGGGTGAGTCGGAGCCTGCCATGCATCGCCTGTTCGCCAGCGCGACCATGATCGCGGTCCTTCTGGGCGCCGCGCCGGCGCGGCCCGAGGCTGCCGTGCCGTCCTCGATGGCCGAGATCGGCCTGTCCTTCGCGCCGGTGGTCAAGGCCGCCGCGCCGGCCGTCGTGAACATCTTTGCCCGCACGCTGGTCCCCGCGCGGCGGAGCCTCTTTGCCGACGATCCGGTGTTCGGCCCGCTCTTTCGCGACTTCGGCCCGGCGCAGCCCCGGGCGCAGAATTCGCTCGGATCGGGCGTGATCCTGCGCGCCGATGGCCTTGTGGTGTCCAACTATCACGTCGTCGGCATGGCCGAGGTCATCACCGTCGTGCTGAGCGACCGGCGGGAATTCGCCGCGCGCGTGGTGCTGGCCGACGAGGCGTCGGATCTGGCGGTCCTGCGGCTCGAGGGTGCCGCAGACCTGCCGACACTGCCGCTGCGCGATTCCGATACCGTCGAAGTGGGCGATCTGGTGCTGGCGATCGGGAACCCGTTCGGCGTCGGTCAGACCGTGAGCATGGGGATCGTCTCGGCGCTCGCGCGGGCGGGGCTCGGGATCGGCGATGGTCGGGGGTATTTCATCCAGACCGATGCCGCGATCAATCCGGGCAATTCGGGCGGCGCCCTGGTCGATGCCGCGGGGCGGCTGGTGGGCATCAACACGGCGATCCTGTCGCAATCGGGCGGCTCGAACGGGATCGGCTTTGCCATCCCCGCCAATCTCGTGGCGGCGGTCGTCGATCAGGCGGCGGCGGGCGCGGACCGGTTCCGCCGCCCCTGGGCCGGCGTCGCGGCGCAGGCGGTCGATGCGGCCATGGCCGAGGCGATGGGGCTGGCGCGGCCCGAGGGGGTGCTGTTGTCGGAACTGCATCCCGCCAGCCCCTTTGCCGCCGCCGGCCTGCGCGCGGGCGATCTGGTGACGGCCATCGACGGCGCGCCGGTGAACGGGCCGGCCGAGATGCTGTTCCGCCTGTCGGCCCGGGGGATCGGCGGCAGCGCCAGCGTGACCTGGCTGCGCGAGGGGCGGGAACGGACGGCGATGGTCCCGCTTGCCCCCGCACCCGACGACCCGCCCCGCGACGAGCGGCGGCTGGGCGCGCGGACGGTCCTGCCCGGCCTTGCCGTCGCCCGCATCAACCCGGCCGTGACCGAGGAGTTCCGCCTGCCCGCGGCGATTGCGGCCGGGGTGGTAGTCACGGCGGCCGAGGGGCTTGCGGCCGAGGCGGGGCTGCGGCCCGGCGATATCCTGGTCGCGGTCAACGGCGCGGCGGTCGAAAGCCCCGCTGCGGCCGAACGGGCGTTGTCGGCACGGGCCGGCGCCTGGACGATCGACATCCTGCGCGGCGGGCAGCGGATGCGCCTGCGGTTCCGCGCCTGAGATGCCCGATCTCTTCGACAGCGCCGATCCCCCGCCCGACACCCCCGACCGCCGCCCGCTCGCCGACCGCCTGCGCCCGGCACGGCTGGCCGATGTGGTCGGGCAGGGGCGGGTGCTGGCCCCCGACGGCCCGCTGGGGGCGATGCTGGCGTCCGGGCGGCTGGGCTCGATCATCCTCTGGGGCCCGCCGGGCGTCGGCAAGACGACCATCGCCCGCCTTCTGGCCGATGCGACCGACCGCGCCTTTGTCCAGATCAGCGCGATCTTCACCGGCGTGCCCGACCTGCGCCGCGAATTCGAGGCCGCGCGCCTGCGCCGCCAGCAGGGGCGCGGGACGCTTCTGTTCGTGGACGAGATCCACCGGTTCAACAAGGCGCAGCAGGACGGGTTCCTGCCGCATATGGAGGACGGGACCATCACGCTGGTCGGCGCGACCACGGAAAACCCGTCGTTCGAGTTGAACGCGGCGCTGCTCAGCCGGGCGCAGGTGATCGTGCTCGACCGTCTCGCGCCGGCCGATCTCGATGCCCTGCTGTCGCGGGCGGAAGTGGCGGTCGGCCGGCCGCTGCCGCTGACCGCACCCGCACGCGATGCGCTGGTCGCAATGGCCGATGGCGACGGGCGGGCGCTTTTGAACCTCGTCGAGCAGGTGGCGGGCTGGGACAGCCCGCCGCTCGATCCGCAGGCCCTGGCGGCGCGGCTGAACCGGCGCGCGGCGGTCTATGACAAGTCGGGCGAGGGGCATTACAACCTCATCTCGGCGCTGCACAAATCCGTCCGGGGGTCGGACCCTGACGCGGCGCTCTATTGGTTCGCGCGGATGCTCGAGGGCGGCGAGGATCCGCGGTTCCTTGCGCGGCGGCTGGCGCGGATGGCGGTCGAGGATGTCGGTCTGGCCGATCCGCAGGCGCAAGCGGTCTGCCTGCAATCCTGGGAGACGTATGAGAGGCTCGGCTCGCCCGAGGGGGAACTGGCGCTGGCGCAGGCGGTGATCTACCTCGCGCTGGCGCCGAAATCGAACGCGGCCTATGCCGGCTACAAGGCCGCGCGCGACGCCGCCCGCCGCACGGGGAGCCTGATGCCGCCCAAGCACATTCTCAACGCGCCGACGCCGATGATGAAGGATCAGGGCTACGGCGCGGGCTATGCCTACGACCATGACGCGCCCGACGGCTTTTCCGGGCAAGACTATTTCCCCGAAGGCATGAAGCGCCCCCTCCTTTATGCCCCCGTCGATCGCGGGTTCGAGCGCGAGATGAGGAAACGGCTCGACTGGTTCGCGCGGGCGCGGGCCGAACGGCAGGGCGCCGGGCCGCGTTGACAAAGCGCCCGGATCGCCGCAGGGAACGCACATGTCGTCGCCCTTCGCGCCATCCACCCTCGCCCTCGTCGCCCTCGGCGGCGCCATCGGCTGCACCGCGCGTTATGTCACCGTCGTGGGCGCGGCCCGGGCATTCGGCACCGGGTTTCCTTGGGGCACGCTGGCGGTCAATGTGGCCGGGTCTTTCGTGATGGGGTTGCTGTTCGTCTGGCTGACAAGCAAGGGCCTTGTCCGCCTGTCGCCGCTGCTTCTCGCGGGCGTGCTCGGCGGGTTCACGACGTTCTCGGCCTATTCGCTCGACACGTTTCTGTTGTGGGAACGCGGGCAGGCGGGGCTTGCGGCGCTTTATGCCGGGGCGAGCGTCCTGCTGTCGGTCGCGGCGCTGGTCGCGGGGGTCGCGGTGATGCGCGGGGCGCTGGCATGAGCGTCGAGCATCGCACGGTGGGCGAGGACGAGGGCGAGGCGCGGCTCGACCGCTGGATGCGCCGCCATTTCCCGCAGCTTACCCAGGGCGCGGTGGAAAAGCTGTGCCGCACGGGGCAGGTGCGGGTCGATGGCGGCCGGGCCAAGGCGTCCGACCGGGTCGGGCCGGGGATGGTGATCCGTGTGCCGCCCCTGCCTGAAGCACCGCCGCCGCGGCGGGTGCCGGACGATGCGCCGGCGGCCGATGACGTGGCGATGATCCAGGCCGCCGTGCTCTGGAAGGACGCGCATCTGATCGTGCTCAACAAGCCGCCGGGTCTGGCCAGCCAGGGCGGCAGCGGCCAGACCGGCCGGCATGTCGATGGCCTCGCCGAGGCGCTGACCTTCGGTTACAAGGACCGCCCCAAGCTCGTCCACCGGCTCGACAAGGATACGTCGGGCCTCCTCCTGCTCGCGCGGACCGACAGGGTCGCCAAGCGCCTGTCCGAGGCGTTCCGCGACCGCACCACCCGCAAGATCTACTGGGCGGTCGTCGCAGGCGTGCCGAACCCGCGCATGGGCACGATCCGCTACGGCCTCGTCAAGGCGCCGGGCGCACAGGGGGAAAAGATGCTGTGCATCCACCCGGGCAAGGTGGACACGACCGAGGGCGCCAGACGCGCGACGACCGATTATGCCGTGCTCGACGCGCTCGGATCGCGGGCGGCCTGGGTGGCGCTGGTGCCGATCACCGGGCGGACGCACCAGCTTCGCGCGCATATGGCCGAACTCGGGCATCCGGTTGCGGGCGACGGGAAATATGGCGGATCGGGGCAGGAGAATCGCGGCGACGGCTGGGGTGCCCAGCTTGGCGGCGAGATCAGCCGCAAGCTGCACCTGCATGCGCGGCAGATCGCCTTCGATCATCCGGTGACGGGCGCGCGGATGACCTTTTCCGCCCCCCTGCCGCCGCATATGGCGCGCACCTGGGCGACGATGGGCTGGGACGAGGACGCCGTGCCGGCTGACCCGTTCGAGGGCCGGGGATGAGCGAATGGACCCCCCGCCGGTTCTGGTCTGCGGCGGCGGCGGTGCCGCAGGCCGGGGGCTTTGCCGTCTGCCTCGACGGCCGCCCGGTGCGCACGCCTGCCGGAGCGGCGTTGATCCTGCCGACGGCGGCGTTGGCGGCGGCCATCGCGGCCGAATGGGACGCGCAGGGCCCCGAGGTGCGGCCGGCGACGATGCCGCTGACCCGGTCCGCGAATTCGGCGATCGACAAGGTGATCCCGCAGCGCGCCGCGGTGGCGGACGAGGTTGCGGGCTACGGTGCCTGCGATCTGATCTGCTACCGGGCCGATGCGCCGGCCGCGCTGGCGGCACGGCAGGCTGCGGCCTGGGACCCGCTTGTGGATTTCGCGCGCGAGACATTCGCGGCGCCGCTCAACGTCACCTGCGGCGTGATGCCGGCAGCCCAGCCGGCCGCGAGCCTCGAGCGCCTCGCGGCGGCCGTCCATGCGGCCGACCCGTTCGCGCTGACGGCGCTGAGCGATCTGGTGGCGCTCTCCGGCTCGCTGGTGATCGGCCTTGCGGTGCTCTCGGGGCGCGAGGCGGCGGCGCTCTGGCCGCTTTCACGCATCGACGAAGACTGGCAGGCCGAGGTCTGGGGTGCGGATGACGAGGCGGCCGAGGCGGCGGCACGGCGGGCGGCGGCATTTCTGGATGCCGCACGTTTTCTGGTGCTCAGCCGCACCGCCGGCGCCTGAGCGGGGCGCATCGCGCGCAAGGTGCCACTTTGGCGGGCAGTTCCGCCTCTGAATGGGGCGCAATGAACCTTGACGGGTGGGGTTCAGTGTTCCACGAAAGGATGTGGCGGTCCGAGGGCTTGCCCTGGCGGGCCATGGCGCTCCACTGCAACCAGAGACGCCCCGTCGAAACGGGGACAGACACAGGAAGAGGTACCGATGACCAAGACCATTCTTTTCAGCGCGATTGCAGCGACGGCGGTGCTCGTTGCCGGCGCCGCCTCGGCGCAGACGCTCAACGATGTGAAGAACCGCGGCAGCCTGCGCTGCGGCACCAACACCGGCCTCGCCGGCTTTGCCTATCCTGATGCGAACAACGTCTGGCAGGGCTTCGATGTCGCCTATTGCCGGGCGGTCGCGGCGGCGGTGCTCGGCGATCCGACCAAGGTCGATTTCATCCCGCTCACCAGCCAGACGCGGTTCACCGCGCTGGCCGCCGGCGAGATCGACATTCTTGCGCGCAACACCACCTGGACCTTCGTGCGCGATGTGGACCTCAAGTTCACCTTCGTCGCCGTGAACTATTACGACGGTCAGGGTTTCATGGTCCGCAAGGATCTGGGCGTGTCCTCGGCCAAGGAACTCGACGGCGCGACCGTCTGCATCGAGACCGGGACGACGACCGAGCTCAACCTCGCCGACTTCTTCCGCTCGAACGGGATGACCTACGAACCCGTGCCGATCGAGACCAACGCCGCCGCCCAGCAGCAATATCTCGCCGGTGCCTGCGACGTCTACACGACGGACGTGTCGGGCCTTGCCGCGACGCGCGCGTCCTTCGCCGATCCGCAGAACCATGTGATCCTGCCGGAAATCGTGTCCAAGGAACCGCTCGGGCCGGTGGTGCGGCATGGTGACGACCAGTGGGCCGATATCGTGCGCTGGGTGTCCAACGCGCTCGTGGCCGCCGAGGAACTCGGCATCACCTCCGCCAATATCGCCGAGCTCAAGGCGAACGGCAGCCCCAACCCGGAGGTGAACCGCCTTCTCGGCCGTGAGGGGGATCTTGGCCAGATGCTCGGCCTCGACAACGACTTTGCGATGCGCGCCATCGCCTCGGTCGGCAACTATGGCGAGATCTTCGCCGCCAATATCGGCGAGGGTACTCCGATCGGCCTCGCCCGCGGCCTGAACGCGCTCTGGACCCAGGGCGGCCTTCAGTACACCCCGCCCTTCCGCTGAACCCAGCGGAACCGGCCGGCACCCCCCAGCGGGTGCCGGCCGAACCCGTTTGGCGATTTCGACACGTTTAGCGCCGGCGCGACGCCCCGCTGCACCGCGGGAACGGACAGACGCATCAACACGGCAACCGACAGGGAATGAAGCGGCATGGCGACAGTGACCGACCGGCCAGGCGAGACGTTCCGCCTCAGCATGCTGATCTACGATTCGCGCTATCGGTCGATTACCATCCAGATCATTTTCCTGATGCTCCTGATGGCCGGTTTTGCGTGGCTGATCGACAACACGATCCAGAACCTGCGCGCGCTCGGCAAGGATTTCAGCTATCGGTTCCTGTGGCAGAATGCCGGTTACGACATCAACCAGACGCTGATCGCCTATGACAGCACGCGCACCCACGGACGTGCGCTTCTGGTGGGCCTGCTCAACACGATGGTCGTTGCCGTGCTGGGCTGCGTCCTCGCCACCATCCTCGGCGTGATCGCGGGCGTGTTGCGGCTGTCGAACAACTGGATCGTCGCGCGGCTGATGACGATCTATGTCGAGGTGTTCCGCAACATCCCCACGGTTCTGTGGATCCTCATCTTCTTTTCGGTCATGTCGATCTCGATGCCCGAGCCGCGCCAGTTCCGGGGCGAGGATGCGACAGCCTCGATGCTTTTCTTCGACTCGGTCGCCATCACGAACCGTGGTGTCTATGTGCCCGAACCCGTCTTTTCGCGCAGCCTTGGCAACATCGACCTCGGCGTGTTCCTTGTCAGCATCGACCTTCTGGCGATCATCGCGGTGATCCTCGGCGCCTGGTGGGCCAACCGCCGCCTGCTCGCCCATGCCACGCGGGTGCAGGAGGCGACGGGCCTGCGCCCGACGACGTGGTGGAAATCGATCCTGATCTTTGTCGTGCCGCTCGTCGCGCTGAAGGTTGCGCTCGGGTTCCATCTGGTGAGCCCAGAACTCCGCGGGTTCAACTTCACCGGCGGCATCCACATGCGCAATTCGCTGATCGCGCTCTGGCTTGCACTGTCGGTCTATACCGGCGCCTTCATCGCCGAAGTGGTGCGGGCGGGGATCCTCGCCATCAGCAAGGGCCAGTCCGAGGCTGCGGCCTCTCTCGGCATGCGGCCGGGCCTGACGATGCGGCTGGTTATCCTGCCGCAGGCGCTGCGCGTCATCATCCCGCCGATGATCTCGCAATACCTCAACATCACCAAGAACTCGTCGCTTGCCATCGCGGTGGGCTACATGGACCTGCGCGCCACGCTCGGCGGCATCACGATCAACCAGACCGGGCGAGAGCTCGAGGCGATGCTGCTGATGATGCTCATCTATCTCGGGCTGAGCCTGTCGATTTCCGGGGCGATGAACGTCTACAACGCCCGCGTCAAGCTGAAGGAGCGCTGAGATGTCGGACGCTTTCTTCCGCCAGGACATGCTGCCGGAACGCGCCCCGCCGATCACCGAGGCGGGGGCAGTGAAGTGGATCCGCGAGAACCTGGTGTCGTCCTGGCTCAACGGCATCCTCACGGTCCTGTCGCTCTACGTGATCGTGTCGCTGCTTCTGTCGATCGTGCCGTGGTTCGCCAACAGCGTCTGGTATGCCGGATCGCTCAGCGAATGCCGCGAGATCCTCGGCGGCCGGTCGGGCGGCTGTTTCGCCGTGATCCGCGAACGCTGGCTGCAACTGCTGTTCGGGGCCTATCCGCCGGCGCTCTACTGGCGGCCCGTCCTCGCCTTCGTGCTGATGTTCGTGGCCCTCTCGCCCCTCCTCTTCAGCGGTCTGCCGCGCCGCATGCTGTGGTTCAGCGCCGCCTATCCCTTCCTCGGCTACTGGCTGATCTGGGGCGGCACGATCTGGTTCGCCACCACGGCTGCACTCGGCTTCGTCGCGGCGGGGATCGCCTATCGGCTGCTTCTGTCGCGCGGCGGCGGCCTGCCGCTGATCGCGGCATTTCTTGCGGCGGTGCTGTGGTGGATGTTCATCGCCGGCCCGCTGACCGCGATCCTCTCGCCGGCGCTGCCGATCGGGATCGATTTCGTGCGGTCCGACCGACTCGGCGGGTTCCTGATCTCGATGATCATCGGGGTTTCCGGGATCGTGCTGTCGCTGCCGCTCGGCATCCTTCTCGCGCTCGGGCGGCGGTCGGACATGCTCATCGTCAAGTCGGTGAGCGTCGTGTTCATCGAGTTCATCCGCGGCGTGCCGCTTATCACGCTGCTTTTCAGCGCGTCGCTGCTGCTGAACTACTTCCTGCCGCCGGGCACGAATTTCGACCTGATCCTGCGCGTCATCATCATGGTGACGATATTCTCGGCCGCCTATATCGCCGAAGTCGTGCGCGGAGGGCTCGCGGCGCTGCCGCGCGGGCAATACGAGGCGGCGGATTCGCTCGGCCTCGACTACTGGGGGTCGATGCAGCTCATCATCCTGCCGCAGGCGCTCAAGATCTCGATCCCCGGCATCGTCAACACGTTCATCGGCCTCTTCAAGGACACCACGCTCGTCGTGTTCATCGGCCTTCTCGACCCGCTGAACCTCGCCAATGCGATCCGGGCCGACACGAACTGGAACGGGATCTACTGGGAGATCTACATCTTCATCGCGGCGCTGTTCTTTGCCTTCTGCTTCGCGATCTCGCGCTACTCGATGTATCTCGAACGCCGCCTCAAGACCGATCACCGCTGAGGGAGACGCTGATGGAAGACCTTGCAAGCCGCCCCATCGACCGCAGCCAGATGAAGGTCGGCAGCGATGTGGCCATCGAGATCAGCCGCATGAACAAGTGGTTCGGCACGTTCCATGTGCTGCGCGACATCGACATGACGGTGTATTCGGGCGAGCGGATCGTGATCTGCGGTCCCTCGGGGTCCGGAAAGTCCACCCTGATCCGCTGCATCAACCGGCTTGAGGAGCATCAGCAGGGGCGCATCGTGGTGGACGGCACCGAACTGACATCCGACCTCAAGAACGTGGACAAGGTCCGGTCCGAGGTCGGGATGGTGTTCCAGCACTTCAACCTTTTCCCGCACCTCACGATCCTCGAGAACTGCACCCTCGCGCCGATCTGGGTCCGCAAGGTTCCCAAGAAGGAGGCCGAAGAGGTCGCAATGCATTTCCTGCGCAAGGTGAAGATCCCGGAGCAGGCGCTGAAATACCCCGGCCAGCTTTCGGGCGGCCAGCAGCAGCGGGTCGCCATCGCCCGCTCGCTCTGCATGAAGCCGCGGATCATGCTGTTCGACGAGCCGACGTCGGCGCTTGACCCCGAGATGATCAAGGAGGTGCTCGACACCATGATCGAGCTCGCGCAGGAGGGGATGACGATGCTCTGCGTGACGCACGAGATGGGGTTCGCCCAGGCGGTGGCAAACCGCGTGATCTTCATGGACCAGGGCCAGATCGTCGAGCAGAACGAGCCGCGCGAGTTTTTCAACAACCCCCGGTCGGACCGGACCAAGCTGTTCCTGAGCCAGATCCTGGGCCATTGAAGGGGGGCCAGCCCCCCGTCGCCGCCGGGGGCGGCGACTCCCCCCGGGATATTTGGGCCAGCCTGAAGTCAGCTGGTATTGCCCGGGGGCGTTATTCGAGGCTGCGGGGCGTGACGAAATCGACGAGCGCGCCCTGACCGAACCCGATGCCGGCCCAGTTGTCGCCCTCGAACATGGCGACGAGCGTGGCGCCGGTCGGGTAGCGGTGGAATTCGGGATCAACAGGATGGCGGGCGAGGAGGCGGTCGGCGAATTCGGCGATGCCGGGGTTGTGGCCCAGCATCATCACCACCGGCTCGGTCGCCCGGCGCAGGACGGCGAGCATCACGTCGGGGCCGGCGTGGTAGAGCGCGGGCTTCAAGTGCACGGCCGGCGTGGAGGGGAGGTGTGGGGCGATCCCCTCCCATGTCTCGCGTGTGCGGACGGCGTCCGAGCACAGGACCGCCCCGGGCACATCGTCGCGCGAGGCGAGCCACTGGCCGAGGGCCGAGGCGGCGCGGCGGCCGCGGGCGTTGAGCGGGCGGTCGTGGTCGGGGAGAGTCGGGTCGTCCCAGCTCGATTTGGCGTGGCGTGTCAGGATCAGGCGCAGCGTCATCGGTGGAACCTGCTCATGTGGTAGGCGGCGTGTTCGGGCAACCTGCCATAGCTTCGGGCGAGGGGACAGGCCCTGCGGACAAGGCAGCCTGATGCAAGGCACGGCTGGCCGGCACCGGTATCGAGAAAGCGGCGACAGGCGGGGACGTCATAGGCGGCCGGGGTGAGGGCTTCGGGCGGGCAGGCGGTGCGGCAGGGCTGGTCCGGGCAACTGTCGCAGGGCCGGGTTGCAGGCTGGGGCAGCGCGAGGCGGTCGGGCAGCGCAAGGGCGCCGCGATAGGAGACCCATAGGCCCTGGGTCGCATGGACAAGGAGGCTCACCGGGCTCTGCCAGGCCTGACCGCTGCGCAGCGCCCAGGCCTGGAACGGCTTCCACGGCGGGCCGGTGAAGGGGAAATGGGCCTTGCCGCCGAGAGCGCAGGCGAGTCGGCCGATCACGCGGCGCGACCAGCGGTCGACCGGATCGGGCGCGCCATCCTGCCATTCGGGCTGCGCCGTGACATGGGCCCAATGGCCCGCGCCGCCCGGGCCGATCAGGATCAGCGTCCCGGCCGCGATCGCGTCTTCCGGTTCGGGGTGGAAAGCGCCGAGCGCGACGAGGTGGTGGGGCGCGAGCGCCGCCTCGATCTCTGCAAGCGTCATCGCCGCGGCTTGATCCGCGGCTCGGTCGAGCGGATCAGCGAGCCGGCGCCATGGTCGGTGAACAGCTCCAGCAGGCAGGCGTTCGGGATGCGCCCGTCGAGGATCACCACCGCACGCACGCCCTGTTCGAGCGCCAGGAGCGCGGTTTCCGTCTTGGGGATCATACCGCCTGCGATCACCCCCTCGGCCGTGAGGCGGCGCACGTCGTCCGGGGTAAGCTGCGTGACGACAGTGCCGGCCGCATCCTTGACGCCTGCCACATCGGTCAGCAGCAGAAGCCGGTCGGCCTGCAGCGCCCCGGCGATCGCGCCGGCCGCCGTGTCGCCGTTGACGTTGAACGTCTCGTTATCGGCCATGCCGGTGCCGACCGGGGCGACGACCGGGATGATCCCGGCGCCGTAAAGATCGCGCAGAACCTGCACGTTCATCTCGACCGGGCGGCCGACGAAACCGAGCTCCGGATCGTCCGCCTCGCAGACCATGAGGTCGTCGTCCTTGCCGGAAATGCCGACCGCCCGCCCGCCGGCATCCATGATCGCCTGCACGATCCGCTTGTTGACAAGCCCCGACAGCACCATCTCGACGACCTCGACCGTGCGCTTGTCCGTCACCCGCTTGCCGCGCACGAAATGCGATCCGACCCCCAGTCGCGCCAGCAGATCGTTGATCATCGGCCCGCCGCCATGGACCACCACCGGGTTCACCCCGACCTGCCGCATCAGCACGACGTCGCGCGCGAACTCGGCCATGGCGGCATCGTCGCCCATGGCGTTGCCGCCGAACTTGATCACCACCACGGCGCCGGCATAGCGCTGCAGGTAGGGAAGCGCCTCGGACAGCGTCCGGGCGACGGTCACGGCATCCTGGGACATCGGGCGGGGTTTCATCGGTTCGGGTTGCAAAGGCGACGCACCCGAGTGGTAACGGCTGGGGGCGGCGATGCCAAGGGCCGACCGCCTTCTGCGGGACAGGGGGCTTGCCGAGCGGAATCAGAACCTTGCGCCAAGGCAAGCCGGATCTGCCCGCATTCCTGCGACAGGCTCGGGATGGACAAAGCCGACAAAAGCAGTAAACATTATGCCGGAGCACCGGAGGCAGGCCCATGACGGAGCTGCGCACCATCGTCCTGACCGGCGCGAGCCGCGGGATCGGACATGCGACGGTCAAGCGGTTCGGCGCCGAGGGCTGGCGCGTGCTGACCTGTTCGCGCCAGCCCTTCGATCCGCGCTGCCCCTGGCCGGGCGGCGAAGAGAACCACATCCAGGTGGATCTCGCCGATCCCAAGAACACCATAGCCGCGATCGAGACCATCAAGGGCCGGATCGATGGCCGCCTGCATGCGCTCGTGAACAACGCCGGGATCAGCCCCAAGGGCGAGGACGGGCGACGGCTGACCACGCTCGACACCGACCTGCGGGTCTGGGGCCGCGTCTTTCACGTGAATTTCTTCGCCACCGTCATCCTCGCCCGCGGCCTCCAGGAAGAGCTCGCCGCGGCGCAGGGCGCGATCGTCAACGTCACCTCGATCGCAGGCAGCCGCGTCCATCCCTTTGCCGGCGCGGCCTATGCCACATCCAAGGCCGCCCTTGCCGCCTTGACCCGGGAACTGGCGCATGATTTCGGCCCGCTCGGCGTGCGGGTGAACGCCATCGCGCCCGGCGAGGTCGATACCGCGATCCTCAGCCCCGGCACCGACCGGATCGTCGCCTCGCTTCCCCTGCGCCGGCTCGGTACGCCCAAGGAAGTGGCGGATGCGATCTATTTCCTGTGCTCCGCGCAGGCATCCTATATCACCGGCGCCGAAATCGCGATCAACGGCGGACAGCACGTCTGACAGCCGCCTGCGCCCCCCCCGGATTCAGGCTGGCCCAAATATCCCCGCCGGAGGCTCCCGCACCCTCCGGCCCGCGCCGCGTCAGGTCAGTGCCGCGATCGTTGCGCGCAGCGTCGCGATGCCGGCGCCGGTTTCCGACGAGGTGACGACGATTTCCGGATAGGCGGCCGGGTGCGCTTGCAGCGCCGCCTCGACCCGGGCGAGGGTCTTGGCCCGCTCGGCTGCGCTCACCTTGTCGGCCTTGGTCAGCACCGTCTGGAACGGCACCGCGGACCGGTCGAGCAGGGTCATGATTTCGGCATCGGCCTTGAGCACGCCGTGCCGCAGGTCGATCAGCACGAAGGCGCGGCGCAGCGTTGCGCGGCCGGCGAGGTAGGCGCGGAGCAGCGCCTGCCACTGCGCGACGACGGCGGGGGGCGCCTCGGCATAGCCATATCCCGGCAGATCGACGAGGTAGCGATGATCGCCGAGGGTGAAATAGTTGATCTCCTGCGTCCGCCCCGGGGTGTTCGACGCCCGCGCCAGCGCCTTGCGGCCCGTCAGCGCATTGATGAGGGAGGATTTGCCAACGTTCGAGCGGCCGGCAAAACAGACCTCCACCCGGTCGGGCGGCGGCAGGCCGTCCATCGCCACCACACCCTTGAGAAAGGCGACGGGGCCGGCGAACAGAAGCCGCCCGGCCTCGGCCGCCTCGGCCGTCGGTTCCTCGACCTCGGGAAAGCGCAGCGTCACGGCGCCACCGCATCGCCGATGCGCAGGGTGCCGGGCGTCAGCACGCGGGCATAGACGCCGAAATCCTGATGGCCGTAACCGGCCTCCAGTGCGCCGAGCGTGTCGGCATCGAGCCGTCCGGTCTCGGGGTTGGCGCCGGTGGCGCGGCACCGGGTGATCCGTTCCTCGACCCGCAGGCGCACCGGCCCGATGGCGATCTCGCGGCCGACAAGGTCGAACTCCTCCCATGGCGCGAGGCCGTCGAGCCAGAGGTTCCCGCGCCAGCGGTGGATCGACAGATCCATCCCCAGCCGCTGGCCGAGCGCCCGGTTCGACGCGAGGCCGAGGATCGCCAGATAGGGATCGGGCACGTCCGACATCGCCTGCCCCGGCACCTGGACGACCGCGGCCGGTTCCGGCCGGGTATCGGGCCAGAGCGGGCGGAGCCACGCGATCAGCCGTTCCGGTTCGTCATCGGGCCAGAGCGTGATCGACCCGGCATCGGGATGGCTGAGCGTCAGGCGACGCGCCTCGGGCTCCAGCACCGCCGAGATTGCCATCAGCCGCGGTTCGGCCCAGCCGCGCAGGAAGTTCATCTTGGACGCCCAGCCATCGGGTGCCGCGCCGAACCGTGCTGCCGCATGGGCGACGGCCCAGTGCCGGTCCCAGGGCATGGCCTCCCCCGGGGCGAGGCGCACCGCATCCAGTTCCTCGAACCCCGCCGACTTGATCGGGTGGCGGACGATCCGGGCGAGTCGCGCCGTCATTTGGCGGGCTTGTCCTTGCGCCTGAACCCCGCAGTGATGTTGCCGAAAAGGTTCGGCGTATGCCCGTGGCTGCGCATGATGAGATACTGCTGGGCAAAGGTGATCACGTTGTTGCTGATCCAGTAGAGCACGAGGCCCGAGGCAAAGCTGCCCAGCATGAACATGAAGATCCATGGCATCCAGGCAAAGATCGCCTGCTGCGTCGGATCGGTCGGCGCCGGGTTCAGCTTCTGCTGGAGCCACATCGTGACGCCGAGCAGGATCGGCAGCACCCCGATGAACACCAGCGCCAGGATCGACCCCTGCGCCGGCGCCGCCCAGGGCAGGAGGCCGAAGAGGTTGAAGATCGAGGACGGATCGGGTGCCGACAGGTCGGTGAGCCAGCCGTAGAACGGTGCATGGCGCAGCTCGATCGTCACGAAGATCACCTTGTAGAGCGAAAAGAAGATGGGAATCTGGAGCAGGATCGGCAGGCAGCCCGCGGCGGGGTTCACCTTCTTCTCCTTGTAGAGCTTCATCATCTCCTGCTGCATCTTCTGGCGGTCGTCGCCGACGCGTTCCTTGAGCGCCTCCATCTCGGGCTGAAGCTCCTTCATCCGCGCCATCGAGACATAGGATTTGTAGGCAAGCGGGAAGAGGATCGCCTTGAGAACGAGCGTCAGGCCGATGATCGCAAGGCCCATGTTGCCAAGGGCGGCGTTCAGCCAGTGCAGCACCGCGAACAACGGCTTGGTCAGGAAGAAGAACCAGCCCCAGTCGATCGAATCGATGAAGCGGTCGATGCCGGTCTCGTTCTGGTAGGCGCGGATCGTCGCCCATTCCTTGGCGCCGGCAAAGAGGCGCGAGGTGACCTCGACAGTGGCGCCGGGGGCGATGGTGATCGCTGGATAGCGCGCCTCGGTCAGGTAGATGTCGGCGCCGGGCACGTATTTCTGCACCGCGTTGAAGGCCTGGCCGGGCTGCGGCGCGATGACGGTCATCCAGTATTTGTCGCCGAACCCGATCCAGCCGTTCTGCGCCACCGGCGTGATGTCGAGCCGCGCCCGCTCGGCCTCGGACAGGGCAAGATCGCGGGCATCGCTGTAGTCGGTCTCGGTCAGCTTGCCGTCGGCCATGAGGATGATCCCCTCGTGGCTGATGAAGAATTTCTCGAGGTTCGACGGCTCGCCGTGCCGGGCCACGAGGCCATAGGGGGCAAGGCGCGCATCCGTCCCGCCGCTGTTGGTCACGGTCTGGGCGATCGTGAACATGTAGTTGTCGTCGATCGACAGCGTCCGCGTGAAGGTCAGGCCCTTGCCGTTGGTCCATTGCAGCGTGACGGGCGTGGCCGGGGTGAGCGTATCGCCCGAAACCACTGTCCAGGGCGTATCGGCGCCGGGCACGTCGGCGAAGTCGAGCGTGCCGCCCGGGGACCAGCCGAAGAGGGCGTAATAGGCCTCGACCCCGCCCGAGGGGCGCAGCAGGCGCACGATCGGGGAATCCTCGGCAAGCGTCTCGCGATAGCCCTTGAGCGACAGATCGTCGATCCGCCCGCCCAGCAGCGAGATGGACCCGGCCAGGCGCGGCGTGTCGATGGCCAGTCGCGGCGCTTCTGGCGCCGGGGCGGCGCCGGCGGTTTCCGCCGCCGCGATGGTGCCCGCGGCGGGCGGCGTCGGGGCGACGGTGGCCACGGCGGCAGGATCGACGGCCGGCGGCGGGGCCGGTTCGGGCGGCGGGAACAGGATGAACCACGCAAGGATCACAAGGAAGCTGAGCGCGGTTGCGAGCAGCAGGTTCTTGTTCTGATCGTCCATCGGGACCACCGCCACCAGGGAAAGCCTGCGGCGTTCAACGCCAGGGGGGGGCAAAGGTCAAGCGGTTTCGGCCCCCCGCGCGGCGCCCCTCACGCCCTTGCGCGCAAGGGCCGCGCCTTGTTGCGCGGCGCCCTGCGGGGTGGCGCTGCACCGGCCCCGGATCGGCAGCCCGACCCCCGGGACAGGCGCTACGGCCCGTCGTTGCGACCTGACCCTATCCGCCGGCCGCGGCCGCGTTCAGGCCGATCCGGCGCGCCCCGAGGGAATCGGCGGCGCGATGGCCACGCGCGCCGCGTGCCGGCGCATCCAGTCGGCCGTGTCGTCGAAGGGCATCGGCCGCGCGATGCCGAAGCCCTGCAGATGCCCGCAGCCAAGCTGCGCGAGCACGGCATGCTCGCCCGCCGTTTCCACCCCCTCGGCCAGCGTGTCGAGGCCCAGCCGCTCGGCCAGCGACAGGATCGCCGCCACCATGCGCTGCTGTTCGCGATCCTCGTCGAGGCGCGTCACGAAGGACCGGTCGATCTTGAGCCGTCGGACCGCAAAGCGCCGCAGATTGGTGATCGAGGTATGCCCCGTGCCGAAATCGTCGAGGTCGATGCAGCACCCCATCTGTGCCAGCGCGGCGACATTGCGCACGATCACGTCGTTGTCGGTCTGCGCGACCACGGTTTCGAGGATCTCCACCGCGATCCGGTCGGGCGTGAGGTCGAAGCGGTCAAGCTCCCATTTGAGCTTGTCGGGCAGACGGGGGTTGCGCAGCTCGTCGGCCGAGAAGTTGACGCCGACGGTCGGCACATGCAGCCCCGCCTTGTCCCAGCGGTTGAGCGCGACCATGGCGTTGAACAGCATCACCTCGGACAGCCGCTCCGACAGGCCGCAATCGCGGATTGCGGGCAGGAAGTCGGCCGGGCCGATCAGGCCGCGCTCGGGGTGATGCCAGCGCGCGAGCGTCTCGAACCCCGTCACGGCGCCGGTGTCGGCCGAGATCTGCGGCTGGAAATGCGGGCGGATCTGTCCCTCGTCTAGCGCGGTTTCCAGCGCCTCGCGCTGGGCGTCGCGGTCGGCGCGGGTGCGGGCCATCTCGGGCTGAAAGGCGCGGATGGCGCCGGGGCCGTTGCGCAGCGCCTCGTCCGCCGCGATCTGGGCCGCGTCGAGCAGGGCGCCGGCGGTGCGCGCGGGCGCGCGCGAGGGCAGGCAGAACCCGGCCGAGCAGGTGACGAAAAGACGCGCAGCGTCGATCGCCACCGGTTCGGCCGCGGCGGCCTGGAGCCGGGCGGCGATCTGGATCGCCGCATCGAGGTCGAGCCGCCGGACGGGTGCGAGGGCGATGGCGAACCCGCCGCCTTCGAGCCGTGCAACCGTATCGCCGGGCCGCAGCACGGCGCAGAGCCGGTCCGCCGTGCGCTGGATCACCGCCGTCTGGGCCGCCCGTCCGTGCCGGTCGAGCAGCAGGGCGGCATCGTCGAACTGCAGGACGATGCAGGCCGTGGTGCGGCCCGTTTCCGCCTCGTCCCGCAAGCCGCGGTCGAGCGCGGCGAGCACGTGGCGGCGCATGGCCACCGGTTCGCCCGGTGCCGGGTCGCGGCCGGCATCGAAGCGGAACGCGCCGGCGATGGCGAACAGAAGCGGCAGTCCGAGCGCCGTGAGCAGCAGCGCCCGGTCGCCGCCGAGCCAGTAGGCGGCAAGCGTCACGGCCGGCAGGAAAACCATCAGCTCCGGTTGGCGCAGCCAGCCGGCGACGGTCATCCATCCTTTCGCGAAGGTTGCGACTGCGCTGCGCATCCGGGCCTCCCTGTCGATGGGGCAGGGGTAGCGCGGCGGGGCTGACGGGTTCGTTAAGGCTCGCCCGGAAGGTGCATAGAATTGTCCGCATCCGCCCGCGCGACGGGCGTCCGCGCGAGGCCGGCGAAATCGAACAGCGCCGGGTCGGCCAGATGCGAGGGGCGCGCGTTCATCAGCGCGCGGAACATCACGCCGCGCCGCCCCGGTGTGCGCCGTTCCCAATCGTCGAGCATCGCCTTGACCTGCTGGCGTTGCAGCCCGTCCTGCGAGCCGCACAGATCGCACGGGATGATCGGATAGTTCATCGCGCGGGCGAAGGCGTCGCAATCGGCCTCGGGCACGAAGGCGAGCGGGCGGCAGACGAACAGATCGCCGTCCTCGTTCACCAGCCGTGGCGGCATCGCCGCAAGACGGCCGCCGTGAAAGAGGTTCATCAGGAACGTCTCGAGGATGTCGTCGCGGTGATGGCCGAGCACCACCGAGGTGCACCCCTCTTCCCGCGCGATGCGGTAGAGGTTGCCGCGCCGCAGGCGGGAGCAAAGCGCGCAATAGGTGCGCCCCGCCGGGACCTTGTCCATCACGATGGAATAGGTGTCGGCATACTCGATCCGGTGGGGCACGCCCGTGCGCGTCAGGAACTCGGGCAGCACGGTCGCGGGAAAGCCCGGCTGGCCCTGGTCGAGGTTGCAGGCCAGAAGGTCCACCGGCAGCAGGCCGCGCCATTGCAGTTCGTACAGGATGGCGAGCAGGGTATAGCTGTCCTTGCCGCCCGACAGGCACACCAGCCAGCGCCCGCCCGGTTCGACCATGCCGTAGGTCTCGATCGCGCTGCGCACCTCGCGCACCAGCCGCTTGCGCAGCTTGCGGAATTCAAGCGTCTGCGGCGCGCCACGGAACAGCGGGTGGATTTCGGCATCGTCGTCGAGCATGCGGACCCCCGGCGTTGCCCGTTGCCATAGGAGGGCCGGCGCGGCATCGTCAAGGCCGGAGCGGAGGCACGATGCAGGACCCGGACCCGACGCCGTTGCACGAGGCACCCTGGCGCGCGGGATCGCTCGGCTGGTCGGTGCTGTTCTTTGCCTTCGGTATCGCGGCGGGGCTGCTGATCGCCTTTTCGGGCTTTGGCTATGTCGAGGACAGCGCCGGCGCGGTGATCGGCGTGTTTCTCGGCGCGCTGGCGGCGGTTGCGGTGATCGGCAGCCTTGCGGTGCTGTTCCGCAAGCCGATCCTGCGCCGGGTGTTCGGCATGGCCGAGACGCAGCTGGAGCTGTTCGCCCGGCCGCTGGCGCGGGTGGCCGAGCGCGCGTCCGAGCGCGATTCGAGCGGGGCGACATCGGCGGCGCGGGAACTCGTGGCGCTGGCGCTGGCGCGGTATTCGTGGATCACGACGCGGCGCTGGATCGTTGCCTCGCTCACCGGCCTTCTCGCGGCAATGGCCGCGCTGGCGGGCACGGCGCTGCTCTACCAGCAGAACCGGCTTCTGGAAGTCCAGTCGGCCCTGCTGACCGACCAGAACGCGCAGATCGCGGCGCAGAACAGCCTGTTGGTCGAGCAGAATGCGCGGGTGGCCGAACAATCGGCGCTGATCGCGCAGGACGTGCAACTGGCCGAGGCGGCGCGCAACGCGGGCCTTGCGTCCGAGATCGTGGCGGTGGCCGGCGCGCTCGGCGATGCGGCACGGACGGCCATGGCGGGGATGGACGGCCCGACGGTCAACGTGCTCGACCCCGCGACCGACCTCGATCGCGGACTGATCCTGCGGATCGTCACGCTGAGCCGGAGCCTGCGGCCCTACCGGTTTCTCGACCTCGGCACCCGTCCGGCCGACCGGTTCGACGCGATGCGGGTGGCGATGGCGGCACAGAAGGACCGGCTGGGCGAGACCTACGGGCGGATGGCGATCCATTTCGGCTGGACCGAACCGGGGCAGGCGACGGCGGTGGTGGACCGGCCGGCAAGCCCGGAGAAGGGCGCGCTGCTCGATGCGCTCTTGTCGGGCGGGGTGCGGGACATGGGGCTTCTGACCTTCGGCGGGCTGGATCTCAGCTATGCCTGGCTGCAATCGGCCGATATCGGCGTGGCGCAGTTTCACATGGCGCGGCTCGCCTATGCCGACCTGTCGGGCAGCCATATCGCCGAGGTGGATTTTGGCGGCGCGACGCTGTTCAACGCGCGGTTCCGCGATGCCGCGATCCGGCGCAGCGATTTCCGCCCGCTGTCGCCCGACCGGGTGCGCGCACCGTGGCGGCCGGGGGATGCGCCGTTCCCGACCTTTGCCAGCGGGATCGACTTCAGCCGCGCCGTGATCCGCGACACGAGCTTTGCCGGGACGTCGCTGCTGGCCGCGGTGTTCGACGGGGCGCTGCTGGCGGGGGTGGATTTCACCGGGGCGGAGCTTGGGGCGGCGTCGTTTGCCGGGGCGGTTCTGGCGGGCGTGACGCTCGACGGGGCAGGGGTGCGGTCGGCCGATTTCGACGGTGCCATCGTGTTCGGTGCCGATTTTCTCGACCGGCTGGGCGCGCGCGGCCCCGCGGAATTCCGCCGCGACGCCTGGATGCAACAGGCGCTGACGATGGACGAGGTGATGGGCGTGTTCCTCGTCGGCAACACACTCGAGCCGGCCGATCTGGCGGCGCTGACCGGCGGTGCGACGCCGTTCCGCATCCGCCGGGTTCAGCCCTGGGAGGGGTCGCCGCCGCCCTGACCATGCCTGCCCTGACCATGCCCGCGGTGATGTCTGCAGCCGCGGTCATGCTCGGGGTCCGCCCCTGGCACCGGGTCATAGCCCGCCCCGCCCCAGGGATGGCACCGCCCGATCCGCCGGAGCATGAGCAAGCTGCCCCGCGCTGCGCCGTGCCGCTCGAGCGCCTCGAGCGCATAGGACGAACAGGTCGGCTGGAACCGGCAGCCATGCCCGACCCATGGGCTCAGCAGCAGCCGGTAGGCGCGCACCGGCAGCGCGACGAGATGGGCAAGCGGCGTCACGGCGCCGGTGCCTTGGGCGACCGGGCGCGGTGCACCCGGTCGAGAGCGGCGCGCAGGTCGGCGCAGAGGTCGGCGAAGGCGCGTTCGACCGTGGCCCCGGGGCGGCCGACCAGCACATAGTCCCATCCCGGACGCGCGAGCCGCGGCAGGACGGCCCGCGCCGCCGCCCGCAACCGCCTTTTCGCGCGGTTGCGCGTCACGGCGTTGCCGATCTTTTTCGAGCAGGTGTAGCCGACGCGGATCGCCGGATCGCCGTCGCCCCTGTCCCGGCCCTGGAGCAGGAAACCGGATGTGCCCTGCCGGCCCGCCTGCGCGGCGCGCAGGAAATCGGCCCGCTTCAGAAGCGTCGTATATCCGGGCGGCGCGGGCACCTGCGGCGCCCGCGCGCCCGGGCCCGCCGCAAAGGCGCCGGGCGGATCGATCCGGGGCGCGCTCATCCGGCGCCCCCCCGCCGCTGCGTCAGGCCGACAGGCGCTTGCGGCCCTTGGCGCGGCGCGCAGCCAGAACGAGCCGGCCGCCCTTGGTCGCCATGCGCGCACGAAACCCGTGACGCCGCTTGCGGACGAGGTTCGAGGGTTGAAAGGTCCGTTTCATCGCGGCTCTCCGTCATGCCTTGGGGCAAAGCCGCCCGGAATCGGGGCCTGCCTGTATTCGAAGACAGCCCGATAGGCCGAAGGGCGCGGCAAGTCAACCGGCCCGGCCCTCGGGCAGGACGGAAAAACCGCCGATCGGCCGGCCCGGCCTGTTGCGCCACCGCCGATTTTGCTAGCAGGGGGCAGGGTGGGCCGTCGCGGCCTGCCCGCCCGGAGGGAGATGACGCTGAATACGCTTTCTGGCCGGTTTCTTGTGCTGACCGTGCTGTTCGTGCTGTTGGCCGAGGTGTTGATCTTTCTGCCCTCGGTCGCACGGTATCGCGAGGACTGGCTGCTGCTGCGGCTCGAGAAGGCGCAGATCGCCTCGCTTGCACTGCTGGCGACCGATGCGCCCATCGACGCAGCGCTCGAGCGCGAGCTTCTGGCCAATGCGGGTGTGTTCAACGTTGTGCTGCGCCGCGATGCGGTGCGCCAGCTGATCCTCTCCTCGCCGCTGCCCGGGGCGGTGCATGTGACCTACGACTTGCGCGATGCAACGCCGGTGACGCTGGTGCGCGATGCGCTCGCGGCGATGACGGGGACGGGCAATCACATCATCCGCGTCATCGGCCAGCCGGTGCGCGATGCGGGCCTGCTGATCGAGATCACCACCGAAAGCGCGCCGTTGCGGCGCGACCTGCTCGATTACGGGCTGCGGGTGCTGGCGGTCTCGGCGATGATCGCGGCGGCGACGGCGGTGCTGCTGTTCCTCGCGGTCCGGCAATTGATCCTGATGCCGATCGACCGGCTGGCGCGGCACATGATCGCCTATGCCGAGGCACCCGAGGATGCGCGGCGCGTGATCCAGCCGACCGCGCAGGTGCGCGAGCTGCGCGCGGCCGAGGATGCGCTGCGGGCGGTGCAGATGCAGCTGACCGGGGCGCTCAAGCAGCGCGAGCGGCTCGCCATGCTCGGATCCGCCGTCGCCAAGATCAGCCACGATCTGCGCAACATCCTGACCTCGGCGCAGCTTTTCGCCGACCGCATCGGGGCCTCGGGCGACCCGGCGGTGGCGCGTGCGGCGCCCAAGCTGGTCAATTCCATCGCCCGTGCCATCAGCCTGTGCGAATCCACCCTCGCCTTCGGCAAGGCCGAGGAACCGCCCCCCCGCCTCGCCCGCTTTGCCCTGCGCCCGCTGGTGGACGAGGTGCTGGACGGCGAGGGGCTGGCGCCCGGCAGCGACGGGCCGATCGCCGCGATCCCCGACGTGCCGCCGGGGCTGGTCCTGCGCGCGGACAGCGAACAGCTTTACCGCGTGCTCGCCAACCTCGTGCGCAATGCGCGGCAGGCGATCGAGGCGACGGGGCGGGGCGGCACGATCGAGATCAGCGCGACCGAGGATGACGAGGCCTGGCGGATCCGTGTCGGCGACACGGGCCCGGGTCTGCCGGCGCGGGCGCGCGACAACCTCTTTGCCGCCTTTCAGGGCGGGGCGCGCAAGGGCGGGTCGGGCCTTGGCCTTGCGATCTCGGCCGAGCTGATCCGCGGGCATGGCGGCGTGCTCGAGCTCGCCCGGTCGGATGCGGAAGGGACCGAGTTCGTCATCCGCCTGCCCAAGGACGCCCCCGCGAGCCTCGCGTGACCGCGCCGAATGCCGTTACTTGGCGCTTGCAATGCCCCGATGCGGCCGCTAGTAGCCCATCGCACGCGCCCGTAGCTCAGCTGGATAGAGCACCAGACTACGAATCTGGGGGTCAGGAGTTCGAATCTCTTCGGGCGCGCCATCCACCCCGAACGGTTTGCGGGCTTGTCCGCGCAACGTCGCCACAGGCGGTGTCCGCGGGGCGGGGCTGAAAAATCTCGGCACCGGCTGGCGATGCCCGGTTCCCCCGGACGCTCCGATTGCCCATACTCGGCTGGCCGCGCACAAAGACGGGGCCGGGCAATGTGCGCGCAATCACCGACGCGGGCCGCGCCGCCCGTTCGACCGAGGAGGAAGACCATGACCCGACCGGGCAATGCCCTGCCATCCATTCGCGCTCTGCTTGCCGCCGCCGCCGTCACGCTGGCGCCGGCCGCCGCCGGCGCGCAGCAGTTCATCAACATCCTGACCGGCGGCACCTCCGGGGTGTATTACCCGATCGGGGTCGGCCTTTCGAAGATCTATGGCGAGGGCATCCCGGGTGTGCGCACGCAAGTGCAATCGACCAAGGCCTCGGTCGAGAACCTAAACCTGCTCCAGCAGGGGCGGGGCGAATTCGCGCTGGCGCTGGGCGATTCGGTCAAGTTCGCCTGGGAGGGCGACGCAGAGGCCGGCTTCAACGCGCCGCTGACCAAGCTGCGCGGCATCGCGGCGGCCTATCCGAACTACATCCAGATCGCCGCCTCGGGGGCGAGCGGCGTCGTCACGCTGGCCGATCTTGCCGGCAAGAGCCTGTCGGTCGGCGCGCCGAAATCGGGCACCGAGCTCAACGCCCGGGCGATCCTGGGCGCCGCCGGGATGAGCTACGGCAATCTCGGCAAGACCGAATACCTGCCGTTTGCGGAATCGGTCGAGCTGATGAAGAACCGCCAGCTTGACGCCACGCTGCAATCGGCGGGCCTCGGCGTCGCCTCGATCCGCGATCTGGCGACTTCGGTGCCGACCGTCCTTGTGTCGATCCCGGCCGAGGTGGTGGAAAAGCTCGGCGCGCCCTATGTGCCGGCGGTGATCCCCGCCGGCACCTATGAGGGGCAGGCGGCCGACGTGCCCACCGCCGCCGTCGCGAATTTCTTCGTCACCCATGAGGACGTGCCGGAGGAAACGGTCTATCTGATGACTAAGCTTCTGTTCGAGAACCTGCCGGAACTGGTCGCGGCGCACCAGGCGGCGCGGTCGATCTCGCTCGAAACCGCGCTGAACGGGATGCCGGTGCCGCTGCACCCGGGGGCCGAGCGGTATTATCGCGAAGTCGGGCTGGCCAACTGATCCTTCCCGATTGCCGGGGCATCGCCGGGCCGGGCAGGGGATGCCCGGCCCGGCCCTGATGTGACGAGGGCATGGACCATGGCCGAGACTTCAGCAAAGCCGGCCGGGGCGGCCGCTGATGCCGCCAACCCGCACGACCCGCTCGCGGGCGGGTTCCCGCCCGGGTTCGAGGGCCGGGTGCTGTTCTGGATCGCGGTGGCCTTCTCGCTGTTCCAGATCGCGATTGCTGCGCATCTGATCGACATGGCGAGCCAGATCGCGCGGGCGGCGCATGTCGCCTTCCTGATCCTGCTGTGCCTGCCGCTGCTGGCGCTCTTGCGCGGGGCGCCGCTGCCGCTGCGGGCGCTGGCCTGGGCGGCGGGGATGGCGGCGGTGGGGGTCGCGCTCTATCAGTGGTGGGACTATGTGCCGCTGATCCTGCGCGCGGGCGATCCGCTCGCGCGCGACATCTGGGTGGGGTGGATCGCGCTGGCGCTGGTCTTCGCCGCGGCCTGGGCGCTGATGGGGCCGGCGCTGCCGATCATCGCCGGGGCGTTCCTCGCCTATTGTTTCTTCGGCCAGCACCTGCCCAGCCCGCTGAACCACCGCGGCTATGCCATGAGCCAGGTGATCGACCACATGGCCTATGGCACCGAGGGGATCTATGGCATCCCGACCTATGTCAGCTCGACCTTCATCTTCCTCTTCATCCTTTTCGGGGCGTTCCTCGAAAAGGCGGGGATGATCCGGCTCTTCACCGATGTCTCGCTCGGGCTTGTCGGCCACAGTCTCGGCGGGGCGGCCAAGGTTTCGGTGCTGTCCTCGGGGCTGATGGGGACGATTTCCGGCTCCGGCGTGGCCAATGTCGTGACCACCGGGCAGTTCACCATCCCGCTGATGAAGCGGTTCGGCTATCGCGCGGGCTTTGCCGGCGGGGTCGAGGCGACGGCGTCGATGGGCGGGCAGATCATGCCGCCGGTGATGGGCGCGGTCGCCTTCATCATGGCCGAGACGCTGGGGGTCGCCTATGTCGAGGTGGTCAAGGCCGCCGCGATCCCGGCGATCCTCTATTTCGCCGCCGCGTTCTGGATGGTGCATCTCGAGGCGGGGCGGATGGGCCTCAAGGGCCTCGCGCGGGGCGATTTGCCCTCGCCCATGGCCGCGATCCGGGCGCGATGGTATCTGATCCTGCCGCTGGCGGTGCTCGTGTGGCTGCTGTTCACCGGCTATACGCCGCTCTTTGCCGGCACGGTGGGCCTCGCGCTGACGGTGACGCTGATCCTCGGCGCATCGGTCGCGCTCGGCCTGCCGGACGGTGTCGTGCGGGTGATCTTCTGGGTCGGGCTGGGGCTCGTCTGCGCGGCGTTCCTGCAGTTCGGGATCACCGTGATCCTTGTCGCGATTGCGGCGCTGATCGGCGCCAATGCGCTGCGGCAGGGCGGCCGCGAGACGCTGCTGATCTGCCGCGACGCGCTGGCCGACGGGGCGCGGACCGCCCTTCCGGTCGGGATCGCCTGCGCGCTGGTCGGGGTCATCATCGGAACGATGACGCTGACCGGGGCGGCGAACACCTTCGGCCAGTTCATCGTCGGCGTGGGCCAGCACAGCCTGTTCCTCAGCCTCGTGCTGACGATGATCACCTGCATCATCCTCGGCATGGGGATCCCGACGATCCCCAACTACATCATCACCGCGTCCATCGCGGGGCCGGCGCTGCTGGCGCTCGGCGTGCCGCTGATCGTCAGCCACATGTTCGTGTTCTATTTCGGTATCCTGGCGGACCTGACGCCGCCCGTCGCGCTCGCCTGCTTTGCCGCCGCACCGATCGCGCGCGAGCGGGGCCTGACGATCTCGCTCAACGCGGTCAAGATCGCGGCGGCGGGGTTCGTGGTGCCGTTCATGGCGGTCTACAGCCCTGCCCTGATGCTGCAGCCGGGCGGGCCGGTGGCCGAGGCGATCGGGTTCCTGCCGGCGGTCGCCTATATCGTGACCAAGGCGGTGCTGGCGATCGGGCTCTGGGGCGCGGCGGTGATCGGCTGGCTGGGCAGGCCGCTGGCGTTCTGGCAACGGGCGCTGGGCATGGTCGCGGCGGCGGCGCTGGTGGTGGCGCTGCCGGTGTCGGACGGGATCGGCTTTGCGCTTGTCGCTGTCTTTGCCGCGCAGCACTGGCTGACGCGGCGCGCGGCGGCGGTGTGAGCGCCTGCCTGACGGTCGGGGCGGCGGTGCTGCACCTCGCGGCGGCCGCGTTCTCGATCGAATGGACCCATTCGGTCGAGCGGAGCGGCTGGCGCGAGGTCTGGCGGATCGAGGGCGGCGCGCTGCGCCTCGTGTCGGCGGCCGTGCGCGGATCGGGCGCGGGGATGGAGCCGGGCGCGGGCGCGCGCCGCGTGGACGGCTGGTGGGTCTGGGTGCCCGACCTGCCGCCGCAGGCCGCCCTGACGCTCGCCGCATCGGGCGCGACGGGAGGCGGCTGGACGCTCTGCGCGGACGGGACGTGCCGTGTGGTCGGGGCTGCCGCCGGGGCTCCGGTCGTCATCGCCCCCTGCCCCCCCGCCCCCTGAGCGCTTGCCGCGCACCGCCCCGCCGGGCTACACCCCGCCGCGAGAGTTCCCCAAGGCCAGAGGTGCCCCGATGCCCCCTACCGTCGATTTCAACGACCGCCTGCTGTCGCTCGGCCTTGCCCGCGTGTCCGAGGCGGCGGCGATCGCCTCGGCGGCGCATGTCGGGCGCGGCAACGAGAAGGCGGCCGACCAGGCGGCGGTCGATGCGATGCGCAACCAGCTCAACCTGCTCGACATCGACGGGGTGGTTGTGATCGGCGAGGGCGAGCGGGACGAGGCGCCGATGCTCTATATCGGCGAGCGGGTGGGCACCGGGAGCGGCCCGGCGGTGGACATCGCGCTCGACCCGCTCGAGGGGACGACGCTGACCGCCAAGGACATGCCCAATGCCCTGACCGTGATTGCCATGGCGCCGCGCGGCGCGATGCTGCATGCGCCCGACGTGTATATGGAGAAGCTCGCGATCGGGCCGGGCTACGCCGAGGGTGTCGTCACGCTCGACATGCCGCCGGCCGAGCGGGTGCGCCAGCTTGCCCGCGCCAAGGGCGGCGCGCCGGCGGATGTCACCGTCTGCATCCTCGAGCGGCCGCGGCATGCCGAACTCGTGCAGGCCGTGCGGGAAACCGGCGCCGCGATCCGGCTGATCACCGACGGCGACGTGGCGGGCGTGATCCACTGCGCCGAGGCCGCGGTGACGGGCATCGACATGTACATGGGTTCGGGCGGCGCGCCCGAGGGCGTGCTGGCGGCGGCGGCGCTCAGGTGCATGGGCGGGCAGATCTACGGCCAGCTCCTGTTCCGTAGCGACGACGAGCGCGAGCGCGCGGCGCGGGCCGGGATCACCGATCTGAACCGGATCTATGCCCGGGACGAGATGGTGACGGCGGATGTGATCTTTGCCGCCACGGGGGTGACCGACGGCTCGATCCTGCGCGGGATCCGGCGCGAGGTGGGCTGGCTGACGACCGAGACGATCCTGATGCGGTCCAAGACCGGGTCGGTGCGGCGGATGAGCTATCGCACGCCGGTGAAGTGACGCATCGCCCCGGGCGGGGTTGCGGCGGGACCGTCCGGGGCGCTGCCCCGGACCCCGGAGTATTTCGGGAACGATGAAGCGGGCCGGTCTGGCGGTGCGCGGGCGGGGGCGAAGGGTGCAGGCGGCCGGGTCAGCGGAGGCATTCCTGGGTGTGGCCGCCTCGGCGAGCGGTCGGCGCTGGGTCGGGCCGGACGATGCGATGCGGCGGCTGGCCGAGGGGCTGGCGCAGGCGGCGCGGTTGCCGCTGCCCCTCGCGCTGGTGCTGGTGCGGCGCGGGGTGGAGGCGGGCGATGCGGCGCGGTTCCTTGCGCCCGCGCTGCGCGATCTTTTGCCCGATCCGATGGCGCTGCGGGACATGGGCCCGGCGGCGGCGCGGTTCGTGCGCGCGGTGCAGGCGGGCGAGCGGATCGCGGTCTTTGCCGATTACGACGTCGACGGCGGCGCCTCGGCCGCGCTGCTGGCGGTCTGGCTGCGCGGCATGGGGCGGGCCGCGACGGTCTATGTGCCCGACCGGATCGACGAGGGCTATGGGCCGAACGTGCCCGCGATGGCCGCGCTCGGCGCGGCGCATGACCTGATCGTCTGCGTCGATTGCGGCACGCTCAGCCACGGGCCGCTGTCGGCGGCGGGGTGCGATGTGATCGTGCTCGACCATCATCAGGGTGGCGATACGCTTCCCCCTGCGGTGGCGGTGGTCAACCCGAACCGGCGCGACGAGGGCGGCGAGCTGGGCCATCTGTGTGCGGCGGGGGTGGTGTTCCTGTTCCTGGTCGAGGCGAACCGGCGGCTGCGGGCGGCGGGGGTCACGGGGCCCGATCTGATGGGGATGCTCGATCTGGTGGCGCTGGCGACGGTGGCGGATGTCGCGCCGCTGGTCGGGGTCAACCGGGCGCTGGTGCGGCAGGGGCTGGCGGTGATGGCGCGGCGGGCGCGGCCGGGGCTGGTGGCGCTGGCCGATGCCGCGCGGCTCGATGCGCCGCCGACGGCGCACAGCCTTGGCTATGTGCTCGGGCCGCGGGTGAATGCCGGGGGGCGGATCGGGCAGGCCGATCTCGGTGCGCGGCTGCTGGCGACCGAGGATCCTGCCGAGGCGGAGGCGATCGCCGCGCGGCTGGAGGCGTTCAACGCCGAGCGGCGGGGGATCGAGGCGGCGGTGCGCGAGGCGGCACTGGCGCAGGCCGAGCGGCGGGGGCTTGCCGGCCCGCTCGTCTGGGCCGCAGGCGAGGGCTGGCACCCGGGCGTGATCGGGATCGTCGCCGCGCGGCTCAAGGAGGCGACGAACCGCCCCGCGGTGGTGATCGCGCTCGACGGGGAAGAGGGGAAGGGGTCGGCGCGGTCGGTCGAGGGGGTCGATCTCGGCGCGGCGGTGGCGCGGCTGGCGGACGAGGGGCTGATCCTGCGCGGCGGCGGGCACCGGATGGCGGCGGGCCTGACGCTGGCGCGCGGGCAGCTCGCGCCGGCGATGGCGCGGCTGGGCGACCTGCTGGCGCGGCAGGGGGCGGGCGCGGCGGGGCCGCGGGATCTGTTGCTCGACGGGGTGCTGATGCCGGAGGCGGCGAGCGTCGCGCTGGTCGAGCAGCTCGAGGCGGCGGGGCCATTCGGCGCAGCGGCGCCCGCGCCGCGCTTTGCCTTTCCCGATCTCGTGGTGACGGCGACACGGGCGATCGGCGCCGGCCATCTGCGGGTGACTTTCGGCAAGGGGGCGGGCCGGCTGGAGGGGATCGCCTTCGGTGCGGTCGGCGGGCCGCTGGAGCCGCTGCTGGCCGGCGGCAAGGCGGGGCGGGTGCATGTGGCCGGCCGGATCGAGATCAACGCCTGGAACGGATCGCGCCGGGTGCAGGTGAGGATCGAGGACGCGGCGCCCGCCTGAGCGGCGAAAATCGGCCCGCAACCCCTTGCGCGCCCTGCGCCGGGGGGCTAGATGCACGATCACAAGGACGATGGCCCGTTCGTCTATCGGTTAGGACACCAGGTTTTCAACCTGGGAAGAGGGGTTCGACTCCCCTACGGGCTGCCACGTCTGCTCGTGGTGCTGAGCTTCGGACGGTCGGTCGGTCGATCCGTCGCTGGGGCGTGTCCCGAGCGTGGCATCGCGCAGACCGGGGCGGTCGCGTCTGACGGCCGTGCGATCATCCTGCGGGCGGAGGCCTTGCCGGCCGTGCTCGCGTTGCGTCATTGTCATGCGCTTCACGCCCGGGCGATGCCCCGAACGGCAGCCGCGCCCGGTCAGTAGAAGCCGACCGCCCGAACCTCGATCTCGGCGTCATGGTCGCGGCCATAGGCGACCACCGCCACCGAGGTCAGGCTTTCCGGTCGCGGCGTCGCACGCAGAAACGAACCGGACGGCGCGAAGGCATCGAACGGCAGGCGCACCTCGGTCCAGCGGCGGGTGACGTCGAAACCGGCCTGGTAATACTGCCAGGGCAGGACCGTGCCGGCGGTGCGCAGATGGACATAGTATCGCTGGTCGTTGCCCCGCACCTCGAGCCGCAGTCCGGTCGTGCCCGCCGGCGGCGGCGCCGGCAGGTCGCGGCGCATCTGGATGAATCCGCCGCGGTTGGCGGTACTCACGCGGCCGGTCATCCGCGCATGGGTCCGGCCGTCCTCGGTCAGGAAATCCACCCGGCCCGACGACACGCCGCCCATCACCCCGTCGGTGAAGAACCGCCAGCGCGCCTCGGGCTGCATCGCGAAATCCTCGATCATTCCATCCTCCGCCGCCGCGGGCGGCGGCGCCGCGAGCACCAGCGCGGCCGCGACCGCCGCCATGACCATGCCGCGCATCGGCCATGTGCACCCCCGCGCCGTCACCAGTGCCGCGTCCCCGGCGCGCCCTTGATCTGCCCGACGAGGTTGGGCGTCACCCAGCCGCCGTAGAAATCGCCTGGCTGCGGGACCACGCGCAGATCGCCCACACAGGCCTCGTCCATCTTGCCGGCGTAAAGGGCGACATGACCGGCCAGCGCGGCAAAGCGTGCCGCCGGGCGATCATAGGCCCAGGCCGCGCGCGGGGCGACCTTGCCATGGGCGATCACGTCGAAATAGCGCGCCGTGCCCTTCCATTCGCACAGGCTGCTGCCCGGTGCCGGGCGCAGCACCGCGACGATGTCATCGGGTGGAATGTAGTAGCTTGGCGCATGGTGCGTCTCGAGCACGCGCAGTGCGCGGACGCTATCGGCCACGACCACGCCGCCGAGCAGAACCCTGATGCGCTGCGGCACCGGTTCGAGGGCCGGCGGCCGGGGATAGGCCTGCACATTCTCACGCAAGAGAGGGGTCATGTGGTTCACGGGTCCGCCCTCATGATGCCGGGGCCGGCCGACCGGCGCCTGCGCAGGCACTGGCTCGCCCATCGGGACATAAGACGTGCCGTCGCCGCGTCAAATGCCGCATGCCCGATCCGCCGGCGAACCGCGATGCGGCCGGTGCGGCGCGAAAATCGCGGCATTGCGTCCCGCGGGGCTTGCCTGATCCGCATGCCGCGGTATTCTGACTGCCGTTGAAAGAGGAATCGCCGATGGGCAGTCAGGACGTCTCTTTCGACCCCGCAGTCTTTGCCAGGACCGCGTCGCGTTTCGCCGTCAAGCGCGATTCCTTCGCGCCGGAAACGGTGGCGGCCCTCGCTGCCGACGTGATCCGCCGGCTTGCGACGGTCACCGCGCGCCATGCCCGCGACGACGCCCCCGCCATCAGCGCCGAAAGCCTTGCGGCCTTCTGCGATGTGCTGATCCAGCCCGAACCCGGCGCCGCGATGCGGTTCATCCGCGACCGGCGGGCCGAGGGGGTGACGCGGCAGGACGTCTACCTCGGCTATATCGGCGCGGCTGCGCGGCGACTGGGCGAGGGCTGGGACGAGGATCGGCTGTCGATCCTCGACGTCACCATCGGCACCGGGCATCTCTACGCCCTCATGCGCGCGCTTCGGGCCGAACGGCCGGCCGCCCCGATGGTCTTTGACGCCCGGCGCTGTGCGCTGTTCGCCACGGTGCCCGGCGAGGACCACGGCATCGGCATCACCATCGCGGCCGACCTGTTCCGCGAGGCCGGTTGGGACATCGACCTGCGGATCGGCACCGCGCATGACAGCCTTGTGGCGCATGTCGAACGCACCGCGCCGCATATCATCGGCATCTCGCTCAGGTCCGAGGGCCGGCTCGCGGCGCTGGTGCGTCTCGTCGTAGCCCTGCGCCTCGTTGCGCCCGAGGCGATCATCGGCGTTGCGCCGTGGCACGGGCTCGACGCGCAGCGGCTGCATGATCTGGCCGATATCGACCTCGTGTTCGACGATGCGCGCTCGGCCCGCGTCGAGCTTGACCGCCTCGTGCGTCTGCAAGGCTGACGCCCGCCTGCGCGGCGACGCGCGCCGGCCGGTCTGCGCCCGACCCGATGATTTGGATCAAAGACAGCGCCGGCGCGCGCGGCGATCCTTTGCCCGTCTCCTGCGGTGGCGGGCCTGCGCGGCGCGCCGGGCACGGCGCGCGGGAGGGCTAGCTGCGACCGCGACCGGCATCCGCCCCATCAACCAAAAGGACTCGTTCCCGATGACCGCCAGTCCAGCCGCTTCGCGCCGCACGCCCCGATCCGGTGTCGTGCGCTCTGCCACATCGCCCGCAACGGCGCCGGAGCCGAAGCCCCCGGCGGCGACGCCGGCAACGCCGGCGCCCGCCGGGCCCGCCGCCGGGAGCGCGGAGCATCGCTATGCGGCGCTCGACCGCGCGGTGATGGCCAGCCTTGCGCGGTTCACGGCAGGGCTGTCGCCGCATGCGATGGTCGATGCCTGGGGGGACTGGGCCATGCACCTTGCCCGCGCCCCGGGACGCCAGCGCGAACTGATCGAACGGATGCAGGCCAACGCGATCGCGCTGGCGCGCTTCGCGCTGAGCGCCGGAATGAAGAGCCCCGCCGACAAGCCGTTCCGCCCCGGCCCCAACGACCCGCGCTGGTCGCATGCCGGCTGGGACAAGGCGCCCTTCGCGCTCTGGCAGCAGGGGTTTCTGAGCGCGCAGGACTGGTGGCAGGCCGCGACGGCCGACCTGCCGGGGTTGCGTCGCCAGAATGCCGAGCGCACGGGGTTCATGGTGCGCCAGCTGCTCGATACAGTCTCGCCCTCCAACTTCCCGGCGACCAACCCGGAAATCCTCGCCCGCACGATGGCGACCGGCGGCCGGAACCTGGTCGAGGGGGCGGCGCATTTCATCGACGACGCCGCCCATATCCTCGCGCAGGAACACCGGCCCGTCCCCGAGGACTTCGCCCTCGGCAAGGTGCTCGCGGCAACGCCGGGGGCCGTGGTCTATCGCAACGATCTGATGGAGCTGATCCAGTATGCCCCGTCCACCGACACGGTGCGCGCGGCGCCGGTGCTGATCGTGCCGGCCTGGATCATGAAATACTACATCCTCGATCTGTCGCCGGAAAATTCGCTGATCCGCTGGCTGGTCGGGCAGGGCCACACCGTCTTCTGCATCTCCTGGTGCAACCCCACGGCGGCGCAGGCCGATCTGTCGCTCGAGGATTACCGCAAGCGCGGGATCATGCAGGCGCTCGACGTGATCGGCGACATCGTGCCGGGCCAGAAGGTGCATGCCAACGGCTATTGCCTCGGCGGCACGCTTCTGGCGATCGCCGCCGCCACCATGGCGCGCGACGGCGACGACCGGCTTGCCTCGGTCACGCTGATGGCCGCGCAGGTGGATTTCGCCGAGGCCGGCGAGCTGCTGCTGTTCCTCGACGAAAGCCAGGTCGCGTTTCTCGAGGACATGATGTGGTCGCAAGGCTACCTCGACCGGCCGCAGATGTCGGGCGCCTTCGCCGCGATCCGGGCCGAGGACCTGATCTGGTCGCGCGCGACGCGGCGCTATTTCCTCGGCGAGCCGGACCTTCCGACCGACATCACGGTCTGGGTGAACGACACCACCCGGATGCCGGCGCGGATGCATTCGGAATACTTGCGCGGGGTGTTCCTCGAAAACCGCATCACCGCGGGGCGGTTTGCCGTCGAGGGGCGGGTGATCGCGCTCAAGGACATCGCGGTGCCGATGTTCGTCGTGGCGACCGAGACCGACCACATCGCGCCATGGCGTTCGGTCTACAAGACCGCGCTCTTCACCGATTGCGACCTGACGCTGGTGCTGACCAAGGGCGGGCACAACGGCGGGATCCTGTCCGAGCCGGGCCACCGCGGCCGACACTACCGGATCGGCCACCGGCCGGCCGGCGCGCTCTATGTCGGACCGGATGCCTGGCTGGCGGCGCATGATCCAGAGCCCGGGTCATGGTGGCCGGCCTGGGCCGAATGGCTGGCCGCGCAGGGCGATGCGATGGTCGCGCCGCCGCCCCTCGGGGCGCCCGAGCGGGGCCGTCCGCCGCTCGGCCCGGCGCCGGGCAGCTATGTGCATGTCCCCTGACGCCGGCGCGCGCGGCCCGTGTCACGCGGGTTCCGCCTCGCGCGCCGCCATCATGGCGGCAAAGGCCGGCCGCGCCTGGCATCGGGCGAGCCAGGCACCGACCGCCGGATAGCCGCCGATCAGCGTCGGATGGGTCTGGGCATAGCGGAGGCACTCGGCAAGGTTGATGTCGGCCGCGGTGAACCGCCCGCCGACGAGCCAGTCCGCCTCGCCCAGATGCGCCTCGATCCGGGCGAGCGGGCGCGCCAGCCGCTCCGCCGCCGCCGCCATCCGTGCCGCGCCCTCGGGCGTGTCGCGCTGGCCCGCCATCACGCTCATCAGCATCTCGACCGCCGCCGGCTCGACCGCGGTCGCGGCCAGCAGCGTCCATTGCACCATCTGCGCATCCTCGGCCAGATCGCGCGGGCCCAGATCGCCGCCGTGCCGCTTGGCGAGGTAGAGCACGATCCCGAGCGATTCGGTGAGCACGAGCCCGTCCTCCGCCATGGCCGGGATCTGGCCCAGCGGGTTGACCGCAAGGAACGCGCGCGAGGCGGTGTTGAGCGGCGCATCAGGCGCCTGCGGATCGGGCAGGCGGTAGGCCTGGATCACGGGAACGTGGTCGAAGGCCGCCCCCGCCTCGCCCAGAAGCCACAGGGGCCGGGTCGCGCGGGAACGATAGCAGCCGTATATCGTCAGCATCGGGTCATCTCCGGCCGGTTTGCACGCGCAGCCTAGCGGGACGGCCGGCCGTGCAACAGGGGACGGGCGATGTGGGACGAGCGATTTGCGGCGCCGGGCTACCTGTTCGGGACCGAGCCGGCGGCGGCCCTGCGGTCGATGGCGGGTTTGATCCCGCGTGGGCCGTCCGGGGCGCCGGGTCGGGTCCTGTGCATTGCCGACGGCGACGGGCGCAACGCGGTCTGGCTGGCGGGGCGGGGGTTCGGGGTGACGGCCTTCGATGCCTCGCCGGTCGGCGTGGACAAGGCGCGGGCGCTGGCGGCGGCGCGGGGCGTGGCGGTGGACCACCGCGTCGCGGCGGTCGAGGACTGGGACTGGACGGCGGGCGCCTTCGATGCCGTGGTGGGGGTGTTCATCCAGTTCGCCCCGCCCGCGCTGCGCAGCCGGATCCACGCCGGGATCGCCCGCACCCTGCGCCCCGGCGGCGCCGTGCTGCTGCACGGCTATGCGCCGCGGCAGATCGGCTATGGCACCGGCGGGCCGCGCGCGGCCGAGAATCTCTACACCGTGCCGGGCCTCGCGGCCGATTTCCCGGGCTGGCGGGTGTTGCGGTCGGGCGACTATGACGCGGACCTGACCGAAGGCACGGCGCATGTCGGCCGGTCCGCGCTGGTGGATTTCGTCGCCGTCAGGCCGGGCGGCCCGGTGGCGCCGGCCGGCATCGCCGGGCCTTAGCCTTCGCGCCTGTCGCGTCCTGCCGGAATCGCAAACCTGCCCCGCGGCCGGCCGGCTGGCAGCAGTCGGCGCCGCGGCCGGCGGGGGCGAGCGGCCCCGTTTACGGGGCCACCCGCTTCCGTTAAGGCCGGTCCGTCGAACCTGCCGGAGTCGTGTCATGCCCGCCCATCCCGCCCCAGCGCCGATGACCGCCCGTGCCGGGGGGGCGCTGCGCGGCACCGCTTTGGTGCCCGGTGACAAGTCGATCAGCCACAGGGCGCTGATCCTCGGGGCGGTGGCGGTGGGCGAGACGCGGGTGACCGGGCTGCTCGAGGGGCAGGACGTGCTCGACACCGCCGCCGCGATGCGCGCCTTCGGGGCCGAGGTGACGCGCACCGGGATCGGCGCCTGGTCGGTGCACGGCGTAGGCGTCGGCGGGTTCCGAGAGCCCGATGACGTGATCGACTGCGGCAATTCGGGCACCGGGGTGCGGCTCATCATGGGGGCGATGGCGACATCGCCGATCACCGCGACCTTCACCGGCGATGCCTCGCTGCGCCGCCGCCCGATGGGGCGGGTGACCGACCCGCTGCGGCTTTTCGGGGCGCAGGCCTTTGGCCGGGCGGGCGGGCGGCTGCCGATGACGGTGATCGGGGCGGCCGCGCCCGTGCCGGTGCGCTATGCGGTGCCGGTGCCGAGCGCGCAGGTCAAGTCGGCGGTGCTGCTGGCGGGGCTGAACGCGCCGGGCGAGACGGTCGTGATCGAGCGCGAGGCGACGCGCGACCACAGCGAGCGGATGCTGGCGGGGTTCGGGGCGCGGGTTGCGGTCGAGGTGACGAAAGCGGGGCGGGTCATCACGCTGGGGGGGCAGCCCGAGTTGCGGCCGCAATCCGTCGCGGTGCCGCGCGATCCGTCCTCGGCCGCCTTCCCGGTCTGCGCCGCGCTGATCGTGCCGGGGTCCGAAGTGGTCGTGCCGGGGGTCAGCCGGAACCCGACGCGGGATGGCCTTTATGTCACGCTGCGCGAGATGGGGGCGGATCTGGCGTTCGAGAACCCGCGCGACGAAGGGGGCGAGCCGGTGGCGGACCTGCGCGTGCGGTTTTCCGCGCTGCGCGGGGTCGAGACGCCGCCCGACCGCGCGGCGCGCATGATCGACGAATTCCCCGTGCTCGCGGCTGTCGCGGCCTTCGCGCAGGGGGCGACGGTGATGCGCGGCGTGGGCGAGCTGCGGGTGAAGGAAAGCGACCGGATCGACGCGATGGCCCGCGGGCTCGAGGCCTGCGGGGTTCGGGTGGAGGAGGACCGCGATACGCTGACCGTGCACGGCATGGCCGGGGCGGTGCCGGGCGGGGCGGCGGTGGCGGTGCATCTCGACCACCGGATCGCGATGAGCTTTCTGGTGCTGGGGCTTGCGGCGATGCGGCCGGTGACGGTGGACGACGCCGGGCCGATCGCGACGTCGTTCCCGGGCTTTGCCGCGATGATGCGGGGGCTCGGGGCGGACCTCGGGTGACCGTCCGCCGGGGTTGGCGCATGCTGGTCCGGGGGGTGACCGCCGAGGCGCCCGTTGCGGCAGATGCCGGGGCTGCGCGTCGAAAAGCCCGCGAGGACCGGGCCGGATCGTCTGGCCTCGGCGTCTGTCCTGACGCGGGCGGCACGGGCCGCGCTAGGGCGGCGGTGCGGCATCAGGCCGTTGCGCGGGGCAGCGGCCGGGCTTGAGTATTTGTGGAACGATGAAGTGGAGGGGCCGGTGATCTTTACCGTGGCCATCGACGGGCCTGCCGCGGCAGGCAAGGGGACCATCGCGCGGGCGGTGGCGGCGCGGTTCGGCTTTGCGCATCTTGACACCGGTCTGCTGTATCGCGCGGTCGGGATGAAAGGGGGCGATCCGGTTCTGGCGGCAGAGACGCTGGGCGAGGCCGATCTGGCGCGGGACGATCTGCGCAGCGCCGCGGCCGGCGAGGCGGCGAGCCGGGTGGCGGCCGTGCCGGCGGTGCGGTCGGCGCTGGTTGCCTTCCAGCGCCGGTTCGCGCGCCGCGAGGGGGGGGCGGTGCTCGACGGGCGGGATATCGGGACGGTGATCTGCCCGGAGGCGGAGGTGAAATTCTATGTCACTGCCGCCGATACGGTGCGGGCCGGGCGGCGGGCGGCGGAACTGGGGGCAGAGGTCGCGCAGGTGCTGGCCGACCTGCGCGCCCGCGACGCGCGGGACGCCGGGCGCGATGTTGCGCCGATGCGCGCGGCGCCCGATGCGCTCTTGCTCGATACGACCGAGTTGACTATAGACGCCGCAGTCAACAAGGCGATCAGCGCCGTAGAAACGAAACTGGGGCAGGGTCGGGTTTAACGCCGACCCTTTTTCCGTTTCGCGCGCAGGCGCCGATGGGGGCATCTCGTAACAGACCGGCGGAGCCAACCGCACGGCCCGTGAAACAGCGACAAGGATAGACCGACCGCATGAACGCGAAAACGACGATGGAGGAATTCGAAGCCCTCCTGAACGAAAGCTTCGAACTCGACACGCCGGACGAAGGGTCGGTGGTCAAGGGCCGGGTGATCGCCATCGAGGCGGGACAGGCCATCATCGATGTCGGCTACAAGATGGAGGGCCGCGTCGATCTCAAGGAATTCGCAGGGCCGGGCGAGACCGCCGACATCGCCGTGGGCGACGAGGTCGAGGTCTATCTCGACCGGGTGGAAAACGCGCGCGGCGAGGCGGTCATCAGCCGCGAGAAGGCCAAGCGCGAGGCGGCCTGGGACCGGCTGGAAAAGGCCTATGCCAAGGAAGAACGGGTGGACGGCGCGATCTTCGGCCGCGTGAAGGGCGGGTTCACCGTCGATCTGGGCGGCGCGGTCGCGTTCCTGCCTGGCAGCCAGGTGGACGTGCGCCCGGTGCGCGATGCCGGGCCGCTGATGGGCCTCAAGCAGCCGTTCCAGATCCTCAAGATGGACCGCCGCCGCGGCAACATCGTGGTGTCGCGCCGGGCGATCCTCGAGGAAAGCCGGGCCGAGCAGCGGGCCGAGATCATCGGCAAGCTGGCCGAGGGTCAGGTCGTCGATGGCGTGGTCAAGAACATCACCGAATACGGGGCCTTCGTGGACCTCGGCGGGGTCGATGGCCTGCTGCATGTGACCGACATGGCCTGGAGGCGGGTGAACCACCCGTCCGAGATCCTCTCGATCGGCGAGACGGTCAAGGTGCAGGTCGTCAAGATCAACAAGGAAACGCACCGCATCAGCCTTGGCATGAAGCAGCTGCAGTCCGATCCGTGGGATTCGGTCGAGCGGATGTATCCGCTCGGCTCGGTCCACAAGGGCCGCGTGACCAACATCACCGATTACGGCGCCTTCGTGGAGCTCGAGGCGGGGGTCGAGGGCCTTGTCCACGTGTCGGAAATGTCCTGGACCAAGAAGAACGTCCATCCGGGCAAGATCGTCTCGACCAGCCAGGAGGTCGAGGTCATGGTGCTCGAGATCGACAGCGCCAAGCGGCGCGTGTCGCTGGGCCTCAAGCAGACGATGCGCAACCCGTGGGAAGTGTTCGCCGAGAACCATCCGCCCGGCAGCGTGATCGAGGGCGAGGTCAAGAACATCACCGAATTCGGTCTGTTCGTGGGCCTCGAGGGCGATATCGACGGGATGGTGCATCTGTCGGATCTCAGCTGGGACCAGCGCGGCGAGGATGCGATCGCCAATTACCGCAAGGGCGATACCGTCAAGGCCGCGGTGTCGGACGTCGATGTCGAGAAGGAGCGCATCTCGCTCTCGATCAAGGCGGTCGGCGACGATTCGTTCACCGATGCGGTTGACGGGGTCAAGCGCGGCTCGGTCATCACGGTTGTGGTGAGCGCGATCGAGGATGGCGGCATCGAGGTGGACTACAACGGCGCCAAGTCGTTCATCCGCCGGTCGGACCTGTCGCGCGACCGGGCCGAACAGCGGCCCGAGCGGTTCCAGGTCGGCGACAAGGTCGACGTGCGCGTCACGAACATCGATTCCAAGACCCGCCGCCTCGGCCTGTCGATCAAGGCGCGCGAGATCGCCGAAGAGAAGGAGGCCGTCGAACAATACGGCTCGTCCGACTCGGGCGCGAGCCTTGGCGACATCCTCGGCGCGGCGCTGCGGGGCGACCGGAACTGATCTGCGTCGAAAGAAGGAGGAAAGGCCCCGCCCTGTGCGGGGCCTTTTGCGTTTTTCCCCCGGTTTCGCCTTTCAAGGCAGGGGCTTGGCGCGGATTTGCCGTTCCCGGCCAGGAAAATCATGCCTATAGTCCCGGAGGGTCCGGGCACAGGGCCATTCAGCCGGGGGGACGGATGATACGGTCGGAGCTGATCCAGAAGATCGCGGACGAGAACCCGCACCTGACGCAGCGCCATGTCGAGCGCCTTGTGAATACGGTGTTCGAAGAGATCATCGAGGCGCTGGCGCGTGGCGACCGGGTAGAGCTGCGGGGCTTCGGCGCGTTCTCGGTCAAGGCGCGCGACGCGCGCATCGGCCGCAACCCGCGCACCGGCGAATCGGTTGCGGTCGAAAGCAAGAAGGTGCCCTTCTTCAAGACGGGCAAGCTGCTGCGCGACCGGCTCAACGGCCATGACACCGGCGGGACCGAATATTCGGAGGATGACGACACATGATCCGCTGGACGCGCTACCTGATCCTCGTGGCCATTGCCCTTGCGCTGGTGGTGGTCGCCATGGCGAACCGGACCGCGGTGACGGTCCAGCTGCTGCCGCCCGATCTTGCCGCCCTCGTCGGCTTCAACTGGATCGTCGCGCTGCCGCTGTTCCTTGTCATCTTCGGCGGCGTGGTGGCGGGGATCGCGATCGGCTTCGTCTGGGAATGGGTGCGCGAGGGCAAGCATCGAGCGGCCGCCGCGCGGCGTGCCCGCGAGGTGGCCCGGCTCGAGCGCGAGGTTGCCAAGGCCGGCACGCCGCCCAAGGGCCCGGCGGACGAGGTGATCGCGCTGCTCGACGGGCCGCGGAAAGCGGGCTGAACCCTTGGGCGCGGCCGTCAAGATCTGCGGCCTGGCCCGGGCCGGGGACGTCGATGCGGCGGTGCGCGCCGGGGCGCGCTATGTCGGCTTCGTGTTCTTCCCCGCCAGCCCGCGGGCGGTGACGCCGGACGCGGCCCGGGCGCTTGCGCTGCGGGTGCCGGGCGGGGTGGCACGGGTCGCCCTGACGGTCGATGCCGACGATGTCACCCTCGACGCCATCATCGAGGCGGTGCCCGTCGACATCCTGCAGCTGCACGGGCAGGAAAGCCCCGAGCGCATTGCGGCGGTGCGGGCGCGCTATGGCCTGCCGGTGATGAAGGCGGTGGGGGTGGCCGGGGCGGGCGACCTCGCCGCGCTCGCCGTCCATGCCCGGGCGGCCGACATGCTGCTGGTCGATGCCAAGGCGCCGAAAGGGTCTGCCCTGCCGGGCGGCAACGGCGCGGCCTTCGACTGGCGGCTGATCGCGGGCCGCCGCTGGCCGGTGCCCTGGTTGCTGGCGGGGGGGCTGACGGTCGAAACGGTCGCCGCGGCGATCCGGCTGACCGGCGCGCCGGGTGTCGATGTGTCCTCGGGTGTGGAAAGCGCGCCGGGGGTGAAGGACGCAGCCCGGATCGCCGCCTTCGTCGAAGCGGCACAGGGCCGGCCCCGTGCCGCCTGACCGCCGGCGGCAGCGGGCAGGCCCGGCACCCGGACGCTTTACCGACCCATCCGCCCGCGCTAGATCGCGTGTCCAGCAGGAGGAGCCGCGCGATGCCCGACAACAGGATGAACAGCTACCGCACCGGCCCCGACGAGGCTGGCCGCTTCGGTATCTTCGGCGGGCGCTTCGTGTCCGAGACGCTGATGCCGCTCATCCTCGATCTCGAGGCGCGGTATGAGCACGCCAAGACCGACCCGGATTTCTGGGCCGAGATGCAGGACCTGTGGACCCACTACGTGGGACGCCCCTCGCCGCTCTACCTTGCCGAACGGATCACCGCGCATCTCGGCGGCGCCAAGGTCTACATGAAGCGCGACGAGCTCAATCACACCGGCGCGCACAAGATCAACAACGTGCTGGGCCAGATCATCCTCGCCCGCCGGATGGGCAAGACGCGCATCATCGCGGAAACCGGCGCGGGCCAGCACGGCGTGGCCACGGCCACCGTCTGCGCCAAGTTCGGGCTCAAATGCGTGGTCTACATGGGCGCGACCGATGTCGAACGGCAGGCGCCGAACGTGTTCCGCATGAAGCTGCTGGGCGCCGAGGTGATCCCCGTCACCTCGGGGCGCGGCACGCTCAAGGACGCGATGAACGACGCCCTGCGCGACTGGGTGACGAACGTGCGCGATACTTTCTATTGCATCGGCACGGTGGCGGGCCCGCACCCTTATCCGGCCATGGTGCGCGATTTCCAGTCGATCATCGGGAAGGAGACGCGGGCCCAGATGCAAGAGCGCGAGGGGCGGCTACCCGACACGCTCGTCGCCGCGATCGGCGGCGGCTCGAACGCGATGGGCCTCTTCCATCCGTTCCTCGACGATCCGACGGTCAGGATCATCGGCGTCGAGGCTGGCGGCCACGGCGTGGACGACCGGATGGAACATTGCGCCTCGCTCACTGGCGGGCGGCCGGGGGTGCTCCACGGCAACCGCACCTACCTGCTGCAGGACGCCGACGGCCAGATCCTCGAGGGCCATTCGATCAGCGCCGGTCTGGATTATCCGGGCATCGGCCCGGAACACGCGTGGCTGCACGACACCGGGCGCGCCGAATACGTCTCGATCACCGATGCCGAGGCGCTCGAGGCGTTTCAGCTCTGCTGCGCGCTCGAAGGGATCATCCCGGCGCTCGAGCCGTCGCATGCCCTTGCCCATGTGATGAAGATCGCCCCAGCGCTGCCGCGCGACCACCTCATCGTGATGAACATGTGCGGCCGCGGCGACAAGGACATCTTTACCGTTGCCCGACACCTTGGCGTCAGCATGGCCGTCTGACCTGCACGACTTCATGCCGCGCCTTGCCTGCGGGCTTCAGGCTGGCCCAAATATCCCCGCCGGAGGCGCACGGCCGAGCTTCGATCCCGCTGGGTCTCTGCGCAGCGGCTCTAGCATCAAGGCGCCTGGTTCCGGCGGGATCTCCCGGCCGCGATGTGCGCCTCCGGCGGGGATATTTGGGCCAGCCTGAAGCCGCAGTGGGTCAATTGTCCCGGTCGGCGGCCGCCTTGAGCACGTCGAGCGGCACGATGTCGAGCGTGCGTGCATGGGTTGCCGCGAGATGGACGCGCGGGGCGGCCCCTTCCTCATGCGCCTGCAGGAACCGGGCGGCGCACAGGCACCAGCGGTCACCGGGCTTGAGCCCGGCAAAGCCGTATTCGGGGCGCGGCGTGCTCAGGTCGTTGCCGAGGTATTTGGACAGGGCGAGGAACTCGGCCGTCATCACGGCGCAGACGGTATGGCGGCCGCGGTCGGACGGGCCGGTGTCGCAACAGCCATTGCGGAAAAAGCCGGTCATCGGATCGGTCGAGCAGGGTTCGAGCGGTCCGCCGAGCACGTTCAGCGAGGGGTCCATCATCGGTTTCGCCTTCTTGCGGATCGTGGGAGTCAGATTGCCGGCGAAGACCAGATAAGGTGCCGGCCGTGGAAATCCACCCGGCCCATCGGCATCGGCATGCCCGATCCGCTGCTGCCGTCCCAGAGCGTCAGGGTCAGGGCGGCGTTGCCCGGCTGGCCGTCCCCTTCCATGGCCAGATGGGCGAGCGGGGCATCGGGCGTGGCGCGGGCGCCAGCGGCGGCGAGGGTCGCGGCGATGCTGGCCTTGACGGCCTCGGGGAAATACTGCGCGGCGATGGTGTGGTAGATCAGGTGGAGCTGGCCCGGCCGAGGCGCGGCCAGCCGCTCGGCGCGCCATGCCGCGGCATCGGCGCGGTCTACCCGGGGGCGCAGGCGGGCCGCGAGGTCCAGCGCCGCGGCGGTGCGCGCAAGGCGGTCGGGCTGGTCGGCCCAGACATAGGCGAGCAGGCGCAGCCGGTCGGCGACGGGGTCGAGCGGGGCGAGGTCGCAGCCGGCACGGTCGGCGACAATGATGCGGGCGGCGGGCGGCGGGGCGCCGGTCCAGTCGGGCGTGAGGGTGAGGGCGGGCGCGGGAGGGCCGAAGGTCTCGCCCGCCGCCACCATCGCGTAGTGGTCGAAAAGCAGGTTCAGCCCGGCCGAGGCGCCGAGTTCGGAGATCGCCAGCGGCAGGCCGTGGCGGGCCGTCAGCCATTGCGCGGTCGCGATCAGGGCGATGGACCGGCGCACCTCGTTCGTTTGCGGAACGCGGTCGAGCCAGTCGGGGATGCGTGCCTCGTGCCGCTGCATCGCGCCTGTCACGGCGGCCCAGAGCGCCGCGTCGTCCAGCCGGTCGCGGCTGGCATAAGCGGCGGCGAGGGCCGGATCGGACCCGTCGAGCACCAGCGCATGCAGCGCGCCGAGGAGGCGCACCGGCACCACGCCGCCCGATCCGCCCATGTCGCCCGGCCAGGCGAAGAGCCGGTCGGTGATGGCGCTGCCGGGGGCGAGGCGATCGGCAAACAGCGCATTCATGCGAGCCATGAAGGGCGATCCGAGATCGCGCGAGGCTTCCGCCTGGCGGCGGAACACGGCGGCGACGGTCATCGGAACCTCTCGATCAGGCGTTGCAGAGGGGTGCGGGCCGGGGCGGGATCCTGCATCTGCGGGTCTTGCGGCGCCGATTTGTCTGCAACCGGCCGCTGCGCCGCGGGCGTCGCCGGCCGGTCCGTGCCGCTGTTGCGCGGCGGCGCCGTGCGCAGGGCGACGGCGTTCAGGAACCGCGCCGCATCGCCCGCGGCCAGCGCCGGGGCGCCGTCCGCGATGCCGCGCATCAGATCGTCCAGCGCCTCGGCCTCGGCCTTGGCAAAATTCGACAGCACATAGCCTGCGACGCGGTCCTTGTGGCCCGGATGGCCGATCCCGAGGCGGACGCGCGCATAGGCGTCGGTCCCGAGGTGCTGGTGGATCGAGCGCAGCCCGTTGTGCCCTGCATGCCCGCCGCCGTCCTTGACGCGCACCCGCCCCGGCGCGAGGTCGAGCTCGTCGTGGAACACCGTCAGATCGCCCGGGCCGAGCTTGTAGAAATCCATCGCCGCGCGCACCGATTCGCCCGAGAGGTTCATGTAGGTCTGCGGCTTGAGCAGCAGAAGCTTCTGCGCCCCGAGCCGCCCCTCGGCCGCCTCGCCCTTGAACGCCCGCCGCCAGGGGCCAAAGCCGTGGTCGGCCGCTATCCGGTCCACCGCCATGAAGCCGATGTTGTGCCGCTGCCCGGCATGCTGCGCGCCCGGATTGCCAAGACCGACCCAGAGTTTCATCGCGCGACCCCGCTTGACCCCGTCCCTCTATGCCCCGAACCTGTGTTCGGGGCAAACCCCGGCAAGAGGATCGGGCATGTATCTGACGATGAACCGCTTCAAGGTGCGGATCGGGCAGGAGGCGGCGTTCGAGGCGGTCTGGACCGGGCGCGACAGCCAGTTGACGGGGGTGGCCGGGTTCAAGGCGTTCCACCTGCTCAAGGGGCCCGAGCGGGACGGCTATCGGCTCTACGCAAGCCACACGATGTGGGAGAGCGAGGAGGCTTTCGCCGCCTGGACGCGGTCCGAGGCGTTTCGCACCGCGCATCGCGGGGCGGGGGCGCATGGCGGGATGTATCTCGGCCCGCCCGATCTCGAGACCTTCGAGACGGTGCAGGCCATCGGCGGCTGACGCGGCGCGCCCGAAACGGGCGGGCGCCCCCCCTGCAGCGTTCGGTCAGTCGAAGGTGACGACGACGGTCCCGATCCGGCCGCGCTCCGCGAGGCGGGCATGCGCCGCGGCGATCTGCGCGAAGGGCAGGGCAAGGTCGATCACGGGCACAAGGGCACCCGCGGCAGCCAGCGCGGCGATGGTCTCGAGGCTCGCGCGGCTCCCCCCCGCATAGGCGAAGATGACCTTCTGTCGCCGCAGCGGATTGGCGAGCGTGCCCAGCATCGGCCCAAGGCCGGCCGCGACCAGGGCGACGCGCCCGTGCGGCGCGAGGCGTTCGCGCAGCGTCGCGGTGCCGAACGCACCTGTGGTGTCGAGCACGAGGTCGAACGGCCCCGGCGCCGCGCCGAGGTCCGCCGCGACCGCCGCCGCACCCTGCGCGCGGAGGCGGTCGTGATGCGCCGGCCGGGCGAGCGCGCTCACCGTCGCGCCGTCTGCCGCCGCGATCTGCACCGCCGCAAGCCCCACCGGGCCGGCGGCGCCGATCACCAGCACCCGCGCGCCCGCCCGCAGCCCTGCCTTGCCGCGCAGGAAGGTCAGCGCCGTATTGGCGCCGAATACCAGCGATGCCGCCTCGGCGAAGCCGAGGCCCGGCGGCAAGGCGGCGATGGCCCCCGTCTCTGGCATCAGGCGATAATCGGCATGGCATCCCATCGCTGCATCGGGGCAGATCATCACCGCATCGCCGGGCCGAAAGCGCGTGACCCCCGGCCCGACCGCATCGACGATGCCCGCCCCGTCCGGCCCGAGGATCGGGCGCCGCGGCCGGCGCAGCCCGATGGCAAGCCGGCCCATCAGGCGCATGCCCGCCGGCAGGTCAAAGCCGCGCACCCGCGCGTCGCCGCGGGTGACGGCGGCCGCGCGCATGGACACGCGCACCATGCCGGGCCCCGGGACGGGATCGGGCCGTGTCTCGATGCGGATCACGTCGGGCGGCCCGTAGGCGGTGCAGATCGCGGCGCGCATGGTCATGTCTCCGGCAGGCGGGTTGCGGGGGGGCGGGTTGCGGGCGGGCGGGTGGTGGGGCACGGACTGTCGGGCGTCCAGGAAAACACGGCCTCGATCGGTTGGCCGAGCGCATGGGCGATGCGGAACGCAAGGTCGAGCGAGGGGGCATATTGCCCCCCCTCGACCGCGACGATGGTCTGCCGCGTGACCCCGGCGCGCTGCGCGAGATCCTTCTGCGTCATCTCGCCGGCCTCGAAGCGCCAGCGGCGGATGCTGTTGTCGATGCGCCCCTTCACCTCAGCCGCCGCGCCGGTGCAGCACGATGCGGATGCCGTCGGCCGTCAGCCCGGCCAGCAGCATCGCCCCGGTGATCGCATGCAGCGCCAGCACCGGCGGCCAGCCGAGCGCGAGGCCCGCGACGGCGGCGAGGAACCCGGCGCCGAGCACGCTGAACGCGACGTTCATGGCGCGCAGATCGATCAGGCGGTCGCGCTCGTCCTCGTCCCATTCCACCTCGCGCCCGAGGACGACGCGGGCGAGGTGCAGCACGACCTGCCCGGCGATCCCGGCGCCGACCACGGCGGCGATCAGGATCAGGATCGTCCGTCCCGCCATCGCCCCGTCGGCGAGCGTTCCGGCATCGAGGCTGCGCGCAAGGTGCAGCGCATAGGCCATCGCGACGGCGAATGTGGTGGCAAAGGCGGTCATGGCCTTGGCTTCCTGATGCGACATGTCTGCCTCAAGCGACTCAGTGTCTGGTTTACAAGACCTCGTGTATGGCGTGGCAGACATGGCGTCAAGCCGGACCGGACGCGACCGGCACGGGCGGCGAAACGGCAGGGCATGGCCCTTGCACGACAGCGGGCGGGGCCGACCGGCCCCGTGCACTGCGCCGCAGCAGCGGCGGATCGGGCAGAGAGGGTGCGGCGGAAACGAAAACGGGGCCCCATGGGGGCCCCGCTGTCCATCCGCCGTGGGGCGATGCCCTCAGGCCTCGCCCTCGTTGTCGCTCGACCGCAGCCCCGAGGGGGCCGAGATGTTCGCGATCACGAAGTTCCGGTCGATCGTGGGCTTGGCGCCTTCGGGCAGCGGCACGTCGTTGATGTGGATCACATCGCCGATGTTCTTGCCCGCAAGGTCGACGGTGACGTGATCGGGGATGTCGCCTGCCGTCACCTCGAGTTCGACCTCGGGGCGGACCACGGTCAGGGTGCCGCCGCGCTTGAGGCCCGGGCTGGCCTCGTGGTTGATGAATTCGACATGGATGAACAGGTTGATCCGGCTCGTCCGGCGCAGCCGCATCAGATCGACATGGGTCGGCAGATCCTTGACCACATCGCGCTGCACGCCGCGGCAGATGACCCGCACATCCTCATGCCCCTCGACCTTGAGGTTGAAGAGCGTCGAGAGGAACCGGCCCTTCTTGAGCCGGGTGAGCAGGTAGTTGTATTTCAGGTTGATCGGCAGCGGATCCTTGCCGCCGCCGTAGACGATGCCGGGTACGTAGCTCTCGCGACGAGCCTGACGGGCGGCCCCCTTGCCTGTCCCCGTCCGTACCTCGGCCAGAAGATCGGGGATCTCGCCAGCCATTGGTCTCTCCATGTGTTGCATCCGCGGCCCTCCAAGGGTGTGCGCTGCGGACCGCGGGGCCATAGCGGGGAATCGCGCCGGCGGAAAGGGCAAACTGCATGCCGACGGGCGCGGTTCGCCGCCGCATGGCACGCCTCGTGTGCCGGCCCGATGGCCGCGGGCCGCAGCGCCAGCCATTTGTCTTGACCCAAGCCGGGCAAGGCAGGATGCTCCGCCCGACACGTTCGGAAAGGTTTTGCAATGACCCGCATATCCGCCCTCGGCCTTGCTGCGCTGTGCCTCGGGGCCGCACCCGCCTTCGCCATCACCCCCGAAGAATTGTGGGCCGCATGGCAGGCGCAGAGCGCCGCGCAGGGCCAGACGATCACCGCCGAGGCGACGTCGCGCAGCGGCGACACGCTCGCGCTGCGCGGCGTGTCGATCGCGATCACCCCGCAGGATGGCGATCTGTCGGTCGAATCGGACATCGGCACCGTCCAGATGCGCGACATCGGCGGCGGGGCGGTCGAGGTGACCTTCGCCGACAGCTATCCGATCCGCATCAAGGGCAGCAACCCCGACACCGGCAGCATGGGCAGTGCCACGCTCCGCGTCACCCAGCCGGGGATGACGGTCCGGGCCAGCGGAACGCCGGCGGCGATCTCCTACACGGTCGCCGCACCCGTGCTGACCATCACGCTCGAGGATTTCGAGGCCGAGGACGAAAGCGTCTCGGCCGAGGCCACCATGACCTTCACCGGCATCGCGGCCGCCTACACCACCACCGGCACCGATATGGCCACGATCGACGGGACGTTCTCGGTCGATGCGATCGCCTTCGATGTCGCCGCGCAATCGCCCGACAATGACGGTGCCGTCGCCATGTCCGGCACGTCCGAGGCGCTTGCGGGCCGGGTTTCGGGCAGGATGGTGCCCCAGCTTGCCACCGATGCCGAACTGCCGGAGATGTTGCGGGCCGGGCTTGCGATCAACGGCGGCTATACGCTCGGCGCCACCCGGTTCAATTTCGATTTCGCGGAAGGCGGCGAAGAGACCCGCGCCGCGGGCGCCCTGACTTCGGCGATGTTCGACATCGAACTCGATGCCGCGCGCGTTGCCTACCGGACCGGGACAACGGGCCTCGACGTGACGGTGATCGGCGGCGACATGCCGTTCCCCGAACTGCGCGTGACGCTGGGCGAGCTCGGCATCGGGTTCATGCTGCCTCTGGCCCGCACCGCCGAGCCGACCGATTTCTCGGTTCTGGCGCGCATGGTCGATCTCGTGGTCCCGGATGATGTCTGGGCGCTGGGCGATCCGACTGGCCTTCTCAAGCGCGGGCCGCTGACGGTCATCCTCGACGCCGCCGGCAAGGCCCGCGTGACGACCGACCTGCTCGACCCCGGCGCGATGGACGCTGCGCCGCCGGCCGAGCTGCACGCCCTCACGCTGGGCGAGCTGCAGGTGAAGGGGGCCGGCGCCGACCTGACCGGAAAGGGCGATTTCACCTTCGACAACAGCGATCTGGCAAGCTTTGACGGCCTGCCGCGCCCGACCGGGGCGATCGACCTGCAACTCGTCGGGGGCAATGCGCTGCTCGATGCGCTGGTGGCGATGGGGATGATCCCGGACGATCAGGTGATGGCGGCGCGCATGATGCTGGGCCTCTTTGCCCGGCCGGGCGCGGGCCCCGACACGCTGGTGTCGCGCATCGAGGTGACGCCCGAGGGCGCGGTGCTCGCGAACGGCCAGCGCATCCGCTGACGACCGCGTGCGCGGCGCGGCGGGCTGGCCGCGCGGGGTGGGTCGGGGCGGATGACCGCTTTCCCGCGCGGGGCGCGCTTGCAGGACCCGCGGCGGTGACCTAGGTGCAGCGGGTCCCCACCGAAAGGCCCGCGATGCAAGCCGACCTGCCCGCCCTGACCGCTGCCCTGCTCGATGCCGCCCGACGCGCCGGTGCCGAGGCGGCCGATGCGATGGCCGTCGCCGGCACGGCCATCGGCATCGACGTGCGGGATGGAAGGCTCGAACAGGCCGAACGCTCCGAGGGGGTCGAGGTCGGGCTGCGGGTTCTCATGGGCCGGCGGCAGGCCTGCGTGTCGGCCTCGGACACGGCACCGGCCACATTCGCCGCCATGGCCGAGCGCGCGGTCGCCATGGCCCGCGAGGCGCCCGAAGACCCGTCGGTCGGGCTGGCCGATCCGGCCGACCTCGCCCGGGACAGGGGCGCCGCGCTGGAACTCGATGATCCCGGCCCCGAACCCGGCGCCGCCGCGCTCGAGGCCGACGCTCGCGCGGCCGAGGCCGCCGCGCGCGAGGCCGCCGGCATCACCCGCATCGATCAGGCCTCGGCCGGCTACAGCCGCCGCGCGATCTGGCTGGCGGCGAGCAACGGGTTTCAGGGCGGCTATGCGCGCACGTCCCGCTCGGTCTCCTGCGTTGCCATCACCGGCGAGGGCACCGGGATGGAACGCGACTGGGCGGCGGAATCGCGTGTCTGGCAGGCCGACCTGCCGCCGCCCGAAACGGTCGGGCGCCTTGCCGCCGAGCGCACGCTTGCGCGCGCCGGCGCGCGCAAGCCGCCCACCGGCGCCTTTCCGGTGCTCTACGACGAACGGGTGGCCGGCTCGCTGATCGGGCATCTGCTGGCGGCGATCAACGGTGCGGCCATCGCCCGCGGGGGCAGCTGGGCGCGCGATCTGCTGGGCGCGCAGGTCCTGCCCGCCGGTCTCGACGTGACCGAGGATCCGCTGCGCCCACGCATCGCCGGATCGCGCCCCTTCGATGCCGAAGGGCTGGCGACCCGGCGGCGGCGGATCGTTGCGGACGGGGTGCTCACCGGCTGGGTGCTCGATCTGGCGACGGGCCGCAAGCTCGGCCTGCCCTCGACCGCCAATGCGACCCGCGGCACCTCGGCCCCGCCTTCGCCGGGGACGTCGAACATCGACCTCACGCAGGGCACCGCCAGCCGGGAGGACCTCATCCGCGCGATGGGGCGCGGGCTGGTGGTCACGTCGATGCTCGGCGCCGCGATCAATCCGACGACCGGGGATTATTCGCGCGGTGCGGCCGGGTTCTGGGTCGAGGGCGGCGAGGTTGCCTATCCGGTGAACGAATGCACCATCGCCGGCAGCCTGCCGGAGATGCTGCGCCGGATCGTGCCGGCCAACGATGCCCGCCCGCATCTGGCCACACGGGTGCCGTCGCTGCTGGTCGAGGGTCTGACGATTGCCGGCGCATGACCTGCCGCTGCTGGTCGCGGCGGCGCGCGCAGCGGGCGATGTGGCACTGCGCTACTGGAAGCGCCCGGTCGAGACGCGCGAGAAACCGGGCGGCCAGGGGCCGGTGACCGAGGCCGACCTTGCGGTGAACGCAGCCCTTGCCGCGCAGTTGCGCGGCGCGCGGCCCGGTTATGGCTGGCTGTCGGAAGAGGATGCCGACACGGGTGCCCGCGCCGGGGCCGAGGCGACGTTCATCGTCGATCCCATCGACGGCACGCGCGCCTTCATCGCCGGGCAGGATGCCTTTGCCGTCTCGCTCGCGGTGGCGCGGGGGGGCGCGGTGACCGCGGGCGTGGTGTTCCTGCCCGCACGCGGCACGCTCTATGCCGCGAGCCTCGACGGCCCGGCGACCCGCGACGGCGTGCCGATCACGGCGAGCGCGCAGGCGGTGCCCGAAGGCGCGCGGCTGCTGACCTCGGCCGCGGCGCTGGCGCCGGCGCATTGGGACGGGCCGGTTCCGGCTGTGACGCGGCACTTCCGCCCCTCGCTGGCCTGGCGGCTCTGTCTTGTCGCCGAGGGGCGGCATGACGGGATGCTGACGCTGGCCGATACCTGGGAATGGGACGTGGCGGCGGGCGCGCTGATCGCCGCGCGCGCAGGCAACGCGGTGACCGACCGGCACGGCTGCGCGCTGCGGTTCAACGCGCCGCGCCCGCAGGTTGCCGGGATGCTCGCCGCCCCGCCCGCGCTGCATGCCGCGCTGGTGTCGCGGTTGCGGGCCTGAGCGGGCCGCGCGGCACGGCAGGCGGCGCGGCCTTCGGGCCGTCAGCCCGGCAGCATCCGGCCCAGAACCCGCCCGCCGAGGATGTGGACATGGAGATGCGGCACCTCCTGAACGCCCGCCTCGCCGGCATTCGCGATCAGCCGGTAGCCGCCGCCGCCCGTCCCCGGCTGCACCCCCAGCATCGCACAGACCTCGCCGATGGCGCGGACGTAATCGGCCTGCTCGGCCGGCGTCGCCTCGAGCGCGAAATGGTCGAACGTCGCATAGGGGCCCTTGGGGATGACCAGCACATGATGCGGCGCCTGCGGGCGGATGTCCTCGAAGGCGAGGCTGTGCGCGGTCTCGTGGACGCGCTTGCAGGGGATCTCGCCGCGCAGGATGCGGGCGAAGATGTTGGTGGCATCATAGGGCTGGGGCATCAGGATCAGTCCGCGAAAAGGTAATGGGTCGCCGCGATCGCGCGCGCGTCATCCTGCCCGATCCCGAGGAAGCGCGCCAGCACCGCCGCATTCTCGTCCACCCCGGCGGCCTCGCGCATCCGGTGGAAGCCGGCGAAATCGGCATCGCGGAGCCGGTCGCTCTCGAACCGCAGGTCGTAGCGGATCGTCGGCAGGATGCGGTCAAGCACCTCGGCCGGCGTATCGGCCCCGGCGAGCCCGACGCGGCGGGCATGGCCGACGAGATAGTCGTCCGAAAACCGGCACTCGACCTCGAGCAGGCGCACCGTCGTGCGGTCGGCATAGAAATCCTGGATCAGATCGACGTTCGCCGGGTCGATGCAGACCAGCAGCCGGTCGGTCTCCCAGGTGTCGAACAGCATCCGCGTCAGCGCCCGCCGGTGGCGCGTGCGCTTTTCCAGCGTCGTCTGGATGCCGCCGAGGTCGGGCAGCGCGGTCGCCTCTTCGTTGAAGACGTAATGCACCGCCGGGATCCCCGCCACCTCGCGCGCCCGGTCCGCGATCCGCTTGGCGACGTGCCATTTCTTGCAGGTCACGATCAGCAGCGTCCGCTCGCGCCCGACGCTCCCCTCCGCCTCCCAGAACCGCGGGGCGAAACGGCGGCCGATCCGTCCGCGGCCGGTGAGGAAGCGGAAAAGGCTCCGCCCCTCGTTCGAGATCGGGAAATGCAACCCCTCCTGCGCATAGAGCGCGCCGAGCCGCGCCCGCAGATCGACCGCATCGGGCGAGATCTTGCGCGCGAAGAGGTAATCCTGCGTCAGCAGAAGGTCATAGTGATCGTCATAGAACGTCACCGGAAAGCCGTAGTCGGTGAACATCAGGAAGGTCGGCGTGCGCGGCCGGATTTCCCGCTCGGGCACGAGGTGGTTCACCAGCGTCTGAAAGAACGTTTCGTCGGGGATCCATGTGGTGCGAAAGAACCGCATCACATCCGGGCGGCGCGCGCAGAAGTCCACCACCGCCTCGATGGTTCGGCGCCGCAGGCACCACCACTGCGAGCCGATCATCATCTGCAGATCCGCCGGCACCGCCCGCCGCAGCCGCAGCCGCCGCTGCACGGCCAGCGCGCCATAGAACAGCCGCTTGTGCGTGCGTTCGTTGAACCAGTGCCGATAGATCAGCCGTTCCTCCTTGATCCCGGTCTTGATCCAGTCCGAGCCGAAGAAATCGACGCTTTCGATATAGTCGGCATCCTCGCCGTCGAGGAACCGGTGGGCATATTCGGCCGACTTGATCGGCATGCAGTCGCCCGACAGCATGTAGACATGGGTCGCGGTCGGAAAGGCGTCCAGCGCCGCCTCGACGGCGTTGAGCGTCGCCTGCACGAGGCTCCATTCCCCCCAGCCGCATCTGACGCGGCGCCGGGCGAAGGCGACGGCCGGGTTGCCGAGGAGGGCGCCCCGGATGCGGTCGTATTCGGCCCGCGGGCTGCGCGCGTCGAAATGGATGGCGATGCAGTCGCCGGCCGCGGTCAGCCGGTTGGCCTGCGCGATGATCCCGTCCGCGTCCTTGTGGCACAGCAGGATGAAGGCGATCTTTGCCATACGCGAACCAGTCCCGCCAAACCCGCAGCTTTGTTCCTTTATCGGGGTTTATCCGCCGTTGAAAAGCCGCTCTTTGTCTGCAAATTTGTGCAGCGCTGCGGCAGGAGGGCGACACGATGGGATTTCCGGGCACCTGGATGACGACCAGCGAAAGCATGGTTTATCGGGTGGTGCCGAAATGCGCGTGCTCGACCATCGGGCAGATCATGTATTTTTCCGATCACGGCCGGTTCTACGACGGCGACATCCACGACGCGACGACGGGGATGCACAAATGGGCGATCGAGGACAGCCAGAAGGCGATCGCGGCCAACGTCAAGGCGCACAAGTCCTTCGCCTTCACCTGCGTGCGTAATCCCTACACGCGGATCCTGTCGTCGTTCCTCGACAAGATCGCCGGCATCCAGCGCAACGGGAAACGCTATCGCGGCAATCTCGTGCCGCAGCTTGCACAGAAATACGGCGTCGATGTCGAGGGCGACTTCGACCAGATCGCCAGCTTTCGCCGCTTCCTTCTCTTCGCGCGCGACACGATCCGGTTCCGCAAGCCGATGGAGCCCGACATCCACTGGTCGGCCATGTCGGGCCACATCTCGACCTTCATCCACAATGGCGGGCGCTACGACCACATCTTTTTCACCGAGACGTTCAACGCCGGCATGCAGGCCGTTCTCAACCGGGTGCAGACGCCGGTCCCTGTCGATCTCGCCGCCGTCCCGCGGTTCAACGAAAGCGCAGGGCACGGGCCGAAGCAGGCCCATCCGGTGAGCGCCTATTTCGACGACCTCGCGCGGCACCTGATGTGGGAATGCTACCGCAAGGATTTCCAGCTTTTCCGCTATGACTTCGACAACCCGGACAACAAGATGCCGACAAGCGAGATCGACCTGGCCGAGGTGCATGCCAAGCTTGGCGACTGACGCCCCGCGGGAGAGCCGTCAGAACGGGCAGGGGCTGGTGAAGGTCATCCAGGCCCCGCCCTCGGGGTGGCGCAGGCGCAGGCTTTCGGCATGCAGCATCATCCGGGGGTAGGCGTCCCGCGCGGTGCCGGTTGCATAGATTGGATCGCCGAGGATCGGATGCCCGAGCTCCATCATGTGCACCCGCAACTGATGGCTCCGCCCCGTCAGCGGGTGAAGGCGCACCCGCGTCGTGTCCCCCTCATGCGCCGTCACCTGCCAGTCGGTCTGCGCGGGGCGGCCCTTGTCGTGGTCCACATGCTGCCGCGGCCGGTTGGGGTAGTCCACGCAGAGCGGCAGATCGACCCGCCCCGTCGCAGGCTCCAGCCGGCCCGCCAGCCGCGCGCGATAGGTCTTGGTCACCATCCGCCGCTCGAACTGCTGCCCCAGATGCCCCTGTGCCGCCCGGTCGCGGGCGAACACCATCACCCCCGAGGTGTCGCAGTCGAGCCGGTGGACCAGCAGCGTGCCGGGATAGGCCGCCTGAAGCCGCGCGATCAGGCAATCCTCGCGCCCCGCCTCCTTGCCGGGCACCGACAGAAGGCCCGCCGGCTTGTCCACGATCAGGATCCGCGCATCGGCATGCAGGATCGCCAGCGGCACGTCGGGGGGGGCATAGGTGAATTCCAGCATTCCCGCCCCTTGCGCTGCCGCGCCGCCCCGGTCAAGCCTGCGGCCATGGACCATGACACGATCCCCGCCGCCGATTTCGGCCGGTCGCTGACCGGCCTGACGCTCAACCTGCTGGTCCGCGATGTCGCGGCCGAGGCGGCGTTCCTCGACGCGGTGCTGGGCCTGACGCTCCGCCGCCGCTCGGCGGATTTCGCCATCGCGCTCTACCACGGGCAGACGATCCAGCTCCATGCCGATGCGACCTATCACGCCAATCCGTTGCCGTCCCTTCTGCCCGAGGCCGGCCCGCGCGGCGCCGGCGCCGAGTTCCGCCTGCACGAGACCGACCCCGACGCCGCCTGCGCCCGCGCTGCTGCCCACCCCGGCTGCGTCATCCTGCGCGGCCCCGAGGACCGGCCGCATGGTCTGCGCGAGGCCTATATCCTGTCGCCGGCCGGCTATGCCTGGGTGCCCTCGCGCCGGCTTCAGGCCGCCTGAGCGAAGACCCGGTCGAGGATCGCCTGCAAGGCTGCCGCGTCCGCCTCGCCAAAGGCCGCCGGCGTGTCGCTGTCGAGGTCGAAAACCGCGATCAGCCGCCCTGCCCCATCCCGCACCGGCAGCACCAGTTCCGACCGGGTCGAGGATGCGCAGGCGATATGGCCGGGAAAGGCGTCCACATCCGGCACGATCTGCGCCGACCCCGTCCGTGCGCAGGCGCCGCAGACGCCGCGGTCGAAGGGGATGACAAGGCAGCCGTGCCCGCCCTGGTAGGGCCCGATCTTGAGCAGGCCGGGCGCCACCACCCGGTAGAACCCGGTCCAGTCCGCCAGCGGATGCGCGTGATGCACCTCGCAGGCGAGGGTGGCCATCAGGGCGACGGCATCGGTTTCGCCATGCGTCAGCGCATCGATGGCGGCGGCGAGGGCGGGATAGTCCATGCGTTGCGGGCCTTTCGAGGGAAGGGGGCCTTCTGCCCCCTCTGCCGCCCCGGGGACGGCATTCATCCCCGAGGTATTCGGGGACAGAAGACTTCAGGGACGCTCGATCGCGATCGCCGTCCCCTCGCCCCCGCCGATGCAGATCGCCGCCACCCCCCGCCGCAGCCCCCGTGCCTCGAGCGCGTGCAGCAGCGTGACCACGATCCGCGCGCCCGAAGCGCCGATCGGGTGGCCGAGGGCACAGGCCCCGCCGTTGACGTTCATCCGCTCATGCGGCACGCCGGTCTCGGCCATGAAGGCCATCGGGACGACGGCAAAGGCCTCGTTCACCTCCCACAAGTCCACATCCTCGGGCCGCCAGCCGAGCCGGGCGAGCAGCTTGCGGGCGGCCGGAACCGGCGCGGTCGGGAAATCGGCCGGGGCCTGGGCGTGGCTCGCGTGCCCGAGGATGCGGGCGCGGATGGGCAATCCCTCGGCCGCCGCGACATCGGCCGATGCGAGCACGAGGGCCGCGGCGCCGTCCGAGATCGACGAGGAATTGGCCGCCGTCACCGTCCCGTCCTTGCGGAACGCCGGTTTGAGCGTGGGGATCTTGTCGGGCCGGGCGGTTGCGGGCTGTTCGTCGGCCGCCACGGTCACGTCGCCGCGCCGCGTCGTCACCGTGACCGGCGCGATCTCGGCGGCAAAGCCCCCGCGCGCCTGTGCGTCGAGCGCGCGCGTGAGCGAGGCGGTGGCATAGGCATCCTGCGCCGCGCGGGTGAACTGGAAGGCGGTCGCGCAATCCTCGGCGAAGGTGCCCATCAGGCGCCCCGTCTCGTAGGCGTCCTCGAGCCCGTCGAGGAACATGTGATCGACCGCCTGCGCATGGCCGAGCCGCGCGCCGCTGCGCATCTTGGGCAGAAGGTAGGGGGCGTTCGTCATGCTCTCCATCCCGCCGGCGACGATCACCCCGGCCCGGCTGAGCGCAATCGCATCGGCCGCCATCATCGCCGCCTTCATGCCCGAGCCGCACATCTTGTTGAGCGTCGTGGCCGGCACGGCTTCGGGCAGGCCGGCGGCAAAGCCGGCCTGCCGCGCCGGGGCCTGACCCTGGCCGGCGGGCAGGACGCAGCCCATCAGCAACTCCTCGACCCGCGCCGGCGCGATGCCCGCCTGCGCCAGCGCCGCGCGGATCGCCGCGCCGCCCAGCATGGCCGCGGGGGCATCCGCAAGGGTGCCCTGAAACCCGCCCATGGCCGTGCGCGCCGCGCCCACGATCACCACGTCCTGCATGTTGTTCCCCTGTCTGCCGCCAGCCTGCGCTAACCGAATGCTAATCTTCGAGCGCCAGCATAACAGCGACATGCGGGCTAGGACGAGGGCGAACATGCAGATCACGGGCGAACGGAACGGCGACATGCTGATCGCGCGGGTCGGCGAGGCGCGGATCGACGCCGCTGTGGCGATCCAGTTCAAGGACCGGATGCGCGACATCGTGCGCGACGGGCCGCCGGTGGTGGTGCTCGACCTGTCGTCGGTGCAGTTCCTCGATTCGAGCGGGCTGGGCGCGGTGGTCGCGGTGATGAAACTGCTCGGGCCGGGACGGCGGCTGGAACTCGCCGGGCTGACGCCGACGGTCGACAAGGTGTTCCGCCTCACGCGGATGGACGGGGTGTTCACCATCCACCCCGCCATGCCGCCGGTCAGCCATGTCAACTGATCACCCGCCGGACCGGCGCGGCGCCCATCCGCCCGTGCGCATCCGGCTTGTGTTCTGCGCCGACCCCGCAGGTGTGCGCACTGCGCTGGGTCGTCTGATCGCGGATCTAGAAGGATTCGAGCTGCCGGCCGACGCCCGCGGCGCGGCCGAGATCGTCCTGGCTGAGGCGCTCAACAACATCGTGGAACATGCCTATGCCGAACGCGGGGGCGAGATCGACATCGTTCTCGAACCCGGCCCGTCGAGCATGCGCTGCGCCATCACCGACCGGGGCGCCCCGATGCCGGGCCTCGCGCTGCCCGAGGGGCGCCTGCCGCCACCGGGCCCGGAAGCGCCGGAGGGGGGCTTTGGCTGGCACCTGATTCGAAGCCTCGCCCGCGATCTGGAGTATGAGCGGCGGGACGGGGTCAACCGACTGCGCTTCAGCCTGCCCACCGCAGCGAACGGCGACAATCCGGCCGGATGACCGCAGGCCGTTTCGGCGGGCCGCACAGTGCCGCGAACATGCCCCGATCGCGCTGCAAAGCCGCCGCCCGCAACATGGATAACCACGCCTGTAGCTGCATAAAGCTTCCCTCGGCGTCGCGGCACATGCCCCCACCCAGCCCGCGGCGCCGAGGTCTTCCCCGCTTCTTCCCTTCCCCGAGGCAGCGCATTACCGTCCCGCCACCAGACAGCGGGAGAACGAAGATGCGCGACTTACACCTTCCCGGCCGGTCGGCGGTCTATGCCGCCAACGGCCTTTGCGCGACGTCGACCCCGCTTGCCGCCCAGGTCGCCGTGGACATCCTGAAATCCGGCGGCAACGCAGTCGATGCGGCCATCGCCGGGGCCGTCACGCTCGGCCTGTGCGAGCCGCAGATGACCGGTATCGGCGGCGACTGTTTCGTGCTGCTCAAGCCAGCAGGGGAAGAACGCATTGTCGCGCTTAACGGATCGGGCCGGGCGCCCGCCGCGCTCAGCGCCGGGGCGATGCGGGCGCGCGGCCTGTCGGCCGTGCCGGTGCATGGGCCCGAGGCGGTCACGGTGCCGGGCGCCGTCGATGCGTTCTGCCGCCTGTCGGAAACCTGGGGCCGCCTTGGCCTAGACACCGTTCTCGCGCCCGCGATCCGCTACGCCGAGGAAGGGGTGCCGATCGCCGAGCGCACCGCCTGGGACTGGGCGCGGGCGACGCATCTGACCGGCGCGGCGCGGCAGTTCTTCCTCGTGAACGGGGCGGCGCCGTCGCCGGGTGCGATGTTCCGCGCGCCGGGGCAGGCCGAGGTGCTCCGGCGGATCGCCCGCGACGGGCGCCGCGGCTTCTACGAGGGCGAGGTGGCCGAGGATATCGTCGCCTCGCTGAACGCGCTCGGCGGCGTGCATACGCTGGACGATCTGGCCGCGACAGAAGCGAGCTGGGCCGAGCCGATCTCGGGCGGCTACCGCGACATCGGCCTGGTCGAGCATCCGCCGAACGGTCAGGGCGCGACGGCGATCCTGATGCTGAACATCCTGCGCCATTTCGACCTCGGCGCGCTCGACCCGTTCGGGGCCGAGCGGGCGCATCTCGAGGCCGAGGCGGCCAAGCTCGCCTATGACGCCCGCGACCGGTTCATCGCCGACCCCGGCCATACCACGCGGCTTGGCCATATGCTCGCCCCTGCGACGGCCGCGGCGCTGGCCGCGCTCATCGACCCGGACCGGGCACTGCCCGATCCGCGCGCGGCGTCCGAGGCGGTGCATCGCGACACCGTCTATCTGACCGTGGTGGACCGCGACCGCATGGCGGTCTCGCTGATCTATTCGATCTTCCATTCCTTCGGCTCGGGCCTCGCGTCGTCGCGGTTCGGCATCGGCTTCCAGAACCGCGGGGCGGGTTTCACCCTCGCCGAGGGCCACCCGAACGAGGCCGCGGGCGGCAAGCGCCCGATGCACACGATCATTCCCGGCATGATCACGCGGGATGGACGGGTGGAGATGCCCTTCGGCGTGATGGGCGGGGCCTATCAGCCCTGCGGGCATGCCCGGGTGGTCACCAACATGGTGGATTTCGGCCTCTCGCCGCAGGCCGCCATCGACGCGCCGCGCAGCTTCGCAGGGCCGGAGGGCCTTGCGCTGGAACGGGGCTATGCGCCGGGCGTCGCGGCCGCACTGGCTGCCAAGGGGCACAGGGTGCATGTGGCTGACGAACCGCTCGGCGGGGCGCAGGCGATTCGCATCCATCCCTCGGGTGTGCTGGAGGGGGCATCGGATCCGCGCAAGGACGGCGCGGCGATCGGATACTGACGGCGCCGCCGCGGGTGGCCCTGCGCGCAGGGCCGCCCACCTAGTTCAACTGGAACTGGAGCGGGTAGGCCCCGTTCTCGAAATCGCCGAACAGATCGGGCAGATCGGGGTGATCGACCGGCTCGCCCGTGTCGTCGGGCACAAGATTTTGCTCGGACACATAGGCCACGTAATAGCTGTGGTCGTTTTCGGCAAGCAGATGGTAGAACGGCTGATCGCGCGACGGGCGGCTGTCCTCGGGGATCGCGTCGTAGAATTCCTCGGTGTTCGAGAACATCGCGTCCACGTCGAACACCACACCGCGGAACGGATGCTTGCGGTGCCGCACCACCTGTCCGAGATGGTATTTTGCCTGCGTCTTGAACATCGGTCGTCCCCCGGCATGGTTAGTATCGCCTCGGGCGTGGATATGTCCACCGCCCTGACGCCGGCGGGCGGAAACAGTGTGTTTGTCCCGCCCACTCGCGCCGTTCTGAACGGCTGCGCCGAAACCGCCCATTTCCAGCCGCGGGAAAAGGGCGTATCCTGCTGCAAAATAAAAGACGAGAGGCAGATGGGCAGGATCCTTCGCGCGGCGGCGTTGCTGCTGCTGCTGGTGTCATGCGGCGGCAACTACTCGGCCCCCCGCAACCTCGACGACGCTTGCGCGCTTGCCCGCGAGCGGCCGCGCTACATGCGGGCCATGCAGGCGACCGAGCGGAAATGGGGCGTGCCGGTCCATGTGCAGATGGCGACGATCCACCAGGAATCGCGCTTCGTCGGCAATGCGCGCACGCCCTTCCGCTATGCGCTGGGCGTGATCCCGATGGGGCGGATGAGTTCGGCCTATGGCTATAGCCAGGCGCTCGACGGGACATGGCGCGAGTATCAGGCCGAGATGCGGCGCCCGGGCGCGCAGCGCGACCGGATCGAGGATGCGACCGATTTCATGGGCTGGTACATGGACAAGGCGGAGAAGGGGCTGGGGATCGCCAAGACCGACGCGCGCAACCAGTATCTCGCCTATCACGAGGGGCGCACAGGCTATGCCAGGGCAAGCTACAACGCCAAGCCGTGGCTGATCGCCGTCGCCGGCCGCGTGGCGGCCCGGGCGGACCGCTATCAGGCACAGCTCACGACGTGCCGCCGCTGACGCTCAGCGCTCGACGCGCAGGCCGCGGGCGACGAGTTCCGCCTCGATCGTGAAGAGGGTGGGGCTGATCGCGCCGCCCTTGTCCATCGTGCCGAGGATCAGCGTCGTCTGCCCGCCGGTGTCGTCGGTCACGACCCATTGGCGCAGCTCGGTCGGCTGGGCGGTGAACACCATCTCGATCGTGCCGAGGCCGGGGTTGTCCGGGTCCTGCGCCGTGACGCGCGTCGTCGTCCCCTCCTCGCGGTGGCTGACGACCATGCGGGCCTGCGCCAGATCGACCTGCGGCGCGAGGATCAGGTGCAGCGGCGTGCGGCGCAGCGGGTATTGTTCGGGCGGCTGGTTCGACTTGGCGTCGAAAATCGCCACCTGCTGGCCGTCCGCGAGGACGAGCGTGCGGTCGGGCGGATCGTATTCGAACCGGATGCGGCCCGGCCGGGCGATCCGCACCGTCCCGGTCGAGAGCGTGCCGTCGGGGTTGATCTGGGTGAAGGGTGCCTCGAGCGTGGTCAGGCCGTTCAGATAGGCCGACAGTTCGGCCAGCGGCAGGGGGGCCGCGGCGGCCGGTGCGGCGAGGACGGTGATGCAGGCGATGGCGGCGGACAGCTTGTGCATGCGTGGCACCCTACGCCTTGCGCGGCCGCGCTTCATCCCCGCCGCAATCACATCTGCGCGCAGGCGGGCCGCCGCGGGGTGGCGGCGCGTCGTTCCATGACGCGGGCGATCTCGGCCGCGAGCGCATCGGACCGGAAGGGCTTGGCGACATAGCCGTCAAAGCCCGCGGCATAGTATTCGGCAATCTGGTGGGTCATCGCATGCGCCGTGACCGCGATCGCGGGGGCGGTGTGGCCTTCGGCCCGCAGGGCCGCGAGGGTGGCCATGCCGTCCATCTCGGGCATCGAGATGTCGAGCAGGACGAGGTCGAACGTCCCGGACCGGGCACGCGCGAGGCATGTCGGCCCGTCCTCCGCCAGCGTCGGGCTGTGCCCGAGGTTGCGCAGCATCGCCCGCAGGATCAGCCGGTTGGTGGCATTGTCGTCGGCCATCAGAACCGCAAGCGGCCCGCAGTCCGCAGGCGCCGCCGCGGCCTGCGGGCTGGGCGCGGTCGCCGCGGGTGCGGGCAGCGTGACCGTCACGGTCGTGCCGCGGCCCGGGGTGCTTTCGGCCGCAAGCGTTCCGTCCATTAGCTCCACCAGCCGGCGGACGATGGCAAGGCCGAGGCCGGTGCCGCCGAACCGCCGGCTCACGCTGTCCTCGGCCTGCTCGAAATCCTCGAAGGCGCGGGCAAGGGCGTCCTCGTTCATCCCGATGCCGGTATCGGCGACGGTCAGGACGATCGTGTCGTCCGGCCCCGCCGCGATCCGCATCCGCACCTCGCCGGCGCTGGTGAACTTGACCGCGTTGCCGACGAGGTTGTGCATCACCTGAAGGATGCGGTGCGGATCGCCCAGCCGCGTGCCCTGCACCGCGCAGTCGATCACGAGCCGCAGGCCGCGGGCCGTCGCCGGCCGCTCGTGCAGCCGGGCAATCCGGTCCGACAGTGTGGCGGGGTCGAATGCGATCCGCTCGATGGCCAGCTTGCCCGCCTCGATCTTGGCGAGGTCCAGAATGTCGTTGAGGATGGTCAACAGGCCTTCACCGGAATCGCGGATCGTTGCCACCATAAGCTTGTGATCGGGATCCGTCAGCGCCGCTTCGAGCAGTTCGGCCATGCCCAGCACGCCATTGAGCGGCGTGCGAATCTCGTGGCTCATGTTGGCAAGGAACCGCGACTTGGCGCGGTTGGCGGCCTCGGCCCGTTCCTTGGCGGTGTAAAGCTGCGTGACATCGGACGCCACGCCGCGGTAACCGGCAAAGCGGCCCTCGGCATCCTCGAACGGCGCGCCGCTGATGCGCACCCACCTCGTGCGGTCGCGCTGGCTGTCGGCCGGGACGAGATAGACGAATTCGTCGAACGGCAGCCGCGCCCGGAGCCGCGCGTCGAGCCAGGCCCAGTCGGCGCTTGCCTGCACCTCGGGCAGATGGGCGAAAAGCTCGGCGCGGGTGCGACCGATCACCCTTGCCGGATCGTCGCCCGTCGCGCGTCTGAAGCTGTCGGAGATGAAGGTGAAGCGCAGGTCGGCGTCCTGTTCCCAGAACCAGTCGCTGCTGACGGCGGCGATGTCGAAGAAACGCCGTTCGGCGGCGTCGCGTTCGGCCAGCGCAAGCTCGAGCTCGGCATTGGCCGCCTCCAGCGCCGCCTCGCGCTGCTTGAGGTCTGAAATGTCGATGTGGATGCCGGCGATCACGACCGGCTGGCCGTCCGCGTCGCGCTGCATCACCCGGCCGCGGGACAGAACCCAGACCCAGTGCCCCTTGCGGTGCCGCAGGCGGAACGTGTTCTCGAACAGGTCCTGCCCGTCGCGCACCTTGCCCTCGTGCTGGGCGTCGAGCATCGCGCGATCGGCCGGGTGCAGGCGCGACAGCCAGTTGTCGATCGTCGGCGGGCCGAGTTCGTCCAGCCTGTAGCCGATCATCTGCGCCCAGCGTTCGTTGACGATGTTCAGGCCGCGCTTGAAGTCGATCTCCCATGTGCCGAGCGCTGCGCCGCGGATGATATCCTCGAGCCGCGCCTCGGCCCGCTTGATCGCGCTCACGTCGATATGCACGCCCGCCATGGCGGCCGGCCGCCCGTCGGCGGTCCGGCGCGTGACGCGGCCGCGGGAAAGCACGTTGACCCAATGCCCGTCGCGGTGGCGCATGCGCGATTCGTGCTCCAGCTGCGCCTCGCCGTCGCACAGGACACGGGCCAGCCTTTCGTGCGCGACCCTGAGGTCGTCGGGGTGGACGAGCCTTTCCCAGGTCTCGATCGTGACCGGCGCCAGCTCGGCCAGCGTATAGCCCAGCATGCCGGCCCAGCGCGCATTGATGGTATGCTCGCCGTTGCAGATGCTCCATTCCCAGGTGCCGGCAGCGGCGCCCACGATGATGTCCTCGAGCCGCCGCTCGGCGTTCTTGAGCGCGGTGACATCCATGCGGATGCCGACCCGCCCGCCCTCGGGCGTCGCCTTTTCGAGCACGCGGATCCATCGCCCGTCGGCCAGATGCTGTTCCTGTTCGTTCATCGGCAGGCGATGCTCTGCAAGGCGGTGGGCAAGCCATGCATCCTCCCGCCCGACGGCGTCGCGGTATTCGCCATGCGCCAGACCATGGCGCAGGATCGCCTCGAATGTCGCCCCCGTCCTCATCGCGGCGGCGGAGCGGGGATAGAATTCGCGGTAGCGCTCGTTGCAGAGCACGAGGCGGTCGTCGCCGTCGTAATAGGCAAAGCCGTCCGGAAGGGCCGATACCGCGTTCTCGAGCTTGCGCCGCGCATCCTGCGCCTCGGCGACGAGGCGGTTGCGTTCGGTCAGGTCGATCTCCTGGACCGAGAACCCGCACAGGCCTCCGTCGCCATCGCGCAGCGGTTGCAGCCGCGCCTCGACCACATAGGGCAGGCCCGCACGGGTGGCGAGCGTGATTTCGACCGTGGCGCCGGTGCCGGCGGTGCAGGCGGCGTCGAGCGCGCGCAGCGCCGCGATACCGGTCGCGGCGCAGCGCGTCGCCGCCGCATAGGGCCGGCCGCACAGATCGCCCGGCCCATAGCCCGACCGCCGCGCCGCCGCATCGTTGACCCAGACGACGATCCCCGCAGGATCGAGCAGCGATACCGGGTCGGCAAGGCCGCCGAGCGCCGCGGCCAGCAGGCTTTCGGGCGCACCGAGGCCGGCCATCGGCATCGCTTGAGGCGCCGCCCGGTCAGGCCCCGATCCGTTCACGCATCCCTCCGCCCGGTGTTGCGCATGCTGCGTTGCACCCGTGACGCTGACAATGTTGGCTGGCGTGGGTTAATCAAGCATGAAGTCCGGCCTGCGGCGTCGATCAGCCGCCGAACTGTTCCAGCGCCGCCAGCGCCGCGCGATTCTGCCACAGGGCTGCTGCGGCCAGCGGCAGGGCGATCCCGGCGGCCAGCGCGTCATGGCGGAAATCCCAGACGCCGTGGTGCCGCGCGAGCAGGACGATCGGGACGTGCAGCGCAATCGCCGAAAGCCCGTAGGCCAGCAGCGCACCCGGCAGCCCCCCGGCCCAGAGGCCGGCAAGGAATGCGGCCGTCTGCACGAGGCTTCGGGTCGCGATGACCGCGAAGAAGCCGCGCGAATTGCCGGCGGCCAGAGCGGCCTGATCGTAGGTCAGACCGATGATGACCATGACCTGCGCCGCCGCAAGCGCCGCCATCACCCCGGCGGCATCGGCATAGCGCGCATCGTAGAGCAGTCCGATCAGCGGTGTCGCAAGGAAGGCGAGCAGCAGCAGCGGCACGAGCAGCATGGCCGTCATCCCCGCCCGCATCCGGCGCAGCCGCCGCCTTGCCGCCGCCGGATCGGCCGCGAGGCGGGTTTCGCGGTAGATCGGGATGAGGACGCGCCCGGCCAGCGACTGGCCCAGCAGCAGCGGAAAGGACGCGAGGAAATAGCCGATGTTGTAGATGCCCAGCTGGTCGAGCGTCAGCGCCCGCCCGAGGATCGCCTTGTCCCCCTGGGTCATCAGGAACCCGCAGAGCGTGCTGAGGAACACCCATTTGCCAAAGCCCATCAGCTCGCGCGCCGCCGTCCTGTCGAGGCCCGGCCGCACCCGCGGGCCGGGCAGGACGGCGTGGGTGAGCGCGACGCGGGCCAGGGCTGCGATGATATTGCCTGCCACCAGCGCCCAGACCGATCGCGTCGCGAGCGCGAGGATCACCATCGCCGTCAGGCCGATGACCTGCGCCGCAAGCTCGATCGTGGTCAGCCGCGCAAGCCGCAGGTGCCGCACCGCCGTTTCGGCGCGGATCGGCATGGCCCCGCCGATCAGCAGCGTCAGGGCCGTGGCGGGCAGCAGCAGCGCGAGGTCGGGCGCGGCATAGAACGACGCGGCCAGCGGCGCGAGCATGCAGGCAGCAGCGAAGAGGAGCGCGCCGCGGGCGAGCTGGATCGTCCATGCCGTGCCCAGAAAGGCCGGATCGTCGCCGCGCGGGTTCTGCTGGATCGCGGGGCCGAGACCGACATCGGACAGCATGGCGAGGCCGACCATGAACACCGTGACCAGCGCCATGAGCCCGAACGCCTCGGGAAACAGGATCCGCGTCAGGATCAGGTTCGAGGCGAGGCGCAGCACCTGCCCCGCGCCGAAGCCCAGCATCGTGATCGCCGACCCGCGCAGCGCGCGCGCCATCAGGCCCTGCGAGGTCAGGAGGGCGCGCAGGCGGGGTCGCGGCGGGCTTGCCATGGGGACGGATCGCTCCGACCGCGCGGCTGCGGTCTTCGGTGTGATCGCCTAACCGTGCTTGCGGCCGCGGTCAACCGCCCGTTCTGCCGCGGCTTCCCAAGGCGGCCCGGGCTGCATAGACAGGGCCTGCGCGCAACGCCCCTGTCCGCGACGCTCCGCCAGAACCGTGACCCCCGATCCGTGACCCCCAGACCTTGACCATAGCCTATCTCGTCAACACCTATCCGCTGCCGTCGCACAGCTTCATCCGGCGCGAGATCCGCGCGCTGGAACGGCTGGGCCATGACGTGCACCGCCTCGCCTTGCGCAGCGCCCGCGCATCGCTCGTCGATCCGGCCGACCGCGAGGAAGACGCGGCGACCGAGCATCTGCTCGAGGCCGGGGCGGCGGCGCTGGCGGCGGATCTGGCGCGCCTCGCGCTCGCGGCACCGGGGCGATTGCTCGCCGCGCTGCGCCTCGCGCTGGCCTGCGGCGGCCGGGCCGGGTCGCGCCTGCGCCACTTGGTCTATCTGGCCGAGGCGGCGCGGGTGGTGCGGCGATGCCGGGCGCTGGGCGTGCGGCATCTGCACGCCCATTTCGGCACCAATTCCGCGGCTGTTGCGATGCTTGCCGCCGCGCTGGGCGGGCCGCGCTACAGCGTCACGGTGCACGGGCCCGAGGAATTCGACGCCCCGCTCGCCCTGTCGCTGCCCGACAAGCTGTCGCGCGCCGCCTTTGCCGTCGCGATCAGCGCGCATGGGCGCAGCCAGCTTTGCCGCTGGGTGCCGATGGCGGTCTGGCCGCGGCTGCACATCGTGCCCTGCGGCGTCGAGGCGGCGGCCTTCCCCGCCGCCCTGCCGCTGCCCGAGGGGCCGCTGCGGCTCGTCGCCATCGGGCGGTTCGCGGAACAGAAGGGCTTTGCGATCCTGATCGAGGCGATGGCCATCGCCCGCCGGGCGGCGCCCGCCGTGACGCTGACGCTGGTCGGCGATGGCGCGCTGCGGCCCGAGATCGAGCGGGCCATAGCCGCCGCCGGCATCGGCGATGCGGTGCGGCTCGCCGGCTGGCTGGACGAGGCCGGCGTGCGCGCCGCGCTGGCAGCGGCCCATGCGCTGGTCATTCCGAGCTTTGCCGAGGGCCTGCCGGTCGTGGCGATGGAGGCCATGGCCGCCGGGCGGCCGGTGATCGCGACATGGATCGCCGGCATCCCCGAACTGGTGCAGGACGGGATCGCCGGTTGGCTCGTGCCGCCGGCGGACCCGCAGGCGCTGGCCGATGCCATCGTCGCGGCGGCGGCGCAACCGCTGGACCGGCTTGCGGCCATGGGCGCGGCCGGGCGCGAAAGGGCGCTCGACCGGCATGATGTGGACCGGGCGGCGGCGCGGCTGGCGGGCCTCATCGCGGCGGCGGGCGGGGGCTGACACCGCCGCGTCAGGGCGCGGCGATCAGCGCCTGCCAGCGCGGGTTGTCGTCGGCCGCATGGCGCAGGGCGCCCCAGCTGCCCCATTTGCCGGGTTTGTAGATCTCGCCGAAGTTCATGAACGGCGCATCGCTCATCCCGGCCCAGGCGTCGATCAGCCGGCGGTAGAGCGCACCCATCTCGGCCGAATAGTTGAGGTGCACGAAGAATGCCGTTAGCTCGGGGTCATCCACCCAGCGGCCGTAGCCGACGACGTGGGTTCCGCCTTCATACATCAGCAGCGGCAGGTCGTAGCGGCGCGCGATCCCGACATGGTAGGGCAGCGTGCGCACCAGAAGATCGTCGAGCGAATCCGCCCGCTGGCCGGTGACCGAGCCATCCGCCAGTTCCTGCGCCGCCAGCGAGAGCGCGAGGTCGTAGCGGTGCCGCTCCACCGCCTCGGCCCACGCCGCGCCGGTCAGCCCGGCCGCCCGCGCCGCCGCCTCGGCCGCGCGCTGGCTGTCCTCGATCCAGCGCTTGACGATCGGCGCCTTCTCGTCGCTGCCGAGGTTGGCGCTGAAATAGCCGGTGATCGCATAGGCATCCGCCTGCTGCCAGGGCGGCACGAACCCCGGCCCGACCTCGGCCGCCCAGGTCGGCGCGTTCAGGATCGCATCTTCCAGCCCCGCCCATCCGGTCTGCGACGAGATCACCCGCACCAGCCGCGCCGGCGCGGCATCGCCAAAGACCTCGGCCCAGATGCGCCCCATCTCGACCGTGCGCATGGCGTAGAATTCGGTGAACCGGCCGGTCTGGCGCCAGCGGGCGATCCCCTGCGCCTCGGCCCAGTGGGCCTGCGCGAATTGCCAGTTCCAGACCTCGTTCGAGAATTCCACATGGGCCTTCAGGCTCGGGTCGAGGGTGTTGCGCACGATTTCGGCATATTCGCGGATCAGCGCGTCATCGGCCAGATGCGGGATGTTGAACCACGGATCGGCCCCGAGCCGGTTGGCGAGCGCCACCTGGATCTCGATCGGCACGCCGTTGCGCGTCCAGGTGTAGTCATTCGGCCGGGGACGATCGGCGCTTGTGGCCAGCGTGCTGTTGTTGACCATCGACCAGTCCATGAACCGCACGAGCCGCACGCCCGCGAGCCGCGACAGCCAGAGCGGGTGGAAGATCTCGCCCGCCTCCCAGGCCGGGATGTTGGCTTCCTGCAACACCACCATGTCGCGGATCGGGTCGGCCGGGTCGATGGCGTGGATGTCGATGAAGACCGGGCTCTGGCCGGGGGTGAAGTCGAACCAGATCTCGCCCGGCGCCTCGCGGACGGTGCGCCCCCGCCCGCCGATGCTGATCCGGCCGCGCCCCGCCCAGGTGAGGCGATAGCGGCCGGCGGTCGCGGCCGCATCGGTCGGCAGGTCGGTGAGGATGAGGGCGGACAGATGCGTCAGTTCGGGCGGGATGCCGAGCGGCCAACCCTGCGGGTCGAGCCAGCCGCCCGCCGCAAGCTCGTCATGCCCCCAGCCGCCGAACCGGCCCGGCAGATGGCCGGTCCATGTCCGTGACGTGCGCATCACGTCGATGAAGGGCTGCGCCGCCGTCCAGTCGTGCACGCCCGAAAGCCCGAAGGCGAGGTTGGGGTTTCTGATCTCGGGCGCTGGGGGGGGGACGAGCACCGGCTGCGCCGCCGTCTCGGCCGGTTGGGCCGTCGCGGGCAGGGCCGGGGCAGCGCGCGGGACGGGTGCGGCGACGGGGCGCGCCGCCTCGGCCTCGGCGAGGGTGCGGGCGGCCGCCTGGATCGCGGCCGCCATGGGCGGCGTGACCACCGTGTCGCGCGCCGTCCAGAACCGGCGCAGCCGTTCGGGCAGGCCCTCGGGCGACTGCCCGGTGACGGCGGCCACGATCGCCATGGCTACCGCATACTGACCGCGGTCGTTCAACCGGCCGTCGCGGGCAAAAAGCCCGGCCGCGGAAGCGAGGCCCGGCACCTGCCCGGCGCCCGCCCGTTCGGCCACGGCGGCAAGCGTGGGCCCGGCCGGGATCACCGCCATCGGCGGTGCGCCCTCGGCCCGGTCGGCGTTCGCCGCATCGGCCAGCGCCCGGGCAGCGTCATGGCCGGCTTTGACGGCGGTGCGCCACGCCGCCTCGTCACCGGTCGGGGCGGCGGCGGGCCATGGCGCGACGACGAACACACGCGCTGCGGGGTTGGCGCCGGTGGCCAGCGCATGGAACCGCCGCGCGGCGGTCACCGCCTCGGCATCCGGTTCGGCCGCGCCGGCTGCGGGCAGCGCATCGGCGAGGATCAGCGCATCGACGCCCCCGGCCGCCAGAAGCGCGCGGCCGTTCAGCGCGGCATCGTCCGCCGACAGCCAGTGCCGCGCCAGCGGCGCGCCGTCGATCGCCTGCACCTGCACCCGCGCCGCCACGCCGCGCTGGGCCAGCGCGGCCTCGACCTGGCGCGGCAGGTCCGGCCCGATCAGCCCCTGCCCGATCAGCAACATCTCGAAGAGGAGCGACAGCACGCCCATGCGGCACCCTTTCCCGGTTCGACGCGGCAAGCCTAGCCGGGGCCGGGCCCCAAGGCTACCGCTGCGCCATGCCGCGCTACGCCCGCGCCGGGGCGACGCCGGTCTGCGGCATCGCGCGCACCACGTCCCAGACCACCGCCTGCATCAGCCGCGCCGCCTCGGGCGTCGGTGCCTCGGCCGGGGTGCCATCGGCCAGCCGCAGCGCATGCGGCAGGCCGGCCGGGTCGCGGTGATAGAGCACCGCGTAATGGGCCAGCGCGATCAGGTAGAGGCCGAGGGCGCTGGGGTGGATCGTGTCCTGACGTCCGTCCGCCTCGCGGCGGAACAGCGCGGCCCGGTCCGGCATCCCGGCCTGCGCCTCGGCAGCGCGGACGAAGGCGGCCAGCGCCGTGCCGCCGGGAATGACGCGGATCGCCGCATCCGGCAGACGGGCCAGCGCGGGCCGCAGCACCGCCCCCTCCCACAGTTCCGCCTGGTCGCGATCGATCCGGTCGAGAAACCCGGCAGGATCGTCGAGGTTGTGCCATGTGGTGTAGAGGTAGAGCCGCACGTCCGGCCGCGCCGCCCGCGCCCGCGCCGCCCATCGCGCGAGGTATTCCGCACTCGCATGCCAGCGGATCGCATCGCGCAGTTCCACCATCTCGGTCATCACGAGCGCGTCGTAATCGCCGCTGTCCACCGCCGCCTCGGCGGGGCGGAACCGCGGATGGGCGTTCTCGACCGCAAAGCCGTTGACGCTGCCCTGGCCCTTGTAATGCTCGCGCAGCGAGGTGCCCCAGCCGAGCTGGCTGTCGTAGCGGTGGCCAGGGCCCAGGCCCGCATCGGCCAGTTGCGCCAGCATGGCAGGCATGTCGCGACCCACGAGGCTGTGGCCGAGGTGATAGACCGCCAGCGGCCCGTCCGGGCGCGGCAGGGGGGCAGCAAGGCGTGCGGCGAAGGCGGCATCGCCCAGCACCGGGTTGCGGCGCAGTCGCGTCCAGCCGACCCAGCCGAGCCCGGCCAGCGCCGCCGCGCCGATCCCGCCGATCACCCCCCGCCGCATCATCCGCCGCTCCGATCCTGCCATCTGACCATCCCGCCCCGACGTGCCGTTGCGTCCTGCGGCCCGCCCGAACGCCGGGGCCTCGCCCCGGAACGCTGGCGCCGGGGCAGGGCGGCCGCCCCGGATTGCATCTTACCCCGCATGCCCGGACCCCGGAAGCATCACCGCCGTGACGATCAGCCCGCCCCGCACGGCCCAGTGCCCGGCGAGCCTGTGCCCGCGCGGCAGGCGGGGCATCGGGCCCGGAACCGCGGGCCCGCCCACCGCCCGCACCAGCCGGGCGGTAAAGCTGCCGTCGGGCTGGAACGTCACCGCCAGGTCCTGAAAGTCGAGCCACACCCGGGTCGCCGGAAACTGCGCCTTGAAGGCCGCTTCCTTGGCCGAGAACAGCCGGCGGGCGGCGTGGCAGGTCAGGCCCGCGCCGATCTCGGCCGGGGTGGCGATCACCGGGATCAGGTCGGCGGGCAGCGCCGCGTCCGGCTCGACGTCGAGGCCGGGCCAGAGATCGGCCCGCGTGGCGGCGGCGATGGCGAGCGTGGCGCAATGGCTGATCGAGCCGCGGATGCCGTCCGGCCAGACCGGCAGGCGGTCGGCGCCGCGCGGCAGGACGACCGGGGGCAGGCCGAGCCCGGCCAGCGCATCGCGCGCCGCGGCCCGGCCGGCGGCGAATTCCGCGATCCGCCGCGGCACGGCACGGGGCAGGGCCGCCGTCTCCTCGGGCCAGGGGGCGGCGGCACCGACCGCCGCCGATCCCACCGTGACCGCAGGCGGAAGCATGCCGCGCAAGACGGCCTGCGCGCCAGCCGCACCCCCCGCCGCGCCCGCTGCCCTGGCCGCAACCGCCATCACCCGGCCTCGCGCGCGGCGCGAAGGGCCCGGCGCTGGGCCATGGCCGCGGCGCGGGCTGCCCCGCGGTCGGCCGCATCGCCAGCCGCCTCGGCCGCGGCGGGCGCGTCGCCCAGATGCGCAGCAAGCTGCGCGAGCACCGGAAAGCGGAAGATGTCGGTGATCGACAGCCGGTCGGTGCCGAGCGCGGCCCGGATCTCGCGATGCGCCTGCACGGCAAGCAGCGAATGCCCGCCGAGCGCAAAGAAATTGTCGCCCGCCGAGATGCGCGGCACGTTGAGCACGCGGGCCCAGACCGCCGCGATGGTCGCCGCAACGCCGGCCTTCGGCGGCTCGAACGCCTCGGGCGCGGGCACCGCGGCCTGCGGGGCCGGCAGGGCCCTGCGGTCGATCTTGCGGTTCGGGGTCAGCGGCATCGCGTCGAGCATGACGACATGCGCCGGCACCATATGCGCGGGCAGAACGGCGCGCAGATGGCCCGTCAGTCGCGCGGGGTCAAAGCCGGGCGCGGCGACGATGTAGGCGACAAGGCGCGCATCGCCGGGGCTGTCCTCGCGCAGGATCACCACCGCCTGCCGCACGCCGGGGAAGGTCTCGGCTGCCGCCTCGATCTCGCCCGGCTCGATCCGGTAGCCGCGCAGCTTGACCTGCCCGTCCGCCCGCCCGAGGAAGTCGAGCCGCCCGTCCGCCCGCCAGCGCGCCAGATCCCCGGTGCGGTAGAGCCGCCCGAAGGCGGTATCGACGAACCGCTCGGCCGTCAGGTCCGGGCGCCGCCAGTAGCCGCGCGCCACCCCCGCCCCGCCGATCCAGAGCTCCCCCGCCAGCCCGATGGGCAGCGGCGCAAGATCCTCGCCGAGCACATGGACCTGCGTGTTCGCGATCGGCGTGCCGATATCGCAGACGGTGGCGCCGGGGTCGGCGGCGCCGGTGGTGGACCAGATGGTGGTCTCGGTCGGCCCATACATGTTGGTGACGGTCGCGCCCGTCGCCGCCCGCAGATCGGCCACGAGCGACCCCGGCAGCGCCTCGCCCCCGATCATCAGGTGGCGGACGCCGGCCAGCGCCGCCCGCGCCTCGGCATTGCCGGCGATCATGCGGGCCATGGACGGGGTGCATTGCAGATGCGTCACGCCGTGCCGGACGATCTGCGCGGCGATGGAATGGTCCCCCGCCTCGGCCACCGGCGCGGCGTTGGCCCGCGCCACGACCGCGGCCAGCGGGTGCAGGCCGTCGAGGACCGTGGCCGTCGGGATGCCGTAGTCGATCAGGCAGGCGACCTCGTCCACCCCGATCCGCTTGAGATGCTCGACCCGCGCGAGCGCATCCGCGACCGTGCCGAACAGGCCCGAGTCCTCGAAATACCGCTGGAAGGCGAAATCGAGGATCCCCTCCATCTCCTCCGCGCTCAGCGTGCGCAGGTCGAGCGCCTCGGGGTCGGTCACGCCCTGCGGCTTGCGGAAGGCCGGAAAGGCCCAGGCGTATTGCTTGATGAGCGCGGCAGCCGAGCGCAGGTAGTCGCGCATCGGCCCGCGCGCGGCATCCCGCGCGGCCTCGCGCGTGTCGGCAAGGAAGGTGTGCAGCATCAGCGTCACGGTGCCCGCCGCCGGATCGTGCCCCGCCGCCGCCCGCGCGGCGCGGTAGAGCGCGATCTTGCCTGCAACCTCGTCGATGGACTGGCCGAGCAGGTGGGTGAGCACATTGACCCCCCGCGCCCCCGCCTCGCGCCAGGTGTCGGGGTTGCCGGCGGTGGTGACCCAGGCGGCAAGCTCGGGCGAGACGGGGCGGGGCTGGGTGATGACGGCATGGCGCCCGTCGGCCGTCGGAAATTCCACCGCCTCGCCGCGCCAGAGCCGGCGCACGGCGTCGAGCGCATCGAACATCGCCGCCTTGTTGGCGGGCGGCGTGTTCTCGGGGCGCAGCACGAAATCCTCGGGCTGCCAGCCGCTGGCAAAGGCGATGCCGGCCCGGCCGTTCGTGAGGTTGTCGATCACCGCCCAGTCCTCGGCGATGCGCGCCGGATGGTGCAGCGGGGCGACGCAGGACCCGGCGCGCACCGCGAGGTTGCGCGTGACGGCGGCGATGGCGGCGCCGGTGACGGCCGGGTTGGGGTAGGGGCCGCCGAAGGCGTGGAAATGGCGCTCGGGCGTCCAGATCGCCTTGAACCCGTGGGCATCGGCAAAGCGCGCCCCTTCGAGCATCAGCTCGTATTTCCGCGGCCCGGCGCCGTCATCGTTGCCCCAGTAGTAAAGGCTCAGGTCCATCCGCCGCCCCGAGGCGATGCGCCCGCCCGACACGAGCGCCCGCCCCTCGTCCCCCATCAGCACGACGCGGAACCCGCGGGCGAGTGTCCAGAACAGCTCCAGCACCGAGATGTCGAACGACAGCGAGGTAACGGCAAGCCAGGTATCGCCGGGATTGTGCGGGATGCGCGCATCCATGCCGGCAAAGAAATTGGCGACCTGCCGGTGCTCGACCATCACGCCCTTGGGCCGGCCTGTGCTGCCCGAGGTGTAGATGAGATAGGCCAGATCCTCGGCCCCCGCGCCGCCGCCCGGATCGGCCGTGGGGGCATCGGCAAGCCGCGGGTCGGCGTCGAGGACCAGCCGCTCCGGCCCCGGCGGCAGGGTGCCGGCCAGCGCGCCCTCGGTCACGATCACCGACGCGCCGCTGTCCTCGAGATAAAGCGCGAGGCGATCGGCCGGATAGGCCGGGTCCATCGGCACATAGGCGCCCCCCGCCTTGAGGATGGCGAGCGCGCCGATCACCAGATGCGCCGTCCGCCGGGTGCAGAGCGCGACCGGCTGGCCCGGCGCGACGCCCATCGCGCGCAGCACATGGGCGGCGCGGTTCGCCGCATCGTTCAGGGCGCGATAGCTCAGGGCATCGTCCCCGGCGATCAGGGCGGCTGCCTCGGGGGTCGCGGCGGCCTGCGCCTCGAAGGCGGCGTGGATCGTCGTGCCTGCGACGGCCGTCCCGGTGCGGTTCCACCCGGCGATGCGAAGGCTTTCCCCGGGCGGCAGGCCGGGCATCGCGCCATCGGCGAGCGCCCCGGCGATATGCGCCAGCCGCGCGGTCAGGATCGCCGCCGCCTCGGGCGCGATGCGCGCGCGGTCGAGATGCAGCAGGCCGGCCTCGGGCGCGACGGTGAGCGCGGTGCCGGGCAGCGGGCCGGTGCCAAAGGCGACGGCCGCCTGCGGCAGCGGCTTCGGCCCGATGGCGGGGTCGCGGGTGGGCAGGTCGGCGGCAAAGCTCGCATGCCGGCGCGCGGCGTCGAGGGCGGCCAGCGGCGCGGGGTCGTCGGGGCCGTCGGGGCGCGGCAGGCGCAGCGGCGCCCAGCCTGACAGATAGCCCGGCGCGGCCGGCATCGCCGCATCCGCCACTGCGAGATCGCCCGTCCCGAGGCTTGCCGCGAACAGCGCCAGCGCCGCCGCCTGCCGGCCCTGGGGCAGCGCCGCCAGCGCCGGGACCGGGTGGCCCTGCCACGCAGGGCCGCCCGCGGCGGCACCCGCCAGCCCCAGCTCGATCGGCACGAGCGCGGCGAGCGCGGCCGCATGGCGCGCCTCGGCCGGCGCGGCGGCGATGGCGGCGGTCAGATGCGCGGCATCGACGGGGCCGAGCGGCGGCAGCACCGTCCCGACGCCGGCGACGGTCGTCGGGCAGCGCGACCGGCCCTCGGCATCGGTCAGCCGCATCAGCCGCACCGCACCGTCGGCGCAGGCCACGACGAGCCCGGCCGGCGTGCTGTCGAGCACCGTGCCGGGCGGGGCGCTGCCCTCGGCAGGCTCTGCCGCATGCACGCAAACCACCCCCGCGCCGATGTCGATCTTGGCCAGCGCCATCGGATTGCGATACCCGCCGTGGTCGAGCGCCCGCACCAGCCGCACCAGCGCCGCGGGCGGCGCGGCCCAGTCGAGCCGGGCGGCGGCGGGCGGCCGGTCGTCGCGGCCGTGCCAGGTCCGCTGCGACAGATCCTGCGGGCGCGGCGCGAGGGTGCCGCGCTCGATCCCGTCGAGCAGTTCGGCAAAGCTGTCGATCCCTGCCTCGAAGCATTTGGTGTTGAGCGTCAGCGCCGTTTCGCCCGGCGCGATGGCAAACCGCCGCTCGGCAAGGATGCGCCCCTCGTCCACGCCGCCCTCGATCAGGTGCCAGGCCACGCCATGCTCGGCCTCGCCGGCGAGGATCGCCCAGACCGGCGCGTTGAGCCCGGCGTGCCGCGGCAGCGGGCCGTCGTGAAAGTTGATCGCCCCGTTCCGGCCCCGCGCGAGCAGCGCCGGCGGCAGGATGCGCAGGTTGGCCGCGCTCAGCACCCAGTCGGCCGTCACATCGCCCAGACGATCCGCCACGCCGGCATCTTGCGCCTCGGCTCTCAGGCCCGCCGCCGCGGCCCAGTGTTGCAGGTCCGCCGAGGCCGTCACAACCGCCGCGATGGCGTGCCCGCGCGCGCGCAGCGCCTCGCCGCACTGACGGGTGAGCGATTCGTTGCCGATCAGGATGAAGCTCTGGTGCATGGGCGCGATCACAGGTTGGGCCTTGCAAGGTTGCGAAGGGCATGGGCGGCGAGGTCGCGCATGAAACGATCCGGCCCGCCGGGCGGCTGGCGTTCGACAAGGCGGCGCAGGCGCCAGATCGCGGCGCCCGTCAGATGCGCCAGCGTTGCCGCGGCGGCATAGCCGCGCCCGTGATGCTTGGCGAAATAGCGCCAGCGGCTGTCGAACCAGTAGCCGGGCGTGCGCTGCCAGCGCTTGGCGCCGGTGCTTTCCGACCCGACATGCGCCACGCGGGCGGCGGGCACATAATGCACCGGCCAACCCGCGGCCGCGGCGCGGCGGCACAGGTCGGTCTCCTCGAAATAGAGGAAGAACCCTTCGTCAAAGAGGCCGACCGCATCGAGGACCTCGCGGCGGATCATCACGCTCGCCCCGGCGACCCAGTCCACCGCGCAGGGCTGATCGGGCAGGTCCAGCGTGATGACATGCCGGCGCAAGAGGCGCGAGACCGGGCCCGTCCTCGCCGCGCCTTCAAGCTCGCTCCAGACGTTCGGAAAGCGAAAGGCGGTCAGGTGCGGATCCCCCTCGAGCCCGTGGACATGCGATCCGGCAAAGCCGACGGCCGGGTTCGCGTCGAGGTAGTCGCGCAGGATGCGGATGGCATCCGGGGCGGGGAAGGCGTCGGAGTTGAGCAGATAGACATGATCCGGCCGCCGGCCATCCGGCAGGCCGGCCGCGATGCCGACGTTGTTGCCCGCGCCGAACCCGCCGTTGCGCCCGGCCTGGATCACGCGCACACCGGTCAGACCCCGGGCCGCCACACCCGCGCGCAGCGCGGCCTCCGAGCCATCCTGCGAATCGTTGTCCACCACGGTCACCGCGCCATCGACGCCCTGCATCGCCGCTACGGCCGCCTCGGCCGCCCGCAGCGTCATCGGCGCGGTGCGATAGTTGAGGATCACCGTCAGGACGGACGAGGGCATCGGGTCACTCCGCCGCCGCTCGGGCGGCATGGGGCGGCGCGGCCTGCACGGCGGCCGTGCAGGTGGCGAGCCAGTCGCGCAGCCTTGCGGCAAGGACGCGGACGTTCGGCTCCAGCACCATCGAGTCGTGATCCCCCGGCACCTCGAACACCGCAAGCCCCGGGGCAAAGGGCGACCAGTCGTTGTCGTGGGTCACGAATTCGCGCATCCGGCTCACCCAGCGGCCGCCGGTCACCTGCCAGTGCCGGTCGAGCGGCGGGCGGAACAGGGCGACGGGGCCGTTCCACGGGCGCAGGTCATAGAGCGGCAGCGCGCCGCGGAAGGCCGCCTCGATCGCGGTATTGTGGAACTGCTGCGCGTCATCGCGCTGCGCCGCCCGTTCGCGCTGCTGCCGGCGCCAGGCGATCTTGGCGCGGGCATAATCGACCACGAAGCGCGGCCCGGCGGCGCGCATCTCGGCCAGCTTGATGAGCGCGCGGTCGGCCCGGCTGACCACCGGGCGCACCGGCATGGGCGTGTCGAGCAGGACGACACCCGCCACCCTCTCGCCCGCCGCCGTCAATTGCTGCGCCATCTCCCAGGCCGTCAGGCCGCCGCCCGAAAAGCCGCCGATCAGGTAGGGCCCATCGGGCTGCACCTGCCGCAGCTCGGCGATATAGTCACGCGCGGCCTCGGGCAGCGTGCGGTGCGGCTCGGCATCGCCCAGAAGGCCGCGCGCCTGCAGCCCGTAGAACGGCCGGTCGCCGCCGACGAGCTGCGCGAGGTGCCGCAGGTTGAGGACGTTGCCGAACATGCCCGCGACGAGGAAGAACGGAAGACCCGGCCCGCCCTCGCCCTGGTGCATGGGGACGAGGTGGGTGAACCGGCGGGGGCTGGCGGGCGCCCGCGCTTGCACGGCCGCCCGCTCGCCCGGCGCGCCCGCATCGATCCCGGCCCCGATCTCGGCCTCGATGCGGGCGGCGATGGCGGCGACGGTCGGCGCCTCGAACAGCAGCGAGATCGGGAAATCGACGCGGAACGCCTTGCGGATCATCGCAAAGAGCCGGACAGCGATGAGCGAATGGCCCCCGAGGTCGAAGAACCCGTCTTCCACCCCCACCTGCGCAACGCCGAGCAGATCCTGCCAGTAACCGGCAAGCGTGCGTTCGATGTCGGTGCGCGGCGCGACGTAATCGGCGGCGAGCGCAGGCCGGTCGAACCCGGCCGCCTCGGCCGGCGCCGCCGCCGGCGCGTTCAGCCGGGCGAGCGCATGGAGATCGAGCGAGGAGACGGCGAGCCGCGGCAGCCCGGCCGCCAGCGCCCGGTCGAAGGCCGCGCCGCCGGACTCGGGCGGGATGCCCTGCGCGATCGTGTGGCGCAGGCGCGCCTCGGCCGCAGTCGCTGGGCGCGGCCCGCCGGTGTCGTCGAACACGAGGTCGCGCGCCTGCGGCGCCCGGCCGAGGTCGAGCGCGCCGTCGAGCCGGCGCAGCGCGAACCCGTCGATCACCATGCAGACGCGCCCGTCGGGCGTGGCCAGTGTAACGTCGAACCGCGCCGATCCGCCCGTCGCGCCGGCAAGCCGCACATGGCTGATGATCTCGAACGGCAGGGGCGCATGCACCTGCACGCGGGCATAGCCCACCGGCACCCAGAGCCGCTCCGGCGTCCAGCCCTCGATCAGCCGCATCGCCCAGCCGGTCGCGATGTCGAGAAGGGCAGGGTGCAGCGCATAGGCCCGGTCGGGCGTGCGGAACGCCTCGCCCAGCGACAGCCGCGCGAGGCCCTCGCCCGCGCCATAGGCGGTGCTGCGCAGCACCCGCCAGCGCGGGCCGAAGGCGAGGTGATCCTCTTGCGGGCTGCGCAGGCCCTGCGGGTCGGCCTCGGCCGGTGTCAGCCGCGCCGCCAGCGCCGCCAGGTCGAGCGGCGGCGGCGCCGGCAGCGGGCCCGGCGCCAGCTCGGCCGTCGCATGGGTCTGCCAGCCCCGCCGCCCCTCGGCGGTCGCCTCGGCAAGCACCGCGAAGGCATAGCCCGCCGGGCTGCGCGCCAGCCGCACCCGCACCGGCAGCGCCGCGCCATCGGGCACGGCGAGCGGGCGGAAGAAGGTCAGATCCCGCGCCTCCCATGGGCCCGCCTCGCCCTGCGCGGCCAGCGCCTCGGCCGCGAGTTCGAGATAGCCCGTGCCGGGCAGCAGCGCCGCACCATCCGCCGTGCGATGCCCGTCGAGCACCCAGCGGTCCGCGGCGCGCCAGGTCGCGGCGAATACCCGGTCGCCCGCCAAGTCGAACCCGGCGGTGTCGAGCAGCGGCTGGCCGGCCGGCACCGGCGGTGCGGGCGTCCGGCTGCGCTCGGCAATCTGGTCGGCGGCCATGCCGACGCCCGACCACACGCCCCAGTCGATGGCCACCACGCGCGTCCGCCCGCCCGTTCGCGACTCTGCCACGGCGTTGAGGAATTCGTTCGCGGCGACATAGTCCACCTGCCCTGCCGGGGCGGTGACGGTCGAGGTCGAGGAAAACAGCACCATCAGGTCGAGATCGCCATCGGGGAACAGGCTGGTCAGCACCTGCGTGCCGTGCAGCTTGGGCGCGAAAACCGCCTCGACCCGCCCCGGATCCTTGGCCAGCATCGGCGCATCGTCGATCACGCCAGCGGCATGGATCAGCACCGCGATGCGCCCCGCGGCGGCCTCGGCCGTCGTTCGCGCTGCCCGCATCTCCTCGAGGTTGCAGACATCGGCCGCGATCACCGTCACCTGCGCCCCGAGGCCTTCCAGCCGCTCGACCGCCCGGATCCGCTGCGACACCGGGTCGTCGGGCGCATGGCTGCGCAGCCATTCCGCCCGCGCCTCGGGTGGCGGCAGGGCGCGGCGCGCGAGCAGGACGATGCGGGCGCGATACCGCGCGAACAGATGTTCGGCCAGCGTCAGCCCGATGCCGCCGAAGCCACCGGTGACGAGCACCGTCGCGCCTTTCGCGATCGGCGACACCGGGTCGGCGGGCAGCGGCACCGGGCGGTGGACGAGGCCATAGCGCCGCCCGCCGCGCAGGGCCGCGGTCCCGCCGGGCGGGTCGGCCAGCATGTCCTCGAGCACCAGCGCGGCGAGCGGCGCCAGCGCCGCCGCCCGCCCGCGGCGCGGCAGGGGCGGCAGGGCGATGTCGAGCGTGGTGCAGGTCAGCCCCGGAACCTCGCGCGGCATCACGCGGGCAGGGCCGGCGACGGTGGCCTTCTCGGGGTTCGCCAGCGCCTCGCCCCGCACCCGCGCCGCCCCGGTCGTCATCACGGTCACATGGATCGGGCGGGGCAGGTTTTCCTCGGCCATCGCCTGGCCGAGGAAGACCAGAGACCAGAACCCCTGTTCCATGTTGCGGTGAAAGAAGGACGATCCGGGGCGGAAGGTTTCGCCCTCGGTCACCAGCCAGAAATGCGCGATGCGCTGCGGGGCGAGGCCGCGGGCAACGAGGTCGCGGATCAAGAGGTCGTAATCCTCGCGCCCGCGTTCGGGCGCGAGCCGGTAGCCGTCATCGAGGCGGGCGAAGGCATCGCCCGCCCGCACCGTGACGATGCGGTGCCCCGCCGCCGCCAGCCGGGCGCAGGCGGCATCGGCAAGACCTGCGGCATCGGCAAAGACGAGCCATGTCAGCGGCGGGCCGAGATCGCCGCCCTCGACATCGCAGGGGGCCCGCGCCGCCTCGGGCACCCAGACCGGGCGCCAGCCCCAGCGGGCGGGGTCGTCGATGCGCATCGGCAGCGGGTCGTCGGAAGCCGCCACCTGTCCGGCCTCGATGAAATAGCGCTGGCGCTGGAACGGATAGGTCGGCAGCGGCACGCGCCGCCGCCGCGCCTCGCCCCAGAGCGGCGCCCAGTCGAGCGGCAGGCCGAGCGCCCAGAGCCGGGCGAAGGTCAGCACGAACCATTGGTCATCGGGCACCGCGTTGTCCGGGTGGCGCAGGGACGCGAGCACCCGGCCCCCCGGCACCCCGTTCGCCTGCGTGAGGCTGGCGAGCGCCCGGCCCGGCCCGACCTCGAGGAACACGCGGTTCGGCGCCGCCAGATGCGCGATCCCGTCCGCAAACTGCACCGTGCCGCGCAGATGGGCGACCCAGTAATCCGGGCTGGTCGCCTCGGCATCCGTCAGCGGGCGGCCGGTGCGGTTAGAGATCACCGGGATCGCCGGCGGCGCGAGGCGGATCGAGCGCAGGTAATCGCCGAACCGCGCAAGGATCGGGTCGAGCATCCGCGAATGGGCCGCGATGTCGATGCCGATCCTCTGCGCCTCGATCCCTTCGCCGGCAAGGCGCACCGCCAGCGCGTCGAGCGCCGCCTGCGGCCCCGAGACGACGCACAGGCCCGGCGCGTTGACCGAGGCAAGGTCGAGATCGGCCCCGAGGCGCAGGCGCAGGTCGGCCTCGGCCAGCGGCACCGACAGCATGCCGCCGGGGGGCACGCTGTCGAACAGCGTGCCGCGCAGGTGGACAAGGCCGATGCAATCCTCGAACGACATCACCCCGGCAAGGCAGGCGGCGGTATTCTCGCCCATCGAATGGCCGATGAGCTGCGCGGGCCGCACCCCCCAGCTCATCCAGAGCTGCGCGAGCGCATATTCCACGATCATGATGAGCGGGAGCTGCACCGAGGGCCGCTTGAGCCGCGCCTCGGCCGCTGCCGCATCCGCTGCGCCGGGCAGCCACAGCCCCCGCAGGTCATAGTCGAGCCGCGGCGCGAGGATGGCGAGGCCCCGGTCCATCCAGTCGCGGAACACCGGTTCGGTCTCGTAGAGGTCGCGGGCCATGCCGGCATATTGCGCGCCGCCGCCGGGGAACATGAACACCACCTCGGGCGCGTCGATCCGCGCATGGGTGCCGACGCGGCGGGGGTCGGCGCCCTCGAGCAGCGCGGCGGCCTCGTCATGCGTGGGCGCGACGATCACCCGGCGGTGGTCGAATGCGCGCCGCCCCTCCTTGAGCGTCCAGGCGACATCGGCCAGCGGCTGATCGGGATGGACGCGCAGATGGGCGGCAAGGGCGCGCGAGGCATCGTCGAGCGCCGCCTTCGACCGCGCCGACACCGCGAGCACCTGGAACGGCCAGTCGCTGGCGTCAGTAGGGCCGCGCTCGGGCGCCTCCTCGAGCACCGCATGGGCATTGGTCCCGCCCACGCCCAGCGAGTTGACCCCCGCCCGCCGCGGCGCGCCGAGCGCGGGGAAGGGCGACAGCCGGTCGTTGACGCGAAAGGGCGAGGCATCGAAGTCGATGGCGGGATTGGGCGCCTCATAACCCAGCGAGGGCGGGATTTCCCGATGGTGCAGCGCCAGCGCCGTCTTGATGAGCGAGGCGACACCCGCCGCCGTGTCGCAATGCCCGATGTTGGTCTTGACCGACCCGATCCGGGCAAAGCCGCGCCTGTCCGTCGTCTGCCGGAAGGCCTGCGTCAGCGCCGCGACCTCGATCGGATCGCCGAGATAGGTGCCGGTCCCGTGGCATTCGACATAGCCCACGGTCTCGGCGCTGATCCCCGCCGCCCCCTGCGCCTCGGCCACGCAGGCCGCCTGCCCATCGACCGAGGGCGCGAGATAGCCCGCCTTGGCCGCGCCGTCGTTGTTGACCGCCGTGCCCTTGACGACGGCCCAGATGTGATCGCCGTCCGCCAGCGCATCCTTCAGCCGCCGCAGCACGACGCAGCCCGCGCCCGACCCGAACACCGTGCCCTGCGCGCGGTGGTCGAAGGCGTGGCAATGGCCGTCGGGCGACAGGATCTCGCCCTCTTCGTAAAGATACCCGCGCCCCTGCGGCAGTTCGACCGTCACGCCGCCCGCCAGCGCCATGTCGCATTCCCCCGCCAGCAGCGACTGGCAGGCGGCATGGACGGCCACGAGCGAGGTGGAACAGGCGGTCTGGATATTGAGGCTCGGCCCCCTGAGGTCGAAGATATGGCTGACCCGGGTGGCGAGGAAATCCTTGTCGTTGCCGGTGTGGCGCAGCAGGAACATCCCCGTCGAGCGGACGAGATCGGGGTTGGAGCAAAGGTTGAAGTAGAAATAACTGCCCATCCCGCAGCCGGCGAACACGCCCACCGGGCCGGGGAAGCGTTCGGGCGGGTGGCCCGCATCCTCGAGCGCCTCCCACGCCACTTCGAGGAACTGGCGATGCTGTGGGTCCATGATCGCGGCTTCCTTGGGCGAGAAGCCGAAGAACTCCGCATCGAAATCCGCAAAGCCGTCGAGCGTCGCGGCGGAGCGGACGTAGTTCGGCGCGGCCATGCGGGCGGCGCTTTCGCCGGCCGCGCGCAGGTCGTCATCGCCAAGGGGCCGGATCGATTCGACGCCGGCCCGCAGGTTTTCCCAGTATTCGGCCACCGACCCGGCGCCGGGCAGATGCGCGGCCATGCCGACGATGGCGATGTCGGTGTCAGAGGCGACGGGCGCGTGGGATGCCATGGTGGTCGCTGCGGCCTTCAGATCGGATGGGGCAAGGGGCTACGGGAAAACTGTGTCTGAAATGCGTAGCGGCTCGGGCAGCCCGCGCATATCGCGCCGCCGTTCGCCCGCTGCGTCTGTCGCCGCCGCATGCCGCGGCGATGGGGCACCGTTGGGCGCGGCGAAGGGTGCCGAACCCGGTGCGCCGGCGCGCGGCGAAGGCCCCGCGGGGTCACAGCACGGTCCTTTGCCGCGCCGGCCGGGTAACGGCGTTCGGCGCTGGCGCGACCTCGGCCGCGCGCTGTCGTTCCGCATGGGCGAGCAGCGCGCCGCCGACGATCCAGGTGATCTGCGTCAGCGTCGCATTCGGCAGCAGATCGACAAGGTTCACTGCATGGATCAGCGCCAGCACCACCGCCGCCGGCGCGACGCCGGCCCTGTCGCGCGCCAGAAGCAGCAGCGGCGCGACCAGCAGGCCGAATTCCATCACATAGCCAGCCGCCCCGAGGATCCCGAACACGATCACCCAGCGGCCGTCCGATACGCTCATCGCGCGACCCGTCGCGGGATCGATCAGCAGGTTGCGCTCGAAGGCGCCCCAGCCGAACCAGACCCGTTCGATCGCATGGTCGAGCAGCATCTTTTCATGCTCGAGGCGGAATTCGAGCGACTGGGCACGCAACGGATTGAAGCTTCGAAAGAACTCGACGATCTGTTCGGCCGGCACGAGGCCCGAGGCGCGCAGCAGCGGATAGACGAACACGACCGCCGCGACGAGGGCGCAGAGCGACAGTATCGTCGCGGGACGGCAGGCCAGCAGGACCGGAACGAACAGCAGCGCATAGATCACGACGCCCAGGGTCTTGCACAGCACCAGAACGCCGGCCAGGTAGACCGCCGCGGCAACCCAGCGCATGCGGGCTTCCGGCTCGAAGCGGGCAAGGCCGACCGCGGAAAACAGGCCGGTCAGTGCGAACAGTGCGACCCAGAGCCCGTGTTCGAGGAAAACGATGGGGCGAAAGCCGCCGCCGCGCATCATCTGCTCGAACGAATGCTGGAAGAAGCCGTAGATCCAGATGTTGAGCTGCGGGCTCAGCCGCACCTCGAGCAGCATCGGCAGCGAATAGGCCAGCGCGGCCACCCCGAGCGCCACCAGCAGATCGCGCATCGCGGCGGGCGTGGCGAGGAAATGGCGCGCCAGCGTGAAGGTGACGAGTGCAAAGGCATTGGCCACCATCATCGCAAGCCCGTCATAGGGCGTCAGGCCCGGCAGCACCCGCCCGGCAAAGAATGAACTGGCCCAGCTTTGCGGCTGGCCGGCGTGGACGATGGGATCGGGATTGGTCAGCGCCGTGGCCAGCGGCGTGAGCACGAACCCGACGACCAGCACCCGCGCGAGCCACGATTGCGGCAGAAGCGCGATCCGGTGGCCCTTGATCAGCACGGCGACGGCCAGAACGCTCAGCGCCGGAACAGTCGTCCTGTCGAGATCGGGAAAGAACGGCACCCGGAACGCGGCAACCTGCGGCAGCAACAGATAGCCGCCCACGATCGACCAGACGAAGGCCCGTTCCGCGCGCATCTGTGCGAACAGTACCAGCACGACGATCGGCCAGAGCATCAGCATCAGATAGGCAAGGGTGTTGGGCACGTTGACCCGTCCTCTGAGCGTTCGACCTGTCGGGGCGGTGATCCTTCCTTAGCACGGCGGTGGCATGGCGAAAACCGGGCCTTGTCCGTGCCGGGGGCGGGCCGGTATGCAGGCAGTGCCATCGTGCGCACGGGGATCGCTGTTGGAATTCGATTTCGGCAACGAGACGATTCGGATCACGCACCCGACGCGCGAGGCGCTGATGGCTTCGGTCGCGGCCCGGATGGCCGCGCAAGAGGGCTATGCGATCGCCACGCTGAACCTCGACCATATCGCCAAGCTGCATGCCTCGCCGCCGTTCAAGGCCGCGTATTGCGCGCAGGACATCGTGGTGGCCGACGGGCATCCGATCGTCTGGCTGTCGCACCTCGCGCGGCGACCGGTCGGGCTTGTTCCGGGGTCCGATCTCGTGGTGCCGCTCGCCGCGCTGGCGGCCCGCCGCGGGGTGCCGGTGGCGCTGGTCGGCTCGACCCCGGCCGCGCTCGACGGCGCGGCGGCGGCGCTCGCGGCGCTGGCGCCGGGTGTGTCGATCGTGCTGCGGCACGCGCCGCCGATGGGCTTCGACGCCAGCGGCCCCGCGGGGGATGCGGTGCTTGACGCGATTGCAAGCAGCGGCGCGGGGCTGGTTTTGCTCGCGCTCGGCGCGCCGCGGCAGGAACTGCTTGCCGCGCGCGGGCGCGCCGCCCTGCCCACGGTGGGCTTTGCCTCGCTCGGCGCGGGGCTTGATTTTCTGGCCGGGCGGCAGCGGCGGGCGCCGCTCTGGATGCGGCGTCTGGCGCTGGAATGGCTCTGGCGGGCGCTGAGCAACCCCGTCCGCCTCGGCCCGCGCTACCTCGCCAGCGCTAGGGTCATTCCGGGGCAGGTGCGCCACGCCCTGCGGCTCCGCCATGCGCGCTAGGGATCACTTGTATTCGATCAGCCGCGGCCGGCGTCCGAGCCGGCGGGCGAGGTGATAGCCGATCACGCCCACCGCCTCGGCCGGCTTGCCGATGACCGACAGCGCCGCGGCCTCCCACGCTGCGCGGTCCCCGCCCCAGCGGCGGGCAAGGCGGGCGGCCTGCGCCGGCCATGCCAGCAGCAGCGCTAGCCCCGCCGGATGCACCAGCGCCAGCATCGCCGCCGCCATCGGCAGCGCCGCGCCCCAGACCAGCGCGCGCCGCGTCTCGGCGACCCAGTGCCGCTCGGGCCCGCTTCCGTGCAGCGCAGCCCCTTGGGCAAAGGCATGGCCGGCGCGGCGGGTGCGGCGCCACCACTGGCCGAACCGCAGGATCGCCGCATCATGCCGCGTCATCGGCGCGTCGATGCGCCAGACCGTCCATCCGGCCCGGCGCAGCCGCAGGCATAGCTCGGGCTCCTCGCCGGCGATCAGGTCGGCGCGGAACCCGCCGGTCCCCCCGAGCGCCGCAACCCGCATGAGCGCATCGCCGCCGCAGGCCCGCGCCTCGCCCACCGGCGTGTCCCATTCGCGGTCGATCACCCGGTTGTAGACCGACGCCTCGGGAAAGCGTTCGCGCCGCCGGCCGCAGGCGACTGCCGCATCCGGGCGAGCGGCGAGGAAGGCGCGCGCGGTGGCGACCCAGCCGGGCTCCACGATGCAGTCGCCGTCCACGAACTGCACGAAAGCGGGCGGATCGGTGTCGGCCATGATCGAAGCAAGGCCTGCGTTGCGCGCGCGCGCCGCGGTAAAGGGCTGGCCCGGGTCGAGGATCGCCACCTCTGCCCCGGCTGCCTGCGCCGCCGCAAGGCTGCCGTCGGTCGAGCCGCTGTCGACATAGACGATCCGGCGCACCTGCGGGGCCAGCGAGGCGAGGCAGGCGACCAGCCGCGCCCCCTCGTTGCGCCCGATCACCACGGCATCCACTGGTCCGGCCCCCGGCGCCGCCTGTCGGGCGTCGGCCGGCAAAGACCCGCTGTCCGTCATCGAACGCCCCGCATCGAGCCCCCCCCCCGAGCCGTCATCGCAGATCGGGCCGCCGGCGAAAAGGGCGGCACCTCGGGAACGAACCGCGGACGCTTCCGGCATTGCGGAAAATCTGCTAATCCTTGCACGCGGGGCGGGGGCCCGAGCGATTCCGTGCGGGGGCGTTCTGCCGCCAGCGTGCGATATCTTGGCCTCGCCCGCCTTCACAGCGGGCGCGACATGGACTGCGGGCAGCGCTGGCTGCCGTGAAGCACGAAGGGTGTCCGATGGTTGTTGTAAGGCTGCTGAGCAATTCGGACGGTTCTGCATCCCGGACAGACGACATGACCGGCGGATCCGACGACGGCGCCCGCCCCCACCCGGGGGGCGGGCCCTCGGGGGCCGGGGGCGGCGCGGGGACGCGCGCGGGCGGATCGAGCGCGGTGTCGGTGTTCCGGTTCCGCCGCCCGTCGATGCCCGCGTCCCGGCCCGATAGCGGGACCGCGGGGGACGGGCAGGACCACGAAACCCGGCGCGATCCCCTGCGCGCCACGGTTGTCGCGCCGCGGATCGATCCGCAGCGGATGTGGGATGCGCTCAACCCGATCAAGCCCGACGAACAGGCCTTTGCCCGCCGGCGGCTGATCGCGGCCCATGCCGGCGATCAGGCCGGGTCGGCGTTCGACATGCTGCGCACGCAGCTCGTGCAGGCCGCCGCCGAGCATGGCTGGCGCCGGATCGCGATCACCTCGCCCACGCGCGGCTGCGGCAAGTCCTTCGTGCTGGCCAATCTCGCATTGGCGCTGGCCCGCCGGCCGGATTACCGCACCGCCGTGGTCGATCTCGACCTGCGCGATCCCTCGCTGGCCGATCTCTTCGGGGTGGCCGATGCCGGGCGGCTGGCGGATGTGCTGTCCGGCGAGCAGCCGGTCGAGGCGATGTTCCACCGGATCGGCCGATCGCTCGCGCTGGGCCTGAATGACTGCGCGGAACAGGCGGCGGCCGAGATCCTGCAGGATAGCCGGACGGCCGACACGATCGAGGCGGTGGAGCTTTCGCTGGCACCCGACCTGATGCTGTTCGACCTGCCGCCGCTGATCGGCAGCGACGATGTCCTGGGGTTCCTGCCCCGGGTCGATGCGGTGTTGCTGGTGGCTGACGGCACCCGCACGCTCGCGCGCGACATCACCGAGGCCGAGCGTCTGCTCAGGGATCGGACGACCCTCGTCGGCGTCGTGCTCAACCGGGCGGAATCGACCGCCATCGGCCGCTGACGGGGCGCGCATGGGCAACCTTCAAACGCTGGGCGATCTGATCGGGCTGCTCCGGCGGCGGGCGCTGGTGATCGTCGCGGTCACGCTGATCGGGGTGGCGCTGACGCTGGCCTATGTTCTGACCTTGCCGCGCGCCTACGTGACGACCGCCGTGATCCAGGTGGAGTCGCCCCGCGTGGCCGATCCGGTCAGCCGCGAGGTCGCCGGCGGGCCGACCTCGTTCCGCCTTCAGGTGATCGAGCAGCAGATCATGTCGCGCGAGGCGATGCTGGCCCTGATGCGCCGGCATGATCTGTTCGCCGCGCTGGGCGGGCTGACCGATACGCAGCGCGTCGTGCTCATGCGCGAGGCGATCGACCTCGACAACATCCTGCCCGGCCCGACCGCCGGGGGCGGCACCGATGTCTCGGCGATCCTCGTGACCGTGACGCTGCCCGATCCGGTCAAGGCGGCCGCGGTCGCCAACGAGGTGGCCGAGAGGATCATCGCGCTCGGCAGCCAGCGCGAGTTGGCGCGGATCGACGAGGCGCGCGGGTTTTTCCTTGCCGAAGAGGCACGGATCGCCGCCGAGATGGTGGCGCTCGAAGCCGAGATCACGCGCTTCAAGATCGACAACGTCGATGCGCTGCCCGAGGCGATCGCGGCCCGGCGCGAGGAGGCGGCGCGGCTCGACGACGCCTTGCGCACCATCGCCGCGCGGCGCATCGAGCTTGAAACCCAGCGCGACGCGCTGCGCGCGCAGGGCAACCTGCGCGTCGTGGAGCAGCGGCAGGTCGAGTTGCTGACCGGCCAGATCGGCCTGCTCGACGACCAGGGGATGGCGCTGGAACGCCGGCGGAGCGAGATCGCGGCCTCGCTCGCCCGCGCGCCGAGCATCGAGACGGCGCTGTCGGCCTATGCCCGCAGCCTTCAGCAGTTGCAGGACCGCTACGCCGTCACGACCCGGCGCCTCGCCGAGGCCGAGACAAGCCGAAAGCTCGCCGAGAACCAGCAGACCGAACAGCTTTCGCTGCTCGAGGCGGCCGAGGTGCCGATCTATGCGTCGGGTTCGACGCGCAAGAAGGTTGCCGTGATGGGCGCAGCGGGGTCGGTCATGGTCGCGCTCGGTGCGGCACTCCTCCTCGACCTCATGAATCCGGTGCTGCGCACGGCCGGGCAGATGGAACGCGCCGTCGGTATCCGGCCCTTCGTCGCCATTCCCTATGTGCCCTCCGCCGCCGAACGGGTGCGGCGAAAGACGCTGCGGGTGGCGGCCGTGGGGACATTCGCCTTTGCGGTCGTTGCGGCGGTTACGGTCGTCGGGCTTTATTCTCTCGCGACATGACGCCACCGGACCGAGGTCGCGGACGTCAGTGCCGACGCCATGCCGGATGGGGCGGTGGCGCTTGCGGAATGGCGGGTCAGCACCCCGTGCCGCGGATCACCACCGAGACCGTCCGCAGCAGAACGGCGATGTCTGTCGGCAGCGAAAGATCGGCGACATAGGCGCCATCGAACTTTGCCCGGGCGGCAAAGGTGGTGCGGTTGCGGTCGGAGGTCTGCCAGTAGCCGGTGATCCCCGGCCGCACCGTGAAGTAGGCATTCGACGGATAGAGCATCTGCTGCGCCACCATCATCGGACGCGGCCCGACAAGGCTCATGTCACCCTTCAGCACGTTCCAGAGCTGCGGCAACTCGTCGAGCGACGTCTTGCGCAGCAGATGTCCGATCCGGGTGATGCGCGGGTCGTCGTGCAGCTTTTGCTTCTCGTCCCATTCGCGCCGTGCTGCCGGGTCGCTCGAAAGATGCGCTTCCATGCGGGCATCGGCATCGACGACCATGGTGCGCAGCTTCCACAGGCGGAAATGGCGACCGTTGCGGCCGACGCGATCCTGCACGTAGAAGGGACGGCCGCCGTCGAGCGCCACGAGCGTGGCAAGGACCGCGATCACCGGGAGCACGATCGGCGCGGCGGCAAGCACGAGCGCAAGGTCGAGCAGGCGCTTGCCATACCGACGATAGAGGCCCCGATGCGACGGTTCGACACGCGGATTGACCGGCTGCACAATCGCGGTCGCGATCTCAAATTGGCTCGGCTGACTCGTCATCGTTCATGTCCTATCAACAATTACACACACACCGGTCGTCACACTGGTCGGGTATCCTCGCGTCTTGCGATGCCAGCATGGTCGATTTGGGTCCTGTCCCATTGGACTGGTCCGTCGCCGTCCAGCGTGTCGCGTCCGTCGCACCCGCCCTCGTTAATCGGGAGTTTACCGATCAAGCGTCTCGCCCGAAACGAAAAACACGGCATCTTTGGGTCCAAACAGGGGCAACTTGCGGCGATTCTGCGGCGCAGCGTGCCGCGCCGCATCCGTAATGTCCCGATCACCATGAGTCGCACAACCCATAGTTTAACGGGCGGCGAAAGCTTGCCGGTCCGGCGGCAAGTCGGCGGCGAGCGATTCGTGCCGGGGATCGCCGGAAACGTGGGCGGCGCGGGAATTCACCTGCACCCGGCCGGCGCCTGCTGCAAGACGATTGTTTCCGAAAGGAGAACTGACGCCGTGGCGACCGCGGCCGGCATGACCGGTCGGCGTCGCGCGCGACCCGTCCGGTCCGGCACGCGCGCTTAGCCGATGTGGCTCTGCGCTGCAGCACAACCACCAATCGGTGGAGCACCAGAATGTTGATGAAACACCGGGCTCGGAACGCTATCCTTTGAACACGCTGCGACTCGATCCTCCGGCTTGCCCACCCTGCCGCCCCGGCGTCACGAAAGACCAGCCCTTGCGCATCACCCGCCTTCGCCTCAACGGGTTCAAGAGTTTCGTCGACCCGACCGATCTCGTCATCGGGCCGGGCCTGACGGGCGTTGTCGGGCCGAACGGCTGCGGCAAGTCGAACCTGCTCGAGGCTTTGCGCTGGGTGATGGGCGAGAACCGCCCGACGGCAATGCGCGGCGACGGGATGGAGGATGTGATCTTCGCCGGTTCTGCCAGCCGCCCAGCCCGCGCCTTTGCCGAGGTGGTCGTCACGCTCGACAACGGCGAGCGCACGGCACCGGTCGGGTTCAACGATGCCGACCAGATCGAGATCGCCCGCCGCATCGCGCGCGAGGCGGGATCGGCCTACCGCGCCAACGGGCGCGAGGTGCGGGCGCGCGATGTGCAGATGCTGTTCGCCGATGCCGCGACGGGTGCATCCTCGCCGGCGCTTGTCCGGCAGGGGCAGATCGCCGAACTCATCAACGCGCGCCCTCGCGCCCGGCGCCGCGTGCTCGAGGATGCGGCGGGGATCGCGGGCCTCTACCAGCGGCGGCACGAGGCCGAACTGCGCCTGACCGCGACCGAGGCGAACCTTGCGCGCATCGAGGATGTGCTCAAGGGGCTGCGCGCGCAGCTTGCGCAACTGGCCCGGCAGGCGCGGCAGGCGGCGCGGTATCGCGAGATCGGGGCGGATCTGCGCCGGGCCGAGGCTCTCCTGCTCTGGCGGCGATGGCAGGCGGCGGATGCGGCGGCGGCCGAGGCGGCAGCGGCCGATCAGGCCGCGCTGCGCTTGGCGGCCGAGGCGGGGCGCCGCGCGCGGGCCGCGGCGGCCGCGCGCGAGGCGGCCGAGGCCGCGCTTCCGCCGCTGCGCGAGGAACAGGCGATTGCCGCCGCGATCCTGCAGCGCGCCCTCGTCGAGCGGGACGGCCTCGCGGCCGAGACGGCGCGCGCCGAGGCCGCGATCGCCGCACTGGTTCAGGCCGCCGCGCAGATCGAGCGCGACCGCACGCGCGAGGCGGCGCTGGTGCGCGATGCCGCCGACACGATCGGCCGTCTCGAATGGGAACTGGGGCAGCTTGACCGTGCCCATGACGGCCACGATGCGCGGCTGGCCGCGCTGGCCGAGGCGGCCCGCGCGGCGGGTGCCGAGGTCGCCGCCGCCGAGGCGGCGCAGGCGGCGGCGACCGAGGATGCAGCCCGCCTCGCTGCGCGGCACCAGTCGGCGCAGCGTCTGATCGAGGATCTGGCGCGCACCGCCGAACGCGCAGCGGCCGAGGCGGGCCGCGCCCGCGCCGCTGCCGCCGAAGCACAGGCGGCGGCCGAG